>JBGSUL010000104.1:0-6026 GCA_041736155.1 Bdellovibrionales bacterium
AACAAGAAGCGGCTACACTCGGCCATTGGCTACTTGCCACCAGAGGAATTTGAAAATAAGATAGCAACAGAATTAAACGTCAGTCGGCCATCGTTCCAACTCTAAGCCGGTTCGACTCCCACTAAACGCCCGCAGTCCAGCCACTCGTTTAACAACGGAAATGGAAGGCCCATTCTTAAAATGGGCTCCGGTTGTTAAACCACCTTCTCTTCAGCTCTTAATCAGCGGCTCCAAGGCAGGTCTGCAAACTGAGTTGACCATCGATAACAAGACAATCAAAGACGTTCCGCTTTTCGATCTTTATTATAGCTGTGATTCCGTCTGCTCCATAAGCTCAATTACGGATATCGATGACTCCATATTCCTGTGGTTGCTTAATTGGGATCCAAATGCTGACTACAAAGTCCACCAAAGCATTGACGACGTTATCGCGGGCGCCTCTGGAGTTCAGCTGCGCGGAGAGCTGACACTCGATAACAATTTGTTACCCCCAGGAGAAAAAGCCAAGATGAAGTTCACTCTCTCCTGCAAAGGCGACTTTGCCCCTTCCGAACAAGGGTACTAGCAATACAACAAAGCCTGTGTTTTTAAGCACAGGCTTTGGATACTTAATAAGCAATTTAGCATCAGGAGAGAGTTTTTCGTTTTATTTTGAAAGAACAAGCTCCGTGTTATCTTCAAGAAGAAAAATCACAGTTTCATTATTTTTAGACTGATAACTTTTTGTTAACTCTTGAATGTTCTTACCCTTTTTCTCACAGCCGATGATCGTAGCCGCTCCGTATTTAAGTGAAACCTTGTATACCTTGATGTTATTTTTATGGCTTAATAACTCCAAGTCGACACCTTCAAAACCACTGCCATTACAATCCGCATAATTCGTCACAACAAAATTAAATGTTTCGCACCGACGACTGTTGCCGTTTTTACAAGTTCTGCGCTGGCACTTAAAGCTAAAGAAAATGCCAATATACTCATTAATATCTTCATGTTTATCTCCATATCCGTACTGATTTTGGGTGAGCTTTATTGCTCTTTTTAATCTAAGTACTATTTTTTAAGCAGCTCATAGTAATCATTTAAAATGTTTTATTAAATAGCTTCTGTAAACAATACGCTTTCCTCAAGCTGAATAATGTAAAAAAGAATTCAATGGTTGTAATGAGGGGTTAATGCGTTGCTCGTGTCGCTGAGGTGATAAAAACTGCGGTCCTTCGATCGTTTCCCTCAGAAAGCCTTAATTAAGGAGCAAGTAATGACTCTGTCCAATGACCGTCTTTCAAAACAAACAATCGGCGGGTGTGGAGACGGGAGTCGCCCTCTTGCCAGAACTCGATGCGATCGGCTCTAAGGCCGAAGCCGCCCCAGTATTGCGGGCGAGGGACATCGCGACCCTGAAATTGTTTTTCGTATTCGGCCACGCGCTTTTCTAGCTCTTGGCGGTTTTCAATTTTTTGACTTTGCGGTGAGGCCCATGCGCCGATTTGGCTGCCGCGGGGGCGCGAACGAAAATAATCGTCGGAGATTTTTTCGGAGGCTTTAAAAACTTCACCCTCCATGCGAATTTGTCTGTGCACAGGAAGACGCCAGTGAAAATTAAAACTCGCCCACGTGTTGGTCGTGAGAGTCTTTGATTTATCGCTGTTGTAGTTAGTAAAAAAATAAAAAGCCTGATCTTCGATGTGTTTCAGGAGTACCACACGCGAAGTGGGGCGATTTCCTTCGCGCACTGAAGACAGTACCATGGCATTGGGTTCAATCTGCCCCGCCTTTTCGGCCTCGGAAAACCATTCATTAAATAGATCAAAAGGATTGCTCATCAGTTCCCTCGCGAAAGTTTCGTCAGCATCAGCGAACGTATTGTTTGAATAGGAGCGCTTCCATAACTTAAAAAGTCTTCGTGAAATTTTTCGAGATCAAATGTGTCACCCATTCGCTTCTTCATCTCTTCACGAAATTCGTAAATTTCTGTAAAGCCGGTAAAATAACTGGCCAGTTGCACTTGCGAGTAAGTCGCACGATTCCATTTTTCTTCAGCTTCGGCTTTTTCTTGAAAAGCTTCATTAACTAAAAGCTGCATCGCCTGGGAGCGTGTCATATTTAAATTGTGTAAACTATAATCGAGAAGGGTGTTGCTGATCACTCGCAAGCGCCATTTATGATACATCAACCCCATTTCGGGTTGGTTATTATAACCCTCTTCCATCATCATACGTTCCGCATAAACCGCCCACCCCTCAATCATTGTCCCACTGCCCAAGATTTGTTTGATCAGACTGGGCGAACGACGACTATAGACCAACTGTGTGTAGTGCCCCGGAATGGCCTCGTGGATGTTGAGGATTTGTAAGGTGTAGTCGTTGTACTCGCGTAAATAACTTTCTTTTTTCTCTGCACTCATCCCATCCAATGGAGTGACTTCGTAAAACGTTTCGCGCTTTTGATCAAACGGACCGGGAGCGTTTATTCCGGCTCCGGCAAAACCACGATCATAGACAGGAGTCTCACGCACGACGAGAGGTTGCTTCGGATCTAAAGCTATTAACTTTTTAGATTCGACAAACTTCCACAACTGTGGAATCTGTGCGCGAACAGTAGCGACAAATTGATCGACTTGCGTATGCTTTTTAGAAATCTCCAAGATCAACAGACGCACCTGCTCGAGATCTTTCGCCGGAGGTGTTTTACCTGCAAAGTAGGTCGGCCAGAGTTTTTGTGCCAGTGCTTTCATCTCCCGATGCGTCTTTTGCTTTTCGGCTACCGCTTTTTCGTAAATCTCTCGTGCAGTAAAACGCGATTGCAGGTCGTACTTAAACTTTTGTGCATAGAGCTCTTCGCCTAAACGAAAATCGCGGAATTTTTTATTGTTCTTAAGAAGAGACTCCAAGGAGGAAACATAGGTTCGCACTGCTTGTGCTGCCTTTTGAATTTTTTGGCGCAGCTCTTTCTTATGCTCGAGCGTTGTCGCCAAATCGAGAGTTTGATCTAAAAAACCTTTTTCCAAATGCTCCGCCAGAGAGCGATTTTGTTTGATGGCTAAAGTGAGATGCTCACGCGTTGGATTTTGCAATTGCTCCAAGGCCGCCTTGTAATACGCTGGCACAACCTCTAGTTTTGTTTGCAATGCCTGTAATTTTTCAGAACCTGACATATTTTTGGCTTCGAGGACGCCGTTTAAAGTCCCCCCAAGGTTGTACTGACTGGCGTTCCATTCGTACTCCTTGAGAACATCCAAATTCCACAACGTCGACTCGATAAAACTTTTCACTAAGGCAAAATCGGTGACATCTTCCGCCGACATCTTTTTTTCATTCAACGTGGTCAAACGTTGTTGATGTTTCATCAAAAACTCTTTTTGCTCCACCCATGAGGCGCGTCCAGGAATTTTAATGGTTCCGGCCGATTCCTTGCGCCCCAAAGAAAACGCCCATTGTGGGTAAACCGACCATAAATCCTTTAAAAAATCGGCCTCGAAGGCTTGCCACTCAGGAGAGGTCCGAGGTGAGGACTGGCAGCCAGTGAGGCCAAGGAAAACACAAAAAAGCACGGCAAAACTACGCATGATGATCCTTTAGTAAATGACTTCTCACTTTATTTATGCGATTCAAAAAAAGCGTGCAAGAGAAAAGCCTGTTAGAAAAAATTCAACGTCTCAGTCAACGCACAGGTGCTAAGCATCTCGACGATGATGCCGCATTTTGCTCGCCCCTTGTAATTTCCACCGATCAATTTGTCGAAGAAACGCACTTTCGTTGGTCTCACGGGACACCTCAGCAAATCGGTTACAAAGGCGTTGTCCAGGCGCTGAGTGATTTGGCCGCCATGGCGGTGGCTCCGCGTGGTCTCCTCTTGTCAGCGGCGCTGGCGCCAAAACTATCCGAGAGACATATTGAAGACTTTTTTGCCGGGGTGGAAGAGGCTTGTCATGAGTATGCGGTCTCCCTGATCGGTGGCGATCTCACCCGCACACAAGGATTGTCTTACTTTGACTTTGTGGTTTTTGGCTTTGATCTTTCCCCAGTGACCAAATCGGGGGCTCGTCCGGGCGATTTAGTGGCCGTAACTGGCCCTCTCGGTTCGGCACGTGGCGGCTGGCAATCCATCGAAAATGGCTGGGGCTACTTGGCCTTGGAAAACATTTTTTTAAAACCTCGCGCCCATATTTCGACGGCTTTGCAAGTCCGTCAGCAACTCGCCCCCACAGCCCTCACCGATATCAGCGACAGTTTAAGCAAGAGTCTTTTTAGCCTCGCACGCCATTCTCAGTGCGGTTTTGAAATTCACTTTGATAAAATTCCTATTGCTCGTGAATTACAAAAATTTTGTGAAGAAAAAGATCAAAAGCTGCGCGATTATGTTCTAGAGGGAGGCGAAGACTATCAACTTTTAATGACCCTCCCCTCTGGCTCATCAGAAAAACTTCTATCAGACTTAGGTCTAACGGTGATTGGAAAGGTCATTTCCGACTCGCGTTGCCTTTGTGTTGAAGATGGTAAAACTTTGGAAATGACTGAAGTCGGTTGGGATCCTTTTCGCTTGTAAAAATACGCAAAATTTTGTCGAATAGAAAACAGTGAGTACTCAACCTTCTGAAAAAATCCAAAACCGATCTCCCCGATACGTCCTGCAAGTGAAAGATAAAAAAATCTTGCGCTACGCACCCTATCCGCGTGGCAATCGTACTTTTTTTACTGAAGTTCTCAATCTTTCAGAAACTGGCATGGCATTCACGGTTCCTTTCTTAGATGCTCCACAAATGAGTGAATCCATCATGGTAGAATTTTCCACACCCAATAACGAAAGCTTTGCGTGTTTTGCCAAAGTCCAACGCGTGCAAAAACTGACCGTCCTCGAATCTGATTTTTTTCAAAAAGATTGTAAACTGGTCGCCGTCAAATTTGAACAACTGAACAAAGAACAAATCTTATTACTTCGCAAAAGTCTCAGCAAAGAATTTAAAAAAATCCAAAAGAATTTTTATCGCCAACAAATGTGGTTAAAACTGGCATGGCACTGGAAGTTTAAAAAAGCCATGATCCTCAGCGGTGTGGCTGTGACATTGGCCATTTTTTCCGCCGCACTGTTTTTTATTTAAGTATTCCAGTCTCATAAGATCAAAGCACGGAATTCTCTTAAATTGACTCAAAAGTTAATTTTCTATTTCAGATAGAACAAGATGAAATGCAAGCTCTGGCCGACGAGTGCATCGCAAAATTTGCATTCTTCTTATCTTGACTCTGATACTTGTGTAGGCAAACATTTAATGTATAATTCAATAAACATTACAGAGGTCCTATGATACCCAGAATTATATACTTTTTTATTTTACCTTTCTGTTCCGCTTCTTACGCAGGCCCAATGCTTCAAAGCACCATCTCCTCCTATTCCTCTTGGAAGATGACTCAAGAGGGCTATAAAAAAGATTGCGACAAAGACAGCGAAAAACTTTCGGCAGCCACACTTGATCCGAAAACAATGTTAGGCGCTACCCAACGCAATCTTCGCCAAACATATATTCCCACAACGATTATTTATAAATCAAAGTTGGATTCTGATACTAAAAATAAACTGGATGCAATTGATGCTGCAGCAAAAACAAAAGCTCTGGAAGTTTTAAAAGTTTCAAAAAAACTCCCTGTGGAGCTCGCCCAAAAATCGACAGGACTGGGGCTCACCACGGATGCACAATTAACACCCAGCGATTTTTTAAAGAAATTCGACTATAAAAAGTCCTGCGAATGCCTACGTAACACTCAAAATGTAGCCCGCGATGAGGCCGAGTACAACAAGCTCACTGTGGAAGAATTCATGGTGCGCGAGGAACAGAATCGCGTGAAGTGTTTTGTGCAAAACGCCACTCTTTAGACAAATCAGATCCTTAGCTCCGCTCAGAAATAATGGACGCCCCCTCTTGCCAACGAGGGCTGGTTACCTCAATACAGTAAAACTGTAAACAAAAGGGGGAAATCCATGAGGAACGTAGTATTTATTGGTTTAGATGTCGATGATAAAAAATTCCACGGTTG
>JBGSUL010000106.1:0-45673 GCA_041736155.1 Bdellovibrionales bacterium
CCGTGGAATTTTTTATCATCGACATCTAAACCAATAAATACTACGTTCCTCATGGATTTCCCCCTTTTGTTTACAGTTTTACTGTATTGAGGTAACCAGCCCTCGTTGGCAAGAGGGGGCGTCCATTATTTCTGAGCGAAGCAAAGAATCTCAAATTTGTAATTTTTAAAGAGCGACGTTTTTACGATCGCTCTTTTCTTTTCCAGAAGGGACGACGTGGTTGAGGAGTGCTTGCTACAGGCTCACGACGTTCAGGTCGCGCCTCAGAAGTTTCTCTGTGACTGGAAGCTGCGCGTGGGGCAGCTTCTCTGTTGCTAGAAGTAGCTCGTGGAGCATAAGAGTCTCTGTCTCCGGTGTTCTCGCGACGAGGACCATCTCTGCGTGCAGAGGAGTTATCACGGCGTGAGTTCTCATGACGAGCATAGGGATCTCTGTTACCTCCAGAAGCGTCTCTGCGCGGTCCATCGTCTTGGCGTTGCGGACGGCCGCCAGAGCGACCACCACCAGAACCTGAGCCACCAAAACTACGTGGCCGTTGTGAGCCTCCGCCGCCTTGTGATCGTCGTTGTTGCGGGCGACGTGGTCCACGCTCTTGATTGTCGCGAGATTCAATTTGCGCTTTGGCTTTCCCTTTCGAGAGAGTTCGCGCCATTTCCACATCACGCGAGTGATAAGGATGATCTGGATTCACAGGGATGGATTTGCCGATGAGCTTTTCAATATCGCGCACATAGGCTTTTTCTTCTTGGTCACAAAAAGAAATGGCGGAACCGCTGGCGCCGGCACGAGCCGTACGACCAATACGATGCACATAGCTTTCGGAGATGTTAGGCAGCTCAAAGTTGATCACATGGCTGATGTCATCAATATCAATTCCACGTGCGGCGATATCCGTCGCGACAAGCACACGGATGGCGCCTTCGCGGAAATCTTCCAGAGCGCGCTGACGAGCCGATTGGGATTTATTGCCGTGAATCGCTGCGGAACTAATTTGATTGCGAACGAGCACTTCTACCACACGATTGGCGCCGTGTTTGGTGCGTGTAAAAACGATCACTTTGTTGAGTTTTTTATCTTGTAAAACATGGCGAAGAAGATCGCGCTTTTTACTTTTTTCGACATAATAAAGTGACTGATTGATTTTTTCGGCGGTCGAAGAAACCGGTGTGACTTCCACGCGCACCGGATCGGTGAGTAAAGATTGTGAGAGTTGTAAAATATCGGGTGGCATGGTCGCTGAGAAAAAGAGATTTTGTCTTTTGGGTGGCAAAAGTGCGATGATTTTACGAATGTCGTTAATAAAACCCATATCCAACATACGATCGGCTTCATCGAGAACAAAAATTTCCAATTCATTCAAGCGCAAATGTTTTTGTTGGATCAAATCTATCAATCGCCCCGGAGTTGCGATGAGAACATCAACCCCTTGCGCGACAGCTTGCACTTGCGGAGCGTAACCGACGCCACCAAAAACAACCGCGTATTTGAGGCGCAGGTATTTTCCATAAGTTTTAAAACTCTCGTGAATCTGAATAGCCAATTCGCGAGTGGGAGTCAGAATCAGTGTGCGTGTTTGACGGGGATTAGCGCGGCGAGGATTGGTGGTTAAATTCTGCAGAATGGGCAGAGCAAAAGCCGCCGTTTTCCCGGTCCCCGTTTGTGCGCAACCTAAAAGATCGCGCTTTTCAAGCAGGTAAGGGATAGACTTGCTTTGGATGGGAGTGGGTACGGTATATCCACTTTCGGCAATAGATTTCTGAAGAGCATCGAGCAGCGGGAGTTCGGAGAATGTGTTCATAAAAGCTTTATAACAGACTTTGCATAAACCCTATGCATATATAGAGAGAATTGTACTTTTTACACGAAAGAGAGTGGCCTCATTTTATAGCAAAGCTTAGGTCTTATTTTGATAGGAATCGAGAAGAGGGAACGAAACGCTAGCCGCATACTTTTTTTGTGTGTTCAGCGAATAATTTGCTGATTTGAGAGGGGAACTTAAAAATGCAGAGCAAAGTTGGCGCAGTCGGTCCATCCATGGATGGCTCAATCCTCCCCGTCCTGGGGAGGATTCTATGGTAGATAGGAAACTCTCATCTTAAATATGATTAACTATTCCTTTAAAGATCCCCTCCCTCTTTTGCGAATTGCGTAGGGGACAATTCCAAAAACCTCACCTTCATTCAATTGGATATAATCTAACACTGTTAAAAAATCCCGCCCCCAAGTAACAATACGACTGAAGGGACGTTGAACCCAAAGTCCTTTACCAAACTGGCGGGCGATGGTCCCAGTGAGCGCTCGGATAAAGGAGCGATAGAGATGGCGATTGGTAATCTTAATACAAAAGTGCCAGTGATCCTTTTGCACGCTTTCTTTATAGACTTTTACACCAAATTGCTTGGCGTAACGACGGAGGTGCGGCTGTAAAACTTTACGATGAAGCGATAATTTTACAGATTTATGAGATTTTAAAACAAAATGGAGTGGTTTACGACTATCTAAGGTTCGTGCAGATTTGCGTTTGCCTTGAAGTAAAGAACCACCAAACTCTTTCTCCGTCTTTTTGAAAAAAGTCAGTTGTCTGGACATCTTGTTTTCTCCTTAAGAAGAAGGAGTCTACACCCATTTTTAAAACTCACTTTTTTGAAATATTAAAATGTAATGGAGGAAAAACAATCGGTCTGTCATTCACCCAGAAACTCAATAGGGGCTTCGCCCCGTGATCTTCTCTGGCTGGTTTATGACCAGAGGTATTCCTCTTATAAAAAATGAATCTCACTCAAAATAAACGATCAAAAACACGTCAAGATTTTTAATCAGTGTGAGGATGCGTTATTAATTATTTTTTTCATTGCTATAAAATACGGCTACTCCCCAGTGTGTCAAAGACAAGTGTTCGCCAACACATGGGATTTATGACATAGTTTCGGCCGTATTGATCATTTTAGGGGGGATTATGTTGCGTCTTAGTATGCTCTTTTTATTCTTAGTTTCGTGTAGTCATTCAGCACCGCGAGATACAGCTCAGGAAAGTCAGCGTTTTAACGAATATTTGGATAAGCAGTTTGAGGAATTCCTCCAACTCAGTCCAGAGACAGCAGCCTATTTTGGCCGCAAAGAGAACACAGATAAGCTGAACGATCGCAGCCAAGCTTTTGCTGAAAAAATGCATGAAAAAGACAAAAAAATGCTGCAAGAGGTTCAGAAGTTTGATGTCAATGCCCTCGATGAACAAGCGCGTTTGAGTTATGAACTCGCGGTCCTCAGCTTACAAAATGATCTCAGCGGCTATCAATGGCGCTACTACGGCTACGATTTGACTCAGCAGGGAGGCATCCATTCCGACCTGCCCACGTTTATGATCAACATTCATCAAGTGAAAACCGAAAAAGATTTGCAGGATTATATCAGCCGTCTTAAAGAATTTCCTCGTGCCTTCAAAGAAACATCCGAGAGCATTTATCTTTCGGAGAAAGCTGGAGTGATCCCTCCGCGTTTTGTTTATCCCTCTATTTACGGGGCTATGGACAATGTTCTTACGGGCATGCCGTTTCAAAAAGGCAAAGTGAATTCTCCCCTCTGGGATGATTTTAAAAATAAAATGGCGAAACTAAAATTGCCAGCGGCCAAACAAAAAGAGTATTTGGCGCAAGTGGAAGATGTTTTAAAAAATCAAGTGAAGCCGGCTTACGAACAATTGCGCACCGTTGTTAAAGATTTAGAAACTCGTGCGACCAATGACGACGGGGCATGGAAATTCCCGCGTGGGTCAGAATTTTACAATATGCGTTTAGCCCGTGTGACGACCACCGATCTGACGGCGGAACAGATCCATGAGATGGGTTTACAAAATGTGGCGCGATTGCGTGCTGATATGGAAAAACTCAAAGAGAAATTAAAATTTAAAGGCACTCTTCAGGAATTTTTTAAATCTGTACGCAAAGATGCCAAACAGTATTACCCGCAGAACGAAGCCGGACGTAAAGCTTATTTACAGTCATCGCAAAAACACTTGGATCAAGTGATGGCAAAGGTACCAAGCTATTTCCGTCTTTTGCCTAAAGCCAAGATGGTCGTTAAGCCCGTCGAAAAATTTCGTGAAGAGGCGGCCGGAAAAGCATTTTATGAACTGCCAGCAGAAGACGGATCTCGCCCTGGAACTTATTACGTCAATCTTCGCAATATGAAAGATGCCCCTAAGTTTGAAGCTGAAGCTTTACTTTATCACGAAGGTGTACCTGGACATCATTTCCAGATCGCACTGGCGCAAGAGATGAAAAACCTGCCGCAGTTTCGCCGCTACACACATTTTACGGCGTATGTGGAGGGTTGGGCTTTATACACGGAACGGCTCGCTAAAGAAATGGGTGGTTACCAGAACGATTATTCAGAATTGGGACGTTTAACCATGGAGATGACGCGTGCTTGCCGTCTGGTGGTGGACTCCGGGATCCATGCCAAACAATGGACGCGCCAACAAGCCATTGATTTTATGAATGCCAATCTGCCGGTGAATGAAGGCATGGTGGTCGAGCAAATCGAACGTTACATTGTGTGGCCCGGACAAGCCACCGGCTATATGGTGGGCATGTTGAAAATTGTTGAGCTGCGTGAGAAAGCAAAAACGGCTCTCGGTGAGCGTTTTGATATTCGCGATTTTCACGATGTGGTTCTTGGCAGTGGTGCTTTGCCACTCGGTGTGCTTGAGTCGCGTGTCGATCAGTATATTCAAAAGAAAAAAACAATCTAAGAGAGGTCTTTATGAAATGGCTAACGCTCATTCTTGTTTCTCTTTTTTTAGGTGGCTGTTCAACACTCTCCATTTCGGGAGAGAACAAACGCTTCAATGACTTTCTAGAGAAAAAGTTCGATGAAAATTTGGAAAACTATCCCGAGATGTATACGTATTTGGGAATAAAGCAGAAGTATGATCAGCTGAATAATTACACGGCAGCCTTTGCAGAAAAAATGCATGCGAAGGATCAAAAAGATCTTGTGGAACTGCAGCAATTTTCCTTTGATAAATTGAATGAGTCTTCGCAGCTGAGTTATCGTCTTTATAAAAAAATGCTCGAAGACAGCATTGCCGATTATCAATGGCGCTATCACATGTACACGGCCACGCAGTTTTACGGTTTTCACAGTGATTTGCCGGCGTTCTTAATGAATTACCATCAAGTGGATAACCGCGGCGATCTCGACGCCTATATCGCGCGTTTAAAAGAAACCAAACGCGTGATATTGGAAATGTTAGACCAAATCCAGGAGCAAGAGAAAAAGGGCATTGTACCGCCACAATTTGTTTATGATTATGTGCTAAAAGCCTCGAAAAATATTCTTACTGGAACTCCATTTAATGGCAAAGATCCTTCGCCGTTGTACAATGATTTTCTCACAAAAGCGAAAGCGTTAAAGCTTTCTGCGAGCGAGTTTGCAGCCTACGACAAAGCTGCGCAAGAGGCGCTCACTCAGTATTTTCGTCCCGCGTATATGGATTTTGTGACGTATTTTGAAAAACAAAAAAAACGAGCTCATGGAAATAACGGAATTTGGAAGTTGCCTCACGGACCAGAGCTTTACAAAACACTGGTGAGTCGCCATACCACCACCGATGCCACGCCGGCGCAGATTCACGAGTTGGGGCTGCAGAACGTAAAACGCCTGCAAAACGAAATGCGCGCCTTACTTAAAAAAATGGGCTACAAAGGCACCCTTCAGCAATATTTTACCGAATTGCGCACGAAAGATCGTTATTATTTTCCCAATACTCCCGAGGGAGGAGAAGAATATCTTAAACTTTCGCGCAAGTACTACGCCGACATCCAGCCGTTGTTGCCGCACTATTTCCGTTTGATGCCGAAGGCTGGTTTTGAAATCCGCCCGGTGGAAAAATTTCGCGAATCCTCAGCGGGCATTGCGTTTTATGAGCATCCTTCCGAGGATGGGCGTCGTCCGGGTGTTTATTATGTAAATCTACGCAACATGCGCGATCTCCCTAAACATGAAGCGCAGGATATTTTGTATCACGAAGGAGCACCAGGACATCACTTTCAGATCGCGCTAGCTCAAGAGCAAAAAGGTCTGCCGCGCTTTCGTCGTTACAATAACTACACGGCTTATGCTGAAGGTTGGGGTTTGTACACGGAGCGACTCACTGGCGAGATGGGACTTTTTAAAGAGCTGGAATCGGAGTTTGGGCGTTTGTCTCTAGAGATGCTGCGCGCTTCGCGCCTTGTGCTCGACACCGGAATTCATTTTAAAAAATGGAGCCGTGAACAAGCTATGGACTATATGAAGAAAAATGTCCCTGGTTCTCTGGAAGATCAAAAAAACGAAATCGAAAGATATTTTGTGATGCCGGGACAGGCGACAGCTTACATGGTCGGCATGCTTAAAATTGTCGAGTTGCGCGAACAAGCTAAAAAGGCCTTGGGCGAGCGTTTTGATATTCGTGATTTTCACGATGTGGTTTTAGGAAGTGGAGCGATGCCGCTCAGTGAACTGACAGTGAATGTACAAAAATATATTGAGACTAAAAAGAAATAAGGGGATGGCATGAGATTGACAGCGAATTTTGTAAAAGCATTTATAGTTTTGGTTCTTGTGTTCAATGTGCTGTCCTGTGCTCATAACGAGAAAGCAAAGGTCAAGCCCCTCAAGGATGGGCAGCTCGCTCTCGAACTGTTTTTTCGCAATCCTGTGGCTAAAAATGTGGTGATCTCTCCCGATGGTAAACGTTTAGCGTCCCTGCAGCCGATGAAAGGTCGCATGAACGTATTTGTTTGCGATCTCGATAAAAAGGACTGGAAAAGTATCACAGCCATGGATGATCGCGATGTGGTTTCTGTAAGTTGGAAGGACAACAATACACTTATTTTCAGTCGTGATTTTAACGGCGATGAAAACTTCCATCTCTTTTCCGTCTCTGCTGACGGTCAGAATCTGCGTGATCTCACCCCTTATAATAAAACACGCATGCAGTTGATTGATGACTTGGATGGAATTTCTAAAAACGAAGTGATCGTTGGACTCAATGATCGAAACCCTCAAGCATTTGATGTGTATCGCCTCAATGTGCAAACGGGTGTTCGTCAATTAATTCTCGAAAACCCAGGGGAGTACACCAACTTTCTTGTCGATAACAAAGGTATTTTAAGAGTGGTTATGGGCACGGATGGTGCACAGAGAACTTACTTTTATCGCGTTGATGAAAAACAACCATTTAAAAAAGTACTCACATTAAATTTTAAAGATCAGATCACCCCTTACGCCTTCGATAAGAAAAATAAAATGGTGTACGCCACGTCAAACCAAGGACGAGATACCTTGTCGGTCGTAGAGTGGAATCCGACCAATGGAAAAGTGGGAAAGACACTGTATTCTCCCGCCAATTATGACGTGGTTCGATTAACTTACTCACGTCATCGCCAGGAATTGGTGGCGGCGGCCTACGAAGATTGGAAAACGCAACGACACTTTTTTAGTTCGTTTTATAAAAATGCCTACAATCAGCTGGGCATCAAAGATCGCGATGTCTCCATTGTCTCCACCAGCGCCGATGAAAACCTCTGGGTATTAGAGGCGAACAGCGATCGTTCGGGAGCCCATTACTACACTTACGATGTGAAAAATAAAAAACTCACCTTTCTTTTTAATTCCACACCGTGGCTTAAAGAAGAACAAATGGTCGAGATGAAGCCGATCGAGTTTCAATCCCGTGATGGTTTAAAACTCATGGGATATTTATTTTTGCCCAACAATGTGGATCCTAAAGAGTTGCCGGTGATTATCAACCCTCATGGAGGACCGTGGGCGCGAGACCTGAAGCGCAGTTTTTTGCCAACCGAGGATACGCGGTGCTCAAAGTGAACTTTCGTGGTTCTACAGGGTTTGGCAAAAAATTCTGGGAAGCTTCATTTAAGCAATGGGGTTTAAAAATGCAGGATGATGTTACCGATGGCGTCGCGTGGTTGGTGCAAAAAGGAATCGCCGACAAAGGGCGTATAGCTATTTACGGCGGTAGTTACGGTGGTTATGCCACTTTGGCCGGTCTGACATTTACACCGGATCTCTATCGCTGCGGGATTGATTACGTCGGAGTTTCAAATATTTTTACCTTGATGGAAACAGTGCCGCCGTACTGGAAACCGATGCGCGAAATGTTTTACGAGATGATCGGTGATCCAGTAAAAGACAAAGACCTTTTAACGCAAGTGTCGCCGGTGTTTCACGCCGATAAAATTATTGCTCCACTTTTTGTGGCACAAGGCGCTCAAGATCCTCGAGTTAAAAAAGCGGAATCGGACCAAATTGTCGAGGCCCTTCGGAAACGTGGTGTGGATGTCCCTTATTTGGTAAAAGACAATGAAGGCCATGGCTTTCGCAATGAGGAAAATCGTTTTGAATTTTACCGCCAAGCAGAAGCCTTTTTAGATAAACATATGCGCTAATTTCGCAACGCGTCCGTAAAAGGTGCCTGGCCCGAGATAAAAAGAACTGTTAATAGGGAGGAACATGAAAAACGATTTAAAATACCAATCAGGTTTTGGCAGTTATTTTGAAACTGAAGTGATCCCCGGAACTTTGCCCGTAGGTCGCAATAGTCCGCAACAACCCCCTCAAGGTCTCTATCCGGAGCAGTTGAATGGCACTGCGTTTACGATGAAGCGCAATGAGAATCTACGCACTTGGCTCTATCGCCAACAACCTTCCGTAATACAGGGTGAGTGGACCCGCTCTTCGTCGCCAAAATATTGGACGTCGGTGGTTGCGGACGATGGCCAAACGCCACCGCAAGCTTTGCGTTGGGGACCTCTTAAAGCAGAGACTGATTGTGATTTTATTGACGGCGTCAGAACCATGGTGGCCAATGCCACATCGGAAGGTTCAGCGGTTCATCATTATCTTTTTAATCAATCGATGAACAAAAAGTATTTTTACAATTCCGATGGTGAGTTGGTGCTTTTGCCGCAAGAAGGCTCCATTCTCTTAAAAACAGAAATGGGAAATCTGCTTGTGGAGCCGCAAGAAATTGCGGTGATCCCGCGTGGGATCAAATTTGCTGTACATACGACGGGAAATGGCTGGCATC
Source organism: Bdellovibrionales bacterium (assembly GCA_041736155.1). Taxonomy (GTDB): domain Bacteria; phylum Bdellovibrionota; class Bdellovibrionia; order Bdellovibrionales; family JAGQZY01; genus JANPLN01. The sequence goes on from JBGSUL010000106.1 coordinate 9,092, forward strand.
GTGGTTACTTGGGAGAAAATACCGGCGCACCGCTCAGACTTCCTGAGTTGGGGCCCATTGGCTCTAATGGTTTGGCCAATCCTCGCGATTTTTTATTTCCCGTGGCAGCGTACGAAACTGAAAAATCTTCTGTAGAGTTGGTAAGTAAATTTCAAAACCGTTTTTGGAAGACCACTTTACCCAGTTCGCCTCTTAACGTGGTGGCTTGGCATGGGAATTATGCGCCTTACAAATATGATCTTCGTCAGTTTAATACCATCGGCACCATCAGCTATGATCATCCTGATCCTTCGATCTTTACGGTCCTGACATCACCCTCTGCCATCCCAGGAAAAGCCAATATCGACTTTGTGATTTTTCCACCGCGCTGGTTGGTGGGAGAAAACACGTTCCGCCCACCTTATTATCATCGCAATTTAATGAATGAATATATGGGACTGCTGGGCGGAGTTTATGATGCTAAAAAAGAAGGATTTGTTCCTGGCGGCTCTAGTTTGCACAATTGCATGGTGCCGCATGGTCCGGATGCCGACACTTTTTACAAAGAATTAAAACGCGAAGAAAAACCACAAAAAGTGGATGCGACGATGGCGTTTATGTTCGAAAGCTCACAGATATACCAGGCCAGTGCGTATGCCCTTGCTCAGGCGCCTCTGGATAAAGATTATTGGAAATGCTGGCAGGGACTTAAAAATCAATTTGAAGGGACGCCTTGATGGGACGCTTTTGGTTAATGATGGGATGTCTATTTGCTGGAATGTCTGTGCTTGTTGGGGCGTTTGCTGCCCATGTGCTTAAACACAGCTTAAGTGCAGAAACCATGGAGACGTTTGAGATTGCTACACGTTATATGATGTTTCACTCCCTCGCTTTATTGGCTTTAGGATTATGGAGCCATTGGGAAAAGTGGTCGTCGAGTTTTTGGGCGGGTTTCTTTTTTGTTTTTGGGATCATTCTTTTTTCGGGAAGTCTTTACGGAATGGCGCTCTTACAAATCCAATGGCTGGCGTTTGTGACCCCCGCCGGTGGTATCTTTTTTGTTCTTGGCTGGCTATACTTTATGTTTTCAGTTTTTTCGACACGCAATAAATTTGTTTAAATGGATTTATAAAAAAAGAAAAGCTGCTGAAATTCAGCAGCTTTTTCATTTAAATATTTTGCTTACTATTTATTGACAACTTGAATCGTTTTGAAGGTCAGCTGTTAATTTTTCAGCAAGTTTATGAGCTTGCTTTTCGGCAGCGGCTCTAAATCCACCAAATTTATGATCAGCTTCGATGAGGCTTTTTTCTGTTTCCACAACCAATTGTTTAGTCACAGTTTGGTCTGGGCATTTAAAAAGAGAGGCTTCGATGCGCACATTCACGTTGGTGGCTTCTTTGCCGACTTCCGAAAGATCGCAATGACGAAAGATCATCCCTTTTTCGATATTTTCGAGAATGTTTTGTAGTGAAGAATTTGTTTCTGAAGAAATGCTAGGTTGTAAACGCGCAGCGGTCGCTTTGCGATGAGCCTTCTCCATGTTGTTACATTGCAGATCTGATGTGTATGCAAAAGCATTGAAGCTGATAAGAAGCGTTGTTGTTGTTAAAAAAAACTTTTTCATAAAACCCCCATAGTTTTGTTGTTGTAATAAGGTATTGCAACTAGAGAACCAACTGCTTGCCCGCGAATTGATTGAGGAAAATTTGAGGTTGAGTGGGGAGTGGCTGTCAGTGTAACGGCCTGATGTCTAAACTTTAGACGCCGATTTTGATTACGGTGCCGTCGAGGTGCTGGAGCCTGTACTACTTTCTGTAGGGGCTGACTGACAGGTCTCGTGAGTGATGTTGGTAAATATCTTTTCCAGATCTTGCTCTGTGCAAGCAAATCGACCTCGGGATTCCACGTTGCCGTTAGGCAATCGTGCGAGATAATCGCAGCGAAGTCGTAAATAACTCCCCACTCGATCATTCCATCCTATGTAGTAATCCGTACCCTGGAGGCGTTGAATGTGAAACGGAGTCTCTCCGGCAATAACCACATGTTCTGTAGGACGTGTGACTTTCTGGAGGCGGATGCTGCGATAACAAGTTTGCCGAGGTGCGGTTTCGCAAGGTCGTTCGTTGTAACTGTGCTGACGAATGGTCTCATATTCTGTTCGTGCTCTTCGTTGGCTGGTAAAATCAATGGATGAGCGCAGGCCGAGTTGGTGTCCGACCAATTGGTCGCCCAAGTGGGGCCCGGAGCAGAGGTTGTCTGCAGAGCCCGTGTTAAAGACAAATAAAAAGAAGATAAAGAGGGTGATTGCTTTCATATCTATCTCATCGGTTTTTTTGACTTTTTTCATAAGTGGGTGGGGTTTGTCAGATCTGCGCAAAAGATTACTTATAAACCTGTTGTAAATATTGTCCTAAATATGCCAAATCCTTGTGAATTTTTAAAGTGTATGTTAGGAATTGCCGCATGTTATCAAAGAGCGTGTACCTGGATTTCAATGCGACAGCACCTGTGGACGAGGAATTATTAGCACAAATTCCGGTATGGTTACAATCCTGGGGAAATCCCAGCTCCATTCATGCCCATGGGCGTGAAGCCAAAAGATGGCTGCGCGAAGCGCGTACTTCCTTTGCGCAACTCATCGGCTGTCATCCTTTAGAGATTTTATTTACCAGTGGTGGCAGCGAGGCTAACAACACGGTTATCAAAGGTCTTTTGCGTTCCCCCTTGGCGCAAACTCGCAACGAGTTTATCACCACGGGGATTGAACATCCTAGTATTTTAAAAACCCTGGAGTACGCAGAATCGTTAGGATTCCGCGTGCATCGTGTGCCAGTGAATCGTGATGGCGTTTTTGATTTTCATTTTTTTGAAAAAGTTTTGTCAGAAAAAACACTTCTCGTCTCGGTGATGGCGGCCAATAACGAGACAGGAACGTTACTTCCTCTCAAAGCCATTGCCAAAAAAGCTAAAAGTGTTGGAGCCCTGGTGCACACCGATGCTGTGCAAACATTGGGACGTATTTCTTTTTCTGTTGCCGAGTCCAATATCGACTTTGCCACCTTCTCCGGACACAAATTTTATGCGCTCAAAGGGAGCGGAGTGCTGTACACACGCCGCGGGCAAGGTCTGGAAAATTTAATTCATGGGGGTGGCCAAGAGCGCGGACGTCGTGCGGGTACCGAAAACACGTTAGCGATGGCTTCGTTGGGCTTTATGGCTAAAAAAATAAGTCAAAATGAAAGCCGTTACGATTTTTTAAAATCACTGCGCGACGAAATGGAAACACAAATTCTCAAGACCATTCCTGAAGTCACAATCACGTCCCAAGCCACATCACGTCTTCCCAATACGTCCAGTCTGATCATTGCGGGCGTGCATGGTGAGTCGCTATTGATGAGTTTAGATGTAAAGGGATTTTCGGTGAGCACAGGGGCCGCGTGCAGTTCCGGGAGTCCAGAGCCCAGTCATGTTCTGTTGGCCATGGGATTGTCTTTTACCGAAGCCCAATCCTCACTGCGGGTGAGTGTCGGTTGGACAACGACACCGGAAGAGATTGGAGCTTTTGTCATGGCTCTCGCACAAACCGTTCGTCATTTACGTTCTCTCAACTCACCAAAGGCGGTGGCCTGTGTCTGAGGTGAATAAAAAACGTGTACTCGTGGCAATGAGTGGTGGAGTGGACAGTTCTGCTGCTGCGGCCCTGTTGGTCGAGAAAGGTTACGAAGTCATTGGTGTGACGATGCAGGTGTGGGATTATTCACAATGCAGTATCGAAGAAGGATTGGGCACCTGTTGCTCCAGCTCCGATGTGGACGACGCGCGCAGTGTGGCTGACACGTTGGGAATTCCTTTTTATGTGATTGATTGCGAAGATGAATTTAAAGAAAAAGTTATCACTCCGTTTGTCAACGACTACATGAACGGAAAAACACCACTCCCGTGTGTGAACTGCAATACTTTTCTAAAGTTCGATCACCTCATTAAAAAAATGCAAGAGCTCGAATGCGATTATTTGGCCACCGGTCATTATGCGCAAACCGATAAAAATGAACAGGGTGAGTGGGTGATTCGCACAAGCACCGATGATTGGAAAGATCAGACTTATTTTTTATTTACCATTCCACCATCGTTGATCCCCAAATTATTGTTCCCTATTGGTCATCTTAAAAAACCAGATGTGCGTAAATATTCGGAAGAGAAAAATTTAGTAGTAGCGCGCAAAAAAGATTCCACCGGAATTTGTTTTGTGGGCTCGCGTGGTTATGAGCAATTTATCGCTGAGCACTATCCTGATAGTCCCGTCAAAAAGGGCGTGATCAAACGCTATCCTACGGGAGACGTGTTGGCTACACACACAGGCATTCACCAATTCACCTACGGACAACGCAAGGGTTTAGGCTTTTCTGCCGAGCAAGCTTTGTATGTGGTGAAGGTCGATGCGGAGAGTGGCGACGTGTGGGTAGGGGAAGACAAAGATTTACTGAGCTTGGAAATGCGTGTGGAGCGCTGCCAGTGGCACGTCAACATTCCCAAGAATCAAGAATTAACCGTCAAAATTCGCTACGCTCACAAAGGGGGCAAAGCGTTCTTAGAGCCGCAAGTGGATGGCACATGCCGTGTGCGATTTGTGGAACCCCAACGTGCCATTACGCCCGGCCAAGCGGCAGTGGTGTACGATGGTGACCGTCTTTTGGGTGGAGGATGGATTTGTTAAAAACCGCGCACTCCTTTGATGTGAAAACATTTGGCTGTAAGGTCAATACCTACGATACAGGTCTTTTGCAAAAACGTTTGCAAGCCTCGGGATTTTTACAACCCTCAGAGCAGGGGCAGATTCATATCCTTAACACCTGTGCGGTCACTCATGAGGCCACCAAAGAAGCCATTCGCCAAGCACGACGTTTACGCAAACAAGATCCAGATAGCACCATTGTGCTCACGGGGTGTGCGGCTCAAGTGGATGGGTCTTTTCTGGATGAACTGAAAGAAGTGGATTTGGTGATTGCGAATTCACATAAAGGGGATTTAGAAAAAATTCTCAAAGAGCATTTATCAGGAGAGACACAGCAGAAAGTGTATCGCTCCAATATATTTCGTAACGAATCTTTAGGTGAGGGCGGCGGAGTGGAATTGGCCCACACGCGTTCTTTCTTAAAAATTCAAGACGGATGTAACAGCTTTTGCACATTTTGTATTATTCCCTATGCCCGCGGGAAGAGTCGGAGTCTGAGTACGGCGTCTCTTGTGGCCTCGATTCAAAACCTTCACAACCAAGGCGTGAACGAAGTCGTGCTGACGGGTGTCCATATCGGCGACTATCTTGATGAAGAAACGCAGGGGCGGTTGGAAGATCTGATCGAAGCAGTGCTATCGCAGACGACCATGCCGCGTTTGCGTTTGTCCAGTCTTGAACCCATCGAACTGAGCGAGCGCCTGTTGGATCTTTTCCAGAATCCCCGCATGTGCCCCCATTTTCATATGAGTATTCAAAGTGCGCAGAGCAAAGTGCTCAAAGAGATGAAGCGCCACTACACCGCCGAGAAAGTGGAGTGGTCATTAACTGCGATTCAACAAAAAGTGCATGGGGCCTTTGTCGGCATGGATGTGATCGTCGGGTTCCCTGGCGAGACGGAAGAGGAGTTTCAGGAAACGGTGGCGCGGTTGCGACGAACACCATGGACACGTATTCATGTTTTTCCCTATAGCGAGCGACAAGGCACGCGGGCCGCGCTGAGTGAAGATGTGGTTCCTGTGGCTGAACGCAAAAAGCGTTCCCAAGTTTTAAGAGAGCTCAGTTTTGAACGTTATTCTTTATGGGCCAGTGAACAAATTGGTTTGGTAAAAAAAGCACTGCTGCTCAAAGAAACAAAACAACATCCTGTTTCCCGCGCCCTCACTCGCGATTATTGGCCTGTGCAATTGAATCAGAAACTTGCTGACGACCTATTAGGCCAGGAAGTGGATGTTCGTATCACGGGTGCGGATACGCAGAATGGTGAAGAAGGCACTCTCTTTGGTGAGGTGATGCATGCTTGATGAACTGCAAAAACAAATTTCTTACAAAGCTGAAAATCCACAACTGCTTCTACAAGCTCTGACACACAAAAGTTTTATTAAGCGCCATGCTCAGCATCTTGTCGGAAATAATGAACGCCTGGAATTTATGGGCGACGCCGTTGTGGATTTAATTATCGCAGACGAACTTTATAAAAAATATCCTGAAGACAATGAAGGCTCCCTTTCGCGCAAACGTGCGAGCCTGGTGAATGAGGACAGTTTGTATAATTTAGCCATGCGCTTAAAGCTTGATGACTATATTTTGGTGGATGAAACAGAAAACAACGGTTTGTCTTTAAAAACGAGTCGTCGTTTGTTGTCGGGCTGTTTAGAGGCCATTATTGGTGCTATTTATGAGGATCGAGGGTTTGTCGCAGCCCAAACATGGGTGCAGACTCTTTTTGAAGACGCGGGGTACTACCGCTTTGAAGCTCATGATTTTGAAAAAGACTATAAAACGCGCTTTCAAGAGGCCGCCCAAGAAAAATTTAAAATCACTCCGATGTATCGCACGGTGAGCATTTCAGGGCCCGACCATCAAAAGCAATTTACTGTGGAAGTGTTAATGGGCGATGAAGTTTATGGATGTGGTGTGGGTGATAACAAAAAAATGGCAGAGCAAGTGGCCGCTGAGCAAGCCCTGCAAAGGATTATGAATGTCGTATAAAGCAGGTTTTGTCGGTATCGTGGGAATTCCCAATGCTGGGAAAAGTAGTCTCCTCAATTTTCTCCTCAATGAACACTTGTGCATTGTCAGTCGCAAGCCGCAAGCGACACGTCGTCGCATCCACGGTGTGATTTCGCAACCCGAAGCACAAATTGTTTTTGTTGATTCACCAGGATTTTTAAAAAAAGGCCAAAGTTCATTGACCAAATTTATTGCCGATGAAGCCCGCAAGGTCATGGAAGATGTGGACGTGCTGTTGCTGATGGTGCCCGCCGATTTATCATCCCGTCGCGAGATGGAGCCTCTCCTGGATTTGGTGTATGCCGCGGGAAAGCCGACACTGTTTTGCATGAGCAAAGCCGATTTAAAAAAATCCAAGGCGACGGAAGAACTGCTTTATGAGCTCAGCTCTAAAGGCTACATGGGGTTCCCCGCATCGGTGCGCAAACCTTCAAAAACAGAAAAAACAAAAATTTTCGCACAAATTGCCGAACTCCTCCCAGAGGCACCTGGCCCCCTCTTTGACACTGAACTTTATACAACGGAAAAAATGCGCGACATCGCGGCGGAGCTGATTCGTGAGCAATGTTTTGAGATCCTCGAACAAGAGATACCGTTTGGTATTGGTGTCGTGGTAGATAGTTTTCAAGAAGATACAAAAATTCTGAGAATAGAAGCCTCTATTCTTGTCGAAAAAGAAAATCATAAAGGCATTGTGATCGGTCGTGGTGGAAGTGTGTTGAAAAAAATCGGTGAACAAGCTCGTAAAAAAATCGAAGCGATGTTGGAACAAAAAATATTTTTGGGTTTACATGTCAGTCATAAAGATCATTGGACAGACCAAAAGCGCATGATGAAGGAGCTGGGTTATGTCTCTGAATCCTAGACTGACTTCCATTGCCATTATCGGCCGTCCCAACGTCGGTAAATCGACGTTGTTTAACATTCTCACAGAGTCTCGCAAAGCTGTGGTGAAAGACCAACCGGGTGTGACTCGCGATCTGCTGTTTGAAGAAGCGGAGCTGTGGGGAAAAACTTTCGAGATCATCGACACCGGTGGTTTGACCGAAGCGGATGATGATTTTTCCCATCTGATCATGGAACAGGTGGTGTCTTTTTTGAAATCTGCGGATTACCTCATTTGCGTGATGGACGGACGAGAAGGATTATGTCCAGAAGATCGTGATATCATTCGTATTGCCAAAGAATCCGGGAAACCTTTTCTGATTGTTGTTAATAAAGTGGATAAGGTGAGCGAGCTCGACATTGCGGGTGCTGAGTTTTATGAATTCAGTCAAGATGTGGTGACGTGTTCGTTTGAAAGACGTTTTGGTCTCGATCCTCTCCTGCAGTGGATTCACGACCATGTGTCAGACGCGGCGTCGATCAAGACGGATGAGTTCACGCTCGCTATTGTGGGAAAACCCAATGTGGGCAAAAGCTCGCTGTGCAATCGCTTGTTAGGACAAAGTCGTTTGTTGGTCTCGGATGTGGCGGGGACAACGACTGATTCTGTGGAAGTGCCATTTTCGTTCAACGACAAAAAATACATTCTCGTCGATACGGCGGGTTTACGTCGCACGAGCCGACGTTATGATGAGCTGGAGATCATTTCGGCCTTTAAAACGGGCAAAGCCATTCACCATGCGGAGCTTGTGCTCTTGGTGATCGACGGGATGATAGGTCCTACGGATCAGGACTCTAAAATTCTCGAGTCCATTATGGAATCCAACAAAGGTGTCATTTTAGTGGTGAATAAAGTTGATATCGCCGAAGACGCCATGGATGAGTTCCGTAAAACCACACGCGCGAGAATCGAAAAAGAATTTCATTATTATACTGACATACCCGTGGCGTTCATCAGTGCTTTGACTGGTCGCGGTCTTAAAGATTTGTTCGAGACCATCGAAGTCGTCCGCGAAAAACTCTATCGTCGTATTTCTACCAACGCACTCAACGAGTTTTTTATGCAGGTGATTCGTCAAGCGCCTGCGCCAGTTTATGGTGTCAAAGATGTGAAGTTTTATTACCTCACTCAGACACGGCAGTTTCCGCCGAGCTTTATCGCTTTTGCCAATCATCCCGATGGTGTGGATAATTCTTATCGTCGATTCATCATCAAAAAACTCAAAGAGGAGTTTGATTTGGATGGAATTCCCATTCGTATTTTTGTCATGAAGAGTCGAGGTCGCTCGTGAGAGAAGGGGGGCTTTTTAAGTCAAGATCCTGGCGAGCCTCCTCAGGTTTTTATTTTACGATGTTATGTTCCTCTTTTGGCCTCATCCAATTGTGGCGTTTCCCACATATTGTTATGCAAAATGGCGGGGGTGCTTTTCTCTATTTGTATTTTGTTATTGCCGCTATTATTGGTTGCTGTTTTGTTATGGCAGAATTGATGGTGGGTAAACTTTCGCAAAAAAGTTTATGGTCGGCTTTTGATCGTTGGACCAAAGATTTAATTATTCTACGAACACAAACCACCTTTGCAAAAAAAGTGATTTACAGTGTAGTTTGCCGCCTGAGCGAAGCCTCATTGATTGTGAACTTGCTGGTTGTGGCTTATTTTACCGTGATCAGCAGTTGGATCTTGGGATTTCTAACTAATTTCTTTTTGCAGCACACACTGCCCGAGTTGGCGATGGTCGAGGGTGACGCCACAGAGGAAAGCTTTCTTTTGCAATATTGTTTTGCTCTCCTCCATTTGTTGTTTTGTATTATCTGTATTCGTAAAAGTTGGCAAAAACCTCTCGAAGTGATTGGTTATTGTGTTTCCATCATTTTTTTGGCAACCTTATTTTATATTTGCCAACAATCACTCATGCTTCCCAATTCTGCAGAAGCGATGCGGTTTTTACTCTATCCTGATTTTACTAAAATCACCGCCTCTTCGGTGAGCCAAGCCATTGGCCATATGGTGCTGAGTTTGGGACTTGGCACAGGAACTCTTATTTATCTCGGAGGGTATTTTACCCCGCGAAGAGATATCACGGCCGCCGGTACACGTTTGGTCCTTTTTTCGATCTGTATGTCGGTTCTCTCTGTGCTCATTTTATGTCCGATGGTTCTTGGGGCACCCTATGCCGTTTTTGGTCCGAAGCTGTTGTTTCAAACCATACCGCAGTTTGTGGAGCAGTTTCATTACGGTAAGATGGTGAATATTTTATTTTATGCTTCTCTTTATTTTGTTTCCCTTGTTGGTACAACCGGACTGATGGAAAACTTGGCTGCGAATATCTCAGATCGTTTGCGCTGGCCTTTTATGGGTGCCGTGCGTGCCAGTTTAATCGCCCTGATGTTTCTTGTGACCATTCCGCTCTTGAGTACGACTGTGTTTAAAAACTTCCGCTGGATGGGGGGCTTGAGTTTATTGGAATCTCTCGACAGCATTTTGGTCAATTTATGTTTACCGATCCTCGCCTTGAGTGTGGCGGTGGGTGCCACTTTGCTGATTCCTAAAAAGTTTATCACCAATGAGTTTGATGGCACTGACATCAATCAAGAGCTGAGCCATTTTTATCCGATTTGGAAAGCTGTGATTTGGTGGGTGGCCCCAGGATTGTTGCTTTTTGGATTTGTCTTACGATTTTTCTGAGTTCTTAAAAATTGATTCCCAGAACCAAAACACTCGTGATGTAGTCGCCGCGCAGATAAATTCCCGTGGGATCAGGCACGCCCGATCCGCCTGAGTAGAGCTCCATATTTTCATCAGAAAACTTCACGTAATGATAGACAGCTTGAATGCCCAAATACATTTTATTGCGCGCGATGGGAATTTCCAATCCAGCGCCAATATCCAGACCTGTCGGGCTACTTTTGGCCACAGAGCTTTGGCCACCCAGTGTGATGGTGCGATCATGCATACTAAAACCGCCAATCACATAAGGGTTCAGGGACGCAAAGCCACGAGTGATATTTTCGGTATTAAAGTAATACTTCATGTTTATGGAAATAGTGGTGAGGGCCGTATTGCCGGAAAAGCCGTTGTAGGGACCGGCAGCCGTGGAGCCTGGCGGTACCATAAAGTCGTGATCGCTGCGCATATAACTAATTTGCAAAGCGGTACGAATATCAAAGAAGTAAGCAAAATAAACACCGTATCCGAGAGCCATATCGTTGTAGGCCCCAAGTTCTTGAGTAAAGATACGGGGACCAAAGAGAAGAGCCATATTAAAAAAACGACCATTCTTAAAAAAATGGATATCGGCCTCTTCGTCAGCAGAGGCTTCAAATTCACTGTAATCAGCAAAAGGATCGTAGGCGTCGTCGCCAGTGATATCGTTTTCACCGTTTTGCGCGTACGTGCTAAGTGTAGTAAAAACTATCAGACAAATCAGGAGTTTTCTCATTCTTAAAACCTCATCAGGCCTATCGGTGTTTCACTTTAGAAAGTTGAGACATGAGTGTCTCAAGGTGAGGCGTTTTTCGGCAAGGCTTCTTTTTAAAAACACCTCAAAAAGCCTCGGACAGTCCTCGCTTTGCTGCGGAACTCGTTTTTTGAGGTGTTTTTAAAAAGAAGCCTTGCCGAAAAAGACACGTCTCCTTTTCGTTTGGTTTTGAGACATTCTGGGCGTTTTTGTCTTTGGTGTTTCGGAAGGAAGGGGCATAATAGGAGGAGGTCCAGGGGGATTTATGGCTCAGTATCGTTGGTGGAAATTTGTTGTGGTTTTGTTGCCACTTCTTTTTGTGCAGTTTTGGTTTGTAAATTGTGGGAGCAGTGGGTCTTCACAATCCGTGGCGAGTAACGATGACGACAACAACAACAACAACAACAATAATAATAACGACGCGGCCTGCACCTCCAGTTTGGAAGCGGAAATGAGCAAAGCGTTTATGGACGTCCCTACGACGGAAAGTTTTTATGTGGAACTTCGTCGGCCTTCTGACAATCGGGTGTTTCGTTATAGTCGAACAGCGACGGGGAAAGCGGCTGTCCTGGAAAGTTCCATGTTGCAATCGGCGTCGACGGCGAAAATGATTTCGGCGGCGGTCATTCTGGATGTGATTTCCAACCCAAGCAATTATCCAGGTGCGGGTAAGGTCGGCGGAAGTACGCTGACTTTAGACTCTCCCATTCGTAATTTTTTGCCTATGGGTTCGGGAACGGCTTGGAAAACATCGACCGGAGCCATTACCAACACAAGTCGTTTGTATTCGGTCACGCTTCGCCATTTGCTCAGCTTTACATCAGGCATGTACGCAGAAGATGACTGTATTATTTCTAATCTCGACCCGAATCAGTGTATCGTTCTGCTGGTCACGGCGAGTGCCAGTAAGAATACAAATCCCAGCGCACCGCGAACTTTTTATTACAGCGGTTCGCATCTTTTTGTTGCGGCTCAGGCAGCGGTGAATGCCTCGGGGCTTGCCAATTGGGCCGCTCTCTTTAAACGATTTAAAGAAATCCACGGCGTATTTCAGAGTCCTGTCGCCGGTGGGAGTTTGACCACCGATGGAGTGGGGGCCTTTTATCCCAGCGCCCTTAAGTCGCCGAATCCGGCAGGGGCTATGCGCTACAGCGCAGGTGATTATGCGCCTTTTTTACAGAAGTTAGTACAAGCGCAAATTTTGCCTCAAGGCACGCTGGACGAGATGCTGAGTGATCAGCTCACTCCATTCAACACCGTCATTGCGTATTCACCAATGCAGGATGAAAATGAAGAGTGGCACTACAATCTGGGGAACTGGACAGAATGTCTTGCTCCCTCATTTAATGCGAGTTGTGTCGTGGATCGTGTCTCCAGCCCAGGAAGTTTTGGCTCGTACCCCTTTATTGATTTTAATCCAACGGGGTCTCAAGACTTCATGTATGTAGGTTTTTTAGGCTATGGAGGAACCACCATGGGTGATGGAAAAGTGGGTGTGGCACTTTACCGCTCGGCTCTCGGTGGTGGTGTCCTTGGCAAAAAGGATTTGGCGCAAAAATGGGCAGCCAGCCAGTGTCTGTAGCCAGTTTCTATTCGTAAAACCCCGCAAAATAATGCTTAGCGTTATTAATGAAAAACCTCATGAATTTCCATGAAAGTTTTGAATAATACACGCGAAAACTGTAAAACCATTGCGAACAGATAAAAACATTCAACTGCCGCTCACAGGGGAGATGTTATGGATTATAAGTCCGCAGGGGTCGATGTCGAAAAAGGTGACCAGCTTGTCGACTGGATTCAAGACACCCAAGTCAAAGGCCCACTCGATGATAAATTAATTTCGGGTGTCGGCGGTTTCGCCTCGATCATGCGTTTTGATTTTCCCGAATACAAAGAGCCATGCATTGTTAGTTCCACAGACGGAGTCGGAACAAAATTAAAAATCGCTGTGCACTTTGATGAGTATCGTTTTATCGGCCAAGATTTAGTGGCCATGTGTGTGAACGATCTTGCATGTTGTGGAGCTCGTCCGTTATTTTTTCTCGATTATTATGCTACTGGAAAATTAGAACTGAACCAAGCGCGTCCCTTTTTAGAAGGCGTGCGCAAAGCCTGTCTCGAGGTCGGCGCGCAACTCATTGGGGGCGAGACGGCGGAGATGCCGGGCGTTTATCAAGGGCGCGATTTTGACTGCGCAGGATTTTCCGTCGGCGTTGTGGATCGTCCACAAATTTTAGGTGCTCAGCGAGTGCGTGAGGGCGATCGCGTTCTCGGTGTTTCCAGTAGCGGTTTTCATAGCAACGGTTTTTCGTTGCTTCGTAAGGTTTTTGAAAAAGATCTCGATCAATGGAAAAAAGAACTTCTCGAGCCCACCGCCTTGTATTGCAATTTGGTTACAGCGATGATGAAAAAAAATATTCACGCGGTGGCGCATATCACAGGCAGTGGTATGGAAAACATTCCGCGCGTGATTCCCGAAGGACTATCGCTGAGTTTGCAAGAATGGGTCTGGCCCGAGCCGTTTAACGAAGTCCAACGTCGCACGGGGATGACTCGCAAACAAATGCTTGGCACTCTCAACTGTGGCATCGGTTTGGCGGTGATTTGTGCACCTGAGGATGTGGCTGCAGTGGAGAGTTTAGTGCGAGAGCATAAATTCATCTGTTATGATCTCGGTGTTTTGCAAAAAGGCTCTACACCTCTCTTTTACCCAGGAGAGGTCTGATGAAGCCGCGTTGGGCCTTCTTTATTTCAGGGCAAGGTTCCAATATGTCAGCGTTGCTGGATCAAAAAGAAAATAGCGAAATCGCGGTGGTCTTTTCATCGTCAGCGGAGGCCGCGGGTGTTCGCCGCGCTCGCCGAGCAGGTGTTCCGTTTGTCATTCTTGATAAAAAAATTGTGTGGTCCGAAGTTTTGCAAACACTCCAACTCTATCGTGCGAACCACATCTTTCTTCTCGGGTTTATGAAAATTGTGCCAATGGAATTTTTAGAGCAATGGTCGGGCGTGATCCTCAATGTACATCCCAGTCTTTTGCCAGAATTTCCTGGACTCAAAAGTATTGAGAGAGCATTTACTGAAAAGAAAAATATCGGCGCCACAGTTCACCATGTGACTGCAGATGTCGACGGCGGAAATATTGTTTTGCAAAAAACCGCAGTGCTTTCTTCTCAAATCCCTTCCTTGGATCTTGTCGCCTGTACAGAACGCGTCCATTGGTGTGAGTACGCACTGGTGCGCCAAGCGGTGGAGCGACGTTATGCATGATGTGATTGTTCTCAATGCATTTCATCGTGGAGATTGGTTTATTGATCAGCTCACGGCACAAGGTAAAAACGTGCACGTTTTTGATTGGTCAGAAAAAATGGGTGAACGTTCCGATGCCGAGATGTTGGGACCTTTTGGCCTTTTCGGTGAAGAAAAAATGAATCCCCAGTTGGGCGCGTGGCTCAATAAAAATTACGATAAACACCTGCAAAATTCGGGATGGTCGGTGTGGTCGGACTTTGGCACTTTTGAGGCCCAAGGGCCCTTTCGGGTTCCACAGTATTTTCAAAACGAAAAATGGATCAACCCCATCTTTAAAAATTTTATTTCTAAAATAGATTGGCCGCGCAATTTTTGGGAGACATCGGGCACAACAATGAACCCTGTGCATGATTATTGGGTTTTGAAAAGCGCGGGACCCAAAGTGCGCGGAATCAGTTTGCAAGCAGAAGACATTATCTCTTTGCAGATCCATCGTGAGAATAAATCTATTCATGTTAACGACAAAGTATGGAGCGCGCCGTTTTTTGTTTTCTTTTTAAATTCGTATGAGATGGCACCATTTTTTGACGAAGGTTTGGCGGCACAAGTCCGTGGTGAGATTTTGCGTCCCCGTTTTTGCTGGCAGCGCTTTCAGGTGAAAATAGAGACAGAGGCTTCTTTACAACAGATGCCTGTCCGGTCGTTGTTGGTAGATAAGTCGCAAGATCCTTGGTGGGAAGAGAATTTTCTGGTTCTGCATAAAACTTCGAACGCGGGCGAGTTTGATGTGTGGTTGAGATCCTATTTTGATTTTCATCAGAACGAAGATTATTTCCACAAAATGTATGATTCCATTGTACCACTTCTGAGAAACAAATTTTCAGCATCAGCCATACACTGCTTGGAAAAACCCAAAGAACTGACTCATGCCAACTACCAATCCTTATTTCCTATTTACGATTCGGCCACCTGGGAAAAACAATCCTCTTGGTATGCGGACGGGCTTTTTTATGTGGGCACAGAGAAGGTAAATGATTTTCTTTTTTCCACATACTGGGCGTTACAAAATTTAATTCTGCAAGGTTTAACGGAAACAAAAAAAGTATCGGAGACGCGTCCATGATTGACCGCTATACACGAAAAGAAATGGGTGAGTTGTGGACGAGTGAGTCCCGTTTTGCCAACATGATGCAAGTGGAAGTTGCTGTGGCCTTGGCCCAAGGGGAAATGGGTTTGATTCCACTGGAAGCGGCTCAAAAAATTTCTCAAAAAGCCAGTTTTCAAGTGGATCGTATTTTAGAAATCGAAAAAGAAACACGCCACGATGTGATCGCTTTTGTCAGCAATATGGCAGAGAACATAGGTCCAGAGGGGCGCTTTGTTCATTATGGCCTCACCAGCTCGGATGTCCTAGATACAGCCTTGAGTTTACAAATCCAAAAAGCGGGTGGGGTTCTGACGGAATCTCTTTCGCGCCTTTTGCAAAGTCTTAAAGCTGTGGCATTAAAATACGAAAATACCATTTGCGCAGGAAGAACTCACGGCATGCATGCAGAGCCGACGACCTTTGGTTATAAAATGGCCGGTTTCTATTTTGAGTTTCAACGCCATCAAAAGCGTTTAACTCATGCTTTAGAACAAGTGGCCATCGGTAAGCTCAGTGGTGCTGTCGGAACCTATTCTTTTCTCACGCCTGAATTTGAAAAAAAGGTCTGTGACCGTCTTGGTTTAAAACCAGAGACCGTGGCCACGCAGGTGATCCCGCGCGATCGCCATGCGGAAGTGATGACCGCCATCGCCTTGCTTGGTGGGGGGTTCGAGCGTCTCGCCGTAGAAATTCGCCATCTTCAGCGCAACGAAGTCAATGAAGCGCAAGAAGGTTTTAGTCGCGGACAAAAAGGCTCCAGTGCTATGCCTCACAAAAAAAATCCTATCGCCGCTGAAAATTTGACGGGTTGTTCTCGTCTGTTGCGTGGGTATGCACTCACAGCACTGGAAAATATGGCGCTTTGGCACGAGCGGGACATTTCCCATTCTTCCGCTGAACGTGTGATTTTTCCCGACGCTTTTATTCTCGCCGACTACTCCAGCGATCGTTTGGCCAGTTTGATAGCGCAATTGCAGATCAATGAAGAGCAAATGAAACAGAATATGGATCTCTCGCAAGGACAGTTGTTTAGCTCGCATCTATTGCTTCATATCGTCGATCAAGGTGTATCACGAGAAGAGGCCTATAAACTTGTGCAAGCCGCCAGTCATCAGTTGAAACCAGGGGAGCATTTGCAATCCACTCTGTTGCAGAATCCCGAAACTCAAAAATATTTTGATGCTACGACAGTGAAGTCTATTTTTTCAGGTGAAAGACATTTAAAAAACACCAAAAGAATTTTTGCCGCCTTGCGCGCGGAAAAGAATGGGGAGCTCGTATGATGTGGACAAAAACATCACAAATTTACGATGGCAAAGCGAAAACGATTTTTGCTGTAGAGGGAAACGACGACGTCGTCATCCAAGAGTTTAAAAATCAACTCACGGCATTTAATGCGCTTAAAAAAGAAGAATTAGATGGCAAGGGCGAGCTCAATTGCCTGATCACCTGTAGCATCTTTGAGTATCTCGAAGTCAAAGGTGTGCCGACCCATTTTGTCGAAAAACTATCGCGAACATCCATTGTGACTAAAAAACTCTCGATGATTCCTTTAGAAGTTGTGGTTCGTAATATCATGGCCGGCTCTACAGCCAAAAAGTTGGGAATGGTTGAGGGCACAGCGATGGAAAAACCCTTGGTTGAGTTTTACTACAAGAAAGATGAGCTAGCGGATCCTTTTATCAGTGATGACCAAGCTCTCTTGTTAAAAACGGTAGATTCGCAAAAAGAACTAGAAGAGTTAAAGTCGGTGGCTTTGAAGATTAATACGGCGTTGATTTCCTTTTTTCGCGAATGCGGAATCAAGCTTGTCGATTTTAAATTAGAATTTGGCAAAAACGAAAAAGGCGAAATAGTTCTCGGCGATGAAATCTCTCCCGACAGCTGTCGATTGTGGGACGCGGAAACAGACGAGAAATTAGACAAAGATCGCTTTCGCCGCGATTTAGGACAAGTGAAAGAAAAATATCAAGACGTGTGGAATCGAATTCAAAACAAATGGAGTCAGTATGTTTAAAATGGGTGTACGTATTATGCCAAGAGCCGAAGTCCTCGATACGCAAGGACGCGCCGTAGGTATGACATTAAAATCCAAAGGCTTTCAGGTGGTGGATTGTAAAGTGGGAAAGTTTGTTATTTTACAACTCGAAGCCGAGAATGCGAGTCACGCGAAAGCGCAAGCGGTGAAAATTTCCGAAGAGTTATTGTGCAATACATTGATTGAAACTTATCAAGTCGAGGAGCTTTCGTGAGTCAAAGCATTGGTGTTCTTCGTTTTCCTGGCACCAATTGTGACTGGGATATCTATAAAGCTGTCGAAGAGAGCGGACATAAACCCCAATTTTTGTGGCACCAGGATTTATTTAAACCCGAAGACTTTGCGGGCTTTGTAGTCCCCGGTGGGTTTAGTTACGGTGATTATCTGCGCTCGGGCGCCTTGGCAGCTCACGCTCCAGCGATGAAATCCTTGCGTGAAGCCGCCGACAAAGGCTTTCCGATTTTTGGTGTATGCAATGGTTTTCAAATCTTGTGTGAAGCTCATCTTTTACCGGGCGCCCTTGTGCGTAACTCTGGACAGCGTTTTATTGATAAAGTCGTGCGTCTAAAAACTCACAATGCTCACCAACGTTTTGGCCAAAAGCTCAAAGCGGGTCAGGTAACTCAAATGCCCATCGCCCATGCAGATGGTCGATATATCATTGCTGATGACGGTCTCAAGCAGCTGCAAGATCGCGGGCAAGTGTTTTGTACATACGAAGAAAATCCCAACGGTTCCGTTTTTGATATTGCCGGCGTGATGAATGAGAAAAAAAATGTCGTGGCCATGATGCCACATCCGGAGCGCGCTTTGTTTGATTGGATGGGCAGTTCTGATGGACGTTATTATTTTTAGGCCTTTAAATATTTAGGAAGTATGATGAGCGAATTACAAGCGAAATTAAAACAGTATCGATTGAATGAGTCTGAATACGCACAGATTCAAAAACTTCTCGGCCGCGATCCGCAAGGATTGGAATGGGCCCTGTTCTCTGCTTTGTGGAGTGAACATTGCAGCTATAAAAGTTCCAAAGTCCATTTGAAAAAACTATTTAGCCAATCTCCTCGCGTTCTGCAAAGTTTTGGCGAAAATGCCGGCATTGTGGATTTAGGTGAAGGGGAAAAAGTGGCTTTCAAAATGGAAAGTCATAACCATCCAAGTTTTATTGAGCCCTATCAGGGCGCTGCCACCGGTGTGGGGGGAATCTTGCGAGATATTTTCACTATGGGCGCGCGGCCCATTGCTCTCGCTAATTATCTTTGTTTTGGTGAACCTAAAGCCCATCGCATGAGTTCTTTGGTGGATGGTGTGGTGCGCGGAATTGGTGGTTATGGAAACTGCGTGGGTGTACCGACGATTACGGGACAAACGCACTTTCATTCTTCTTATAACGAAAATATTCTCGTCAACGCCATGGCCGTTGGTTACTTTGGCAAAAATGATCCTATTTGTCTCTCGCAAGCCAAAGGAGTGGGAAATTTAGTAGTGTATGTGGGAGCAAAAACGGGTCGCGATGGTATTCACGGAGCGAGTATGGCCAGTGAGTCTTTCGATGAAAACTCGGCCGCTAAGCGCCCTACCGTGCAAATCGGCGATCCTTTCTTTGAAAAACTATTGATTGAAGCGTGCTTAGAAGTGATGAAAAAAGATCTTGTCGTCGCGATACAAGATATGGGCGCTGCGGGATTGACCAGCTCCACTTTTGAAATGGCAGAAAAAGGCGGCGTAGGTATCGAGATGGATTTGGATCGAGTGCCTTTGCGCGATTCCACACTGACGCCGGAAGATATTATGTTATCGGAAAGCCAGGAGAGAATGTTGCTCATCTGCGAGCCAAAACAGCTTGCTCCATTGCAAGAAGTTTTTGAGCGTTGGGGTTTGGATGCTTCGGTGATTGGCAAAGTCACCACGGGACCCAACATTCAATTGCGTTGGCATGGGGAAGTGATCACCGATATGGATCCTACAGTGATTGTCAGCAATGCCCCTCAGTATCAACGTCCTTATGAAAAGTATCAATGCCCATTTGAATCAGCGACAGCAGCGCCAAAGGAGCAAGGAGATGCAAAACAAACTCTTTTGTCCACCTTGCGCTCTGAGCACGGCGGATCCAAAGAATGGATTTACCGTCAGTATGATCAGCGTGTCGGTGCAGCGACCGCGCGCGATTGCAGTGATGCGGTCGGTGTGGTGAGATTACCAGAGTCGGGACGAGCGCTGGCCGTTGTTCTCGGTTGTCGTCCACACATTATGCGCTTAGACCCTGCTATGGGTGGTTGGGATTCTGTGGCTCATCCGGCCTTACAATTAGCCGTGTTGGGATTTGAATCTTTGGCTGTAACTGATTGTTTAAATTTTGGAAATCCTGAAAAAGTTGAAACCATGACTCAGTTTGTGGCCGCTCTCCAGGGAATGAACAGTGCGTGTGAAACACTCACGGCTCCAATCATCAGCGGTAACGTCAGCTTCTATAACGAAACCAAAAGTAAAAATATTTCTCCAACACCAAGCACGGGTTTGGTGGGATTGCGCCAGTCAATCAACACGATTCCCCAGTCTTATTTTACCCAAGAGGGCGAGTCGGTGTACACACTGACGTGGTCGGACAGCTGGACGACGGGAATGCTGGCGGAAATGCGCGGCGAGAAGATGGCGGCCTCCTTCAATAAAACCCAAGAAGGTTTTGCAGATTTTGTAAAAACTCTGACGGTGTGGGGTTCTTCCGATCTCTTTAGCAGTGCTCGTGTGGTGGGAAAATTTGGTCTATTCTATGCATTGGCGCGTATGAGTTTGCGTGGCGTCGGTGCAAAAATCACTTCGAAGCAAAATCGTTTCACCGAGCCTTTGTATCAAATTGTTGTGACCACAAAAAAGGCGACGGATTTGGAAAAAGAACTGGCAAAAGTTCCTGCTTTACGTTGGGAGAAAATTGGCCAGACTCAAAAAGCTTCGCTCACTTGGGATGATGTTTCGCTTTCGACTGATGAAATTTGTACTGCTTATGGAAAATCCTGGGAGGATTCATTTGAAAACTTGGCGTGATGAATGTGCTGTCTTTGGAATTTGGAATCACTCAGAGGCCAGTCGTATGGCCTACTTGGGTCTCTATGCTCTTCAACACCGTGGACAAGAAGCCTCAGGAATTATTTCTCTCAATGAAGAAAACCAACACATTGAACACAAAGGTTTTGGTTTGGTGGCTGATGTTTTTCAGGAAACTGATTTAGATCGTTTGAAAGGTTTAGCAGCCGTTGGCCACAATCGTTACTCCACCACTGGTGAAAACGAACGTTTTAATATTCAGCCACTCAAAGCGGTGCTTTATAATGGCCCCGTTTCCCTCGCTCATAATGGAAACATCGTGAACAGTGCTAAGTTACGTCGTGAATTGCAGTCGGTAGGATCGATCTTCCAAGGGACTAATGACACAGAAATTCTTCTGCATTTGGTGTCACGCAATAAAAGTAATAACTTGATAGATTGTCTCAAAGAAGAATTACCTAAACTCGAAGGCGCTTACAGCATGGTTATGCTAAGTCACGACATGATGATTGGTATGCGCGATCCCCATGGATTTCGTCCGTTAGTTTTAGGTAAACTCAAAAACGAAGCGGGAACGGCTTGGGTGTTGGCTTCGGAAACCTGTGCGTTTGATCTGATTGGCGCCGAATTCGTACGTGAAATTGCGCCAGGAGAGATTTTTTGGTGCGACAGCAAGGGTGCTTACACTGTGAATTTTAAAAAGGTAGAGACTCTCCGTCCCTGCGTTTTTGAATACGTGTATTTTGCTAGACCAGACTCTAAAGTTTTTGGAAAAAGTGTCTACCAAGTTCGTAAAGAGTTAGGACGACAATTAGCGCGGGAAAATCCCGTAGACGCAGACATCGTGATCCCCGTTCCAGACAGTGGTGTTCCTGCAGCCTTGGGTTATTCCGAAGCCAGTGGTCTGCCTTTTGAGTTGGGTATTATTCGCAATCATTACGTTGGACGCACATTTATTGAGCCCAAGCAGAATATCCGTAACTTTGGTGTAAAGATTAAACTCAATCCGCAGTTGGAAATTCTCAAAGGCAAGCGGGTGATCGTCGTAGATGATTCCATTGTGCGTGGAACAACGAGCAAAAAAATTGTCGGTCTGATCCGCCAATTCGGCGCCAAAGAAGTTCATATGCGTATTGCCGCACCACCGACGGTGAGTCCGTGCTACTACGGCGTGGATACACCCCAAAAATCGGAACTGATTGCTTCAACTAAATCTGTAAAAGAAATCTGCGATTTTATCGGGGCGGATAGCTTGGCTTATGTTTCCGACGAAGGCCTTATCCAAGCGGCGCAATCAGAAAATACAAAAACATTCTGCTCAGCCTGTTTCGGTGGGATTTATCCTACCGAAATTTATTGTGACTGAAGAGTAAATGGCGCGGATTGGTATTGGCTGTCGATAGAGATCCCTACCGTATTTCCAGTCAGTATATTATTTTGGATAACAAAATTTTTAACAACATGATCTAGGCTGGTATCTCCATCATAACTCTGGACGGGTTTGAAGATATTAATACCTACCGCTTGATCTTGAACGTAGTTTTTTAAAATAGAAAGTGTTTTGGAGACGCCCGTTGAGTGATCAGAATAATATCGAATACCAGGTTTTCCCGCAAGGGAAGTGCCGCTGATTTTGTTGCACGAAATCTGTCCAGACGAACGATGTGAAATTCCATTGCCATCTCTTTGGCCACTTAAACTATTTCCTGAAATAATAATTTCTTCGCTTTGACTGTAAATGTGGTGAGTTAAACCGTTTGAGGATTTTAACCCAGAATCAGCTATTCTATTGTTGGTAACCCTTGCGTTGATAGAGCTAACTCCCTCGCTGGCCCGCTGAGGTAGATTGATTCCATTGTTGTCGAGATTATGGATATAATTTCTATCAATAGTAATGTTGTGAGTGACTCCTGATATACTTGTTCGGATTCCTGAATGCCCTTGTATGTTGTATATTTCACAATGAGTGATAACAACATTTTTAACATCTCTTAAAAAGATGCCATCATCTCCAGTATCGTGGATTTTACAGTTTTGAACAAGTGTATTGTCCCATTGACTACCCTCTAAACGAAGAGTGGTTGTCTGGTCGAAATTTTCTAATACATGATCAAAATCTTGAGGGTTATAAGTATTGTCATATTCTAAGCAGTGACCGACAGTTTCGCCAGGATCAGTTATGATTGTAGGTTCATCGTCTGATTCTTCCTGAGTGTCAGAGTCAGTTTCTTCTTCAGAAGAAACGACATTGTTTATGTTATTTCCCTCATGATCGCTCGATAATTCTGTACAGTTCTGAAAAGGTAGAAAAACAACTAAGCAGATAAGGGAAAAAAACAAAGAATGATATCTGGGTTTCATTTGAGTCTCCCCCCGTTCCTTTTATTATATTTAAAAGGGAGTCACTTTTCAAAGCAAAGCTGCTAAAAGACTCACTATGAACCATTGTCGGTCAGTTAAATGACTATCACGGCCTCGTCGGATAACGTGTTGAATTCAGATATCAGTATGCAGAGCGTATTTTAGTTAACGGCCGTGGGATACGATTTTTCTGTGCCGCCACTGGTGGCGGCTTTCCATTCGGGAAGTGTTTTTAAAAATTCTTCGGCGAGGTTTTTGAAAAATGTCATTTGATCGCTGGGCACGGGCTCTGCGGAAGGGAAACGTTTTCCTAGGGGATCAATGTAGGCACCATTTTGGTAAAACTCAAAATGCAGATGGGGGCCAGTGGAGAGGCCGGTGTTTCCTACATAGCCAATCACTTGTCCCTGTTTCACACGAGCGCCGCTATGAATCCCTTTTGCAAAACCATTGAGATGTTTGTAGGCCGTTTGATATGTGGCATTGTGACGAACCTTGATAATATTGCCGCCACCGCCACTGCGTGCAGCAAAAATCACATTGCCATCACCCACAGCGCGAACGGGTGTGCCAATGGGTGCGCCATAATCTACGCCTTGATGGGCACGATAGATTTGTAGAACAGGATGGAAGCGGCGACGTTTAAAACCCGAAGTGATGCGTCCATAGCGAATAGGACTTTTCAAAAAGACTTTACGTAAACTTTGTCCCAGGGGAGTGAAGTAACCACGGTCTTCGCCGTCTTTACGAAATAATGCGGCTTTGTGTGATTCGCCGGCATTGATGTATTCCGCCGCGAGAATCGCTCCCCAGCCAATGGGTTTTCCTTTCACCATTTTTTGCTCTACCGAAAGACGCCAACTATCTCCCACTCTCACTTCGCGCGCAAAATCCACTTCCCAACCAAAAATATCGGCGAGTTCAGAGACAAGATCTGGATCCATACCAGCTTTGACAGCGGAATCCCACAGGCTGGAGTTCACAGTTCCCATAAAATGCACAGTCTTGAGGTCCACACGTTCGACAAATTTTTCAGCAACCCAATCGGTGTGCTCTTTGCGTAGTGTGAGTTTTTCCAATGCGGATATATGAAATTGCACTTGAGTCAGTTGGGTACCGCTTAACGTGTCGTAAGTCAGTTGGAAGCGAATTCCTGGTTGCAATCTGGAAAGATTGTACACCGGCTTCGAAGCTTCCACGAGAGCATGAATGGTCGCTGGGTCGACTTGGAGCTCGCGTAGAGCTTGAAACAAACTCGAGCGCGGTGGAAGTGTATGCGGAAATTCTTCTTCCAACGAAGGGGCGGGGAGATCAAGTACGGGAGTTCCATTTTCAGATAACAAATTTTCGTCTGAAAATGGCGAATTGTTGCTAGCGATGGAAATAAATAAATAACCAATCAGGCAACCGAGAAATGTAGAGACAATGAGGAGGAGAAGAGACTTTTTCTGTAACATAATTGTTAGTATGACTGACTCTTTTGTGAATGAAAAATCGCAGCGCGCCATGAAGGATAAAAAAAAGAAATCTGCTTACAAATTATACGCTGTCAAAAACCTCGTCGCGCCAACATGAGACACCAGTGAATGGAGCTGTTTAATTCGTTTTCACCGAATGAAAATGTCTCATAAGAAATCAATAACTTGGACGAAAAATTGCATATCAATTGGGATATGTACACCAACAACAAGTCCCGTCGGCAGTTTCTTATTGGTGGAGCAAAGACGTTTGTCGCGCTTCCATTTTTACCATCTTTGTGGTCGCGCGAAGCATGGGGTCAGACAGTTCCTATACAAAAAAGATTTATAGGCTCGTGGGTGCCACTCGGTGGATATTCCAATGCAGATCTCTACCCAACATATCAGGCAGATATAGCCACGACATTTCCCCAATCTGGTCACAGTATTTATTCTACGAATCTTCGTGTGTCTCCAGAATTGGGCTCTATTTCCAAAGTGTATTCTTCATTACTCAATCCGTATCTTTCTAAATTGACTTTGCTAAGAGGTTTAGATTGTCCCATTGGCTTTACACACGGA
Organism: Bdellovibrionales bacterium; assembly: GCA_041736155.1. Lineage (GTDB taxonomy): Bacteria > Bdellovibrionota > Bdellovibrionia > Bdellovibrionales > JAGQZY01 > JANPLN01. The sequence goes on from JBGSUL010000106.1 coordinate 34,038, forward strand.
GAGGCCACGCAGCTCGGTCATATGCGCTACACCCGCGGCGGGGATTACGCCGATCCTAATAAAACAGTCGAAGATGTAATGGAGCAATACCCAGCCGTTCCATTTATTGATCAGTTGTTGGCTTACTCACCTGAGGTCTATGCAACAACTCCCGTGGTAAGATCAGTCGTTGGTTATGGAATGCGCAGTATGGGTCAGGTGGTGCCAGGAGATATCTCTACGGGTCTTAAACATGTTTCGGGGCCCTCCGATCCTGTGGCTTTATTTAATCTTCTTTTTGGACCATCCACGCCACCTGTGGGGGCAACGGGTCCTACATCTGAGCAATTAGAATCACAAACATTGATCGATCAAACACTCAGTGATTTGAAATCTCTTTTAAGCCATCGCAATATTGCATCGACAGATAAACAAAGATTGGATGCGTTCACAACGGAATTGCATGAAACACAGAAAAAAATAATTGCGGTCAGTTCTGCCGTGTGTTCTGCGCCAGCAAAACCGACCAATAGCACAACTATGGGCAGCCTTCCAACAAATCTCGATCGAGAAGTATTTTTAGATCTTTACACAAGTGTGCTTGCTTCGGGACTGAAGTGTGGGCGAACAAGTGTCGCTACACTGACGGGAATTTTAGCTTTGGAAACACAAGGCGCCTACTCTTTTGATAATCTCCATACGTGGGGACATGATGGAAAAACCGCCGAGGTGGGGAATGCCATGCGCTGGTTTGTGGATAAAGCCATTGTTCCTTTAATGGCAAAGCTCGACGTGGATGAAGGATCGGGATCTACTTTTTTAGATAACTCACTCATCATGTTTGGAAATCAAAATTCGACGGGTTATCATAAAAACTGGGACCGCAATATTCTCTTAGCGGGTGGAGCTGGTGGATTCTTTAAGTCAGGTCAGTTTGTCGACTATCGTCAGCGTGGCGTGAGCACTAAGTATGGGCAACCGGGGATTCTCTATAATCAATTGATCATTACAATTCTCAAGGCCATGGGTCTTAAGGATTCAAATCCCTATCTTAAAGAGTATGCAAAAGCTGATTTGATTTATGCTCCGCCGGGCAGTGAATGGTGGAGTACGTTACGAACAGATAATAACGAACATCCTCATAAAGATGTGATTCGCGAAAGCGGTAATATGTTGCCGTTGATTGTTAAATAAAGGGGCATTTATTTTACACCGACGATCTAAATTTCTTATTTTTTATGTAGCTACTGTATCGCTTGTTTTTTTTCAAAACTGCGGTCCGGCGCTACATACTTCGTCATCGAATGTTTTGATGAACTCCAACGGAATGCAAACCGTTTATAAATGTAATCCCAATGCGGAACCTTCGCCGACCTCCGCGCGACGTCTCAGCAAATATGAATATACACAATCAGTTTACCTCTTGGTGTCGACATTGCCAACGACAGAGCTAACAACGGTCAAGGCAGCAATGGCGGCATTGTTGATGTCTGTCCCAGAAGACAGTGGACTTAAATTTGATTCAGATGACTATGGTATAACAGAAGGTCATACGGCCGCCTATTACACTGTAGCTCGAGGTCTGGCGACTGAGATTGTCAAATCAGATACACGATTGAAGGCGTTTGCGGGAAGTTGTGCCTCCATTTCGACAACACCGAGTGCTTCATGTGTGAGTGCATTTTTAACACAAAAAGCAATGCAAATTCTCCGTCGACCATTAACTGAGGTAGAAATTGCCACAATGAGTTCAGATATGGCTGGAAAATGGAAGTCTCTCTTAACGCGCCTCTTGATGCATCCTAGTTTTCTTTTTCAAACGGAGTTAGAGGGAAGTGCGGTTAAAAGTGGTATTTTAAAAGTATCGCCTTATGAATTAGCGAGTCGTATTTCGTTTCATGTTGTCAAACAAGCCCCTGATGCGGCTCTTTTAGCTAAAGCGGCAGATGGAAGCATCATGCAAAAAGAAGTGATTCGTTCGGAAATAAAAAGATTGATTTCCACCTATCCTCTACAGGCAACGTATTCGGCAGATAAATTTTTTGAGGGATGGATGGCCTATAAGCGTGTTGCACATCCTGTCGCAGGCTCTTCTGCGCCAATAAAAGCCTTTACCAGTGGCCAAACCCTCCAGCGCGACAGTTTGATTGCGGAACTCACAAACATGACTCGTTATTATTTGAATCAAGGGCAGGGGAGTTTTGAAGATTTATTTTTGAGTCCATATTCATTTGCATCCAATGCCGATCTTGCAAGTCTGTATGGTGTGGCCGCCTACAACCCAGCGTCGGATACGATGGTTGCTTTTCCACAAAAACAACGTGCCGGACTTCTTAACCGTGCGGCATTTTTAATATCCGGGAACGTCGATACCAGTCCCATCATTCGAGGTTTACGTGTTCGACGTGAATTTTTATGTGAAGAAATAACGCCGCCACCGGCGAGCATAGCTGCCATGGTCAGAGATCCTGTATTTGATCCAACTTTGTCGACGCGAGTGCGTTTTGAAAATAAAACAGCTTCGACAGCCTGTATGGGTTGTCACGTAGCGATCAATCCGCTTGGTTTTTCTTTGGAAAATTTTGATGGGTATGGTCGCTTTCGCACGGTGGAAAAAGTTTTTGATCCAGTCAGTGGTGAATTGTTAAATCAAATACCGGTGGATCCCGTTGTTCAACCGCAAGTGACGCTGCATGATTCGCGAAGTATTTCTAGCTCCGCGGAATTCCATGAGCTCATTTCTGAGAGTGGTAAAGCGCGGGCCTGTATGGTGGAGAGTTTTTACCGTTACATACATTACCACGCCGCAAACCGTGAAGCAGATAGTTGCGACCTTTTAGAAATGGATGAACTCGCATCCAGTCCTGGAGGTCTTAATAAGCTGTTTTACGAAGCTCCGCTAACAGATAGGTTCCAACTTCGTAAACTGGATTAGAGCTGGATCTAAACTCCGCCATTGACCTTGGCCGGGTTGTCTTTCAAACTCAAGTGATGAGTTCTTGGATGTTGCAGGACATTTCCTGTCATTACACTGATCAAGAAAAGACGCAGGCCCATTGGGCGCTCGAAGCGTTCAAACTTATTTATGAGATGAGAGTTCACTCCGCAAATGTGGAAAACATTTTGCGGCAGCCTGACATATTGAAGTTGTCCCGCAATCGACTTAAAAATATTCATCAGCATTTGCAGGAACAAATTCATCGTTATGAAATTTTACTTGCTCCTCTGGGTTGGAAAAAAATCGATCAACGACAGTTTATGAGTTCTGTGGCTTTGCAAAATGGCTCAAGCTTTCTCGCACAAAATATTGATAATTTATTTCGTGATTGGTGTTGGGGAGATCCTGAGAATCAAAGCGCCAGGATCTCAGTCCAAGAAATTTTAAAGGGACAAGATGTAACATCTCAAGATGATTTATTGGTTTTAGGCTCGGGGGCCTCTCGTCTGGCGTACGATCTGCATCAAGCCCTCCCTTTTGGAAAAACCTATGCCGTTGATTACAATCCTTTGTTTCATTTGTTGGTAAAAAAAATAATCCAGGGTGAGAGTCTCACTCTGTGCGAGTTTCCCATTGTGCCATCAACGTCTGCAGATTTTGCGATAGACCGAGTTTTGAAGGCACCTTCCGTTGTGCGCAGTGGTTTTGAGTTGGTTCTGGGGGATATCACGGAGGAATCCTTCCTCTGGCCACAAGCCCGAGTGATTTTAACACCCTGGTTGATCGATGTGGTGGATATGGATTTTTCGGCGTTGCTCAGTAAGATCAACCATCATCTACCGCAGGGGGGATTGTGGGTGAATCACGGCCCTCTTGGTTTTAATAATCCACGACTGCGAGATTATTACTCCCTCGAGGAAGTGAATTATCTTCTACAGAAATTCGGTTTTAAGATGGTGAAGTCGTCTTATGAGTATGGACCTTATTTGCAATCACCGAGTAGTAATAGTCATCGTCAAGAGCGCGTATATTCATTTGTAGTGGAGAAGGTTGCGGACGGACCAGAAGTGGAAATGCAAAAGCGTTTGCCTTTACCAGAATGGCTTCAGGATCCACAAAGAAAGATCGATATTCCAGTTCAGACCATGCGTTTGGAAGAAGCTTTTGTGTTCAATGCAAAGGTCGCGCATTTGTTAAAGAAAAACTTGAGCTTCCATGAACTGGTGGATCAGCTCAATCAAGATATAGGCATGGAAAAGGCTCATCTAGCGCGGGTTGTGGAGCATATTCTGATGAACTTCTACCAACAATCACTGTTGAATCCCCACGATCATTAAAGCAGAGATCCTTCGGCTCCGCCTCAGGGCGACGGGGATCGATCTGGGCATTAGGTGTTCACCTGTCATCCTGAGGCGAAGCCGAAGGATCTGCGTTTAAACATTTGACAGCTGCTTAACAATTTACTGTTTTGCCCAGGTGTCAGTCTTTTTTGAGAATCTAAATAAATAAACAATATCAATAGCTTATGCCATGCCAACTTTAGGATCGCAATTTGTACTAAGGAAGGGTGTGAATATAAAAAGTGGGGTAAATATGAAAGGCTTTAAATTTTTAATGATGCTCATTGCATTCGCCATGGCAGCTACAGCATGTAGCAAAGGTGGTGGCGGTGGTGGTGCAGCGCCGGTTGCGCAAGACCGTTATTACTATCAAGGCAGCTATTGTATGGATAGAAATACCGGACAGCAAATCTCCAACGTGTATTGTGATGATGATAACTACAATAACGGTGGTTATGAAAATCAGTGTATTGGTTTGGTTTATTATACGAACTATCAAGCTGGTTATATGGATGTGGTCGATTGTCGTAATCCACAAGCGATTTATGTAGAGTGTCGTGATCCAGAGGCTTACATCAGAGCTGGAGAAATTTACCATTGCGAAGAAGGTTATGGTAATTACGGCACCGGCTACAACACAGGCTACTAATTGAGACGAAGCTTGTCTTAAAAGCAAAAAAAAGGAGATCTCACAAGATCTCCTTTTTGTATTTTTAAAAATAGAAAACTCAAAAGAACAACGCTCTTATAAAAGAATGGCTTCCAGCGCAGAACCCGCAAAGATCGACTCATATAAACCTTGAATCTTACGACCTTCCATTAAGTAAGTATAACGTACTTGGGTGATTTCATCCCTTGGTACATAAATGCGACAAACCATCTTGCTGTGGTCGAGAATGACGATTGTTTCGCGAGGGCCATCTTGCGCGCGAGAGTCACGGTCAGCAACCCATGTGATGATACCGCAAGCGTCTCTTTCTTGCGAAATCAGTGGCAGAGAAATTGTACGATCCGAAGGGCGCATCATCACGCAGGGAGCATCATTGTCCGTGGCGGTCTGGCAGTGATTTTGTTGGCGGAGGATGATGTGGATCTCTTGGTTGGGCATATCAATTTGTACATAAGCTTTTTCTACGTTCTGTGCAAACTGGCGATCATCGAGTTGAATGTGGGTGAGGGGCGCTTGAAGAGAAGTGAGCTCGAGGTTTTCTGTGATGTTTTCAGCCCATGCCCATGGAGTTAAAAATAAAATACTTAAACAAAGACTTTTTTTCATAAATGATTCTCCCTATGCACTCCTTTGTAGGTTTAAAAACTTAATTAGAAAAATTATTAAAACAGAAGTGAATTAATTACTTTTTGTAATGATGAGGAGAACGCTGCTGTCCTGCGAAATAAATTTGAATATCATTGACTCAGTGAGGCAACGTTTTAAACTGGAAGAGATCGGGATTTATAAAATCTCGAATTCATTCAAGAAGAATGAATTTGCAATCTCGATTCGAGGTTAACGCTAGCGATCTCACGGAGGTGATTGAGTGCGTATAGTTCTACTAGGTGGCGGTCTGAGCCATATCCAAGCGGTTCGTCATAAAACTAAAAATCTAAATTTTAACGTTGAGATCGTTTTGGTCAATCAACATCCGCATGTTTTTTACGCACCTGCCTTTGAGGAAGTACTGACGGGAAGACTTCCCCTTGCCGATGCGATGATAGATTTGCGTAAAATTTGTACATTAGCGGGAGTGACTTTTATCCAATCGCAAGTGACAGGTATAGATACAGAACAAAAACTTTTGAAGTTTTCTGATCGTGCCAATCTTCAATACGACTTTTTATCCATCGACGACATTGGCGAACCACAAACACATCATCCTAAGGGTTTTTTAGATAATGGTTTTTATACGAAGGAACTGGTTTCGTTTTTTCAAAAACTTCAAGATCTTGAAAAAGGTTTGGCAAAAATTCGTCCCCATCGTTTCCGTGTGGCTGTGGTCGGGGGTGGCGAAGCCGCCGTGGTGCTCAGTCGCTATTTGCCCGAGCGTTTGAAAAAATACTGTGCCGATGTTCAGTGGGAGATTTTTGAAAAGCAAGAGGCGCTACTTCCGCACTATCAACCTCTGCTCCGTAAGACCTTAGAGAAAGAACTCAAAAAACAAGATGTGCTCATTCGCACCTCTTTTGTTGTGGGAGATGTCATAGAGTCGACACTGGTGAATGTTTTAGAGCCGCGCCAAACGTTTGTTGCGGACATTATCTTTTTCACCACGCCGTCCATCCTTCCTCAATGGGTCAAGTCATCAGGTTTACCACTCACTTCGGATGGCTTTTTAGATGCCCATCCTCATTTTGTGCTTAAAAATCACCCCGATATTTTAGCCAGTGGTGAGGCCATCGGTCAGACGACCACAGAGCGCGATGTGGACGATCATGCCACGGCCATTGCGGCCCTTTTTAATAACGAAAGTGTGCAGGTCAAAAGAGATATTCCTAAAATTAATAAAAAAGAAGTTATTTACATCGACGGAAAAGCCGTTCAGACCCGTTGGGGTTTTGTCACACAAAGTGAAAAGACGTACCTCGATCATCAATCGGCTCTCAAAAAGAATTTGGCGGATCTCCGTGCAGTGAAGGAACAAAAGCAAGCGCGCGTGTACACGGTTATCGAAGACAATTATTTTGTCGAAGCCCTCAAAAAGCGTTTGTCTTTGGATTTAAGTGAGCAAGAAATGCATCAGATTTTTGCGGAGACCTTAAATACGACATTTTCTGTTTCTGGTTGGTTTGAGAAAGAATACAAAGATGTTTTTAATGACCATTATCTTTCTTCCTACCATTCGTGTTTGGATTTGATTGACGAGTGTTATTTGCGTAATGGCACTCCACAATATTTACGTTTGTATGTAAGTGCGCCGAGCAGTATTAAAGATGTGGAAATTTTAAGTCAAATTGTGATTGGCGCATCGAGGGCGGGAAAAGATCGTCTGCATGTGAAAATTCATTTGTGCAGTCAAGAGATGAACACAGTGCAGTTTTCTCTCGGCGCGCAAGGGCCGTTGAGCAAAATGGCGGTTCCACAGCCGATGGCCTACATGGCGCTTCTTCGTCCGCTCGGACTTTATGCTCTTTTGTCGCATCAAGGGCGTTCTATGTGGCAGGGTGAGTGGATGGATGAGTTGTGGGCACCGCTCGAAAAAACGGTGCAATCCACGGTGCAGAAAATTTCTTCGCTGGCACCGCAGGGTTCGTTGATGCCGCTCAGTGAATGGGGTTTGATCAACGATCTGGTTCGTCACATCAGCCCAGAGGGTTGGAAAATATGCATTAATCTCAGTCAGCTGCCGCGCTGGACGGGCGTCAATGAAATTCTCAAAGAAAAACCCATGGACGCTTTGATTGAAAGAAACTGGCAAAGAGGATTTCGTTATTGGTCGGGGCGAGGAGAAGCTTTTCCCGAATCACAGTATTTATTGTGGGAGCCGCAACTGATACGCGGTGGCGCGTGTTTACTTATACCGCCAGAGGATTTAGAAAAGATCGCAGAGACCATGGGCTCCTCACTGTATTTAATTGGTTATGTGGAGCAGATGATTCAGAAGGAACAAACCTCCTATAAACTTTCAGATTGGACTTATGAAAGTCGCAAGCCTTCCAAGTTTATAGAAGCTTACAAGGATATTTAATGGAACTGCAGGTTTTCCAACATCCAGTCAAACTCGAGATGGGGCAAATCCTGCATTTACGGTTTGGTCCTTTGGATCTGTATGTGGGTCACTTTTTCCAAGAGTGGCGAGTGAGTTGGAAGAGCTCCAACGACTATATGGATAATTCTTTTCTTTTTGAATTACCATTCAATGGCAGCGTGCCTGAAGATATGCAGTCGCAAATTCGTTACACTTATTCGCGCCCGAGCAATAGTTTTATCAAACTCACTCCTATACTTGGAGATCGGGCTTTTGTTGCCAAGCCAACAAAACCGCTGATGGTCTTACCAGGAGAAACAGTCAAAATTTACATGAGCATTCCGCTCTTTGTGCGCGTGGAGTTAGAAGAGCCTTATGCACTCATCGAAGAAATTCCTGTTTTACAAAGTCCACGTACATGGTTTGGGGAATCGACCATTGTGGGTGAGGTTTGTTATTCTACGCGCATTAAAGCTGTTTTGGATCGTCGGGAATTAGTGCAAAGACCATATCGAGCAACCTCGCAGTTGATTATCGAAAATCGTGGAGATGATTCTCTCCATGTGGAACGCCTGAAAGTGCCAGCACCTTATCTTTCGCTTTATCAAAATGAAGACGGTCATTTTCTCACCAGTGTGATTCATTACATTCGTGATTCCTCGGGGCATATCAAAGACGTGGATATCATTGCCAAAGAAGATCAAGAGAATTTGACTTTTCTTGCAGGGCCGCGCCTCAAGGCGGATGCTTCGATTTTAAATCCCATAACATATTTCTTCGGAAGTCGTGATGATTGAAATTCCTAGTTTATCAAGTTTTGTAAGTAGTGAACTGATCGTACAAGTCATGAAGTGTTTACTGGTCCTGGTGATTGGTTATTTTCTCAATCGTTTAATCTCGATCCCCATCGCTTTTTATTTTCGCGACTCACAAGATAAGCAGCGACTGTTTGTTGTCCAAAAATTGATTCGCTATGCTCTGTTTATCATCACACTCTTGGTGATTCTTAAAATTTTTGGCGCGGACCTCAAAGTGGTCTTGGGCGCGGCCGGGGTGCTGAGCTTAGCGGTCGGTTTTGCCGCGCAAACATCGGTGTCGAATTTAATCAGCGGTCTTTTTATGATTTTTGAAAAACCATTTGTGGTGGGGGACTTGATCGAGGTCTCGGGTGTGAAGGGCGAAGTGCTATCCATTGATCTTTTATCCATGCGAATCAAAACCGTCGACAACCTGCTGGTGCGTGTTCCCAACGAAGTGGTGATGAAAGCGCAAGTTTCCAATTACAGCTATTTTCCCATTCGCCGTCACGACATGGTCTTTTCTTTAGCCTTCACTGAGGACTTAGATAAAGTTAAAAAAATCCTCCTCGAAATCGTCGAGAATAATCCTTACTGCTTAGAAGAACCGCAGCCTTTATTTATTGTCGAAAAAATGGGCGAATATTTTATGGAAGTCAAATTTGGTGTATGGGGAGAAGTCAGTTCCATGCTGCTTTTACAGTCGTCCTTTCGCGAGCAAGTGCGCGAGGCTTTTATTAAACACAAAATAGTCCTTCCACAACGAACCATTCGTTTAGAAAACATGCCCATGTCTTCTCTGTAATTCTTTATATTAACAAGCGCTGCGTCAAGCGGCGGTCCTTGTTTTGTGGTTGTCTTTTGGCGCCAGCCCAGTTACGCCAAGAGATCCGCAAAAAGGGGGCGTCATGGGGAAGAAAAAGGTCGAAAAATTTCCGCCGCAAATTAAGTACATCGTCGGTAACGAGGGTTGTGAACGCTACAGTTATTACGGCATGCGCTCCATTCTCGTACCTTTTATGATGGCCGCAACCGTGACAGCCGTCTCTCATGCCGCCGGTCTTGGTTTTTCGAGCGAACATGCTACCGAAGTGATGCATCTTTTTATGGGCGTTTGTTATTTGTTACCGCTTTTTGGTGCGTACATCGCCGATCGTTTTTGGGGACGTTACAAAACCATTTTGTATCTATCTCTTTTTTACTGTGCAGGACACGCAACTCTCGCCATCTTTGAAAAATCGGAGTGGGGTTTGTATGCGGGCCTCGGATTGATCGCTCTCGGTTCGGGCGGTATTAAACCGTGTATTTCTGCCTTTGTTGGAGATCAATTTACTCACGATCAAACAGATATGTTGTCCAAAGTGTACGGACTTTTTTATTGGATGATCAACTTTGGTTCGTTCTTCTCAACAATTTTTACTCCCCTAACTCTTAAGTTATATGGACCGACAGTCGCCTTTGGAGTTCCTGGGATTCTGATGTTTATTGCGACCATTATTTTTTGGTTGGGCCGTAAGCACTATCTTAAAGTTCCACCTTCAGGACCAGACCGTGATAGTTTTTGGTCTATTCTATGCAAGGGGATTTTTCACAACATGCAATTCGGCGGGCGCTCCAAAGCTTTGGGCTATATCTCGTTGGCGTTGTATGTAGCACTGAGCCTCTACGGGTTTGTAAACTATGGACTGACGGGATGGTTCGTATCACTTTTGGTGGTCGGACTCTTGATCATTCTCCTCGGACTCAAATCTTTTTGGACGTATATGCAAAAGAACCATCCTAAAACGCGGGTGGAAGAATTTAAAATTTCTCTGGGCATTATTAAAGTTTTTGCTACTGTCACAGTTTTTTGGGCGCTGTTTGATCAACATGCTTCCACATGGGTCATCCAAGCTGAAAACATGGATCGTATGGTTGATGTTAATCTTTTTGGGTGGACATTGTTCCAAGGAGAAATCTTGGCTGCGCAAGTGTCGGCCATCAATCCGATTCTGGTATTACTGTTGATCCCCATCTTTACACTTTTTGTTTATCCGGCCATCAGCAAAGTATTTCCGCTCACCCCGCTGCGTAAAATGGGTTTAGGTTTTATCATTGCCTCTTTGGGTTTTGGTTCGGCCGCGATGATTGAGTACGCTCTTGAACATGGGGACAAGGTGCACATCTATTGGCAATTTTTTCCGTACCTCTTTATGACCATTGCCGAGGTGATGATCTCTGTTACAGGTTTGGAATTTGCGTACACACAAGCTCCGAAAAAGATGAAGTCGACGATCATGAGCTTTTGGTTATTAACAGTGTTTGTGGGTAACTTACTGACGGCTGTTATTATTAAAGTCGCCATTTTCCCTGTCGGCTCTGGTGACTTTTACATGCTCTTTGCCGGTTTGATTTTTCTGTCGGGTGTGGTCTTCGCATTGCTGGTGAGAAATCACCCTATGCGTGTCATTACGGTGGATTAGCGCACTGCCTTTATCTTGTGGTTCAACGGTCGGACACACGCTGTCTATAAGAAATTCATCGTCATTTCGATTGAGTCTGTCTATTCGTTGAGATTAGACTCAGAGTAATGAAAAAGTCCCAATCATTTTTAGATTTCCAGCTTAAGAAAAGCCGCCTCGCTATGGAGGAAATACGGACATCCATGGATTATAACAAATATAGACAATTAAATCATGGCTTCGAAGTTGAAAGTCCAAGTGTATCTAAAATGGACAAATCTGCTGCGGAGACTTTAGGTATGAAAAAAATAGATGATAGTGGAGTGACCCCCGATTTATTGGACACGGTTAAAGGTTCACGGCTTTCTTGTACTCGATCGGACTTCGCATTCCAAGAGCAGAGTGCGGGGCAACATGATTATAATCTGCAAACCATTCCGGTAGAAGTTTAAGAACGG
>JBGSUL010000001.1:0-2060 GCA_041736155.1 Bdellovibrionales bacterium
CGAAAGCATTACAATACCAAGAGGCCTCACAGCAGTCTTGGTGGAAGGCCGCCAGCTCCGAATGCCTTCCAACCAACTCTTACGCTACTTGCGCAGGGTTTGGTCTCATAGTAAGTGGTAGTAAAACTCCCGGCTGGTCACTCCTTTTGATAATTTTTTTCCCATGAAATTTCGCAGCTCTCCAGGGGCAATCAACGGTCGCTTTTTATATACCTGGATAGATTCGCGCAACGAAGCAATCTTTTTCAGCTCGAACATCAAGATCCATCAGAATTCTCGTATCCAGATGAAAGTGATTGCGAATCAAGTAGAATTGTTTTTGCCATTGAGAATAGTTGGCAATTCGATCTTTGCTGCCTATGAGCGGGAGACGGAGTCTGATGCGGTACAGGTCACAAGTGACTGCTCAATCACTGCTCTTATGCCTTACGTGCGCCTTTCCAAAAAGTGCTCTAATGTCGAAATCTATATTGAAGTAGATGGAGTTAGAGTTGCTTCAATGAGGGCGCCCTCGCAAAATGTTGGAATTTTTGAAGGAAGCGGAATGAGTTGGTACGTGGGTAGGTCTACGGAAGAAAGTGGATTTGAAATCGATTCAAAGACTTCTAACGGGCCAGTGGAGCTGGAGATTCATTACAGAAATGGAGTTCGGTACGTAGAAGCTGGCAGGTTCTGGTTTGAGCCTGCATTGTAAAAATAGCCTGGAGCGGGATTGAGCTCGGGGGCTCTTCATCATAACGAGGGGCATGACGCGAGTTTGCTAAAGTTTGATTACCACATCAACCTTAGCCAACGGAGCGCGTCATGCCCGAAAGACAGTTTATCACCGGAGTTTCCGGCGTAAAGATCATCAACGTCTATGAAAGAAAAGAGTCCCTAGAAATCCAAGGCATTGCTGAGATCAACTCAGAAACTAGTTGCCCCAGATGTTCTGCAAAGAAGTTCAGAATCAAGGCCAGCAACACTAGACTTTTAAAGCATGGCCTTTGGGGCCAGAAATTAGTCTGGTTAAAAGTAAAAATCCCTAAGCTTTATTGCCGGCTTTGTCGCCATTATTTCACGCTTAAGTTGCCCGGCACGCGCCCTAAAAAACGATCTACCGAAGCTTTTCGACAAACGGTATTTCAGCTCCACCACGGCGGCCTCTCACAAACATTTTTAAAAAGTACTCATAGCATTGCAACCGCCACGGTCGAGCGCTGGTACCAAGAATACGTCGGCTACCGCGTGGCTGAGATTAGAGATCGTAATTGCCCAACGATACTTGGAATCGACGAGCACTTTTTTAGCCGCAAGGATGGCTTCGCCACGACGCTTGTAGATCTTAAAAATCACAAAGTCTTCGACGTAGCTCTTGGAAGATCCGAGAAAGCCCTAGAGCCCTTTCTAAGGAGGCTTCAGGGGCGAGAAAAGGTAAAGGTGGTCGTGATGGATTTATCTGAAACGTACCGAAGCATCGTAAAAAAATATTTCCCGAATGCGATGATTGTTGCTGACCGATTTCACGTCGTAAGACTGCTTAATCATCAATTCTTAAAGATATGGCGCAGCTTAGATCCGATAGGAAAAAATAGTCGCGGATTGTTGAGTCTAATTCGACGCCATGAATGGAACCTAAACCCGGAACAACGAGCGAAACTTGCTATCTACTTTACAGAAATTCCAGGCCTAGAAGCCGTTTACCGGTTCAAACAGGATTTAATGGTTTTGCTATTGAAGAAACATCAAAAGAGGAACGAGGCAAAATCGCTAATCTCGCAACTTTTTTGGCACATAAATGAGTGCCTAGAGAGCCCGCTTGAGCCGATAAAAACCTTTGGCCACACATTAAAATCATGGCTCGAGCCAATCGCTCGCATGTGGCGATTCACCAAAAACAACGGTATTACCGAAGGTTTCCACACCAAAATGGAAATGATCTCTCGCAGAGCCTTCGGATTTAGAAATTTTAAGAACTATCGCTTAAGAGTTATTGCACTTTGCGGGTGGGATGGAATATTCACGATCAGAAATTAAAACCTAAGCAAACTCGCCCGTGCCCCTCATTGTGGGTAAGAGCC
>JBGSUL010000034.1:0-3790 GCA_041736155.1 Bdellovibrionales bacterium
AGCTAAAAACAAACTGAATGAATTGATGCTCAGTCTTTCAAACTTAAAAGTGGAAGACCTGCGCATTAAGGGGAAATTGTAACTAACGTACAAAGGGGTTAAAAATGGAATTGATAAATGGTAATGGGGAACCACCAAAGAAGATTGATCCGAGGGATACGCCTTCGATTCGATTTACACGAGAACAAACTGTGGAGATAATGATGGAGGATTATTCATTAAAGCTCTTTCATCTCACGCGAATAAAGCCACTATCCTTAAATGAAATCAAGCAATACGCACCTGAATCAGAAGCCGGAAGAGCGTCTGATATTATGGACAGATTTTGTGCTGTGGGCCTTGTTGAGGTAACGGACGATTATAAGTATTACTCAAAATACCCAGACAACTTTGCAAACTTCACTGAACATCCACTAGACAAAGAGATTGAGGCCGATAAAGACTCGCTCATTTTTGATCTTATGAAGGAAAAATCTGGAGATGAGAAGTTTTGGGCAAAGAACACGTTTTTTCAAGAAGATGGGTATTTCACCGTTGATCAAACAAATTTTATAAGGGAGGCTCTTTTGAGCTTAAAATTTTATGTTAAAAAATCTCTTCAAGAAAATAGAGAACGCGGCTTAATTGAAGGGCTGATTTACCGACGGCATAAATTCTATGATATTGGTCTAAGTCTCTTGTTTGCGTTTACGTTTTTAATTTCTTCGGGCAATGCTATGGGGGGTAATGATCCCGGAGGCGCTATTTGGATGGAAGCACAATTCAATATCGTGCCACTCACGGTTGAGGAGTTAACCGAAGGTATGCGCTGGTCCAAAGATAATATGATGCAAGGCTGGGTGAATATGGATGGAAATGACCCAGGAGTATTGAGGGCATCAAGAGCTTGGGATTCAGCAGACGACATAATGAGAGCCATACCAGACCCGCTTACAGCAAAGCCAAGTGTGCCGACGTTCTATGCGTGTCATAATGATGTTGTGTCGAGCGAAGGATATTTACCAAGCTTGCAGATGGGTTGCTTGAATATGGTCAAGAGAGCAACAACAGATGTGTGCTTTGCTTTTGGAGATAGTAACTTTTGTAATCTCTCATTGAAGACAGAAGAAATTATTGATTTAAAACAACAGCAATAATTTTAGATAATGCGGCTCGAGGGAACTTTTTTCTCGAGCTTTTTTAAATTATTACTTTTATAAAATTTTACATGTAGGCTGGCTTATGAAAATCATATTCGGATCTATTTCTTATCGGCCGAGAGATGACATAAATCATTGTGGATTCAATAAATCGGTGCCGAAGTTGCTGCTGAATCATCATCAAACTTGCACCTCTGTTGAGTAGGTTTGTCGCCAAACTGTGCCGGAGTAAATGCGGAAAAATGCGTCTTCCAATCTTTGCGCTTATTGCAGTAATTTTAAGCATTTTTCTAACATCACCTGTTTTGAGCTGATTGTTTTTTACTAAAGTTGTGAACAGAAAACTTTCTTTTTCTCTGGGGTGTTGTCTTAAATATTCAATCAGCACGCGTGTGCATTCGGCAGAGATGTTGATAACACCATCCTGTCGGTTTTTACCGTCCCGCACAGTCACTTGATTGCCGCCAAGATCCACATCCTCAAGTTTTAAACAACAAAGCTCCTGATTTCTGAGGCCAGAGTATGCAAGTAGGCAGATCATGGCTTTAACGCGAATGTTTTTAGAGGCTAAAAGCAAGCGTGAGACTTCAGACTCAGTGAGCACGTCTTTTATCAGTCGTCTTGGTTTCTTGGGTCGAGCTAATTTTATGACTGTTCCTTTGTAGCGGGTGTAGTGTTCAAGCCCCAGAGAAGTGTTCACGACATGACTATAGCTGTACTGCTTGTCGTACATCCAACCAATGTGTTCTTTGATTTGCGGATAATGTGGAATAAATTTCTTCATTCGCCTTAAAGAAATACTGACTGTGCGACAGTAGCCACCAGCTGTTACTTTTGATAGACCGCGATCCACCATTAAGTAGCCTTCAAATCTTTTCATTTGTTTATCGAGTTTTGTTTTGTCCATATGTTCTCCAGTCTATTTATTACCTTCAAAAATCCAAAGTCGATGGGCGGGAAGGGTAGTGAACCCAGGATGTTTGACCTTTTTTCGCCGCGATCGCACCCGTGCCACTTTGTACTCTTGCCGAGCGGAAATCTTCGGAGCGATAAGATCGTCATCTGTTTGTATGAATTTTCTTTTCTCTTTCCTGTTCCATTTTTGTGCGACCATAGTTTTTTTCATTTTATCCTTGCCTATTTGTTTTAAAGCGCACAAATGAAAAAAAATTACTTTCATTCGTAAAATTTAAATTTTTATCTATAGCCAATACTGCCCTTTGGCACTGCTTACAATGTTCTGCGGTATGAGGTTTAATATTAGAATTAATTTTTATGATGTTTTGTTGGTGGCGGGGAGAGTGATCAGTTACTTTAAGTCTTAAAATACATCTTATACGAAAATTTTTCTGACGCCGACGACGATTTTCACGTCCTTTAGATGACGACGCATATTTTTTTTCGGCTTTACGTCGGCTTTTTTTGCGTCCTTCAATGCTACATAAAGAACTACAATATTTATGGCCGCGCCAACAGTGTTCACAATATCTAAATCGCATACCGCACATAGGGCATACTTTTTCAATACCAACGAGCACCGCATAACCTATTTTTGGGTGACCACTCAAGAGGAGGCATCGTTTTAGTCACCCAAAAGCACTTTGGAGCCTAAAAACACGCACTTTTTGGGGGGAGGAGGCATCAAATTGGTCACCCAAAATGAGCAAATCCTGGTGGTCATACCTAAAAAACACTGCTTTTTGGTCACTATTTTCATGCCTCCATATTTAAATGCTTGTTATGACAGCTGAATTTTAGCTCAATGAGTGCAAAAAGCACGATATTTTGACTGTTTATTGAAAACGACAATCATTAAAAGCTCTTTTATAAACCGAGCTTCTTTTTGATATCGGAAAGTTCTTTTTTCTGTTGGATTAAATCTTTTTCTTGGCGCTCTAATCGTGATTTGAGTTTTGCAATCTCTTGATCTTTGGCTTTCATTTTTTCATTAACATCTGCTTCAAGTTTAGAGGTCTTCGCATTAACGGAGGCAATATCTCTAGATACCACTTTTAAAGCCTGCTGCTGCTCCGAGAAGCCCTTGATAAGGTAAAAGGGCAGTTGCTGATACTTCACACGGTACAGGCCATCCTCGTCTATTTGCACTAACTCAGGAATAACGTTTAACAAGTCTTGAGCAACAAGCCCCAGTTCTTCTTGATCGCCAAAATGTTTATCTGGAAATTCTTTGCTGCGCCAGTGGTAGTATTTGGGATTCAGACGAGATAGTTTTTCCGAGACGGGGCCAAGTGGTTTAAAATCTCGTTTCAATCTAGCATCAGATGAGCATGTTCCAGATATCGTACCGCCACCGAAGTCTTTTAAACATCCGTTAGTGCCGCTTGTTCCAACTCGAATATCACCAGCTACTTGTAGTCTATCATTTGGCCCTGTGGTTCCGATCCCTACGTTGCCCGTTAATGAATCCACATACATGATATTTGTCGCTGTTGTGCCATCATAAAAATTTAAGGCTAAATCATTTTGTTCTAAGGCTGTCGAATAAGCGACTGATCTTGCATACCAATGCCAGCCTTTTGTTCCAGCCACATTTAATCCAGTCGTTCCATCACTTTTAGTCATTAAACTCATGGTAGAATTAAAATCTCCTGTTCCTGGGGTAGAAATTATTACCGCGGCCGCGCCTGCGG
>JBGSUL010000045.1:0-2960 GCA_041736155.1 Bdellovibrionales bacterium
GATCGCTATTCCCGTCGAAAAGTGCTCTTTAACGATCAAACTCTTCTTTTTCTGTGTAAAACGTTTACGCTTTGTAGGCGTTACTTCCATAAAGACCCCCTGGGGTTGGGTGTCCAAATCAAATCGGGGTCACAAACAAAGTGTTCACCCAACCGCGACTTGAGTTGTGCCTCAGTTTCCCAAGCTGAAATCGCATTTAGCTTTTCCAGTTCTAAAAGTCCATCATAAAGATGGCTGTCATGGTTGATGTAGCCCGCATAAACGTGTTTCACTGGTTTTCCCGAGAGCCAGATTTTCATGTCAGGACTCTTCAGGTTCAAAACAGAAACGTCTTTGAGCGCAGGCTCAGGATGAGGTTTTAAATATCCATTCTCGTGTAGATTGACCCAGGATTGGTAGAACCAACGATCACTTCCGCCGGTAAAAAAATGTTTTCGCCATAAATCTTTGGTAATAAAACCAGTTTTCGCTACATAGTCGATGAGCTTTTGTGGAACTTCGTGTTTAGGCATTGAGCCTCCTTTAAAGGATAAGACTCAATTGTTTGCGCAAGTATTTAAAGCCACAGCTCTGCATTCTCAAGAAATACTGTGGAATAAAAATAAGTAATAATAAAAGTCGATGGCTTCAAGATTTTAGAGTGTGCGATGATCGCACTACGAATGATCTCAAGAGGTTACAATCATTAGTATGCAAGAATACGTAAAACTTTCCTTGGCTTCGAAAGTTAGGATTACTTTTTTTCTCGAAACCATGTGCGACGTTCGCACATTTTGTATGCCCTGACTGGATTATCAAATCGCCGAATTAAATTCACTTCAATTACTAGAAACAAGAAAGCCTGTGTTTTTGTACACAGGCTTTGGTGAGTTTATTAGGCTTTTAAACTGCGTATTTGATCAATGCTATTTACCTTCACAATGTGATTGGGCTCTGTACATATTGAGTTGCGAAGAGGCGATCGTTTCGTTCATATAGAGAAACCTCTGCATTTCGTCATAAGCCTGGCGGGCCTTTAAAACAAATATAGAATTTTGATTTGCGTCCGTATTTTTTTTCCAAGCATCTTCAGCGGCTTTAAAAGCTTGAAAGTATTTAAAGTATGTTTTGTACGTCGGAGAAATATCGGTTTGGCCCTTTGAGCAAAGCACTTCTTGAGCCTTTTTAAATTCAATATCGTTCAATATACACTGAATCACCGTTTCAGGAAGTGGGTTTTTCTCGTTGTCCTTACCAATAAACTCTTCATTTTTAAAAATTTCATCTGTGCATACTGAACCAAACGCACTTAAAGAAGATAAAAGAATCGCAGCTAAAACTAATTTCATCATATAGCCTCCAATCGATGTTATACAGGATCATCTGAGCTTTTTCACCTGTAACATTTTAGACGATGTGACAGTTTTTGGCGCTTTATAAATGAATCCTTTGCTTCGCAAGGTGACAAGAAAGAGACGTGGCTTTTAAACCCTATTTAATAGCAAAAAGCTTATAAAGCGCGTCTTTTGGAGCATAGCTTTACAACTTGATGCTGGCCTCGTTAATTTTAGTTCAAAAGCCCCTAAAACCTAACAGTACCACCCCGCTATGATTCTAAGAGCGTTTTGACCTAGATCAAACATATTCGAACTGGGATTATATCCATTCGAGGATGGCCATGCTCCCTGTCACAACGATTCCTTTACTGACCGCCGCGATGATTATTGATACTGAAAGTTCATGGAAAAAGAAATTTTGATATTAAAGATTTACGCCGGCTTGCTGACTCTGTGTTGCGCAGTGCTGTTTGGGATTCTTTTTAAGATGGTAGGAAGTAAAGAAATCAATGTTGAGCGCATCAATATTGTTGAAGCCGATGGAAATTTGCGAATGGTGATTTCAAATAAAGCTCGGCAGCACCCAGGAACGATGGATGGGGTTACTTATGAGGAACGAAAAGGCCAAAGACCTCCGGGAATGATGTTTTTTGCTGAAAATGGCAATGAGGTCGGAGGTTTGGTTTTTGATGGCAATACTGGAAAAGGACAGGGCGGTTCTTTAACGTTCGATAAATTCCGTGGCGATCAAACCATTCAGTTTATCCATGATGAAGAGGCTGACGGCAGTTATTTTGCTGGATTGAAAATGAGTGATCAAAATATGCCTCTTAATGACCTGTTAAAAAAGGACAAAGAGATTTCCAGACTAGCATCTAAAGCAGAACAAGACGCCGCATGGAAGCAGCTGAAAGCAGAAGGCTTGCTCATGACCGAGCGACTTCGCATCGGCAAGGATCAGGAAAAGTCCTCTGTGATAAAAATGAAAGATGCAAAAGGCAATCTTCGCATAGAGTTGAAGGTAGAAGCAGCCGGAAATCCTAAAATTAATTTATTCGATGAGAATGGCAAGATTATCTATTCTTTACCACCGATAAAATCTGGTCACTAATCACTTAAATTTAATCAGGGTAATTTTGAGAAATCAGACACTTTTTGACCGTTCCAAATACAATCCATTGTGATTGCGCGCAAATCACCGCAAAAGAAGTTAACTTTACCGTCTTTTTCAAAATAAACGTTTTCGGTAATTACGCCGGTTGGTGCACGGTGAAAGATCGCTATATGACCATTTGAGAAATGTATTTTGAACCCATCGAGTTCGTTATTTGAGTCTTTGGTCATTTCAAAAGTTTCATTCAGATTTGGACCTTGATGAATGAGCTTGCCCGAGCCGAATTGCCTTCTTGCAGTTTTCCAATAGCCGAATAAAATCGAGTAAAAGATAAAAGAACGCTCAATCCAGTTTTCTAATTCCTCGATCATCATTTTTTGAGCAGGACCACTGGACTGCGGGCGTTTAGTGGGAGTCGAACCGGCTTAGAGTTGGAACGATGGCCGACTGACGTTTAATTCTGTTGCTATCTTATTTTCAAATTCCTCTGGTGGCAAGTAGCCAATGGCCGAGTGTAGCCGCTTCTTGTT
>JBGSUL010000046.1:0-16560 GCA_041736155.1 Bdellovibrionales bacterium
ACATGTCTTTTTTAGGACGCGTCCCATCCATGGGACTCAAGCGCTTTCTCTTCCTGAACGCGAGGTCCTAAAAAAGACATGTGAAAAATTCCAGCAAAAAAATTGCATCAAAATGAGACTCACCCAGCAGTCATAGAGTCCGGATTTCACTGAGCTGTGTTTCACCTTGAAACAGCCAAGTGATTCTCCTCTCAAGCCTTCCGTCAAAAATCCGATAGTTCATCATGCGTTATCAACCTGGAAAATCCAGCACGATTAAGCTTTTGCACAAAGTGTTGCTCACACTAACACTGATGGTGAGCTATTTTATGGAAAACTCCACATTCACTTCAGCCTCTTCGTTTGAAGGGACAGGCAAAAAGAAATTACAACGTCGCTTACCCGCCAACATGAGCCAACAAACTTTTGAGTTTAATTGTCTCAAACCCCATGAATTTATTGAAATGAGTACACAGTTTGAAACCATTCGTTTGGTGGCCAAAAACTGCCCGCAAAAACCGGAACTTTTTAGCACCAAGCTGAAACAAAAACTGATGACCTTTGAAACCTCTCCGCAACTTTTTTCCAGTGAATACGCCTATCTATCCGAAGGTGAAAATCCTTTCGAAATTCGCCGCGGTGACAAGTCTTACAAAATTTTAATCATCCGCTACTAACACGCCGTTTCGCTCCGCATTATTCACCTTGCTCTCCGCAAACAGCCACGTCGACACCCCCATCGGTTTGTGGTAGCTCTCAACTCTTATGATCAAAGCGACTGCTGACGTCCATATCGAGCGTAAACTCACCCATTTCTTTGGGGTGATGATCATGGTGATTGTCCATGCTTTAACTCCTGATTGGTTGGGATGGGTTATTTTACTCGCCATCGGCATTCCACTCATGTTGTTCGATGTTCTCCGTTTAAAAAATGAAAAGCTCAAACAACTCACACCCAAACTGTTCGGCACGATCATGCGCCGTAAAGAACTCCATCACATCACAGGGACGACTTATTTATTTTTAGGAACGATTCTGATCTTTATTTTTTTTCCGCGCCCTATCGTTTCCCTGTCCTTGTTGTTTTTAGCCTGCGCCGATCCGTTGGCGAGTTACGTGGGCATTAAATACGGAACTTTCAAAGTCGTAGGCAAAAAAACCTTTGAAGGCTCGTTGGCCGCTTTTCTCGTGTGCACGTTGATCTCTTTTATTTTCTACGCGCAAAAAGGTTTGATGTCCGATCACTATGTCATCGTTTCGCTATTTTCTGGCTTAATCGGCATGCTCACCGAACTCATTCCTCTCGCGAAGATTGACGATAACTTTACTCAGCCGGTGATGAACTCACTCCTTCTCTACGGTCTCTTTTCCCTCTATGGAGGTTTTGCATGAGTTTTTCCGCCGATGCCCGCCACATGAAAACACGCAAACGACTTCGCGAACGCATGGGTGTAAATATTTACGTGTTACCCAACATCCTTACTACGGGAAATATGTTCTGCGGTTTTTTCTCTGTGATCTATGCCATGCGCGGAGAATTTATTATTGCGGCCTACGCCATCGTGGCCGCAGCTGTCTTTGACATGCTCGACGGACGCGTGGCGCGCATGACTCACACCGAAAGTCCCTTTGGAGCCCAGTACGATTCTCTCTCCGACGTGATCAGTTTTGGCGTCGCTCCCGCGTTTTTGCTCTACATGTGGGCGCTGCAACCTTTTGGTCGCCTTGGCTGGCTCGCCAGTTTCAGCATCGTGGCTTGTGCCGCTCTTCGTCTGGCGCGTTTTAATGTGCAAGCCAGCGAAGAAAAAAATTATTTTCAAGGACTTCCCACACCTATGGCCGCGGGCATTGTTTCCAGCTCCGTGCTTTGTTTTAATGATTTAGAAATCGACGCCTATCGTTCGTTATGGATTTTGGCTCTGGCCTTTTTACTGTCGATCACTATGGTGAGTCAGTTTCGCTATCGCAGCTTTAAAGATCTCGACTTGCGCAAAAAACAGCCGTTCAGTTACCTGGTGATTGCCGTTCTCATTTTTATTCTGATCGCTCTGCGACCCGAAGTGATGTTGTTTGCACTATTTTTATCATACGCCACGCTGGGCGCTGTTTCTGGACTGTTTTTTTACAAAAGAAATCAAAGGGAGGAAGTATGAAAAAGTTAAATCTTGGAATCGTCGGTGCCACCGGCCTTGTCGGCGAGACTTTTTTAAAACTTCTCGATGAACATCAAACTCCCATCAACGAGCTTCGCCTCTTTGCCAGTGAGCAGTCTTTAGGTAAAAAAATTTCTTTCCGTGGCAAAGACTGGCCGTTGCAAGTTCTCACGCCCCAATGTTTTAAAGGCCTCGACGTAGTGTTTTTCTCCTCCGGGGATAACATCAGTCTTGAGTGGGCTCCCAAGGCTGTGGCCGATGGCGCTTTTGCCATTGATAACTCAGCGGCCTTCCGCATGGACCCCAACACCGCGCTGATTGTGCCCGAAGTGAATTTTCATCACATCACATCTCCACAAAAACCACAGATTATTGCCAATCCCAATTGTTCCACCATCCAGTTGATGCTTCCTCTCGAAGCTCTCAAACCGCTGGAGCTCGTCAGCCTGCGGGTGGCGTCTTATCAATCGGTGAGCGGCGCTGGCAAAGAGGCCATCGAAGATTTGCGTGTGCAATCCCAAGCCATACTCAATCAACAAACTCCGCAACCAGGCAAAAACTTTGTTCGTCCTATCGCTTTTGACTGTCACCCCATCATTGGTTCCTTGGACGATGATGGTTTTTGCTCCGAAGAAAATAAAATTGTTGCCGAGACAAAAAAGATTTTATCACTTCCACAACTCAAAGTGTCGGCCTTCACTGTGCGCGTACCCACCCTCAACTCCCACGCCGAAGCTGTTTGGTTAGAGGTGAAAAAATCCACCACCCACCAAGAAATTTTCTCTCTGCTCAAGAATTTTAAAGGCATCACCGTGATGGAAGATAAAAAAGATTTCTCTTCCCTGTCTCTGGTGACGAATAAAGACGATGTTTATGTCAGTCGCCTAAAAAAGGTGCGCGATTTTGTAAACACCTGGCAAATGTGGGTCGTGGCCGATAACATTCGTCGTGGAGCTGCTACGAACGGCCTTTTAATCGCTCAAAAGCTGTTTCAGTAACTCATCGTCAGCCCTGTCTGCAAATTAGACAGTCCAAGACCAAAAAATTGACATCTCTCGGCGCACATGTCAGCCTCAGAGTATGAGTTTTTTGAGTCTTATTCTTCTTCTTTTTATCGCCACTCCCGTATCTGCAGAAATACGCCTTCAATCTCAACCGTTGGGCGCCTCGGCCGTTCTTAATTTTATTCCGAATGGCAAACAAACCTCCTTGCAGGTCATCGGTGGAATGGCAGGAGGCGAATCTGAGAATGCGTGTTCGAGCAAAAATAATACTTCCACCTGTAATAACTGTTGCCCCGATCGAACCTCATGCGCCGTTTCGGGTTGGAAGGCTTGTAACAAAACTCGCATATACCCTGATCTACGATTGTCGTTTACTTTTCTTTCCACTGATAAAATAGGAACCCCTCGCATCACCACCGCAGGCAGCACCACCACTGACACACCAGTGAAAGCAGGAACGAGCGCAACACTCAACGCCAATACGGGAGTTACCATCTCCGCAACCTGGGGAGAATTTTGCGGAGCTTTCCCCGACCCGAATACGCCGTGTACGTTCACAGGAGAAAGAACTTTTAAAGTCGGACTGGATGGCGATGGCAACGGAAATCTTCTCGAAGCCGCGGATGACTACGAAACCTTTACTTTGCGAGTGGTTTACCATGACTCCGCCGCCACCCCTTCGTTTGATGCTATTTTCGATTACACGAATATGGGTGATTGTACGGGCGTCTGTAACTTCTGGCTTTATAAAGGTGATGAAAAAGCTACGGTTAAAAATCTAGAAGTCAGCGCTTCAGGATTTGGAACCACTTTTTCTAATGTTGTTTTTTATTGCGTAGCTGACGACCCCAGTGACCCCAACAACTACACCAACATCACACAGGCCGATGTCTGCGCGACAGCGTCGATCAACGGCACCAATTCCCTCGCAAAAAGTACCATCGAAGGAATGTCCAATGGAACCTCTTATCTTTATCGTGCGGGCATTGTGGATACAGCTGGGAACATCGGCCTCTTTTTTCACGGAGATAGCTTTCTCGACAGTGTTGATCCGTTGATCGCTTGTCCCGAAGGCACCACAGACTGCCAAAAGGTAACCCCCGAAGAAGTAGTTGGACTGTTTAGTGAAGAGATGAATTGTTTTATTGCCACCACCGCTTATGGTTCGCCCATGGCAAAATCAGTAAAAACATTGCGCCGCTTTCGCGATCAAGTTCTGAAAAAAACGGTGCTGGGTCGACTGGTCGTGGATACCTACTACACCGTCAGCCCCGCCATGGCCCGTTGGGTGGCCCAATCCTCGGAACGCCGAGCCGCTGCACGCGTCGCCCTCTCGCCCATTGTGACCACCGTCGCATTTATTATGGATGAGCCGGTGTGGTTCTGCGTAGGACTTGTGAGCTTGTTCTTCCTTATCGTTTGGCGAGTGCGTTCGCGAAAGGCCACAACATGATTCGTTGCTTGTTCGCATTCGCGTTTTTGTTTTTGCATTTTTCCGCGCACGCCTCTGCTAAAATTTCGACCAGAACAACCTCCGAACAGCCTTCCTCCATCAATGATGAAGGGGATTATATTTATCAAGCCAAAGATCCCGTCGAAGCTGTTTATTACAAAGTCGATAACCTACCGCCAACCAAGGGCGCCTTCTACATGCGTTTTGGAACAGTTGGACCCTATAATATCACCGGCGATTCTGGTGCGACCTATGAGCGCACCTACACGGACAAAGGGAGCTTCCTGCTCTTTTTAGAATACGAACGTTATTTGGGACACCTTTTGGGAAAGTGGACTTTAAAAATCGGCACCGGTTTTTCGGTCGAGCAAGGCAACGGACGTTTTATCAATGACCCCGTCACAGTCCCTGAAGAAAAGTTTTTGTTCCTCGTGTTACCGAATACCGCCATGTTCAACTACAAACTGAAATTTTCCGACTCCCAACTCTTTATTCCCTATCTGGAAGCGGGACCTGGTTACTTTACGTTTGTGGAATATCGCACTGACGGCGGCAAAACCAACTTTGGCGGCGCCGGTGTTCTGGCCGCAGGCGGTGGCGTTTTGATTTCCATGAATTTATTAGACTCTCACGCTGCGGGCACCATGTACGAAGACTACGGCGTGAACCACATTTGGTTCGATCTGCAATTCCGCCGCTATCAAGGCCTCGATAATCAAAAAGACTTCTCTTCCAATATGATCACCGGCGGATTCGGCTTCGGTTTTTAGTTAGCAGTTCCCTTTTTACATTGCCGTTCGGTACTTAGTTAACAACCCGCAATACAAAAACGTAACTGTTACCAAAAAAGTATCAGACTGCCTTTTTACAAACAGCGAACTCCCTAAAAATGTGATACTGACGACCTTATGTCTTCTTATCGACTGATAATGAATCTTTCTTACGATGGCTCCGGTTTCTACGGTTGGCAGCGCCAAGGCGCAGAACAACAGGTCCTCACTATTCAAGGGGTCTTGGAAGATAAAATCGGCCAAATCATGAATAAAAAAGTCAGCGTGGTGGCCTCGGGGCGCACCGATCGCGGGGCGAATGCCCTTTCTCAATGGGCCCATGTCGACGTCCCCAAAGATCCGCGCGGAATGAACCTGCTTCATAAGCTCAACCGTGTAACTCCTGACTCTGTGCGCATTAACCAACTTTATGTGGGTGATCGACGCTTCCACGCGCAGCAATCCGCCCTCAAAAAAAAGTACATTTACAAAATCCACAATGAAGCAGTGCCCCATCCATTCCGTCTTCATTATTTTCATCACGAGCGCCATCCGCTCGATCTTGATTTGCTAAACAAATCAGCGTCTTACCTAGTTAAGACGCAGGATTTCAAAAGTTTTCAAAACACCGGAACGGATGTGGAAAACACTGTGCGTACGATTTTCCAAGCGACCTGGGTACAGAGGGGAAATGCGCTCACTTTTCACATCATCGGCGATGGTTTTCTCAAACAAATGGTGCGCAACATCGTGGGCACCCAAATATGGTGCCTTCAGCAAAAGGACCCCGTGGGCGAATTTGTAAAAATTATAGAATCCTTGGACCGTCGAAAAGCCAAAAATCCAGCACCCGCTCATGCCTTATTTTTACGCTGGGTAAAATACCCTGTGCACCTCTTGTCACAGCTAGAAAAACTCGAAAACTAATGGATCTCTTTGTTGACAATAAGTGCCGAAAATTATAACACTTTTCCTTCGCAAAACTTGGAAATACGTCGAGGAGATTTCAATGAGTACTTGGATGGCAAAAACTGAAGATGTAGAAAGAAAATGGCACTTAGTTAATGCCGAAGGGAAGAGTTTAGGGCGTTTAGCTACACAAATCGCCGAAGTTCTTCGCGGAAAAAATAAACCGATTTTCACACCTCACGCAGACACGGGTGACTTTGTTGTAGTTATCAACGCGAAAAGCGTCACTATGACTGGTAACAAGTGGACTGATAAAAAATACTATCGCCACTCTCGTTACTTTGGATCACTGAAAGAATTCAAAGCAAAAGAAATGCGCGAGCTTGATCCCACATTCATGCTTATGGATGCGGTTAAAGGCATGCTTCCTAAGACACGTCTTGGAAAAGTTCTTTTAACAAAACTGAAAGTATACGAAGGCGGAGAACATCCTCATGCCTCACAAAAACCTGAAGCTTTAAACATATAATAAAGAGGAATTAGAATGGCCGCTGAAAAAAAAGTTTTTTATGCAACTGGAAGAAGAAAAACGAGCGCCGCTCGTGTGTTCCTTAAAAACGGAACAGGTATCATCACGATCAACGGTAAAAAACCAGAAGAGTATCTAAGCATGGCAGCTTCACGTGCTGCCATCATGCAGCCCCTCTTGGCTGTAAGCAAAAATGGCAAAGTGGATCTTCGTATCACTGTCGAAGGTGGTGGAGAATCTGGACAAGCGGGCGCGATTCGCCACGCTGTTTCCCGCTCTCTTGTGAGCTTGGACGAAACATTCCGTCCCACTTTGAAAAAAGCCGGCTTCCTCACTCGTGACTCTCGTATGGTTGAAAGAAAGAAATACGGAAAACACGGTGCACGTCGCTCGACTCAGTTTTCAAAACGTTAATATTTTGTTTTTACAAAATGTTATATGCAAAAAGCCAAACAGCAATGTTTGGCTTTTTTTTGAATCTTAACCATAGCTCAGATTAAATCTACCAATCTATTTATGAAATAATACATCCGCCAACGAAGCATTGAAAAACCCATCCTACGGAAGGCGTACGGATCCTGTTGGAGAATATGCCCAACAGCCCCCACGCTTTGCCAGAATTTTTTGTTTTCCTCGATCTTAATAATCTCTTTTGCCATCTCTAGATGAGTATCACTTTGCAGAAACTTTTCTAAATCTTGATTACGGCTGGTGATCTCATCAATAAAACACTTCTCCCGTGAATGAACCACACCATCAATGTTTACAGCAATATGAAGCCAACTGAGAAGACGTTCTCGATCATTTTTATTACTCACTTGCGCAAATAATTCATGAATTGGTACTGATGGTTTACGCAATTCAGACAAAACTTGCTCTTTCTGTTCAGTTGTTGCTTTATGTTTATTCAACATCCACATCAACCAATATTTTTCTTCTCCTACGAGCGACCTATCTTTTGACAAGCTTTGAGCAATGATCTTTAAAACGGCGACTAAACTTTCTGACATAAACTTATTCGAGAATAAATTTTTCGGGATTGACGGGAACTCCGCCTAAGCGGACTTCGTAGTGAAGATGCGGGCCTGTGGAGCGACCTGTGGTGCCCACGGCACCGATCACATCACCGCGGCGGACCTGTTGTCCTACCTTTACGTACATCTGTGAGCAGTGTCCGTAGCGAGTCACAATGCCATGGCCGTGGTCGATGGAAATTAATTTTCCGTAACCTTCATCATATGAAGCGTAACTGACAATGCCGCTCGCGGGTGCCGTGATGGGCGTGCCTGAATCTGCGGCGATGTCTAAACCTTTGTGTTGCGATAGGTCTCCCGAAAAGGGCGAGGAACGCATTCCAAACGTCGAAGAAATCCATCCGCCCGTGGGACGAATGCTCGGTGTGGTGAGAAGAATATCATTTTTATCCGAAAGCTCTTTCCATAATTGCAGAGATTCTTTCTCGCGCAACTCTGTACCGCGCAAAACTTTATCCATGCGCACAGAAATGGTGCTGTAGTTACTTTGAATCGCTACGCTCTCACCATTGGCAGTTTCTGTGGATGATTTGTATTTGTCTTTATCGAAGTAACCTTCGATGGGTCCAATGTTCGCGGGCCATCGTCCGGCTGGTTGTGCTTGAGCCGATGGTTCGCCATCAGGTCGCATCGGTAAAGTTAATTCCAATTCCCGATCGACGGATCCCACGTTCGTGATTAAACGAAGCTTGCGCGAAAAATTTTCCACACGCTCGAGGCTCGTTTCCAAAGCCACTAACTTGCCTTCCACATCTTTGAACTGCTCTTTGAGATATTGATTTTCTGTCCGCAACCAACGTGTTTGGCTTTTTTCTACAAGCAACTGAACGTAGTCCACGAGCATGGAAGTTCCGAAGGTTAACAACAATGCCACCACGATAACGCCGCAGCGCAATAGATAGCCGGGTATAACCACCTTTTTCGGGGTGTCTGCACTATCGCTAAATAGCAGAATTGTATATGTTTTCTTCGGACCTTTAGTCATTAATGAGAGCCTACCATTCTTTTCTGTTTCAGTTTAGTCGAGAATCTTCGGATTAAGCAAAAGATGGATTAACGTCCCGAGGCGTCAACCAAGACGATGGTGATATTATCATCGCCACCATTACTTTTGGCTTCTTCAATACACTGATTGGCAGCACTTTTAATGTCTTTGGCTAGACAAAGGGCGAGGAGCCGCTCGGGGCGCACAAGACCGCATAAACCATCTGAACACATCATGAACCGATCGCCAGGGGACACACGGCGCTCAATCACATCACAGAGAGCATCCTTTTCAAACCCCACACTGCGTGTAATAACGTTCTTGGCCTGAAACTGCGAGATATCCGCATCGCGAAGAAATCCGGCACGAATATGTTCGTTAAGAAGCGAATGATCTTCGGTCAGTTGCCACATTTTACCATCGCGAATCAGGTAAGCGCGAGAATCACCTACATTGCCAATATACATCGATCCCGAGTGATAAAAGGCGGCCACCAAGGTGGTGCCCATACCTGAGAGCTCGGGGCTTTCGATATGGCTCTTGTTGTAGATCTGCAAGCTGGCCTGGGAATACCCATCCATGAGGGCTTCCCGTGGAGAAAACATCCCTGGATTTTTCGTAAGATTATGAATGAGTGACTCGCGCAGAACCTGCACTGCCATGGACGAGGCTAGATCTCCGCCCTTGTGCCCGCCCATTCCGTCGGCCACCGTAAATAAATTCAGACTCTCATCAATAAGAAAGCAGTCTTCATTTTTGAATCTTCTCAGGCCCACATCGGTTTGGCCAAAAGATGTCAAACTTATCTCCATAGTGACCATTCTAGGTGAGTCTTTTTGAGAAAACAAAGGGAATTAGAAAATTCCTCCTAGACTCGTCTTGAGTAATCACCATTTTCAACCGACCACAAGTTCATGAGTCGTTGGAAAAAAAATTCTCAATCACCAGTGAAAGCCAAAGAGGAAAGTCGTTTCCGCACTGTCTCATTTTTAGTCATCTCGTTCCTTCTCCATATGTTCCTGCTTATTGGTTTTACCGTCTACAACAAGATGTTTCCTGACGAAATCGTCGCCACCAAAGAAAAAGAGCCGGATGTTCAATTTATCGATCTTTCGCAAATGGATACTGCTCAGCTTGTTGAACAAGCTGAAAATGAAAAAGCCACCGCCAAACCAAAACAAGCCAACTACGCAAGCAAAGTTGATAAGTCCGTAGAAAAAGAAACCATCGCCCCTCACAAAGGTGACTTTCAAAATAAAGACTCGCGCCAAGCGCAAGCGGCCCAGTCGGAGCAGTTTTCGCAACCGCCACCTGCTGCCAGCGCCGCCAACGAAAGTCCACCTACCGGCACCAGTGCCAGCGAAGACACCATTAAAACTTACGACAGCGGTGACTTTGCAATTTCACAACACGCTCCTAAAAAAGTAAAAAAAGCCCACACCATCTCCGACTTGCGCCCCAATACGATGAACGAAATGGCCGAGTCCATGGCGTCGGTGAGCCAAACGCAAGATCGTCTTAAAGATGTCGTGATTGGCGCAGAGACTCACCTCAATACCCGCGAGTTTTTGTACTATTCATATTTTAATCGTATTAAGAAAAAACTGCGTCAGCACTGGGAACCTTTGATTTTTGCCAAAGTCCGCTCCTTAGCAAAACAAGGACGCTTCCTCGCCTCCTCAGGAGACAAAGACACGCGTGTTGTTCTTGTCCTGGATGACACGGGATTGATTCGTAAAGTGCAAGTCATCACCACTTCAGGTGTCGGTGACATCGACGAAGCCGCTGTCGACGCTCTCAATGAGGCCGCTCAATTTCCCAACCCACCCAAAGATCTTATCCGTGACGGTTTTGTCACCTTAACTTGGAACTTTATTCTAGAGACTTGATAGAACCGTCCCCCTGAGGGTAACGGTAAAGCGAGTCATAAAAACAATGTTCCTTACGTTGTGGAGCGATGCTATAAGTGTCACTCGATAACAAATTTTTTACGGAGTGCGTTATGAAAGCTTCTAAGGATGTCTTAGACCAAATCTGCTCGCGAGCCCATTACTTGGCCAATCAGATGATCTATCTCGCCAACCATCGCGATAACAAACAGCCTGGAGATCCCAAAATAGGTGGCCACTCTTCTGCAAGCTCGAGTGCTTTGCATATTCTCGGCGCCATCCATTTGGTGGCCAAGAGCGGTTACGATTACATCGCCAACAAACCGCACGCTTCTCCCGCCGATCACTCATTTAATTATTTACTCGATTTATTTTTAAACGCTGATGGCACGAAACTTTCGTTGGAAGAAAAAAACAAAGCGATGACCCAACTTCGCGCGTTTCCAACGGATGAAAATCCCTACGTCTTCCAATCTTATCACTCTGCTTATGATTGTGATAATCACAATTTTTTACCGACTGGTACTGTCGGTATTCCACAAGTGAATGCTGGCTACTTAGCCCTCGCTTATCGTTTTGCAAAAAAACACGGCTACAAAGTTCCCGACGCGCACTTCTGGTGTATTCTCGGTGACTCAGAATTCCGTGAAGGTTCGCTTTTTGAAGCCACGCCTGATTTTGCCGAACGTGAAATCGGCAACCTGACTTGGATTGTGGATTACAATCGCCAAAGTCTCGATGGCCATCGCATGGTGAACAAAAATATCATGCACGGCACAGATGCCGACAGAATTGAACGCACGATGGCTGCTAACGGCTGGGAAGTGATTCAGCTGCGCCATGGCCTCAAACGCGAAGCTCTTTTTAAAACAAAAAATGGCGAGGCTTTTAAAAACTTCCTCGAGATCGAACTCGATGATTACACCTTGCAATCTCTTCTCCTGGTAAAAGAAGCCAAAACTCTCAAAAAAGAAATGACAGAGCGTTTTGCATCTTTGAAAACATTTTTGAAAGACGTCAAAGACGAAGATCTTTTTGCGGCTCTTCGCGATTTTGGCGGCCATGATATTATCGCTTTGGCCGATGCCATGGCGACAAGCAAAAAATCCACACAACAACCCACCATCATCATAGCCCACACTCTCAAAGGGTGGGGCTTGGATATGGCTGCCGCTCAAGGCAATCACTCGGCTCTTCCTGATCAAGAGGAGATGGACGCCCTACAGAAAAAACAAGGCCTGGCCAAAGATGTTCTTTTTGGTGGCTTTGAACCCAAAAGCGCTCCTGGGCAATTTCTCAAAGAACGCGGTGATCAATTACTTAAAGAAATTTTGGCGCAGAAAAAACTCAAAGACGACAACTGGCAATACTTTCAAACACAATTGGCAAAAGATGGAGGAATTCCAGAATCTCTCAACATCAATTTTAAAATGGCCAATCACCCCCACACACAGTGGATGCTCGGACAGTGCACCGCTAAACTCACACGCATTGCCAACACTCATCGCCAATTAGAAAAAGTGAAGGATGGCCAAAAATCCCTCACCGAAGAAGAAGTGCGTTGGAAAATTCCCGCCGAGATGCTCACCACCATGGCACCGGATGTAGGAACGAGCACGAACTTAAATCCTGCCATGGATGGAAAAATTTTTGGCGCGCAAGTTGTTCAGGATTTAGAAACAGAACTGGGCGTAAAGGACACCAAGCTCCCCGATCTCACTCCTGGCGAAGACAACTCGGATCGTTTCTTACGTTTTGAAATTGTTGAAGCTAACACGATGTCGTGCGCGGGCTCTTATGGAAAACTTCGTGAGCAATTGGGCATTCCGATACTACCGTTGATGACAGTGTACGATTTCTTCGTCAAACGTGCGTTGGACCAGTACTTTTACAATCTCTATTGGAAATCCAGTTTTATTCTGGTGGGAACACCTTCGGGTGTCACCTTATCTCCTGAAGGTGCACAGCACGGTTGGAAATCGGATTTTCAAATTCCTAACCAAATCACTTGGGAACCGGCTTTTTGCCAAGAGTTGGATTGGATTTTATCAGAGTCTGTTCGCCGCCATATGACCGGCGACAACGATGGTCGCACAGGCGTACTCATTCGCGGTGTGACTCGCGGTCTTGATCAAAAACTTCTTTATCAAAATCTCAAAAAACAAGCACGCTTCAAAGTAGGTTGGGATCAAAGCCAAACTCTTTGTGTCAGTCAATATCCTCTTGAAGGTGCTGTGGATGAATCCACAGTGGAATCTGTAAGCGAAGCCGAGGCACTCAGCGCGTTGCGTGGCGAAGTGCTGCGTGGTGCTTATTATTTGGTGGATTATCGTGGTTATCAAAATTACGAGCCGGGTGACAATGTGGTGCAGATTCTGTGCATGGGCTCTCTAGTCACAGAAGCTTTAAAAGCCAGCGAAGAACTTTTGGCGCGCGGAATTTATGCCAATGTGATCGTCATCACTTCGTCTGATTTGTTGTGCGGAACTCTCGCTCATCAAAATGATTACAGCGTTCTCAAAAACGATCTCGGTCTTTCTGGAAATCTTTATTTGCAACCCGCTCTCAACGGTCACTCCACACAAGGCGAACTGGTCACTCTTTCGGGTCGCCGTGTGCCTATCGTAAGTGTGCATGATGGGGAGCCTGGTATTCTCGACAATCTGGGAAGCATCATTGGTGTTAAGCAAGAGGCTTTAGCTGTGCGTAAGCACTCCAAGTGCGGCCGCCCGAGCGACATCTATGGCTATCATCACATCGATAGCACAGCGGTTGTTGAGGCCTGTGGGAAGGTACTTGCGGAAACGGCGATGGAGTCTGTGCAGTTGGGAACCCAACTGGTGGCTCAAGTGGCCGGTCAATTGGCATCGCACTCTTCAGCAACGCCCACCACTGAGTGGCAACACCTCTGGAACAAAAACTAAAAAGATAAACACTTTTCTAAATGATAGACGACGGGATTTACACCGTCGTAGATACCGACTTTTACCATGAGATTATTATTTTGAATGAGGAATTTTCCTTGCAGCTCTCCATCATCCTCACCTAAAAAACTTCCCTGATTTTTAAATTCACATACTGGATTGAGCTTTTGTGTGCGCAATGGAATATTTTGATTGGGAACAGGAATAAATATCTTTACCGTTTGCTCCGTGTTGGCCACAGCCAAAACAACCAAAAGCATTTCTTGCGAATTTTTGTCTGAGACCTTAAGCGTGAGTTTACGAATATCACTGATCGTATTATGGAAATTATAAGTGCTGTTACTTTTGAGAGGAATATTTTGGATAGTGAGCTTCGTGGGATCTTGTTCGTT
Organism: Bdellovibrionales bacterium; assembly: GCA_041736155.1. GTDB lineage: Bacteria > Bdellovibrionota > Bdellovibrionia > Bdellovibrionales > JAGQZY01 > JANPLN01. Next base: position 14,022 of record JBGSUL010000046.1, read on the forward strand.
GATCACAGCGCTGAATGTTTTTCCAGGTAAATTTCCCAAGAGAATTTCAGGAGCTGCCATAGACGAGTTGGCCAAAATTGTTAAAAGTCCTATCAAAAATATTCTCATAAAAACTCCTCTTTACTTTGCTCTATTTAAGCATGATTGAATATTACTACCAACCGTTGTCGCCGTCGCGGAAATTTGACCGCGCATACAGCTATAACATGATGAAATTTTGCTGGCATAGGTAGAGCCGTATCCGCCCCCATTGTAGCGTCCAGCGAGACGACGATAATCATCTGTCGTTCCTGTTCCACCCATAATGCGCGTGCGTCGATTTCGTCCTGTGGTGTTGTCTGCATCTTCCATTAATTTCATTTTTAAAACCAAGAAAGACAATTCCACTTGCGCCACAGTACTATTGCGCATTTTATCTAAATAAGTATCCGTTCCCATGTCTTTAAACTCTTCCAACCGTGCGTCGTAACGTAAAGCACCACGCGCGGTATCACGCATAACTTGGAACATTCCACGCTCTCCTGCGGCTCCACGAGCTCCAGGATTAAAATTGGATTCGCGATAACCGGTGCACAACATATAGCGCCCATCAAAACTGGTCCCGTGCAGACGATTTACATAATGAGCAGCATTCATAATGCGTGTGGCTCTCGCAGTCGTCGACAATGTGCCATAACAGCTGGAATTAGAACCACTCCCTCTTGAGTAAGTACAACGGCTCATATCATAGAGCCGTGTATTCACTGGTGCAGGTGTTGTTGAAGCGGAGGCTGCAGGTGTAGCCGCAGCTGCTGGCGCGGCAGGTGTTGTCTGCTGTGTTGTGAGGTTTGCTGGGCGCGCCTGGGGACGTATAGAGGTCATTATACCCGCCGAAGGATCCGGTGTCGCAGTGGAGGTTCCAGAAACCACTTCGCTACTACTTGGCTCATCATCAATGAGTGGTAAATCATTGATCGTTGTCTGTTGTGCTCTCACCGGCGCCGCTGCTGGGGCTGCTGGTGTTGAGTTCTCAGGAAAAACCTCGGCCGACATAACAATAGGAGCTTGTGACGGCTGTGCGGCTCTTTGTTTAGGTGTAGATTGTTTATTCTCGACAGGGGCTGCAACAGCACCCGTAAAGGTGTTGGAAAAATCATATCCATAAGCTGCATGCACAGCCATAAAAATAGATATTCCAATAAGTAGTTTCCGCAACATGCTTTTCTCCTACTGAGAGTAAAAGCAATTGCCGTGCGCCTCAGGGGCTACCTAATACGATCCTATAACGCCCTGGCACAGTAGGTGCCCCAGGGCGCTGATCAGGTGTCTCTTTTTTAGACACTTTGTCATGTAGACGTGGGCCAGGAGATTATTGGCAAGTGTAAGGGGTTGTACCCTCAAAACCAAGCTTAGTGATAAGACCCGATTGGTCTTTCAATTCAAGGTAAGCAAAGGTATCCAAAAGATCTGTAGGGAGACCTGCTCTTAAACCCTCTAAATTGGAAGTATCAATATTCATAAAAAGTTGCAGAAGTTGTAACAGATCTAAACCATCTTGGCTTAACTCAGTGGGCGCAATCCAATCTGTGACAAAGATGTTTTTATTTCCCGATACCGAACTTGTCGCCTTCATCAAGTAGAGTGGCACATCTGTTTTTAAAACTTTGATTTTTAAACCAACCACAGGATGCTCGGGTGCCGCCTTCACTCCTGGTAAACTTTGAATAACATTTCCATCTAAATCACAATTGAACTCATAGGCATCCATCGCAAATGCCGAAGTACTTATAAAAAATAAAACAATCCCTAGTAATTTCATAAAACTCCTCCGTGTTAGTTTTACGTCTGTTTTTCAGCCCGTGTTATAACGGTACCCAAATTCTGCAAGATTTCCATCTCTCACATCAATGCGTTGAGTTATCCTCAGGATTCTTAAAAAGACTTACATAAAGAAGGGTGCTCAAAGCAAGTACGAGACTTGCCGAAAAAACCGAAATGTAATCTGTATTGTTCCACAATGTAAGAAAACTAAGAGCCATGAGAAGGCAAAAAAGGATCCGACGAGGCTTTTGCCAAACCCAATAAATCATAAAGAGGAGAAACATAAGAATACAGAAGCGGGCAAAAATAAATCTCGATAAACGAACAGGATTGGTTTCACTGTAATCGAGATCGACTAAAAACTGCAATACCGCGAATGTTTGAATCAAAGCAAAAAATGAAAGGATCCACGCCAGCACCAGGCGAAGTGTTTTGGTCGCATCTTTAATTTCTTGCGGCGGGACAATCAGAAGGGAGTGAAAGAATTTTTTCAGCCAAGATCTCATGATCTTACGTTAGCTGATGAACTCGCTTTAGCGCAAAGTATATTTATGTCGATACTGGAAGCGCATCTTACATACATAAAAGCAGCATACACCCTGGACTGCGGGCGTTTAGTGGGAGTCGAACCGGCTTAGAGTTGGAACGATGGCCGACTGACGTTTAATTCTGTTGCTATCTTATTTTCAAATTCCTCTGGTGGCAAGTAGCCAATGGCCGAGTGTAGCCGCTTCTTGTT
>JBGSUL010000047.1:0-2772 GCA_041736155.1 Bdellovibrionales bacterium
AACAAGAAGCGGCTACACTCGGCCATTGGCTACTTGCCACCAGAGGAATTTGAAAATAAGATAGCAACAGAATTAAACGTCAGTCGGCCATCGTTCCAACTCTAAGCCGGTTCGACTCCCACTAAACGCCCGCAGTCCAGCTCATCTTTGACTAGGGGGAATAATGATCAAAGTTATGGTGGCAATTTTTGGAATTTTATTAACTTTCAGCTCTTTTGCTCAAGCCGAGGCGGAATGGTTTGTTTGTGATAATGGCGATGTGGCAACGGTGGGCGATGGTTATTTCAAGGCTGAGCTTTTTGAAGATGGCTTCACACTTTACCCTTACGAATCTGGTGGGATTGGGTTTAATGCAGGAGATTTAGTGTACACATCGTCCGCTGCGATTATTAAAGATCAAAAAGTTGTGTATGAATCAGAAGGAACTCAAGTGGAAGCAGTGATCAATGGCTCCGTGACCTACAATTATGGTGCAAACGATGAGGTGACATCTGTTGTTGTTAAGATCAGTTTTGATAACGGACCTGAGAAGCAATACAACTTAGCTTGTAAACCAGGCACTCCGTAAATTTATGACTCATGGGGTCGAGAAAATAAGGCTCGGCCTCAGATAAAAGTTGAAAGTTTTCAGGTACTTGCTAGCCTTAGGTTATAGAGTTCGTAAGAACTCGCACCTTGGGAGGTACCATGGCTGGTAAGAACGTTTCAAACTCAACAGTGACGAAAGCCGATATTGTTGATCGCGTTTATGAGAAAATTGGATTTTCTAAAAAAGAAGCCTCCGACCTTGTCGAGATCGTCTTTGATGCCCTCCGCGGCACGCTCGTTAAAGGTGAAAAAGTTAAAATCTCGGGCTTTGGAAAATTTGAAGTAAAACAGAAAAAAGAGAGAGTGGGTCGCAACCCACAAACGGGCGATCGTATTACGATTTCCGCGCGTCGTGTTCTTAACTTCAGTCCAAGTCAGGTCTTAAAAGCGATGTTGAATGGCAAGTCCGACTTCACTGGCGGCGATGAGTTTGACGATGAATAATGAAGTCACAGAATCCACTACCGGTCAGACGCGTTTGCACGCCAAGATCGAGGCCATTCCCAACAAAATGGGATTCAAGATTGGCGAAGTGGCTAAGTATGTCGGTGTAAAACAATATGTGCTTCGTTACTGGGAAACTGAGTTCGAAGCGCTCCATCCACGTAAATCTCACAACGGTCAGCGTTTTTACACACGCAAAGATATTGAAATGGCATTGACCATTCGCAAACTTTTACATGAAGACCGATTTTCTATCGAAGGCGCTCGCGCAGTTTTAAAAAAGATGAAATCGCAAAAGATTTCCAAGCCCGCTCCTGAGCCGATGAAAATCACGGCTGAAACGACACAAGCACAAGTCATCGAAAATCATCAGCCAGCAGCAGAAGTTGTGCTGAATAAGGCGGTGCCTCTCCCTACAGCGGATCAGGTGCAAAAAGCGGTGAAACAACGTGAGCGAGAACTTCATCAGTATTGGTCGTCGTCCATCGAGTATCTCCTCGAGGAAATTCGCCAAAGCAAAAAACGCCTCGTTCGAATCTAAAATTGTAAAAAGGTACGCCAATCCTTTTTGCAAGTTACTTCACTGCAATCTCTATCCAAATTTCGTTTCGGCGCAAAAACCATAGTCGAAAGGGCGAATTAAATCGCGCGAGCACAGGTTCTCCCAGCGTCTGAACGCCATTTTTCTTTAAAGCTTCTTGAAATTGAGACAACTTTTCTTGATAGCGGGACTCAGACCATGAGCCCGAATAAGAAAAAACCGCAATGGTCCGAGCTGGTATCTGTCGTATAACGATGCGAGCGTCATTGGGCTCAGGTAAAGTGTCTAGTGTGTATTCTTTGGGCATCGTAAATTGAACTAAAAACCCGGTCGGAACTTGGCTTTGATTTACGGGTGCTGTCATGGTTATTTTTTCAGATCTCGGAAGGGTCGTCTGATTCACCGGCGCAGTCATAGATATTTTTGTTTTCGATTTATTTCCGCCAAATATATAGTTTGCCAGAATTTTAAATGCTTGATTGCCGGCACTTTCAAAATTGGCATTAATAATGGTCTCCGCCACAAGAACGGGCCCGTATTGACGTACTTCATAATCTGATGTTTTCGAAACCACCGTGAATTCTGGTTCTTCAATGGCCATGGCAACTCCAGATACTAAAACAATGAATACAAAAAATAAATTCACGCATCTTCCTCTCGTTTCTTGGGTCCCGGTATTTTAGATAGTCCATGGGGAACAATTCTATTGCTAGCAAATGCCAAGCCAGCAGCGCCAAGATCTCCGTCGATTTAGTTTCACACATGATTGAATGTAGGGGTATTAGTCCTCGTTATAAGGTGCGCCGCCCCCTTTTGCGACCTACTGCGAAAACTTTGGTTGTGCGGTTGGTCGCAAAAAGGATCGGCGTACCTTTTGACATATGAGCCGGAGAAGGCGAAAAGAAAGCTTCTATCTGCCTGTGGCGCAGCTTGGTAGCGCGCAACCTTGGGGTGGTTGAGGTCGTAGGTTCAAATCCTATCAGGCAGACCATTTTGATCGTAACGATCATCATTAGTACGAGCAAATTATGAATGTAGAGCAGTATAAATCAAAACGTGCGGTTCTTCTCTTTCAGTGGTGGGTCACCACATTTTCTCTAGGTAGCACAAGCACTTAAGTATCTCAGTCTGTAGTTGTCAGCGTTCTTATAGCCAAAACCTAAGTTTTTTACAAGACTTGCGACTCTGTTAAATCCCTC
>JBGSUL010000049.1:0-53713 GCA_041736155.1 Bdellovibrionales bacterium
AACAAGAAGCGGCTACACTCGGCCATTGGCTACTTGCCACCAGAGGAATTTGAAAATAAGATAGCAACAGAATTAAACGTCAGTCGGCCATCGTTCCAACTCTAAGCCGGTTCGACTCCCACTAAACGCCCGCAGTCCACCTTCTCGATTCTGTAGAGAGCACTATGGCAAGTTCGGATCCATTTTTGGTGACCGCTATTATGGGAGCCACCAATATAGGAAAGTCCACTTTTCTAGCGAGTCTCGAAAGCATGCTCTCGGGTGATCCCAGTATGCCCCTTTCTCGCCTCTCAACAATCGATCTAAGACCTGGCTCCACACAGCGGATGTTCTTTCTGACATCAGACAAAATGGATCCTGGAGTTCTCATGAACCGTTTTGGCGCTGTAAAACCATCCTTGGAGGTCGCAGAATCTGTGCGCCCAGGCATTCCCGGTTATCGAGGCACCGAATTTATGCCAAAGAGAATTGTTTTCGTTGATACACCCGGCATTGAAAACTTACTGCCAAATCAGAACGGTACCGATCTTCACTCACTTGGTTTGGGTGTGCTCAAAAATTCCGAGGTGGTCGTATTTATTTTTGGACGCACCGAAACAGGAGATCTCTATCATCAGCAAAAGCTCAGGGAAGCGGTTAAATATTGGGGCGCGGGCCGTAAGGTTATTCTCGCCTTCAATACTGTGGATTCAGAGATTCCACCAGAAAAAGTGGCGGAAACATTTGAAACGATGGGTGATATTTTTGCTCCTGGATTTAAAATGAATGAGGTAGGTACGGAAAAGAGTCCAATCATTGGCGCTTATCTTTTTCCAGATGAAGTCGAAGTGGCTAGAGGCGAGCGTGCCGCACGCCTTATTCCCGTTGGGAATAGTGTGGAATTTCCCGTCTTGATTGACGCCCTCAACCGCTCTGTCGATGCTGTTTGGCAAGATGTCTTTGGTGATATTATTCGGAAGATTATTGCTGAAGCACGCCAGTCGATTTCTGATTTGATAGTAAGTAGTCTAAGAGTGAAGTTGATGAGACAAACACTGGACTTGATGACGATTCGAGCAACTCAACATGCGATATCCCCCTTTCCTTACAATGTCATGCGTGAGCAAATTCATGCTGACTGGAATTATGTAGGGAGTGAAACTGCAGCCAAGTTACGAAATGCCGGAGAAATTTTAGCTCGACCAGAATTGCAATTGGGTTTTATAAGAAATATGAGAAACTCACGAGCAGCACCCTCCATGAACAATGCTATAACAAGTTACAATCCTGGGAGCGCTATTGATGGCGTTCGACCAGAAAATGAATTGCGCGTCCTCGCAGGAATTAATTATCTCCTCCATGAACTCTCCATGCGCAAACTAGTTATTGAAGATCAATTTGAAAAAGATCCTGAGACGATGAATCTCTTGAAAGACATCGTAGCTAATATTGCTGAACTCACCCAACTCACACAAAAACAAAACGAGACTCATTCCTCCGATATTTTACACACAGGAGATTTGGAGATTCCTCTTGGCACATTTGGAGATGTGGATCAATCGCTCGAAAAGGCCCTAGCTCGTCTCGCGCGAATGGATGTGGATCAACATCTGCAAGGTATTTTGAGTCAAATATCCCAATTTCAACCGCCCTTGACGGAGAGAGCTCACCAAGATCTCATTCGTTATCTTTATGATTTTCGTGTGAATCGTAGCTTCTTAAGAAATGGTGTTGAGACTTTATTAGTCAACGCCCATGTCATGGTACCAACTGGAGTGCTGGCTGCTGAGCTTTACGCCCATTATCAAACAGGATTAGGATTAGCTACCTTATTTAATCCCTTAAGTTATTTACTCCCTGCCAACATCTCCGCACGAGTTGTCTATTGGACCGACAAGCGATTTTTGGATACTATTTTAAAGCCGGAAGTTCAAAAGTGGGCTTTAGCTAGACAAAAAAGTGTTTTTACAAACTATGTGAATACCTATATTCTTCGCGACATTCGCGCGGCATTAGATGAAGCGGATCAAAGGCTTGTTTTGGGCGTGGAGCAAGGACGTCGCTTGTTGAAAATTCTTGAAGATCACGGTCGTGATGCTGATGTGGGGCGGGGGCAAGGCCTCCGCCTTGTAGAATATATCCAAAGGAACGATGTTGATCAGACAGAGGATACTTTGCCTACTGTAGACTTCCCCCTTGTTTTTCGCTTTTACCCCGTGCAAAGAGCGGAGTAGTCAGTTGGTTGTCGGTTATGATAAAAATAAAGTCATCGTGAGAACGTAAGTTTGTACGGATGAGAAGGAACTAACGTTTCAAAATCCAATTGGCCGCAACAGGTAGATTAGCAGCAACATAATCTGGTTTGCAGCCGCTCGCTTGATAAGTGGGCGATAGAAGTATGCTCTTCGCGCCTACGCGCTGGCCGGCTTCCACATCTAAAGGTTTATCGCCAATCATAAAACTTTCCGCTAAAGAAATACGATGCTCTTGGGCCGCCAAAATTAACATGCCGGGGTTTGGCTTACGCATGGGATGATCACTGTCAGCGGCATGCGGGGAGTGATAAAAGGCATCAATGGCCACACCATGCACTTTGAGTAGCGACTGCATTTTTTCATGAATCGCTTTTAGATTTTCTTCCGTCACTAAGCCGCGTGCGATTCCGGATTGATTCGTAACGACGACCAAAAGAAATCCCGCGCGGTGAAATTCTGCGAGTGTTTCAGCAGCACCCGGAAAAAATTCTACACCTGCAGGATCATTCAAGTAGACCTTGTCTCTGATGATGGTGCCATCACGATCGAGAAAAATTGCTTTTTTATTCATAATCACAAAAAATTAACACGATTTTTTATGGGAAGGTATCTCTTTACTCAAAGGATGAAAGTCTTCGAGGGTCTGTGCCAACTTCTGTAGAGACACATGAGTGTAGCGTTCTGTGGCCGAAAGGCTGCTGTGACCCAGAAGTTCTTGGATGACGCGAAGATCAGCCCCATCATCTAAGAGATGCGTGGCAAAACTGTGACGTAGAGCATGGGGATGAATCGATTTATTTAACCCTGCGCGAACTCCACACAGTCGAATATCATTATAAGCGGTGCGTGTTTGTAGGGGCAGGTTGCCCCATATGTATTTTTGTTGTTGAGTATCACGAAGGGCTCCGAGTTTTTTCATGAGAAGTACGGGGAACGAAATCACACGCTGTTTTTGTCCTTTGCCAAGCACGCGCATTTCGCGACGACTTAAATTCACATCCGTCCATTGCAAATGGCAGGCTTCACTGACTCGTAAACCAGTTCCATAGAGTAAAAGAAAAAGAATTTCTCCACGAAACCAACGGACGCGCTCCGCTTCCTTCGGAACTTTTTCAAAAGATTTTAAGACGGCAAGAGCTTCGTCCATGGTGAGGAAGTTGGGAATTTTCTGGGGTCTTTTAGGGGAAATAAGAAGAGGGTGGACCGTGTCCATCCATCCCTCTTCCTTTAAGAAGTGATAGAATTTTTTGAGAGTCGCAATCTTGCGGTTGCGAGTGGAAGGTTCGAGGGAGCTTATACTGCGCACGTAAACCGAAACCAACTGATGCCACTCTTCCGCGTCCATGAATGGCAAATCTGGCCATGAATAAGACTCACTTCCATCAATTTTAGGGCCCTTTGGGGAGTTGTTTCCCATGTTTTTATCGAAGGTTTGGGCGAGGTCGTTGGAGTAGGCAAGCACGGTATGGGGAGACTTTTTTTCTTTAAAATCGAGTCTTTCTAAAAATTTTACGACAATTTCTGTAAAATTTAGCATCCATAACCACTTGAAAATACTTGTATTTTCAATAAAATTGACGCGTCAGTGAAAATTCTTCTTGAAAATTATTCAGCGCCGCATTATAGTCCTACCACTCAACAAATGCCTTATTTTGAGGCACCAGTAAAGAATAATTGAGAGGCGGTACGTATGTCACAAATGAAAGAGTCTGATTCGCAGAAATCTATACTTTCATCAGATTTAAGAAAACCCTCCATCGTTTACAAATCCGAAGTTATGCATCAAGTTCTGAAGATGGTGGATCGTGTAGCCCCATCGGGCGCGCCAGTATTGATACTTGGCGAAAGCGGAACGGGAAAAGAGCTCATTGCACGAGCTGTTCATGAAAAGAGTCAAAGGTCAGATAAAGCCTTTGTCGCCATTAACTGTGGCGCTCTTCGCGAGACTCTTTTAGAGTCCGAACTTTTTGGACATGAAAAGGGTGCGTTTACAGGAGCTTACAATCGTAAGATTGGTTTGGCGGAAGCCGCTTCTGGTGGAACACTTTTTCTTGATGAGATCGGGGAATTGAGCCCTGGTATTCAAGCGAAGCTTTTACGTTTTATTCAAGAAGGTGAAGTTTACCGCGTCGGTGGTAAAGAGCCGATCAAAGTCAACATTCGCCTGATCAGCGCCACAAATCGTGAGTTGGACTCGGAAGTTCTCAAAGGAACGTTCCGCGAAGATCTTTACTATCGTATTAATACGATCACGATTCATTCACCACCACTACGTCGTCGTAAAGAAGATATTCCTATGCTTGTGGAATATTTTTTGGCGCGTGGAAATTCGCGTGTATTAAATCGCGGACAAGAGATGAGCGTCGAGGCGATGCAAGCTCTTGTGAAGTACGACTGGCCAGGAAATATTCGTGAGCTTCAGAATCTTTGTGAACGTTTGCAAATTTTAGCGGATGGTCACACGATTCAGGTTTCTGATTTACCAGAGACCATCTTGAAGCCAGAGAACAAGTTAGTGATTGGTCAATACGATCCAACACTCACTCTGCATGAACTTGAGAGACGTTATATTGTTGAGGCTTTAAAACACTTTGATGGAAACAAAACTCAGGCGGCTAACGCCTTGGGGATTACCATAAAGACCCTCTATAATAAACTGCATGAGTATGGTGAGTTTGATAACTTTGCCATTCATATGAAAGTTCCCAAAAAAGGAACATAAGAAAAAGGCCGCGAAAGCGGCCTTTTTTGTTTAAAGTACTTCTCAACGGAATGTTAGAGACTTAGCTACGAAATGATTAAAAATAGTTTCCGTCATCTGAATCTGCATCCGTGTCTTCTTCTTCTTCATCTTCATCAAGTTCATTGTAAGATGTTAAATCTGGGTCATCGAAAACATCTTCGTCTTCGTCAGTGGCAGCAGGTGCTGCTTCGAGGTCTATATCCTCTTCTAGAGCCAGTTCGTCATCGATCATCAGATCCTCAGATTCAAAAGAGGTCTGTTTGTTTTTGTACATATCGTTCAACGATGTCGCAGCACTGGGAGCTGTTTTTTTAGTTTCTTTTTTTGTAACAGGTTTTGCTTTGGCAGTTGCTTTTTTAGGAGCTGCTTTTTTTGCGGCTTTCTTAGGAGCTGCTTTTTTCGCGGTAGCTTTTTTTGCGGTTGTTTTCTTTTTAGGAGCCGCTTTTTTCGCCGCTTTCTTAGGAGCTGCTTTTTTCGCGGTAGCTTTTTTTGGGGCTGCTTTCTTGGCAGCTTTTTTCTTTTTTGCTGGTTTTTTCTTGGCCATAAGTCCTCCGTTTAATTTGGTCAAAATCAATTTATAGCATAGATGAACCTATGCCTAGAAAAATTTCAAGCCAATAATAATTACGGAAGGGCCGGTCTACTTTTTCACTCCTAAAAAAGGGGTCTTTCGACCCCGGAGTGAACACATCTTAAAAACAAAGTTCTTAAAAAATTAGCCTAATAGTTTTAAAGCTAATGTATTTTTCTGGTTAGCCTGAGCTAAAGTGGCTGTGTTGGCCTGCATTAAAATCTGATTTTTAGTCAGATCAGCAGTTACATCCGCCATATCAGCATCACGGATACGACTATTAGCAGCAGAAAGGCTCTCATTTTGGATACCTAAGTTGCTGATTGTCGAAACCAGACGGTTTTGTAAAGCACCAAGGTTAGAACGGATTCTGTTCACTTCAACTTGGGCTGTGTCGAGATTCTCTAATGCTCCGGACGCTGTTTCTTTAGAAGCAAAGTCCACACCGCCTAAACCAAGGGCATCCAAAGTGGCAACATTGCTTGAAGAATCGAACGAAATACGATCGGCTTCTGGATCATTATGGAGACCGACTTGGAAGTCATAGACAGGGGTAGAGCCATCTAGGAGCTTAGTTTTTCCCCACTTTGTAGAGTCGGAAATACGTTGCATTTCTGACTTTAATTGTTGAACTTCAGCATCGATGAAGCCACGTTCAGTATCACCAACCGTGTCGGAAGCAGCCTGGATGGCTAATTCACGCATACGGACAATGATGTTACCGATTTCGTTAAGACCACCCTCTGCGGTTTGCACCAGGGAAACCCCATCGTTCGCGTTTCTTGAAGCTTGAACGGTAGATCTAATCTGTCCTTTCAAGTTTTCAGAGATCGCTAGACCTGCAGCATCATCTGCCGCTTTATTAATGCGACTACCGCTGGCCATTTTCTCGAAGTTTGAGCTTATATTACGATCATTCGTATATAAACTTCTCATTGCATTTACTGACGATATATTTGTGTTCACTCTCATACTCATTTGGTCACTCCTTTTATAAGTTGGACAATACACTCTTCGGTGAGGAGTGCGGATACTTGACAGGACGAGAGTCAAGAAGTGAACCGAAGCCTGGTTTTTTATTCTTTAGTCTTAGGAGTTACGTCCTGAAAATCACACGAACGTCTTGGTTTTTCGCTCGGAAAACGCCAAAAAAATTACTCAGGCTTTGGCAGAGTCGTGAAAAAAGTGTGAATTTTCTCATTCACCCAGTCCGGTTCATCCTCCATCAAGTGATGTCCCCCCGTAGAATGGACGGCCATATGGTGATGAGAGACCTGAGCAAGTATGCGTTCAAAGGCTTTGAATGGAACCACACGATCTTTTTTACCCCACAAGAATAAAATCTCGGGAGTTAATAACCCCAACGCAGCAAAAATGCGCGGATCTTTAATCACGGCCACCGTTTTAAGGAAGCAGGTCACCGCCGCCGGGTGCATATAAGGGTTAAAGTAGTTTTCCAAAACCTCGGGAGTGATCCGCTCCGGGTAAGCCAGGCCCCCGCGCAAAGCCGCTTTGATCAGTGGCCGCGAAACAATCTTTTGGCCAAAGAGGGAAAGTTTATCGTGGGGAAGGCGAAGAAAGGGCACCACACTGTTTGTTGCCGCAGGGGCGATCGCCACCACCCGTGGAAACCGCTGGGGATATTGAGCCTTGAGCCACAAAGAAAGGGCGCCACCCAACGAGCAGCCAACGAGGTAACATTGAGGGATTTGTTTTTTATCGAGAAATTGAATAAGGCGCTCACTCGTAGCATCCAAATCGTAGGGCAGCTCGAGGGGTTTATCGCTTTTACCAAAACCTAATAGATCGACAGCAATGATTCTTTGCTTGTTTTGAAATTCGGCAATTTGATAGCGCCAACTATAGAGAGAGGAGCCAATGCTATGGACAAAGACCCAAGGGATCTGGTCCTGGTTGTCGACATGGGTATTATCGAAATGCCACAGTTTACCAAAAGTGAATTCCTCAAAAGCATAGTAATCAGGGGGTGGAGAATTGAGGGAGGGTGCGAGTTGATCTGTCGTCGCTGAATTCTTGAGCTCCGTGTGCGAAGAAATTTGCAAAGACAGAAGGATAAACAAAAGACAAAGAAGGGCGGGGATCAACCAAACGAAAAGCATCAGTCAATCTCAGTAAAGCGACAAAAAGCCATATGACCATGGAGGTCGAAGCGATGCAATTGCACAGCCTTTTTATGGAGAGCCACTTGGAAGCCCAAAGTGCAAAGATCATTGTCTGGATCGTAATGGCTGCATTGCTCACAGCAGTAAATCATATTGCGCTGAAGCAGGTCGATGGCTTGCACACGATCCAATTTAATACTCTTGCGCAGGCGACGAGTTGTGGGTTTCTGCATTGACATTTGTATAGCGCTCCTCATCTTTAGATCTATATACTTTGTTAGGGAGATTTTGTGAACGATATTGAAAAAATGACACTAAAAGCAAGAGAGGTCATGCAACAAGCGGCGCAGTTAGCTGAGAAAAATCAGCACCCTGCCGTCGAGCCGGAGCATGTGATTTTTTGCTGTTTAGATAACAATGACAGTGTCGTCGTCGATCTCCTGAATAAGGGCAATCCCGGAGCTGTTGCGCAGCTTAAAAAAACATTGCAAGAGGAAATGAATAAATTTCCGCAGGTCTCTGGGGCTAACAAGGTGATCGCGAGTCACCGATTGGTTGAGTTGTTTGATAAAGCTGAAAAAATGGCCAAACAAATGGGTGATAAATATATTGGGTTGGAGCACTTTTTTTTGGCGGCATTATCGACCGTGGGATCTTTAAAAGGTCCTCTCGCGAAAAGCCAGTTTTCCGAAGAACAATTTCGAAAGGATTTAGAAACTATGCATGATGGAGAAAAATTAAATAGTGAAGATGGGGACAGCCAATACAATGCTTTGCAAAAATATTCGCGTGATCTCACTGAGATGGCCCAAGAGGGAAAATTAGATCCGGTGATTGGTCGTGATGAAGAAATCCGTCGGACTATTCAAGTCCTTGCTCGTCGCAAAAAGAATAACCCAGTCCTGATCGGTGATCCTGGCGTAGGGAAAACTGCCATTGCCGAAGGCTTGGCGATACGGATTGTGAACAAAGACGTCCCTGAGGTTCTTTTTGGCAAAAAACTTGTCAGTCTCGATATGGGGGCTTTGATCGCTGGTGCCAAATATCGTGGTGAGTTTGAAGAGCGCCTGAAAGCTGTGATCAAAGAAGTTTCTAAAAGTAATGGCGAGATCATTCTTTTTATCGATGAGCTACATACCTTAGTGGGCGCCGGAAAAACCGATGGTGCTATGGACGCGGGGCAATTGCTGAAGCCAGCTCTCGCGCGGGGTGAATTGCGCTGTATTGGAGCCACAACTCTCGATGAGTACCGTGAGTATATTGAAAAAGACAAAGCCCTGGAGCGTCGCTTTCAGACGGTGATGGTCGATGAACCCAGTGTGGAAGACACCATCACTATCCTCCGAGGCCTTAAAAACAAGTACGAAGTTCATCATGGAGTGCGTATCACGGACGACGCGATTATCTCGGCGGCAAAGCTCTCCCATCGTTATATCAGCAATCGTTTTCTTCCCGATAAAGCCATCGACCTGATCGATGAGGCAGCGAGCAAACTGAGCATTGAGAACAACAGTGTACCTGCCGAAGTGGACGAGCTGAATCGCAAAATCATGCAACTGCAGATTGAGAAAAATGCCTTACAGCAAGATAAAAAAGACGATCCTCGGATTAAAGAAATCGATATTGAGCTTAAGGAGCTGCAAGGAAATGTTAAAGTGCTCACGAAACAGTGGGAGCAGGAAAAATCCGAGATCACTTCTCTTAAGGATACAAAAGTAAAAATTGAAGAGCTCCAAAAACAAATGGAAACCGCAGAGCGTGAGGGGCAATTGGAGCGTGCGGCCCGTTTAAAATATGGCGAACTGCCTGTCCTCGAGAAAAAATTGAAAGAACTCGATTCAGCAGCGGATAGCTCCAAAGATGATCAAAAAAGATTATTGCGCGAAGAAGTCACGCCGGAAGTCATCGCTGAAGTTGTCGCCAAGTGGACCGGCATTCCTGTGGAGAAAATGGTTCAGTCCGAAACCGAAAAACTTCTCAATATGGAAAACTTACTTGCGAAACGTGTCGTCGGACAACAGCAAGCCTTGCATGCGGTGGCAGATGCCGTTCGCCGTTCGCGTGCAGAAATCGCCGACCCCCATCGCCCCATTGGTACTTTTTTATTTTTAGGACCAACGGGTGTAGGGAAAACCGAAACCGTCAAAGCGTTAGCGGAATTCCTTTTTGATTCGGAAGAAAACATAGTGCGCATCGATATGAGTGAATACATGGAAAAACATTCCGTCTCTCGTCTCATTGGCGCGCCTCCCGGTTATGTCGGTTACGACGAAGGTGGGCAACTGACAGAGCAAGTTCGCCGTCATCCTTATAGCGTGGTCTTGTTGGATGAAGTCGAAAAAGCGCATCCCGATGTGTTTAATGTTTTACTGCAAGTTTTTGACGAGGGACATCTCACCGATGGACAAGGGCGCACTGTCGATTTTAAAAATACAGTGATCATCATGACCTCCAATATCGCTTCGGAGTACATCGTCGATGAGAAATTAACGGAAGAGCAACGTGAGCAAAAAATTCGCTCACAACTGAGTCAGCACTTTAAACCTGAATTTTTAAATCGTGTGGACGAGATCATTACCTTTAAACAATTGGATCGCGAACAAATTCACAACATTGTTCAATTCCAAGTGGAAAAAGTCGCACAACGTTTGGCAGATCGAAAAATCCAATTGGTCATCGAAGACAGTGCGCTGAACTTTTTGTCGAAGAAAGGTTACGATCCGGCCTATGGAGCGAGACCCCTCAAGAGAGCGATTCAAGAGTATCTTCTGAATCCCCTTTCTAAAAAGTTGATTGCCGGAGAAATTCCTGCGGGAACAGAGGTGTCAGTGACAGGGACAGATTTGGGACTGGCATTTAGTCAAAAAACTAAGTAAATATAGATATTTACCTATGTTTGACATCGCGAATCACAAAGAGTACCTTGTGGCCTCATGTTTTCAGGAATCATCGAGGCCACAGCGCCCATTCTTTCAGTCGAGCCGCGCGGAAATCTTTTAACGATTTTTGTCCAGCGTCCTTCGTTTTTTTCGGACATCCAAATTGGCGATAGCATTGCCAGCAACGGTGTCTGTCTGACGGTAGAGAGTGTCGACGACGAAAAATTGCGTTTTACTTTAGGCCAAGAAACTTTAAATGTTACAGGCTGGTCACAAGCTAATTTGCCGACCATGACCATCAATCTCGAACGCTCTTTGCGTTACGGCGATCGCATGCACGGGCATTTTGTCAGCGGCCATGTAGATGCTGTGGCGGAAATTCTTGCGGTGGAAAAATCGGAAAGCTGGAACGTGCAAGTTTCTCTTAAAAATTTAGATCGCAAGATGATTTGGCCCAAAGGCAGCGTGGCGATTCAAGGTGTAAGTCTGACCATCAACGAGGTCACTCATAATTTAGCGTCCGATTTCTTTACTGTTTGTCTCATTCCCGAAACTCTTCACCGCACAAACCTTCAGCACTTGCAGGCTGGTCAAAAAGTAAACATCGAGTACGACACTTGGGCCAAAGCGTTTGTGAACTATCACGAAACCACAAGGATGACTTTATGAAAATGCACTCAATCCAAGAGATCATCGACGACATTCGCAATGGCAAAATGGTCATCCTGATGGATGATGAAGATCGCGAAAACGAAGGCGACATTATTCTCGCCGCCGACTTTGTCACTCCTGATGCGATTAACTTTATGGCCACCGAAGCTCGGGGACTGATTTGTTTATCTCTCGAAGCTCAGCAAATCGATCGTTTAGGTCTTCCCCTCATGGTGGGAGATGAGCGCAATCACTCGCCCAATAAAACCGCCTTCACCGTCAGCATCGAAGCGGCGGATGGAGTCTCCACTGGCATTTCGGCATCGGATCGCTCGCACACCATTCGAGTGGCGTCTAATCCGCGCTCTCGTCCACAAGATATTATTATGCCGGGACATGTATTTCCCATTCGCGCTCAGCAAGGCGGCGTTTTAAAACGCGCTGGCCATACAGAGGCGAGTGTCGACTTGGCCCGTTTGGCAGGATTGAATCCGGCCGCGGTCATCTGCGAAGTGATGAAACAAGATGGCACCATGGCTCGTTGCCCAGATCTCATAGAGTTTGCTAAAAAGTACGATCTGAAAATTGGTACCATCGAAGATTTGATTCGCTATCGCTTAGAAACCGAAACACTCATCGAAGAAATATCTTCGGGTCCTGTGGATACAGCCTATGGTGTTTTTCAAGCGCGGGTTTTTAGAAACAGCTTGGATCAGTCGCACAGTTTAGTTTTGCAAAAGGGGTGGGTAAAACCCGGTGAGCCCACGCTGGTCCGCGTACATGTGGAAAACACCTGGAGCGATTTATTGAACGTGAAAGAATCCATGTCTGGACTGAGTTGCCAGCGCGCCCTACAGTTGATGAGCGAAGCTTCGAGTGCGGTTTTTGTTTATTTACGCAAAGAAGGAACTCAGTCGTCGCTGGCGCAATGGGTGTCGCCGCTCAAGCGCGGACAGGTTTTGCCAGTCAAAATGGATCCACGTGAGTACGGCATTGGTGCGCAAATTCTCCGCGATTTAGGTGTAGGTCGCATTCATCTTTTGGGCAGCCCCAAAAATACCAAAGTGGTCGGCCTGAAAGGGTTTGGTCTCGAAATCGAAAAAATTGTTTCTCTCGATATGGTAGATAAAGAATCCGACGATCAACACCACGAAAGTTTTTTCACCAGTTTTTTAAAATAGGAATTGTACATGCTTAAAGGAAATCTTGATTTGATCCGCCAACGTCCGCATGAGTTTGTCATTGGCGTTGTGACTTCTAAATTTAACGAGTCCATCACCTCCAAACTTCATCAAGGGGCTTTGGAAGTTCTCAATGAATTTGGGGTGAATTACTTTGATGTGGAAGTGCCTGGGGCGGTGGAAATCCCGTTGGCTGCCCAATGGTTGATCGAAGGCAAAAAATGCGATGCTGTGATTACTCTCGGGGCTGTGGTGCGCGGCGAAACTTCGCACTTTGATTTTGTTTGCAATGCAGTAGAGCGCGGTTGCTCAGAATTGCAGCTCAAATACAATGTACCAGTTGCCTTTGGAGTTTTAACCACGGAGGATGGACATCAAGCATTAGCCAGAGCAGGTGGTTCCAAGGGAAACAAGGGCAAAGAAGCCGCGTTTGTGGTTTTAGAAATGCTCGCCCTGAAAGAAGAACTTCTCGGCTAGAACACTAGATACCTTTCTTTAGACGGAGATCAATGGTGGACGATTCCAAAAAAGAATTCGGTAAACGTAAACGAGAGATTATTACCATTTTCGGTCTATTATTTCTGTTTATCGCCCTTGCTTGGTTCGAATTCCGAGTTTTCCTCACCAGCAAAGATCTACCCTTTGAATACTCAGTGTTCTTTTTTGGTTTAGTTAACTTCAACCTCGTTTTACTCCTCTTTCTTTTCTTTCTTATTTTCCGGAATCTTTTTAAGGCGTTTATCGAACAGCGTCGAGGTATGGCGGGCAGCTC
This sequence comes from Bdellovibrionales bacterium, assembly GCA_041736155.1. Taxonomy (GTDB): domain Bacteria; phylum Bdellovibrionota; class Bdellovibrionia; order Bdellovibrionales; family JAGQZY01; genus JANPLN01. The sequence goes on from JBGSUL010000049.1 coordinate 13,155, forward strand.
CTTACGTTCGCGGCTGGTGATGACATTTTTCGTGTTTTCTTCGGTGCCGACGTTATTGATGTTTTTTGTTTCGGTGATTTATATCAATTCTAGTTTTGATAAGTGGTTTAGCGAAAAAATCACGGGCGTGATGAAGAGTTCGTTGGAAGTAACGACGCACTTTTACATGGACACGAAGAAGAGAAACTTTTACGCCGCCCATATGATTGCGCAAAAGTTGCAGTACGCCCATTCTCCTGCCGAGATTCACTATATCCTCAGTCAACAACGACAAATCTACGATCTCGATGCGATTGAATATTACCACGATGAGCTGGGAAGTCGCGCGCTGGTCATGTCCGAAGATCAAACCATGCCTGAAGTTCCTCGGGCCTCCTTAGAATTTTTAGAAAAAGGTCTTCAGCAAAAAAATGAAGCCAGCACCGTGCATGAATACGTTAAAGGCAATCTCATTCGCGCGATGGTGCCGGTGAAGGGACAAAATGGCGTGGTGATTGTCTCCACCTATGTTCCACTCTCGCTACTTAACAAAATGAATACCATTGGTTCGGTCTATGAAGATCTCAAGGGCACCGGGATTAAATATCAATTGAAGTCGATTTACATCGTGATTCTTGTACTTATGACTTTAGTGATTCTTTTCTGTGCGACGTGGTTTGGATTTTATATGGCACAACATCTTTCGGGAGCTTTGTCGGTTCTGGGGCAAGCCACGCGTCGTATCTCCTTGGGAGATTATCGTCCGGTTGTGCTGGATCGTGGTGAAACAGAAGTGCAGGAGCTTGCTGAAAACTTTAACAGCATGGCCAAACAGTTGGAAGAGACACTCTCGCATTTGGATGAACGTAGCCGTTACATCGAAGTGGTTTTGTCCAATGTGAGCACTGGGGTTATTTCTCTAGATAAAGATGACAACATCACCACCATCAACGATCGCGCCGCCCATTTATTTAAAGTGCAAGCTACCGATTATATCGGCCGCAATCTCAAAGATGTGTTGGGGGAAAAGTACTATCGTTTCTACCGACAAATGGTCATTAGCATGGGGCAGTACTCCCTGATGAAAATGACCCGTCAGTTAGAGATGGAACTCAATGAATTGTCCTTTCCGTGTTTGTTCACCATCTCGCGCCTCGGTAGTCCTGATAAAGAAATGGGAACAGTGATCGGCTTTGATGATCTGACAGATGTTTTTAAATCTCAAAAAATCGAAGCCTGGAAAGAAGTGGCACGACGAATTGCCCACGAAATTAAAAACCCACTGACGCCGATCAAATTGTCAGCACAGCGCCTACAAAAAAAATTTGGTGCCTCGATCAACGATGAAGCTTTTAAAACGTGTATTGATATGATCATCCAGCAGACCGATGAGATGAAGAGGCTCGTCAATGAGTTCTCCGAATATGCACGCATGCCCGTATTGCAAAAAGAAATGCACGATATCAATTTGCTGGTTCGCAATGTGGCCACACTTTATAAAGAGGCTTATCGCAAGGTGAATTTTCAATTAGAATTTGATCAAAAGTTGGATCTCTTTATGTTTGATCAAGAGCAAATTCGTCGCGTTCTTATAAATCTGATTGAGAACTCTTTGGCGGCCGTGGCGCCTGAGCAAGAAGCGGTGATTCAAATTCAAACCTATTTAGACACACAAAAAGAAGCGGTGAGTTTGACACTCGCAGACAATGGTCCCGGCATCTCCGATGGAAATTATGCCAAATTATTTGAACCCTATTTTAGCACGAAAAAAGAAGGTTCTGGGCTGGGACTTGCCATTGTTAGTAAAATTGTCGAAGATCACAGTGGTTTTATTCAAGCTTATGCAAATCAGCCGCAAGGTCTTTGTTTTCGTATAGATCTTCCTTATAAAAAGACGTAAGGGATAAGTAAAAGGACTCCGATGTATAATGAAAAAAATGAAGATAAAATTTTAGTTGTCGATGACGAAAAAGCGATCCGTCAGGTTTTGGCCGCCGCTCTGGGCGATGAAGGCTATGTGGTTGAAACCGCCGAAAACGGCGAAATAGGTTTGGAAAAAATTGAGAGTTTTAAGCCGGCCGTGGTTTTACTCGATGTTTGGATGCCGGGTAAATATGATGGTATTGCGGTACTCAAAGCGGCGAAAGAAACGACGTCTCCTTGTGATTTTATTGTGATGTCAGGCCATGGCACGATCGAAACGGCGGTGCAGGCCACTAAGTTGGGCGCTTGGGATTTCGTTGAAAAGCCGATCTCTTTAGATAAAATTTCTATTTTAATTAAAAATATTTTGTCCTACCAAAAAGAGCGCCAAGAAAAGCGTAACCTCCTCCACAAACTTCGCGAAAATATTGCCATTATTGGGGATAGCGAAGAATCAAAACGCATCAAACAACTGGTGGTCAAGATGGCATCCAGTGCCCATTGGAGTTTGATACAGGGAGAGAACGGTACGGGGAAAGAACTCATAGCCAACAATATCCATTTTTTGAGTTCTCGTGCCGGTTATACATTCGTTGATATGAAATGCAGTCAGATCCCTGAAGAATTGCTCGAGGGCGAACTGTTTGGTTACGAGTCGGGAGCTCTTGTTGGATCGCAAGAAGAGCGTCGGGGGAAATTAGACCTGGCACATCGAGGAACTTTGTTTCTTGATGATATCGACTGTCTCAGCATGCCTCTGCAAGAAAAACTTTATAAATTTTTACAAACCAATAAAATCCAACGTCGCGGAGGAAACAAGAACATCGAATTGGATGTGCGAGTGATTGCAGCGACCACTAAAAATTTAGAGCAAGAAGGCCTTGCGGGACGCTTCCATCGTGATTTGTACGAACGACTCAATTTAGTGCCGCTCATAGTTCCTTCCTTGCGCGAAAGAAAAAAAGATGTAGAATCCCTCACTTATTACTTCAGTGGCAAAGTAGCCTCCGCCAGTGGTTACCCCATCAAGACTTTTACACCGCAAGCCATGGAGCTCCTGAGCGGTTATGACTGGCCAGGCAACGTGCGAGAGCTGAGAAATTTTATCGAGCGGGTGTATATTTTAACTCCCGATGACACGGTCGATGTGTATGACATGAAGTTTGCAGGTCTCAAGGCAGGCGCAGCAACGACGTATGCCGAGTTCGGCAGTTTTCGCGAGGCCCGCGCCCAGTTTGAAAAAGAGTACATTCTCAGCAAGATCACCGAGTTTGACGGCAACATCAGCAAAACCGCCGAGTCGATTGGCCTCGAGAGAAGTTACCTCCACCGCAAAATCAAATCCTTCGGCATGGATGTAGAGTAAAGTTTGGTAGTCAGGTTGTAAATAATAGCACATATTGAATAGACAGGCTAGGTCTAGGGACTCGGGGTTATTTCGTATTGAGTCTGGATAGGTTTTTAGCGCTCTCGTTGCCGCCGATCCTTCGAGATTCCATATTCCATCAGCCACTGATTCCTTTGTAAAAAAGTATGTTTCGCCAAATTTTTTGACAGTAAAGCCGATCCAAACTAAATCGTCGTCGTTGCCCGTGGCCTAGCTATTGCAATCTCTTTTAATACAAAACGAGGTGTTTCATTGAAAAAAAAGACCCTATTTGCGTTGATTGTTGTTTTTTGTCATTTCTCCAGTGCAAATCTTATATTAGACCACACTTTTACTGATCCGAAAGGCAACGATGGCAAAGACAACTATAGACATTTTTGTCGACCCGAAGTGAGGTCTGAACGGACAGGGTTTAATGGAGATCAAGTTGTAACAAGCCATAAAGCGGATGGGGCTTTGATCTGCAAAACAATTGGTGACAATAATTATTTGTCGGAAACAGTGATGAAAGGCCATTTTGAAAAGAACGGATTCCGTGTGGATTCTATTTCTGTATACCATTCAATGGAATCCGAGAGCTCGGAAAAAGTGCCAACGGTCATTGTTACGAATAGGGAGACCACAAGGTGGTCGATCGGTGAGCTTTCAGCAAGAATTGATATTGCAAATGACCTTTATTTTCATAGCTGCGATATCGAATTTTCGCCCATCTATTTTGTGAGAGCACATAAGACTGAATTTGATTATGCAATGCTGACGACGCCAAACTGGCATGGGGCTGTCAATCCGATGGGACAAAAAGGATTATTCATCGTTGGCATTCACAGTTTTATCGACGCACCTACACGCACCGCTCTAGCGGGTGCTGAATACTGGGTAGACAATATATTTCAAACGAACACGATACTTCTCTCATACAGAACTGTTAATTATGAGAATAAGAGAGCTAGCGCAGGTAATCCCTACAATATATTATCTCATGAAATTGCACATATTTTTCTAAATGAACCACACAATTCAGTGCCTGGAAATATTCTTGATCTAGATTTCAGCGGACTAAATATAACTCCAGAGCAGTGCTCGAAGATGAAACAAAAATTGCACCTGAAAAAATAGCTAAATATGAAACTCATTTTCAAATGCAAAATTGCACCAAACCACTGTTAAAGTTTCTAAGTATTCCTCAATTCTGGACCTAACTCCAAAATTTACTACTCAAAATTTGACTATGCTCCAAAATTGTGGATAATTAGAGTTATGAAGAGATATCTCCTTGATCAAGTTATAAAAGATCTCAATAAAAAGATGGTCTTTATTGGTGGGCCGCGGCAAGTAGGTAAAACCACGCTGGCCCAGTCGTTAGCGCCTAAAAGCGCCTATCTCAACTGGGACGATGCTGAGGATCGAGAAAAAATTCTTAGGAATCAACTGCCAGCACAAAAAGTACTTATTTTTGACGAGCTTCATAAATATCGCTCGTGGAGAAACTACCTTAAAGGTCTTTATGATAAGAATAAAAATGATCTAAAAATTCTTGTGACGGGAAGTGCAAGATTGGATTTTTATCGTTTTGGTGGGGACTCCCTACAGGGTCGATATCACTATCTGCGACTGCATCCTATAACTATGGATGAGCTTCATTCATTCAAAGCAAAAACCGTCGAAGATTTGATGCAATTGGGAGGTTTTCCCGAACCATTTCTGAGTGGAAATAAAATTGAGGCAAAACGGTGGTCGCGTGAATATCGGCAGAGAATTTTAAAGGACGACATCACCTCGATCGAATTGATTGAGGACCTTACCAAGGCGGAACAACTTCTGTTGCGTTTACCAGACCTTGTCGGCAGTCCTCTTTCAATGAACTCACTTCGCGAAGATTTACAGGTAGATTTTAAGACAATCAAAAGATGGATTGAAATCTTTGAGAGGTTCTACGCCCTTTTTAAAATTGCACCTTTTGGGTCGCCTAAAATCAAAGCCGTAAAAAAAGAACAGAAGCATTATCATTTTGATTGGACCCTTGTTAAAAATGAAGGATCAAAATTTGAAAACTTTGTTGCGAGTCATTTATTAAAATGGGTGCATTACTTTGAGGATACAGAAGGTCGAGACCTGCAACTCTGTTTTTACAAGGATAGAGAGCAACGAGAGGTCGATTTTGTGATTACCGAAAACTCAAAACCCATATGTTTTATCGAATGTAAACTTGCCGAAAAGTCTTTAAGTCCAAATCTTATTTATCTGAGCAAAAAATTTCCTTCGGTACCTTGTTATCAATTGACGTTAAAAGATGTGGGAGATTTCCAAACAAAAGAGGGGCAGCGTTTAGCCCCAGTTTGGAAGGGGCTTGAAGAGATAAAAGCTTTGTTTGACGTAAAAAGTTAGAGCTTCTTCAAATCCGGCAGAACGTTTTGCGGAATGTATTTAAGAATGGCTTTTTCCCAGCCTTCAGGTCCAACAAGCCCCTTGGCCATGCTGGAGCTAATTTGCGAAAACTCGGCTGGTGGGATTAAATAAATGGTTTCAATTTTGGGCGACATCTCGCGATTGACCTGATTCATCACATGTTCGTAATTAAAATCATTGGGCCCGCGAATTCCGCGCACTAAATAGGGGATTTGGGCTTCCTCGGCATATTTCACTAAAAATTTATTGTGGATGACTTGGATGGTGATATTCGCGCCAATTTTTAATTCCTTAAGGGCGTCTTCCAAGTGCTGTTTTCTTTGGTCCACAGAAAAGAGATACTTTTTTCCTGGGTTCTCACCAATGGCCACAGTCAATTCATCAAAAAGTTGCGCTGCTTGGCGGATCACCCACAGGTGTCCCAGGGTGAGTGGATCAAAACTTCCAGCATAAATAGCTCTTTTGCTTTTCATGCAGCCATAGTATATCTAGACGAATTCGGATGCAAGCCAATGAAAACAGCGAAGAAAGGGCTCACTTATGAAATGGTCCAACACCTTTTTATTCACCATGAAAGAACCACCTGTGGATGCAGAGATTATCAGCCACCAGTTGTTTATGCGTGGAGGGATTATCAAAAAAGTGGCCCCAGGAATTTTTACCTACAGCCAAATAGGCCTGCGCGCGATCCGTAAATTGGAAAACATCATTCGCCAAGAATTAGATAAAATCCAATCGCAAGAAATCCTGATGCCCATGGTGCAGCCGCGCTCGCTGTGGGACGAGTCGGGTCGATGGCCATTTATGGGCGAACTGTTGAAGTTCAAAAACAAAAACGATCAAGATTTTTGTTTAGGCGCCACCCACGAAGAAGTGGTCAGTGATTTTGTTCGCAAAGATCTCAAAAGCTATCGCGATTTACCTATCAGTCTTTATCAAATTCAAACCAAATACCGAGACGAAATCCGCCCGCGTTTTGGTCTTATGCGCGGCCGAGAATTTATCATGAAGGACGCTTACACTTTTGATGAAACCAAAGAAAAAGCGCAAGAGAGTTACGAGAAAATGCGGAGCGCGTATCATAATATTTTTAAACGTGTAGGTTTTGATTTTCGAGCGGTGGAAGCGGATACGGGAGCCATTGGTGGAAATCAATCCCATGAATTCCAAGTTCTCTCAGAATCGGGCATGGATAAACTTTTGATTTGCAACAAATGTGAATATGCTTCTAATGAAGAAGTCACACCTGTGCAGAGCCTTTCGACGGCGTCTACAGAGGCGGTGGGAACTTTAGAAAAATTTGCCACGCCCAACGCCAAAACCATCGAAGATCTCTCCAAACTCCTCAGCATTCCAGAATCCGAATTGGTAAAAACTTTTTTTGTTAAATTTACTAAAGACAATAAACCCAAGTTCTATGCTGTTCTCATTCCTGGAAATCGCGAAGTGAACTTGATCAAAGTTAAAAAAGTGGTGAACCAATCCGTAGATGCAGAGATGTGTACCGAGGATGAAGTTTTACAAATCACCAATGCTCACCCTGGGAGTTGCGGCCCGGTAGGATTAACGACAGCGGCTGTGGTTTTAGACTCCGGTTTAAAATCCAAGATAAACATGGTGGTTGGGGCCAACGAAGATGGATTCCATCTTAAAAATGTAAATCCTATTCGTGATTTCAAGGTGCACTTTAACGGAGATATTGCCATGGCTCGCGAAGGTGATAAGTGCCCTTCCTGCGGAGGCACGCTTAAACTTGTGCGAGGGAGCGAAGTCGGCCATATTTTTTATTTAGGAAAAAAATATTCTGAGGCAATGAACGTTAACTTTTTAGATCGCGATGGAAAAAATAAAATTGTCGAGATGGGCTGTTATGGAATCGGTGTGACTCGCACAATTCAAGCGGCCATCGAACAGGCGCACGACGCCGACGGGATGATTTGGCCGGCGACCATCGCACCATTTATGGTCCATGTTTGTTTGTTGGATCAAGATGAGAAGATTCTCGCTGTCCTTGAGCAAGTGACGCAGGCTTTGGATCGCGCCGGCATCGATTACTTTATCGACGATCGCGAAGAGCGCCCAGGTGTGAAATTTAAAGACGCAGATCTGCTCGGCTCGCCACTTCGGCTGACATTAGGTAAAAAAGGTATTGAGGGCGGAAATATCGAGGTCACGGACCGCAAGACAAAAGCCACAGAAAAAGTACCTGTGGCCGAAGCTGCCGCTTATGTAGTGAAAGCCGCTCAAGAGCGTTTATATAAAAACGAGAACAGGTAATAATATGGCCGAGAGAAAACGCGGACGTTGGGTTGTGGGTATTCATGCATGTGTGGAGTGTTTTCGCACCCATCCGCAAGCCATTGTGGAAATCTGTTTTCAAGATTTAAGTTTTACAAAAAGCCCTACGTGGGCCACGTGGCTCACAAAAACCCGCGTAAAACCGCAACAAAGGGGCGTCGCTTTTTTCAAAGACCTCTCCGAGTTTGGCAACCAAGGGGTAGCGGTTCTCACCACGCACCAGCCAGAACCCGTAGAGAAAGAAAATTCGGCCTGCACAATTTTTTTAGATGGCGTTGAAGATCCCCACAATTTAGGTGCCATTGTGCGTACGGCATGGTTGATGGGCTCGACAGAGGTTTTTATTTCCGAAAAAAACTCCGTGAAAATGACTCCAACCGCCTGCAAAGTGGCTTCGGGTGGAGCTGAGCACGTACCAGTGAGTGAAACGCATTTTCTCTCGGAAATGAAGTCGCTCAAAGATCGCGGCTACTGGATTTACGGTTTTTCCGAAAAAGCGCAAAAAAATCTTTACGAAATCGATTTTCCCGAGAAAGTGGCTTTTGCCTTCGGCAGCGAAGAAAAAGGCGTGCGCCTCCCAGTTCAAAACGAATGCGATGAATTATTGAGCATTCCTCAGATCCAAGCAGAGGCCAGCTACAACGTTTCTGTGTCAGTAGCTCTGGCGTTGGGAGAGTTTGAACGTCAACAATGGGTAAAGAACAAAAATCGTCCTTAATTACATTGACTTGAATCATCGACATCCATTACAAAATCGATCCTAGAGCTTTTTAGGAAGCGAAAGTGTGCTGAATTAGCTCAATTGGTAGAGCAACTGATTTGTAATCAGTAGGTTGGGAGTTCGAGTCTCTTATTCAGCACCAGTTTTCTCTTAAGATTTTTGAAGCAGAGTGCCAAATCCCTAAAACTGAAAATGTTTGAATGGTTGTACTGGTTTTTAAAGTCTTAAGGGCTCATGGAGGGATACCCAAGTGGCCAAAGGGGACAGACTGTAAATCTGTTGGCTTATGCCTTCGAAGGTTCGAATCCTTCTCTCTCCACCATTCATACTTAGTTGTTCTCATCGGTGAGAAAAACTTGAGCATCTGACCTCTAGACATCTAGCGGCATTTTCTTACTTTGCGTCTTTCATTTGATTTATATCGCATTAAGAAATAAAAATCGGATGCTTAAGTGAATTTGCGGGAGTAGCTCAATTGGCTAGAGTATCAGCCTTCCAAGCTGAGGGTTGCGGGTTCGAGACCCGTCTCCCGCTCCATTCGGCCGATGTGGCTCAGGGGTAGAGCACGCCCTTGGTAAGGGCGAGATCGTGAGTTCGATTCTCACCATCGGCACCAGTAATTTGGTAACGAGGGAAGACGGCTGAGAGGATTGGTTATTCACTTAACTTTGAAAAAGTAATTATTAACGTTCCATTGAGGAGGCGAAAACATGTCAAAAGAGAAATTTAACAGAAATAAACCGCATTTGAACATCGGGACCATTGGTCACGTCGATCACGGTAAAACAAGCTTAACAGCTGCGATCACTAAAGTGCTTGCAGAAACAGGTGGCGCTACTGCGATGGCGTACGATCAAATCGATAAAGCTCCAGAAGAAAAAGAGCGCGGTATTACTATTTCTACCTCACACGTTGAGTATGAAACAAAAAATCGCCACTACGCTCACGTGGATTGCCCGGGTCACGCGGATTATGTAAAAAACATGATCACAGGTGCCGCTCAAATGGATGGCGCGATTCTTGTTGTTTCGGCAGCAGATGGTCCAATGCCACAAACTCGTGAACATATTCTTTTGGCTCGCCAAGTAGGTGTTCCTGCGATGGTTGTTTTCCTCAACAAATGTGACATGGTTGACGATCCTGAACTTCTCGAGCTTGTGGAAGTGGAAATTCGCGACCTCTTAAACAAATATGAATTCCCTGGCGATGAAATCCCTATCGTAAAAGGTTCTGCTTTAAAAGCCCTCGAAGGTGACAAAGGCGAACTCGGCGCAGCGGCTATCGGAAAATTGATGGAAGCTGTAGATGCTTACATTCCACAACCGCCACGCGCTTTGGATAAAACATTCCTAATGCCTGTGGAAGACGTGTTCTCGATCTCTGGTCGTGGAACAGTTGTTACTGGTCGCGTAGAGCGTGGCAAAGTAAAAGTGGGTGAGGAGATCGAAATCGTAGGTCTTCGTCCGACAGTAAAAACAACTGTAACTGGTATCGAAATGTTCCGTAAACTTCTTGATGAAGGTCTCGCTGGCGACAACTGCGGTTGTTTACTTCGCGGTACTAAGAAAGAAGAAGTGGAGCGCGGACAAGTTCTTGCTGCTCCTGGAACAATTAAGCCTCACAAAAAATTCAAATGCGAAGCTTACATTCTTACAAAAGAAGAAGGTGGACGTCATACTCCATTCTTCAAAAACTATCGTCCTCAGTTCTACTTCCGTACAACTGATGTAACAGGTATTTGCACCCTAAAAGATGGTGTAGAGATGGTTATGCCAGGCGATCGTGTTGAGATGGTTGTGGAATTAATTGCTCCTGTTGCGATGGAAAAAGAGCTCCGCTTCGCGATTCGTGAAGGCGGTAGAACCGTCGGCGCGGGCGTTGTTGTAGAGATCGTTGAGTAATCAGCCAACGAAAAGCGGGGTGATTCCCGCTTTTTTTGTTTTTAAAGCAGTTTTGTAGGGTAGTGGCTCAATTGGTAGAGTAATCGACTCCAAATCGATCGGTTGGGGGTTCGAGTCCCTCCTACCCTGCCATTTTAAAAATGTGACTGAAAAGGTGATTATGGAAAAATCATACAACAAAATTATTGCGGTCAGTTTTGTGACTGCTGCATTTCTCAGTGGTTATGTGGCAAGCGTCCTTATCAAGGTCTTAAGTGCCTGGGGAACGTTCGCGCGCGTTGCGTACCATCCTTTGGTGGCGCACGGTGTGCCCATCGCTGTAGGTCTTCTTGTCTTCTTCTACATGATTTTTACGCCTAAAATTCGTATTTGGGCAGGTGAAGTGGCGTTGGAGATTAGTAAAGTTGTATGGCCATCTGTAAAGGATACGAGAGCACTCACTTTAGTGGTTTGCATTATTGTGCTTATTTCGGCTCTTATTTTTTGGGTTTTCGATTTGGTTTCGAGCCAACTCATTGAATTTATTTTAAGTATAGAATTTTAGTAGGTGATTTGTGAGCGATAAAAAGTGGTACATAGTAAATTGTCAAACGAGCTGCGAGGCCATCGCTAAATCAGCGATCCAAGAGCGAATTAACTCCCACAACATGCAAGATATGTTTGGTGAGATTCTTATTCCTGCCGAAAATGTGGTGGAGCTGGTTAAGGGCAAGAAAGCAACTCGTGCGAAGAAATTCTTTCCTGGATACATTTTTGTTCAAATGGTTATGAACGAGAAAACTTGGCATGTTATAAAAAATTCATCCAAAGTGACTGGTTTTATCGGCGGATCTGCTCCGAAGCCCGTTCCTGATGTGGAAGTTCAACGCGTGAGCCAACAAATGGTTCAGGGTGCGGAAAAACCCAAGGTCAAAGCTTCCTTCTCCATCGGTGACGCCGTCACTGTGGTGGATGGTCCTTTCAGCAACTTCAATGGTGTGGTTGAGGAAATCAATGAAGAAAAGGCCAAAGTGAAGGTTTCCGTGAGCATTTTCGGTCGTCCCACGCCTGTGGAGCTCGATTTTATCCAGGTCGATAAAAATTAACCGTCAAGAATAAGGTTCGGTTCCTATATCTGGGGCCGAAATGGCCCCATCCTGTTGGGGTATTTCCCAGTCGCAGCATACTTCTTTTTTATTTACGAAAACTCCAATAAAAAACACCAAATTCCTTGCTCGTACCCGAGTTTTAAATTATATACTGCCAGTTCTGCATTTTTTAACTATTCGTATGGAGATCTAGGCCATGGCAAAAAAAGTGACCGGAATGGTCAAACTTCAAATTCCTGCTGGTAAAGCGAACCCTGCACCTCCTGTTGGTCCAGCGTTGGGTCAGCATGGTGTAAACATCATGGAGTTCTGTAAGCAGTTCAATGCAAGAACTCAAAAAGAAGGGGATACTGTAATCCCTGTCGTGATCACGATTTATCAAGATCGTTCTTTCACATTCATTACAAAAACTCCACCCACATCCATTCTCGTTAAAAAAGCGACGAAGTTGCAAAGTGGATCAAAAATGCCACAAAAAGATAAAGTCGCAAAAATCAAGATGGCTGAAGTTAGAAAAATCGCTGAATCAAAATTGCCAGACCTTAACTGTCTCACTGTCGAGAGTGCAATGAGCCAGGTGATTGGTACATGTAAGAGCATGGGCGTAGAAGTTATCGACTGAGGTAAATTATGAGCAAAAGAATGAAACTCGCAAAAAAAGAAGTACAAAGCGCAAAAAAGTACACAGTAGATGAGGCTTTTGAAGTTCTCATGAAAACTTCCACTGCGAAGTTTGATGAAACCATCGAAGCCGCTTTTCAATTGGGCGTTGATCCTAAGCAAGGTGACCAACAAGTTCGCGGAGCTGTTTCTCTACCAAACGGTCTGGGAAAAGCTGTTCGTGTTGTGGTTTTTGCTAAAGGGCCTAAAGAAAAAGAAGCCAAAGATGCTGGTGCTGACTTTGTTGGTGCTGATGATCTTGTTGAAAAAATCAATGGTGGTTGGATGGAATTTGATAAAGCCATTGCCACTCCTGACATGATGGCTACCGTTTCCAAGGTTGCGAAAGTTCTCGGGCCTCGTGGACTTATGCCAAACCCAAAAGTAGGCACAGTGACCATGAATGTGGGTGAAGCTGTGTCTTCTGAGAAAAAGGGTAAACTGAGTTTCCGTATCGACAAGGCTGGAATCGTACACGCTGGTCTTGGCAAAAAATCGATGGGTCCTCAAAAATTAAAAGAAAACTTCCTTTCGTTACTTGCGGCTGTGTTGAAAGCAAAGCCTGCAACAAGCAAAGGGATTTATCTGCGTAAATTAGCTGTATCTTCGACGATGGGCCCTGGTGTTCCTCTCGATGTGGCGCAAGCGCAGAACATTATTACTGCTGGTTAAAAGTTTTAAAGTAAGCGCGGTCGATGAACATAGGTGCTCCTAAGTAGAGGGGCTTAAAAAGAGCCTATCGAGACGGTGAAAGTATCACCTCCAAAGATCGCTAAATAGAAAGGAGGTCGAATGTTGACAACTCGTGCCCAAAAGAATGAAGAGATTGCTTCTTTATCCGAAAGACTGGGCCGTTCTAAAGCAACGTTCGTCGTTGATTACAAAGGGATGAATGTTGAACAAGTCACATCCTTACGTAAAAAACTAAGCACCACCCAGAGCGAGATGAAAGTCGTGCGTAATACGCTGGCTATTCGCGCCCTGAAGGATCACCCTACAACTGAAAAAGCAATTGTAGATGATCTTGTGGGAACTAATGCTTTTGTTTTTTCGTATGAAGATGTTTCTGCTTCAGCAAAAGCTCTCGCTGAATTCAGTAAAGATGTTGAACATCTTAAACTGAAGGTCGGTGTGATGGATGGAGAAAAGCTAGATTCGCGTAAAATTACGCAATTGGCAACGCTCCCGTCGAAAGACGTTTTACGTGCACAGCTTCTCAGCCTACTCAATACACCAGCTACAAATATGGTAAGAGTAATGAGCGCAGGTCCGCGTAGTTTCCTCAATGTAATGAATGCGTATAAAGATACTAAAGAAAGTAATTAACTTAATTAAAATTTTTTAAATATTATTGGAGGCTAAAATGGCTTTAAGTAAAGAAGAAGTAATCGATTTTTTGTCTAACATGAGCGTTCTTGAGATCTCTGGTCTCGTAAAAGACCTCGAAGAAAAATGGGGCGTTTCTGCTGCAGCTCCTGTAGCCGCTGCGGCTGCTGGTGGTGGCGGTGCTGCTGCTCCTGCAGAAGAAAAAACTGAGTTTGAAGTTGTCCTTAAGGATGGCGGAGCTCAAAAAATTAACGTGATCAAAGAAGTTCGCACAATGACAGGTTTGGGCTTAAAAGAAGCAAAAGACCTCGTTGAAGGCGCTCCTAAGACAGTTAAAGCAGGCGTAAGCAAAGACGAAGCGGCTAAAATGAAAGACGTTCTCGAAAAAGCTGGCGCAAAAGTAGAGATTAAGTAACATCTCTCGTCAAAGTTATAATTTTGTATTGTTCTAGGAGTGTTTTGCTCCTAGAATTTTCTGTTCGTTTAAATAAATAATACGAGTCGGGCGCTGATCACGCTAACGACTATACTCTGATGAAGGGGACGGAATGGCCACCACTCCAATCACTGCTTCGAATATTCGCGTTCGAAAGTCTTTTGCAAAAAACAAAGTAGCTATTGAGATACCAAACTTAATTGAGCTCCAGAAAAAATCCTATGAAAGCTTTCTGCTGAAGGATACAGACCCTGATAAACGCGAAGGCGATGGGTTGAATGGAGTTTTTAAATCGGTATTCCCGATAAGCGATTTCAACAATACAGCGAGTTTGGAGTTCGTCAGTTACGTTCTCGAGCCTGCCAAGTATGACGTGGACGAGTGTCGTCAGCGCGGAATGACTTTTGCGGCACCAATCAAGGTGACTTTGCGATTGATCGTTTTCGATGTGGACGAGAGTTCTGGCGCGCGTAGCATTCGCGATGTGAAAGAGCAGGAAGTTTATCTCGGGGAAATCCCACTGATGACTCGTAGCGGTTCTTTCGTTATCAACGGAACTGAGCGCGTTGTTGTGAGCCAGTTGCATCGTTCACCTGGTATCTTTTTTGACCACGATAATGGCAAAAACAGCACTTCGGGAAAGCTGCTTTATTCAGCACGTGTCATTCCTTATCGCGGCTCTTGGCTCGATTTCGAATATGATCAAAAAGACCTTATTTATGTACGTATCGATCGTCGCCGTAAATTCCCTGCGACCATCCTCTTAAAAGCTCTGGGTTATACCGATGAGCAACTTCTCGAGTATTTCTACGATCTCGACGATGTGGCCATCACTAAAAAGGGCGAAATTTTCCGTGATTTCGACGTTGAAAAAATGTCGGGTCAAAGAGCTCTTTCTGATATTCTCAACCCTAAAACTGGCGAAGTTCTTATCAAAGCGGGTCGCCGGATCACGCGTGCCATCGTAAAACATGTAAAAGAGCTGGGCATTAAAGAAGTCCAACTGCAAAAAGAAGATTTGGTTGGTAAAGTTGTTGCCAAGCCTGTTGTTGACGAGAAAACCGGCGAAATCATTGCCGACGTCAACGCTGAGTTGACTATAGACATGGTCACCAAGATTATTGCGGCTGGCGTAAAACAAATGAAACTGATCTTCTTTGACGGTCTTGCGGTAGGTCCGTTCCTGCGCAACACATTGCTCGTGGATAAAGTGACAAACCAAGAGGAGTCGAAGCTTGAAATTTACAAGCGTCTCCGTCCTGGTGAGCCACCAACCATCGAAGCCGCTGAAGGTTTTTTCCAACGTCTTTTCTTTGATCCTGAGACCTATGATCTCTCGGAAGTGGGACGTCTTAAAATTAATCACAGATTCAATATTCCTTTTGAAGAGTGCCCAGTTTCTCATCGCACTCTGACCAACAAAGACATCATGGAAGTGGTGCGTACGTTGATGGATCTTAAAAACGGTAAAGGCGTGGTTGATGATATCGATCACCTTGGCAACCGTCGTGTTCGTTCCGTCGGTGAGTTATTGGAAAACCAATACCGCATCGGTCTGGTTCGTATGGAAAGAGCCATCCGCGAGCGCATGAGCTTACAAGATGTGGAAACCATGATGCCGCATGATTTGATCAATGCAAAACCTGTGAATGCCGTTGTTAAAGAATTCTTCGGTTCTTCGCAGCTTTCGCAATTTATGGATCAGACCAACCCCCTTTCAGAGATTACGCACAAACGTCGTCTTTCTGCTCTCGGACCTGGTGGTTTAACCAGAGACCGTGCCGGATTCGAAGTTCGTGACGTACATCCGACGCATTATGGTCGTATTTGTCCGATTGAAACGCCAGAAGGACCGAACATCGGTCTGATCGCGTCTTTGGCCACTTACGCCCGCATTAATAACTACGGATTTATCGAAACGCCTTATCTTAAAGTAGAGAACAAAAACGTTGGCAAAGACGTGGTTTACCTCTCGGCTCTTGAAGAAGGTGGGCATCACATTGCTCCTGCAACACGCGACGGTGAAAAGACTCTGGATAAAGAGGCAACCACAGTTCGTATAGATGGTGAATACATCAACGTGGGCGCAGATAAAGTTTCTCTCATGGACGTTTCGCCGAGCCAGTTGGTTTCGATCGCGGCGTCGTTGATTCCTTTCCTTGAGCATGATGATGCGAACCGCGCACTCATGGGCTCGAACATGCAAAGACAAGCTGTGCCGCTATTGCGCTCACGAGCTCCTCTTGTTGGAACAGGTGTTGAGAAGCTGGTTGCTCAAGACTCGGGAACGAGTGTTGTTGCGACGAACGATGGTGTGGTGGAAGTGGTTGATGCTTCGCGCGTGGTTGTTCGCCGTTTTGCTAAAGGTGGCGAGCTCGGTGCGAACGTGGATATTTACAACCTCACAAAATACCAACGTACAAACCAAAATACATGTTTTAACCAAAAGCCGATTGTGAAGTCGGGTGATGCTATCAGAAAAGGTGACATCATTGCAGATGGTCCATCCACCGAATTTGGTGAATTGGCCCTTGGGCAAAACATCCTCGTCGCGTTTACGCCGTGGATGGGTTACAACTTTGAAGATTCTATTTTAATTTCTGAACGCCTCTTAAGAGAAGACACCTACACTTCGATTCACATCGAAGAGTTTGAGTGTGTAGCTCGTGATACAAAGCTTGGTAAAGAAGAGATCACTCGTGATATCGCCAATGTGGGTGAAGAAGCGTTAAAAGATCTCGATACCAGCGGTATCATTCGTATCGGTGCGGAAGTTCGCCCAGGACACATCCTTGTTGGAAAAGTGACTCCTAAGGGTGAAACTCAACTATCACCAGAAGAAAAACTCTTAAGAGCGATCTTTGGTGAAAAAGCCGGCGATGTGAAAGATACATCGTTACGCGTACCAAGCGGTGTTTTTGGAACAGTGATCGACGCTCAGGTTTATAGCCGTGAAGGTGCAGATCGCGATGAACGTTTGCAAATAATTTTGCAAGAAAAACGCAAGAAGATCGAAAAAGACTTCCAAGTTGAACAGAACGTCATCAAAAACAACACTCTCGAAGAGCTCAAAAAAGTGCTCGTCGGTAAAAAGACCACCGGCGCTCTTTTGAATGAAGATGGAACGCAAAAACTTCTCGAAAAAGCTCAGATTATTGCGGCTGAGGATCTCGAAACAGTTCCTTTTGAACTTCTTTCGTATATCCCGCTCGAGTCTGAACTTGAATTCCAAATTTCTAAAGTGATTGATCGTGCACGTAACCAGTTAGAAGCTGTTAAATTTGTCTTTGACGAAAAAACAGACCGCTTGAAAAAGGGCGATGAGTTACCTCCTGGCGTTATTAAGATGGTGAAAGTATATGTCGCCATCAAACGTCGTTTACAGGTGGGTGATAAGTTTGCCGGACGTCACGGTAACAAGGGTGTGGTTTCGAAAATTCTTCCTGTGGAAAGCATGCCGTACCTCATCGATGGACGTCCTGTCGATATGGTTCTTAATCCACTTGGGGTTCCATCACGTATGAACATCGGACAGATTCTCGAAGTTCACTTGGGTTGGGCCGCACGGAATTTGGGATTGCAGCTGCAAGAGCATATTGAAGCTTACAAAACAGATGCTGCAAAAGCAGCACTGAAAAGTGCTTTTGAAAATGACGACGATATCGCTAAAAAAATTGATAAAGCAGATGATGAATCTGTAAAGCGCATGATTAAAACCATGGCCGATGGCATTCACTTGGCGACTCCTGTATTTGATGGAGCTCAAGAAAAAGATGTAAAACGTCTTTTAGAAAAAGCCAAAGTCCCAACTTCAGGTCAAATGATCTTGTGTGATGGTCGTACGGGAGAGCAGTTTGAAAATCCTGTGACCGTCGGTATCATGTACATGCTGAAGCTGCATCACTTGGTGGAAGAGAAGATTCATGCTCGTTCCATTGGACCTTACTCGCTCGTGTCTCAACAACCTCTGGGTGGTAAAGCTCAGTTCGGTGGTCAGAGATTGGGAGAGATGGAAGTGTGGGCGATTGAAGCATACGGTGCGGCGTACTCGCTGCAAGAGTTCCTTACTGTTAAGTCGGATGACGTGGCAGGAAGAACGCGTATGTATGAAAGTATCGTAAAAGGCGAAAACGTCCTTGAACCAGGACTGCCAGAGTCTTTCAACGTTCTTGTAAAAGAACTTCAAAGCTTGGGCTTAAATATAGAACTGGTTGAATCGGGTTTATTGTCGGATTCCGACAATGAAACAGCAAACGTGGACGAAGATTTCTTAGAGCAATAAGGAGCGACCCTTGAAAGATTTATTAAACTTTTTTGACAAACCCAAAGATCCACTCTCGTTTGATGCGGTACGGATATCTTTGGCGTCCCCAGAGATGATTCGTTCTTGGTCTCACGGTGAAGTGAAAAAGCCAGAAACGATCAATTACCGTACTTTCAAACCAGAAAGAGACGGTTTGTTCTGCGCCAAAATTTTTGGTCCCATAAAAGACTACGAATGTTTGTGCGGTAAGTACAAACGTATGAAGTATCGCGGCGTTGTCTGCGAAAAGTGCGGCGTGGAAGTCACTCAAAGTAAAGTGCGCCGTGAACGCATGGGGCACATTGAGTTAGCTTCTCCTGTTGCGCATATTTGGTTCCTGCGCTCTTTGCCAAGTCGTATTGCGAATATGCTCGATTTATCACTCAAGGAGCTGGAAAAAGTTCTTTATTGTGAAGCCTATATCGTCATCGATCCTATGGACACAAAACTCACCGAAGGACAGGTTCTTCCCGAAGAGGCGTATCAAAACGCTTTGGATGAATTTGGCCCTAACTTTAAATCGGGAATGGGTGGCGAAGCGATTCGTGAAATCCTGCGCAAAGTCGATCCAGAATATCTTTCGAGAAAACTTCGTTTAGATCTGAAAGAGGCAAAATCTGATGCTTCGATCAAAAAATATGTAAAACGTTTAAAAGTTGTTGAAGCTTTTAAAGACTCTACCAACAAACCTGAGTGGATGATGCTGGAAGCACTTCCTGTGATCCCACCTGATTTACGTCCTCTCGTTCCTCTTGATGGTGGTCGTTTTGCAACGTCGGATCTGAACGATCTTTATCGTCGTGTTATTAACAGAAACAATCGTCTCAAGAGACTTCAAGAGTTGAATGCTCCAGACATTATTATTCGTAACGAAAAACGTATGTTGCAAGAAGCTGTAGATGCTCTTCTTGATAACGGCCGTCGTGGTAAGACCTTTACTGGCCCGAACAAACGTCCTCTTCGTTCTTTAAGCGATATGCTTAAAGGTAAACAAGGTCGTTTCCGTCAGAACCTTCTTGGCAAACGTGTGGATTATTCCGGCCGTTCGGTGATCGTTGTTGGTCCAACTCTTAAGTTGCACCAGTGCGGTCTTCCAAAGAAAATGGCTCTCGAATTATTCAAACCATTTATTTATAATAAACTTGAAGAAAAAGGTTTCACAGCGACCATTAAGCAAGCCAAAAAAATGGTGGAAATGGAAACTGTAGAAGTTTGGGATATTCTCGCCGATGTGGTGAAAGAACATCCGGTCCTTCTCAATCGTGCA
This sequence comes from Bdellovibrionales bacterium, assembly GCA_041736155.1. GTDB lineage: Bacteria > Bdellovibrionota > Bdellovibrionia > Bdellovibrionales > JAGQZY01 > JANPLN01. Next base: position 32,850 of record JBGSUL010000049.1, read on the forward strand.
CCTACGCTCCATAGACTTGGGATCCAAGCTTTTGAACCTGTACTCCATGAAGGAAAAGCGATTCAGCTTCATCCCCTCGTGTGTACGGCATTCAACGCGGATTTCGATGGAGATCAAATGGCTGTTCACGTTCCACTTTCTGTGGAAGCACAAGTGGAAGCCCGCGTATTGATGATGTCGACTAATAACATTCTGAGCCCCGCGAACGGCAAGCCGATCATCAACCCAACACAAGATATCGTGTTGGGACTTTACTGGATGACTCGTGTTCGCCCAGGTGCCAAAGGCTCTGGACGCATTTTCTCAAATGTAGAAGAAGTGTTCCTCGCTTATGATTCTGACGCGATTGATTTACAAGCGGCATGTAAGGTGCGTATTAACGGCAAGCTTCGCGAAGCCAGCGTAGGCCGTGCAATTCTTAGTGCCTATGTACCTAAAGAAGTTCCATTCGAAAGTTGCAACACTGTGATGACGAAGAAGGAACTTGCTAAACTCATCGATACTTGTTTCCGTGTGGCTGGTGCTAAGGCAACAGCGATTATGGCAGATAAAGTTATGAGTCTTGGTTTTGAATTCTCAACAAAAGCGGGAATTTCAATTTGTTTGGATGATATGAAAATTCCAGACAGCAAAGCACAAATGATTCGCGATGCTGAAGATCAAGTCAAAGAAATCCAAGGCCAATACGATGAAGGTCTTATCACGGATGGTGAAAGATATAATAAAGTTGTCGATATTTGGGCGCAATCTGCAGATAAGTTAGCAAAACAAATGTTAACAGGTCTCGAGAAGCAAGAGTTCCAAGTTGGTAACGAGAAAGTTATCAGCAACTCCTTCAACTCAATTTTCATTATGGCTGACTCAGGGGCGCGGGGCTCTGCAGCTCAGTTGAGACAGCTGGCTGGAATGCGTGGTCTGATGGCAAAACCATCGGGCGAGATTATCGAAACGCCGATCACGGCCAATTTCCGTGAAGGGTTATCGGTTCTTCAATACTTTATTTCTACGCATGGTGCGCGTAAAGGTTTGGCCGATACCGCTCTAAAAACTGCGAACTCTGGGTATTTGACCCGTCGTCTCGTCGACGTGGCTCAAGATGTGATCGTGGTTGAACACGATTGCGGATCCAAAGAGGGTTTGACTGTCGAGACTGTGGTTGAGGGCGGAGAAGTTATTCTTCCTGTCGGCGATCGTGTTCTTGGTCGTATCACAATTGAAGATATTCTTGATCCTAATAGCAACTCTCTTCTTGTTCAGGCTGGTGAAGAAATCACCGAGCTTGACGTGGAAAGAATTGATCGTCTCGGTGTTGATAGAGTTGTTATTCGTTCAGCCCTCACTTGCAGAACACGTCGCGGAATTTGCGTGAAGTGTTACGGTCGTGATCTGGCTCGTGGAAACCTTGTGAACCTTGGCGAAACAGTGGGAATTATTGCTGCTCAGTCCATCGGTGAACCGGGCACACAGTTAACGATGAGAACCTTCCACTTGGGTGGAACAGCCTCTCGTTCTGTGGAACAATCGATTCATACGACTCGACATGAAGGAACTATCAAATTTAAAAACGTTGTTTGTGTAGAAAACCGCGATAAAAAACTGACTGTCATGAATCGTAGTGGCGTTATTGCCATCATTGATGACAACGGTCGTGAGCGCGAAACTTTCTCTCTCACTTACGGTACAATTTTGAATTACAAAGAAGGACAGCGTGTTGAAAAAGGTAAGACTCTTGCCGAGTGGGATCCGTACTCAAATCCTATTCTTTCCGATGCTAACGGTGCTGTAAAATACGAAGACATCGAAGAAGGCGTAACCGTGGTTGAACAAGTCGATCCAGTGACAGGCTTCTCCACGAAAGTGATCACCGAGAGCAAAGGTGGAACAAAACGTCCGACAGTTGCTATCGTCGGTGAAGACGGTAAACCTAGAAAATTTACTGGTCGTGATGCAGAAGTTCGTTATGTTATTCCTGTGGGCGCGCAACTTCTCGTAACGGATGGGCAAGAGATCCATGCCGGTGACGTGGTTGCCAAGATCCATCGTGAAACAAGTAAAACAAAAGATATTACCGGGGGTCTACCTCGCGTGGCTGAGCTCTTTGAAGCACGTAAACCAAAAGAATCCGCTATCATCTCAGAAGTTGATGGTTATGTGACTTTTGGTAAAGATGTGAAGGGCAAACAGCGCGTGATTGTGACACCAGATATTGGTGAGCAAAGCGAATACTTAATCCCTAAAGGAAAACACGTTGCCGTTCGCGAAGGCGAATTCGTAAAAGCGGGTGAACCTTTAATGGATGGTCCGACCAACCCACATGACATCTTGAAAGTTCTCGGCGAAAAAGTCCTCGCGGCGTATCTCGTGAACGAAGTTCAAGAAGTTTACCGACTGCAAGGGGTTGTAATTAACGATAAACACATTGAAGTGATTGTTCGTCAGATGATGAGAAAAGTGTTGATTATCCAATCAGGAGACACACAATTCCTCGCTGGAGAACAGGTCGAGCGTTATGCATTCGATACGGAGAATGATAAGGTTTCTAAAGAGGGTGGAAAAATTGCGGTTGCAGAACCACTTCTTTTGGGGATCACAAAAGTTTCTTTGAGCACAGACAGCTGGATTTCAGCGGCGTCGTTCCAAGAGACTACAAAAGTTCTCACCGAAGCAGCGATCAACTCGAAAACAGATAGTTTACGTGGACTCAAGGAGAACATCATTATGGGTCGACTCATTCCTGCGGGAACAGGCTTATCAGCCTATAAACGTTGGAAAGTCGTTGTAGAAGAGCCTGACCAGGCGTCTACAGTTCCAGGTCTCACTGCAAGAACAACGCAAACGTCGCCAGCCCACTGATTTGTGGGTTGACGGAAGATTAATTAGCGGCTAGATTTGCCGCCTTTAGTAAAATATTATGAGGAATTGATGCCAACAATTAACCAGTTAGTACGCAAAGAGCGACGCGATAAAAAATACCGTAGTAAATCTCCAGCTTTAACAAGCTGTCCACAAAGACGTGGAGTATGTACGCGCGTTTATACCACAACACCTAAGAAGCCAAACTCGGCCCTCAGAAAAGTAGCGAAAGTTCGCCTTTCTAATGGTTATGAAGTGATTTCTTACATCCCGGGTATCGGCCATAACCTCCAAGAGCACAGCGTTGTGCTTATTCGCGGTGGTCGTGTGAAGGATCTTCCTGGTTGTCGTTATCACATTGTTCGCGGTGTTTTGGATACACAAGGTGTTCAGAATCGCCTCCGTAGTCGTTCTAAATACGGAACAAAACGTCCTAAGAAAACTTCTTAATTTTGAATCGGAGAAGATAGATGTCACGCAGAAAAGGCACTTACAAAAGAGAAATCGTACCAGATCCTATCTACAATGATACTTTGGTTGCGAAATTTGTTAACCGACTTATGCTCTCGGGTAAAAAGAGCACCGCGCAGAGTATCGTTTACACTGCTATAGAAGAACTTAAAGGGAAAGTGGCCAACGAAGAGCCGCTCTCTGTGTTTAAAAAAGCCGTTGAAAATTGCAAACCACAATTGGAAGTTCGCTCACGCCGTGTTGGTGGAGCCACTTACCAAGTTCCTGTGGATGTTCGTCCTTCCCGTCGTGTCGCTTTGGCGATCACATGGTTGGTAACGTATGCGCGCGAACGCGGTGAAAAAGAAATGTCTTTACGTTTATCTGCAGAATTGATGGACGCTTTCAATAATCGTGGCAACTCGATTAAGAAAAAAGAAGACGTTCATAGAATGGCAGAAGCGAACAGAGCGTTCTCTCATTACAATTGGTAATTCACTAGAAATTAGAATTCATGAGTGTATCTGAACCGAAAAAAGTTGAAGACTTAGCATACACTCGCAATATCGGTATCATGGCGCACATTGATGCCGGTAAGACAACGACCACTGAGCGCATTCTTTATTACACCGGAAAAAGTCATAAAATTGGTGAAGTGCATGATGGAAACACCGTCATGGACTGGATGGAACAAGAGCAAGAGCGTGGTATTACAATCACCGCAGCCGCGACCACATGCTCTTGGAAAAACAATCGCATCAATATCATCGATACTCCGGGACACGTGGATTTTACGATCGAAGTCGAGCGCTCGCTTCGCGTTCTCGATGGAGCCGTCGCTGTTTTTGATGCCGTCAATGGTGTAGAATCACAAACTGAAACAGTTTGGCGACAGGCTGATAAATACAAAGTTCCGCGTATTTGTTTTATCAACAAAATGGATCGTGTCGGTGCTGACTTTGCTATGAGTATCGAAACTATCAAAGAAAGACTCGCGGCAGTGCCTATCGCAATTCAAATCCCCATGGGCGCTGAAGATGGCTTTATCGGCATGATTGATCTTGTGATGGAAAAAGCTTTTTACTGGAAAAATTCTGAGAATATGGGTGAAAATTTTGAAACCATCGATATTCCAGGTGAGTACCGTGAAGAAGCACAAAAATATCGCGATAAACTCATTGAAACACTCGCTGACTATGATGATGCTCTTGCTGATAAATATCTCTCGGGTGAAACACTCTCTGTGGAAGACATTAAAGCTTCCTTGCGCAAAAGCACTTTGGCGTTAAAATTTACACCTATTCTTTGTGGTTCGGCTTTTAAAAACAAAGGTGTTCAACCGTTGTTAGATGCGGTGATTGATTATCTTCCGTCGCCTCTCGATCGTGGCGAAATATTTGGTAGATCTGCGCGCGATCTCGATAAATTAGTAAGTTGTAAGCCTGAATTCAAAGAACCTCCGGTGGCGCTAGCGTTTAAACTAGCTTCTGACAATTTTGCCGGAAGTCTTTGTTTCGTGCGTGTTTATTCGGGTGTGATCGAAGTGGGAATGACTCTCACCAATCCACGTGAAAAGAAAAAAGAGCGTGTGGCGAAAATTGTAAAGATGCACGCAAACAGCCGCACCGAAGTTCAGCAACTCAAAGCGGGTGATATAGGCGCGATCGTGGGTCTCAAATTCACGGTGACCGGTGACACTCTGTGCGCTCCCGAAAAAGAAGTTGTTCTCGAATCGATCTCATTCCCAGATCCTGTGATTTCTATTGTCGTCGAAGCAAAATCTTCGGGCGATCAAACGAAAATGATGGAAGGCCTCTCACGCTTAGTGAGAGAAGATCCGTCCTCATCTTTAAAAACAGATCCAGAGTCGGGACAACTTTTGTTGTCGGGCATGGGTGAATTGCATCTGGAAATTTTGGTGGATCGTTTAAAGCGTGAATTCAATGTTCAGGTGAACACCGGAAGTCCACAGGTCACATATCGCGAGGCTATCTTGGGTCAGGCGTCTGCGCGCAAGCACTTTGAGCGTGAAGTGGCGGGCCAGAGACAGGTCGGCGAGGTGGAAGTGAAGATTTCCCCATTCAACTCTCAGGAAAATTCCATAGAAAATTTAGTAAAAGACGCTGCGCTGCCAAATGATTTTAAGACAGCGGCCGTCGAAGGAGCCCGCGAGGCTTTGGAAAGCGGCGTGTTGGCTGGGTTTTCAAATATTGCAACGCAAGTTAAAATTGTCGCCATGCCGATGGATCCGGAGCATGGCCATGTGGCAGCCTATAAAATTGCGGCTTCGCAGGCTGTTCGTGAAGCCCTATTGGCGGCCAAGGCACAGCTCATGGAGCCCATGTTTAAGCTCGAAGTTGTTGTGCCTGAAGAATTTTTAGGTAGTGTTATCGGTGACTTAAACTCTCGTCGAGGAAAAATCCTCAATACCGCTGCCCGCGGGCATTTGCAGGTGGTGATGGCCGATGTACCGCTTTCTGAGCTCTTCGGTTACGCCACGGGAGTGCGCTCTTTGACCCAAGGAAGAGGCACTTTTTCTATGAAGTTCTACCAATATCACCCCGTGAACGATCGTGTTCAGAAGGAGATTCTGACCAAATTGGGCAGAATTTAGGGTTCCTTTTTGGGCTTTTTTTTCACTCTTTTGTGAATGGAAAATTCCCTTTCAACATCTTCCAATAATTTTTTATTTTTTTTTGACAAAAGATTTGTTTTCAGTGCATACTCCCCCTTCTGTTAATTTAAAAAGCAGTGATTTATTAACTACTTAAGTTTGTTAACCACCAGAATTTACTGGGAAAAATAGGGATACGCGTATGCAAAGTCAGAAGATTCGAATTCGGTTGAAAGCGTTTGATCACAAACTTCTCGATCAATCCACAAAAGAGATCGTGGATACAGCTCGTCGTACAGGCGCGCGAATCGCAGGACCGATTCCTCTCCCCACACGTATCAATCGTTACACAGTATTGAGATCACCTCACGTTGATAAAAAATCTCGTGAGCAATTTGAAATGAAAACACACAAGCGGCTCTTAGATATTTTAGAGCCTACTCAGCAGACGATCGACCAATTGATGAAATTGGATCTCTCTGCGGGAGTGGATGTAGAGATTAAACTCTCTGCAGAATAATAACCGGGCCGTGAGCCCGCGAGGAGTACTAAATGAGTGAATCACAAGTTGAGCCTCAAGAGTCGAACGAAACTTCGACCTCAACCGCTGGAGAAGTAAAACTCAGTGGGCTATTTGCCCACAAGGTTGGCATGTCTTCAGTTTATAACGAGGCAGGACAAATCATTCCTGTGACTGTTCTCAAGGTTGAACCTTGGAAGGTCACACAGGTTAAGACTAAAGAGAAAGATGGATACAATTCTCTGCAAATTAGTTGGTTTGGTCGTAAAAAATCTAACACTTCAAAAGCAAGTCAAAAACATTCAGAAAAAGCCGGCGCTGATAAAGATAAAGGCGTTAGACTTTCTCGCGAAATTCGTATTGACGAAATTCCTGAGGGTGTAGCTGTAGGAACGGTTGTTTCTGTCGATTCTTTACAAAAAGGTGACACGGTTAAGGTCACTGGTAAATCTAAAGGTCGCGGATTTTCAGGTGCAATGAGACGTTGGAACTTTTCCGGCGGACCTGCATCTCACGGATCTAAATTCCACCGTCGTCCTGGTTCTGCTGGAACGAGAACATGGCCGGGTTTTGTAATGGCTGGTAAGCGTGGTCCTGGTCACTATGGTGACGAGACAATTACCGTTCGTAATATTCAAATCGTCGATGTAAATGCAAAAGATGGATTAATCATGGTCAAGGGCCCAGTTCCTGGTGCTCGTAATGGCCTTGTGCGAATCCTCAAACAGTGAGTTGAAATATGGCAAAAGTAGAAGTTTTAAATTGGGATAAGAAAAAAGTAGGCGAGGTGGAATTTCCATCTCAAGTTGTCGAGAGAGAAGTGAAACAAGAGCTTCTTCACGCAATGGTCCGTTGGCAGCTTGTCAGTCGTCGACAAGGTACACACGCTACAAAAACCAAAGGTTTGGTGAGTGGTGGTGGTAAGAAGCCATTCAAACAAAAAGGAACAGGTAACGCCCGTCAAGGTTCGAACCGTTCTCCTTTGATGCCTGGTGGTGGTACAGCTTTTGGTCCTCAGCCGAAAGATTACAGCTATTCATTACCAAGCTCTATGAAAAGTGCAGGTCTACAAACAGCTCTTTCTTACCTTTACGGTGAAAAGAAACTCTTTGTTGTGGACGGCATGGTTTCTAAAGAGGGTAAATCAAAAGAACTTGCCGCTCGCCTTAAGAAATTTGGCGTAGGTAAAGCCCTTTTGATTTCTAAAGATCAAGATGAGCTTTTCGCAAGAGCCTCTAAAAATTTAAAAAATTATCGTTATAATACGGTGAACGGCGTGAATGTGTATGATCTTTTGAAGTACGATGCTGTCGTATTTACTCAAGACTCTGTTGCATCTGTTGTTGAGAAGTGTGGAGTTAAATAATGTATCAAATCATTAAAAGACCACTAGTCACAGAAAAATCGAGCGCTTACAGCGACTACAATACGTACGTTTTTGAAGTCGATAAAGAAGCCACAAAAGATCAAATTAAATTTGCTATCGAGAAAGCTTTCAGTGTGAAGGTGAAAGACGTTCGCACCACAAGTTACAGAACTCGCTGGTTAAAACAACAATCGAAATTCGGTCCACCACAATACAAGAAAAAAGCTTTTGTAAAATTGGTCGAAGGACAAAAAATTTCCATCTTTGAGGGGGCGTAATCATGGGTGTAAAGATCTTTAAACCAACCAGCGCTGGCCGTCGTGGTATGACTGGTTTTGATTTTTCTGAGATCACCAAAGATCGTCCGGAAAAATCATTAACTGAAAAGCTCTCGCGCCGTGCAGCTCGTAACAACCATGGTCAGATTACCATTCGTCACAAAGGTGGGGGCCACAAACGCCGCTATCGTGTGATTGATTTCAAAAGACTCAAACTGGAAGTTCCAGGAAAAGTGGTTGCTGTAGAATACGATCCTAATAGAACTTGCCGCATTGCTTTGATTAGCTACCTTGATGGCGACAAAGCTTATATTATCTGTCCCATCGGTTTGAAAGTGGGCGATACCGTTCAAGCGAGCGAAAAAGCGGATATTCTTCCAGGCAACAATCTTCCTTTGAGTGCGATTCCTGTCGGCACAATTATCCACAATATTGAATTGCGACCTGGTAAAGGTGGACAACTTTGTCGTGGAGCGGGTGCTTCTGCGACGCTTGTTGGACGTACTGGTGGTAAGTTTGCACAAGTAAAATTACCTTCGGGCGAAGTTCGTGAAGTTCTTGTGAATTGCAAAGCTTCCGTAGGCCAAGTTGGAAACACTGACAACGAAAACATTTATATTGGTAAAGCTGGCCGTAACCGTTGGAAGGGTAAGCGCCCATCCGTTCGTGGTATGTCGATGAACCCAGTAGATCATCCACTCGGTGGTGGTGAAGGTCGCGGAAAAGGGCATCATCCAGTGAGTCCATGGGGACAACCTTGTAAGGGCTATAAAACGCGCCATAACAAGTCGACGGATAAATATATTATTAAAAATAGAAAAGCAAAGTAGAGGTAATGTGTGGCTAGATCACTAAAAAAAGGTCCGTTCGTAGACGACCATTTGATTAAAAAAGTAGTAAAAGCCCTTGATTCAGGGGACAAAAAGGCGATCAAAACTTGGTCGCGCCGTTCGACAGTAATGCCTGACATGGTTGGGTTAACATTTGCTGTTCACAATGGTTCAAAGTTTGTTCCTATATACATTACAGATAACATGATTGGTCACAAGCTTGGTGAGTTCGCTCACACTCGCATGTTCCGTGGTCACTCCGAAAACAAGGCTAAAGAAGCCGGACCAGCTAAGGCATAGGTGAATTTATGGAAGTAAAAGCGAAACTAAGATTTGCAAGAGTGGCAGCGCAAAAAGCACGATTGGTCGCGGACATGATCCGTGGAAAATCGATCAACGAAGCCATTCGTATCCTGACTTATGAAGATCAAAAATCAGGAAAAATGATCAAGAAGCTTGTTGAGTCTGCGGTGGCTAACGCCGAAGTGAAACAAGTGATCGATGTGGATAATCTTTATGTTAAGACGATCTATGTTGATGAAGGTCCATTTATCAAAAGATTTATGCCTCGTTCGCAAGGACGTGCGACTGAGATTAAAAAGAGAATAAGCCATATTAACGTCGTTTTGGACGAGAGGTAATTTGTGGGACAAAAAGTAAATCCAATTGGGCTAAGAGTTGGTGTTATTAGAACTTGGGATTCTCGCTGGTTTGCTGCGGGACCTCTGTATGCCACTCAACTTCACGAAGATATTCGTTTGCGTGATTACCTAAAAAAGAAACTGAAACATGCAGGTGTTTCTAAAATTGAAATGGAAAGAGCAGCGAAGAAGCTGAAAATTATCATTTCAACAGCTCGTCCTGGTGTAGTTATTGGAAAAAAGGGAGCGGGAATTGATTCTTTAAAAGAAGAAATTCAAAAAATGACTCCCAATGAAGTTTTTGTAAACATTCAAGAGATTCGCAAGCCGGATATGGATTCGAAGTTAGTTGCAGAAAACATTGCAATGCAACTTGAGAAGCGTGTTTCTTGGAGACGTGCGATGAAAAAAGCGATCGCCTCTGCTATTCGTAGCGGCGTGCGCGGGATCAAAGTTCAAGTTTCTGGTCGTCTCGATGGTGCAGAGATTGCGCGTACCGAATGGTACAATGAAAAGAGCGTGCCGCTTCATACTCTACGTGCTGACATTGATTACGGCACAGCAGAAGCTCTTACATCCTATGGAATTATCGGTTTGAAAGTTTGGATCTATAAAGGTGACGTGCTGAGTGCACGTGAAGCTGAGGAGGCGGGTCGTGCTAAGTCCTAAGAGAGTAAAATGGAGAAAACAGCATAAAGGAAAAAATAGAGGATTCGCTTCGCGCGCCAATACTCTTTCCTTTGGTGATTTTGGTTTGAAACTTATGACCGGCGGCTGGTTATCAGCTCGTCAGTTGGAAGCTGGCCGTATTGCCATCAGCCGAAGTATCAAGCGTGGTGGAAAAGTTTGGATTCGCGTTTATCCGCAGAAGCCAGTCACTGAAAAGCCAGCAGAAGTACGGATGGGATCCGGTAAAGGGAACCCTGAGTACTGGGTGGCTGTAGTAAAACCTGGAACTATTTTGTTTGAAATCAACGGTGTGACTCGTGAGCAAGCTGCAGAAGCATTCCGTTTGGCTGGCCATAAAATGCCATTCAAAACGAAGTTCATAGCGAGAGAAGGTTGATATGAAATTTGCTGATGTAAAAGAACTCTCTACTGTAGAGATTAATAAAAAAATTCGTGAGACCAAAGAGAAAATGTTTGAGTCAAAGATGAAAAACTCGATGGGACAGATGACAAATCCTGTTTCCATTCGCGGATTGAGAAGAGATGTAGCTCGCTTGAAAACAGCGCTTACATCTAAATTAAGAGGTAACCCATGAGTGAAGAAGTAAACAACCGCGGTCGTCGTAAAGAAGAGGTCGGAACTGTTGTCGCTAATAAAATGCAAAAGACAATCACAGTGATGACTTATCGTTCGGTGATGCACCCTAAATATAAAAAGTTTCTAAAGAAAACATCTGTATTTAAAGTACATGATGAAAAGGGTGAAGCAAAAGTCGGCGATAAAGTTCGTATTTTTGAAGTAAGACCTTTAAGCAAAACAAAGCGTTGGAAGCTGGCTGAAATCGTAGAAAAAAGCAGCCGAGGCCAGGAGTAATTTATGATTCAACAACAAAGTCGTATGAAAGTTGCCGACAACTCTGGTGCAAAAGAAGTTATGTGCATCAAAGTTATTGGTGGATCAAAGAAGCGCTCAGCAGCCGTCGGTGATATCGTCGTCGTTTCTGTTAAGTCAGCTTTACCTACATCTAAAGTTAAAAAAGGTGAGGTAGCTAAAGCTGTGATCGTGAGAACTGTGCAAATGATCCGTCGTGCTGATGGAACATGTATCAAGTTTGATGATAACGCGGCTGTATTAATTAATGCTGCAAAAGAGCCCATTGGAACTCGTATTTTTGGACCCGTAGCTCGTGAACTTCGTGCGAAGCAATTCGTAAAGATCGTATCACTAGCTCCTGAGGTTCTATAGGTTGGATGTTATGAAAAACAGATTGTATGTAAAATATAGAAGTGAAATTGCCCCCTCTCTTAAAAAAGAGCTTGGTTATGACAACATCATGCAGATCCCTAAGATCGAAAAGATTGTGATCAACCAATGTCTTTCGGACGCTGTTCAAAATGCAAAAATTTTGAATACAGCAGCTGAAGAGATCGCCGTGATCGCTGGACAAAAACCTTTGATCACAAAGGCTAAAAAATCCATTTCAAACTTTAAGCTTCGTGAAGGTATGCCGATCGGTGTAACAGTGACTTTGCGCAAAGACAAAATGTGGGCGTTCTTTGATCGCCTGATCACGTTGTCTCTCCCTCGCGTACGTGACTTCCGTGGTCTTCCTAGCCGTGGTTTTGATGGACGTGGCAATTACAACATGGGTCTTAAAGAACAAACCGTATTCCCAGAAATTAACTACGACAAAGTGGATAAAGCTCGCGGGATGAACATTACAATTTGTACTACTGCAAAAAACGATGCTGAGGGGAAAGCGTTACTTGATGCTTTTGGCTTTCCATTCAGAAAATAAGAGGAACATATGGCAAGATTAAGTCACATCGCTAAGAATAAAAAAAGAGAAGCCGCCATCAAAAAATATCTTCCGTTGCGCACAGAACTTCGCGCAAAAATGAAAGACATGGGTCTTTCACAAGAAGAGCGTGATGAAGCACGTAAGCGTTTAACGAAACTTCCACGCATGTCGATGGAAAATCGTTTTAATACGCGTTGTGAAATCACTGGTCGTCCTAAGGCTGTTTTGAAAAAATTCAAAATGAGTCGTTTGGCGTTCCGTGAGTTGGCAAATACAGGAATGATTCCTGGAGTAACAAAGGCAAGTTGGTAAACACTTTAAATTCGCACCCCTTGTAGGGTCGCGTGAGGAGAGAGAATGGATACAATTGGAGACTTTTTAACAGTCATCAGAAACGGCGTAAAAGCCGGACACGAAAAAGTGGATGTTCCGAATTCAAAACAAAAAGAAGCGATCGCTGAAGTTTTGAAAAAGACAGACTACATTGGTGGCTTCAAAGTTGTGAAAGATGGCAAACAAGGTATTATGCGTTTGTATCTTAACTATAATGCAAACGGTGCGGCACGTATCAATGGTATCCGTCGCATGAGCCGTCCTGGTCGTAGATATTATGTAAATTCTGAAAAAATCCCTAACGTAAGATCGGGTTATGGTCTTTCAATCGTAAGCACGAGCAAAGGTATCATGAGTGGCGGAGAAGCTAAAAAGCTGAACGTCGGTGGTGAACTCCTTTGTATCGTTTGGTAGGTGAAATATGTCGAGAATTGGAAAAAACCCAGTAAATTTTGATAGCAAAGTGAATGTGACAGTAACTCCTAAAAATGAAGTTGTTGTTAAAGGTGCTAAACATTCGATGACGGTTCCTATGCGTCTTGAGATTCAGGCGAAGATTGAGGCTGGCAAGATTGTTCTGACGCGTAAAAACGACGCCAAAGAAACAAAAGCTCTTCACGGTCTGTACCGCGCACTTTTAAATAATGCTGTAAAGGGTGTGACTGAGGGATTCACAAGATCTCTTACACTCCAAGGTGTGGGATACAGAGCTTCTGTCGCAGGACAGAAACTTGAGCTTTCTTTGGGATTCAGTCATCCAGTTATTTATGACATTCCTAAAGGCATTGAAATTAAAGTTGATAAACAAACAACCGTTCTTGTTACCGGAGCTGATAAAGCTCTTGTTGGACAGGTTTCGGCGATAATTCGTGGTTTCAGACCACCAGAGCCCTACCTTGGAAAAGGTGTTCGCTATACGGATGAGACGATCAGACGTAAAGAGGGTAAGTCTGCAGGTAAATAATTAAAGAGGTGTGTTGTGAGATTAGTTGTAAATAAAAAAAATAGCCGGAAGTTGAAGGCGCGATCCACTAAAAAGGTGCGTATCCGCAAAAAGATTAAAGGGACTCAAGAGAGACCACGTCTTTGTATTTTCAAAAGCTTGAGTAACATTTACGCTCAGCTTGTGGACGATGTGGCTGGCAAAACCATTTTAGCTGTTTCCACGTTGGGAGAAGTTAAAGGCAAGTCAGGCAAAGATGCAGCTTTTGAAGTTGGTAAGCTTTTGGCGACTAAGGCTAAAGACAAAAAAATTGATAAAGTTGTTTTTGACAGAAGTGGTTACATCTATCATGGGCGTGTAAAAGCCGTGGCAGATGGAGCCCGTGATGGTGGGTTGAATTTTTAATTCATAGAGGAGCATTGAATGCAAGAAGTTGCAGAATTCGAAGAAAAAGTTGTAGCCGTTAGACGTGTTGCAAAAGTTGTAAAAGGGGGCCGACGGTTCTCATTCGCAGCACTCGTTGTTGTGGGTAATGGCACAGGCAGCGTAGGTTACGGCACAGGAAAATCAGGTGAAGTGCCTGAAGCTATCGGAAAAGCTTCTCGTGGAGCCAAAAAGAACTTCAAGGACATCACTTTGGTTGAAGGACGCACTATTGCTCATGAAGTGGTCGGCAAATTTGGCGCCGCCACAGTGATCCTTCGTCCCGCAGCTCCTGGTACAGGGGTTATTGCAGGTGGAGCGGTTCGTGCGGTGCTTGAATCAGCTGGAATTAAAGATATTTTGACCAAGTGTATTGGAACACGTAATGCGCACAATGCTGTTCGTGCAACTTTAAATGGTCTTGGACAATTACAAGGTAATACGTTGATCAACACTTACAAGTAACAAACTTGTTTGTGTCTATGAGGCAGGGTGAATTTATGGCGAAGAGTTTTAAAGTAAAATTAGTTAAAGGCTTACGCGGATGCACACAATCTCAACGCGAAACTGTTCGCTGTTTGGGTTTGAAGCGTGTGAATGCTGAAGTTGAAGTTGCAGATAATCCTGCAAATCGTGGTCAAATCATCAAGGTGCAACACTTAGTAGAAGTGGTCGTACAAAAGTAAGTAGTACAGAAGTAATTTTCTGTTTTTGAGATTATAGAGGAGTCGTTATGTTGTTAGATAAATTAAAACCATCACCGGGTTCTACACACTACCGCAAAAGAGTCGGTCGTGGTCATGGTTCAGGCTTAGGTGGAACTGCAGGTAAAGGTCACAAGGGTCAAAAGGCTCGTACAGGCGGTACTGTTCGCCGTGGTTTCGAAGGTGGTCAAACTCCTCTGGTTCGTCGTTTACCAAAATTCGGTTTCACTAATGCGGCTTTCAAAACTGCCTATGAAATTATCAATTTGGCCGATTTGACTAAGTATGGAGCAGAAGTTTCTCCTGAAGTTCTTTACAAAAAGGGCGTCATAAAGAAAAATTCTCTTCTCAAAGTCCTCGCAAAAGGTACAATCGATAAAGCCGTGACAGTAAAAGCTCATAAGTTTAGCGAAAAAGCGAAACAAGCCATTGAAAAGGCCGGCGGGAAGACTGAGGTAATTGCTCTGTGAGTAAAACGAGTGCAGCAACTGAGAATATCGTCAACAATAGAGATCTGCAGAATCGTCTTTTCTTTACACTGTTTTGCCTAGCGGTTTTCAGATTTGGCATTCATATTCCAACTCCTGGAGTTAATTCCGAAGCCGTTCGTATGTTTTTTGAAAAACAAGCGGGCGGACTTTTTGGCGTCTTCAATACCTTCACAGGTGGAGCGCTCAATCAATTTAGCGTTCTAGCTCTTGGGATCATGCCTTACATTTCGAGCTCAATTATTTTTCAGCTTTTGAGTTCCATGGTTCCGTATTTAGAGGCTCTCAAAAAAGAGGGCGAACCCGGACGTAAAAAAATTCAACAATATACTCGTTGGGGAACCATCGTACTTTGCGTGCTGCAATCTTACGGTCTTTCCAACATGCTGATGGGTAAAGAAATCAACGGCATGTATCTGTTTAATCCGCAAGTCGGCGCAGTTCCGTTACAACTTATGACCATAGTTACACTCACGGCTGGTACGTGTTTTGTCATGTGGTTGGGTGAACAAATCACCGAGCGTGGTTTGGGTGAAGGTGCGAGCGTGATCATTTTTGCCGGGATTGCTGCCAATATTCCAACAGGTGCTTTTAATCTTTGGAACAGCGTTACTTCTGGTCAAATGAGTGGGCTTTTAGCTCTGATCTTGTTGGGCTTTATGGCATTTGTTTTGGGTTGCATTATTTATTTCGAAGTGGCGCAAAGACGCATTCCTATTCATATGTCACAAAAAGGCGTAAATCGTGCGCCACAAATGTTGGGAAGTTATCTCCCGCTCAAGGTGAATCTCTGTGGTGTTTTGCCACCGATTTTTGCCTACGCCATTTTGGGATTTCCGGCAACACTTGCGACTTTTTCGCAAGCTTCATGGATTCAAGGTCTGCAACAACAGTTTGGCCAAACAGGCGCGTTGTTTAATATTTTCTTTGTAGCTTTAGTTACCTTTTTCTCATTTTTCTACACAGAGCTTATGTATCCGCCCAATGAAATGTCGGACAAC
Source organism: Bdellovibrionales bacterium (assembly GCA_041736155.1). Taxonomy (GTDB): domain Bacteria; phylum Bdellovibrionota; class Bdellovibrionia; order Bdellovibrionales; family JAGQZY01; genus JANPLN01. Next base: position 48,765 of record JBGSUL010000049.1, read on the forward strand.
CTTAAGAAAGCTGGAAAATTCATTCCTGGTATCCGTGCGGGAAGAAGCACAGCTGACTACATTCAGGCCGTTATGGAGAGATTGAATGTGGCAGGTTCGATTTATCTTTGTGTCATTTGTATTATGCCGACCATACTTGCCAGCAAAGCTGCTGTTCCCTTCTTTTTTGGCGGAACCAGCGTGCTGATTCTTGTTGGGGTCTCTTTGCAGCTTATTGAAAAAATCAATGCCTACCGTTATGAAGCAATGATTAAAGCCGCTCAGCGTCCTCGTCGAAGTGCACGACGGGTGAGCTTTTGAGCCTAGTTCTGTTTGGACCTCCGGGAGCAGGTAAAGGAACCCAGTCCCAACTGATGTTGGAAGCAAAGCCCTTTATTCATATCAGTACCGGAAATCTTTTGAGAGAGGCGATTCAGCAGAAAAGCCCTCTCGGTGTCGAAGCCCAGTCCTACGTAGATGCGGGAAAATTAGTTCCCGACTCGGTAGTGATTGGCTTAGTTCGTGAATTTCTTGAGAAAAATAAGACAACAGAATTCATCTTTGACGGTTTTCCACGAACCATCGTTCAAGCAGAGGCACTTGAGGAGCAAATTTCCTTGATTGGTGCGAGTCCCATTAAAAAAGCCCTTTTCTTAGAAGTGCCCCAAGAGGACCTCTTGCAGCGTCTTTCCGGGCGACGAGTTTGTAAAAATTGCGGAGCTGTGTATCACGAATTGAATAATCCAACTCGCGAAGCCGGCATTTGTGATGCTTGCGGCGGCGAGGTCTACCAACGTAAAGATGATGCGGCCGAAGCCATCCAGACGCGCTTAGATGCCTATGAGAAGTCCACAGCGCCACTTAAAGACTATTACCTCAAAAAGGGACTTTTTGTCTCTATAAACGGACTTGGTGCTACTCAGGAAGTATTTGCACGCATTCGTTCCCAGATCTAAAATCATCCGTTTATGACATCAAAATAAAATTATTTTTTTTCTAAAATTTTCTGGACTCTATCTATTCTACGGTGCTAGATTTGCCGGTCTGTCAATTTATTTTCGGAGGTCAGGTGAAGGTTCGCGCATCTGTAAAAAAGATTTGCAAGAAGTGTAAGGTGATAAAACGACGTGGAACCGTTCGAGTTATCTGTGAAAACCCTAAGCATAAACAAAGGCAAGGTTAATTATGGCTCGTATTTCGGGTATTGATATACCTAAAAACAAGAGAGTAGAAGTCTCTTTGACGTACATCTACGGAGTAGGTCAAAAGCGCGCAAAAGATATTTGTGTAGCTATGGGATTCTCTCCCACAAAAAGAACTCATGAATTGAACGATGAAGAAATCGCTAAAATTCGTGACATGATTCAAGCGCAATTCAAGATCGAAGGTGATCTGCGCAGAGAAATTTCCATGTCAATCAAACGACTCATGGATCTCGGTACATATCGTGGAAGCCGTCATAAAAAAGGCCTTCCTGTTCGCGGTCAGAGAACGAAGAGTAACGCTCGTACTCGTAAAGGACCTCGTAAGACAGTTGCTAACAAGAAAAAAGCAGTGATGTAAGGAAGGGTAAATTATGTCTGAAAGCACAGGCGGGAAAACCGCAGCGCAAGCGAATAAGCCAGTTAAGAAAAAAGCTAAGAAGAACGTGCCGAATGGACGTTGCTATATTCAAGCAGGTTTTGGAAATACAATCGTTACTATCACTGACGTTGCCGGCAATACGATCAGCTGGTCTGCTTCAGGAATGTTGGGATTCAAAGGGAGCCGTAAAGGAACCCCATTTGCTTCTCAACTAGCTGCAGAAGACGCAGCTAAAAAAGCCATGGAACAAGGTCTAAAAAGCGTGGATGTATATCTTAAAGGACCTGGTGCAGGTCGTGAGCCAGCCATCCGTGCTCTTGCGAATGCCGGAATTCGTGTGAACTCCATGAGAGATCTTACACCTGTTCCGCACAATGGATGCCGTCCACCAAAGAGAAGAAGAGTTTAATTTTATTTAGCTGACCGCTCAGGAGTAGAGATGCAACAAGAACATTATTATAAATTTTGGAGAGATCTTATCAGCCCTAAAGGTGTTGAGGTTGATTCTGATTCCCTCACAACCACGTATGGTAAGTTTACGATCCGCCCTCTGGAAAGAGGTTATGGTATCACGATTGGTAACTCACTCCGCCGAGTTTTATTGAGCTCGATGATGGGTTCTTCGGTGACTTCAGTGCGTTTCGATAAAGTTCTTCATGAGTTTTCGACAATTACTGATGTAATGGAAGATGTGACAGATATTATTCTGAATCTGAAACAGGTGCGCTTCCGTCAACACACACCAGATACTTTAAATTTGCGAATTTCTCGCTCTGGTACTGGAAAAGTGACGGCTGCTGACATTCAATTGAATGACAAAGTAGAAGTTTTAAATCCTGATCAACATATCGCTACTCTCGGCGCCAATGCAAAATTTGAAGCTGAAATTACTGTCAGTTTTGGTCGCGGTTATGTTCCTTCTGAGGAATTAGAGCAATTGAATGCGGGTGTTGGTATTATTCCTGTGGATGCGATTTTTTCGCCAATCCGCCGAGTGAACTACAGCGTGATCAATGCACGTGTTGGTCAAAAAACAGACTACGATGCTTTGACATTGGAAGTTTGGACGGATGGTTCTATTAAGCCAGAAGAAGCCGTCGCTTTGGCTGCAAAAATTATGAAAGAGCAACTGCAAGTGTTTGTCACTTTTGACGAAGCTGTAGAGCCAACAACAGAAAAAGAAGAAAAGCGTTCTCCAGTACTTAACGAGAACCTCTTCCGCTCCGTGGATGATCTCGAGCTTTCTGTTCGTAGCGCTAACTGCTTGAAGAACGCCAACATTCGCTTTATCGGTGAATTGGTTGTTAAGTCTGAGGCAGAAATGCTCAAAACGAAAAACTTTGGACGCAAATCTTTGAACGAAATTAAAGAAATTCTTGTGGAAATGGGACTTGGTTTAGGCCTGAAAATCGAAGGATGGCCGCCTCCTGGATGGAACCCCAATGCTCAACCGCCAACAAGTACACGTAGCACGAACACTGCTGGTAACGAGCCGCAATAGTCGGGAGTGAATTATGAGACATAGAAGAAAAGTTAAAAATTTTAGCCGCGCTACAAATCCACGCAAAGCTCTTTTAAGAGGATTAGTCACTTCTCTTGTGGAGCACGGTCGTATTAAAACGACAATTGCAAAAGCCAAAGAGCTTCGCAGTCACGTTGAGAAAGCCATTACCGTTGGTAAAAAAGGCAACCTCAATGCACGTCGTGTTTTATTGGCGCAATACCCAAATAAAGCCACGGTTGAAACGATCGTTTCTGATCTTTCTCAACGTTTTAAAGACAGAGCTGGCGGTTACACACGTATTTTGAAATTGAGCAATCGTCCTGGTGACTGCGCTCCCCAAGCTTTTATTGAATTCGTCGATTACGATTCAAAAGCGTATGCAGAGAAAAAAGTAAAAGTGAGAGTTCCTGGTAAGGATCGCAAACTTGTTACCAAAGAACTCAATGCTAAAGAGCTTGAAGCGCACAACGTAAAAGTGAACCAAAAGGCCGCTTTTGCTCGTTACAAAAATGTGAAGAAGATGCAAAAAGAAGCGCGTCGTGTTCTTCGCGCCAACAGCTAAGTTGATGTTTAAGAAACAGCCCATGAAGCAAGAGACTGTAGAATATACGTCGAGCTTCAAGAGATCTTTAAAAGCAGCCCTCATTACCGGAGGGCTTTTTTTTATTCTTTTTATGGCTTGGTTGAAGCTTGATGACATTTACTCCACAGAAACTGCCCCCACCTCCTTTGAGGTTGTGAGCTTTCTAGAGAGCAATGACTTCAAAACCCTACCTGGCATTGAGTTCCGCGATTTAAATCAATCTCAGATCGACCTCGCTGCTTTAACTAAAGATAAAATAGTCATTGTGAATTTCTGGGCGAGTTGGTGTGAGCCTTGTGCGCAAGAATTTCCATCGATGGTGAAATTGGTCCAGCATTACAAAGGGAAAATTGTGATTCTGGCGCCCTCGCATGATTCTTCCCGTGAGGACATCGAGACCTTCAGCAAAGCATTGGGGTTGTCAGGTGTTCCGTCGCTGCATATTCTCTGGGACAATAATTTAAAAGCCGGCAAAGCCTTTCAGGTGAATAAACTTCCAGAGTCCTACATTTTTGCTAAGGATGGAAAACTCCTGCGCAAAGTGGTCGGCACTCGCGATTGGTTTAATGAGGACGCTCGTCTCTATTTTGACAACCTCCTTTCCGAAGAAACATCGCAAAATCTCTAGAACATTTAGACATATATTTAATTATCCACATGCCCTAGTTCTCGCAGCCAAATTTACGGGTTTTAAATCTTCTGATTTTTGAATTCGCTGTTGTTGCAAAATCATAACAATTCGAGGCATTAGCACCAGCAAATAGAGTCGTTGGGGAGTTCCTGAGCTGTAATATGTTCATGTGTTTGTTTTGGGCTTAAACATCAATGGGGTGGGGAGTAGAACGACAGTAATTTAAATAAGTAAAATAACCAGGAGTACCCATGGCAGAAAATGAAAATAAATGGAACGTGAATGAAATTGTGCAAAATCTTAAAACATGGCGCGACGAGCTAAATGTGCAAGCCCATCTTATGAAAGCGGATATGAAAGATGAGTGGAATGAGTTGGAACAAAAGTGGGATGAACTTGTAAAATCTGCGAAAGAGCTGGAGCCCGAGATCAGCGAAAATGTTCAGGAAGCAAAAACAGCTCTCCAGGAACATGCAACAAAGATTTCCAAACAATTATCTGAGAGTTATTCAAAAATTAAAGAAAGTCTTTGGACTGCGGGCGTAAAGCTGGAGTCTAACACGGTGAAGAAGTTACAATAGCGGGCTGGCCCAAGCTGCTCTATATTCAGAGCATTTAGGAGTCAGGAAATGGGAAAGCCAAAGAGAAAATTCAGCGACGAGGTAAAA
>JBGSUL010000052.1:0-18813 GCA_041736155.1 Bdellovibrionales bacterium
GTTTTACCTCGTCGCTGAATTTTCTCTTTGGCTTTCCCATTTCCTGACTCCTAAATGCTCTGAATATAGAGCAGCTTGGGCCAGCCCGCTATTGTAACTTCTTCACCGTGTTAGACTCCAGCTTTACGCCCGCAGTCCACAAGGTAAGCTTTTCCATCTACCCGCCCCAACGCATCTAAAAATATAAACACCACGAACATCTAAATTCTACTTTCCTTCTAAAATCTGTTTTCTATTTTTGGGACTTTTCCCAAACAGGATGTTTCCGCTTGGGAACAGAGTCCATGGATGGACGCGTCCCAAAAATGGGAAACAGATTTTAGAAGGAAAGTAGAGTCTAGCGCGAACAAACCAGATAGGCGATCCATGATTGGCACTCTTCGCCTTTTGTTGCAGGCTTAAAGATATTGTTGCCCTCACCTTTGCGGGTAGTGCCTTCCCAGTAGACCACGACATTGGAAAATCCCACTTCGTTGAGAATGTCTCTGAGCTCAGGAATAGTCCACATGCGCCAGTCGTAGGTGAATTGTTTGAGCCGACGGCGTTTTTCGTTTTTGAGTTGGAAATGAATTTCGAACTTCGCTCCGTTGGTGAGCGGTTCGTAGTTTTTTTGATCCCAATAGTAGGTAAACCCAGGATGACGGGTTTTTTCGACGTGCGACTCGTAGCTGTCACTGCCACCGAACGTGTCGATCACAAAGACACCGTCTTTGGCTAGCTTTTTAAAAACTTGCGAAAAATACAGTTTGAGTTCTTGGCGTTGTTTAAAAATAAAATAAGAAAAGTTCATGGCAACAACAAGTTCTGCCGTGGGAACTTTTTCATCAAGTACGTTTTGCAAGTGGATCTGCAAGCGTTCTTGTTGTTCCGCTTTAAGACTTTTTTGCACACGATTTTTTCCGTAATTCACCGGCTCACTATCTAAATCAACCCCATGGGCGCGATGTTGTGGGCTTAATTTGACCCACTCTTCGCACAACTTAAAAGTTCCACAAAAATCTTCGCGGAGAAGAAGCGGTTTTCTACCCGTGGTGTCTTGAAACGCTTTGGTTAAAAAATGAACATCGTGTTCAGAAGATTGGACGGCTTTACTGTAATACTCATATTTATCAAATGACACTCTCTGAACCTCACAACGACAAAAATAACAAACTCAACTGGCAAAGATTTGGCTATAACACTGACTATGGCTCTTGCGCCATCAACTCCTGGACCGCATGAACGATATCTTCCACTTGCGGGACCGAATTTTCTTCGAGAATAGCATGCAAGCCAATCCCTGGAAGATTTTTACCAGCAAGAACTTTGGGGGGCGCGTAAATATGGTAGAACAACTCTTGCGATACACGGTACGCCAGATGCTCTCCAAAGTTGGTCACTTCGGTATCCTCATTGAGAAAAATCACACGCTTTGTTTTTAAAACAGAATTTTTAATCGTTTGCCAATCATAGGGATACAATGAGCGCAAATCGATTAACTCGACAGAAACTCCGTTCAATTTATCCATGGCCTCTTTGGCCAATCCCACATGGCGACCGTATGTAACAATCGTTACATCACTGCCCTCTTGCACCACTTTAGCTTTTCCAAAGGGCACTGCGTACTCTTGGACGTCTGGCCACTGAGGCTTCCAGCGCGAACGATCCCCTCCCACAGGGGCATCAATGCGGTTCTTCAGTTCGCGCTCATCCGCTGGCTCGCCAGGGATGAGTTCGTCACCTTTCACTCGCATCAGAGCTTTGGGTTTTAAAAATAAAACAGGGTTAGGATCTTGAATGGCCGAAAGCAACAAACCATACGCATCCAGAGGATTCGATGGCATGACCACTTTCCAACCTGGTAAACGTGTGGCCCACGCATCAAAACTGTGACTGTGATAAACAGAACCACGAATGCCGGCACCTACGGGAGTCATAACCACCATCGGTAAATTGTAATTTCCATTACAAGACCAGTTTAAGTTCCCGGCGTATTTTAAAAGATCGATGGTATTAAAAATATAATCGCAAAATTGGATCTCAGCCACGCAGCGATCTCCCGCGAGGGCAAGACCGATGGCTGTGTTGATCACACCACGCTCATCAAGCGGCGTATTCCATGTCGTCGAGAGTCCTTGTGTGGCGGTAAATACACCACCTAAAGGTTCGCCCACATCTTGTCCAAATATATCTTTGAGATCGAGATTTTTTTCTGCGTAATGAAGGGCCAAACGGATGGCCTGTGCCATATTTGCCATTAGAACTTTCTCCAATCCGCATTTTCATTGTTCACGTACGTATTGTCCCACAGAGTGTCTGCTGTAGGAGATGGCTCTTCGCGAATCATTTCTGACTTTTCACGAATGGTTTCAAAATATTCATCTTTGATTTTTTGGCATTCACTCGACGTGAGAATTTTATTGTCGACGAGTTTCTTTTCAAATTGTTCAAGACAGCAAGCTTCCTCTAGAATACGATTGGCACCCGAGGCTGACGAATGCCCATAGAGACGCGAAACCGTAAACTCTGAAACCACAGGTTTTCCAGTTTTGCGAATATAGGCCAAATCACTTTGAATGGCTAAATACGCCTCAACAGGATCGTTGCCGTTGTAAACACCGGTGCGAATTCCAAAAGGCTTGCCACGATCAGAAACATGTTTTTCGCCGTGCTGCTCATCGTAGTTGGTGGAAATGCCCCACTTGTTATTTTGAATAGTAATATACATAGGAAGCTCAGAGCCCGGCCGGCTGGACCAAATCAAGCTGCTGGCAAAATCGCCCTCGGCAGAACCAGCGTCGCCTCCTGTGATAATACTCACTCCTGTACCACGACGCTTTTGTGCAATGGCTGTTCCAATAGCAATACCATACTGAATGCCAATGGGCGAAGACACAGGCGCCACGTTCCACTCTGGGAAACAGTAGTGATTGGAAAAATTGCGTCCCCCCGTGCACGGATCGGTGGCTTTGTTCATGATTAAACGAAGAGCGTCTTCGTCCTTCATGCCCATAGCTAAAAGAGTTGGCGTGCAACGATAGTGTAAATGTAAAAAGTCGTATTCGGGTCCATGCCCCTTATGAACTTGCAAACCAAGAGCAACGCCAAAGGCTTCTTCACCCGGTCCGCCAATCCAAAAATACGCATCGCCACGACGATACACTTGGATCATACGCTCTTCGAGAACGCGCGAACGCACCATGAGGTGGAACATCTTCTTGAGAAGATCTGGCGGTAATAAAAGCGCTTTTTTAGAAGCCTTCGCGGAGCTTTTCATTGCCACTTTGGAAAGCTTTAAAGGTTCATTTTTTTTATGACCTTGCTTTGGTTTTTTCTTATTTTTAGCAATAGAATTTGTACGATTTAAACGAGTCTCGCCCATAATGAAAGCAAATTAGGTGAGGCCGCTAGAAATGTCAATCCCCTCCCGAAAAGAGGGGATTTTTAAAAACACTCTTCTTAGAGAGTGCCTTGCTTTTTCTCACGCATAATGGCGCCATTGTTATCCTCAGGCTGTGCAGCGCCAGGCTCAAGATCTTCGACCCCAGCCTTTTTCTTAGAGGATTGAACAAGACGGTCTTGGCCAGAACCTGTCGATGTTGTGGTCGTTGTTTGAGCAATCACTTTTAAAGGAACTTTGCTCTTAAAATCCACCATATCCACAGCCACATTAATGGCCTCGCTGATATCGGCGTGTTTTAAGTAGTCAGCCTTTTTCTCAGCATCCGTCCACTTCTTCTTCTTATCATTGACGTCTTTACGCTCTTTGAGATCTTTAAAAGAATCTTCAAGGGCCACTTCTTTAGGCTCCGCTTTGCGTTTGGCGATTTTCTTTTTGATGTCGAGGAATTCTTTATCCAGAGCCACACGCTCATCCGAACGTTTTTTCAGTGTGTCCACCATTTTGCCATCGATTTTTTCCCATTTATTAGCGCCTTCATTCACGTAGGCTGTGGGCGAAAGGAACGCTTCCATTTGTTTTGGCGGTAAAGAATAGTCGAGCATTTTTTCGCCATACTCTTCTTCATCCGCTTCAAACTCGCTGGGGAAAGCAATATGCGAAGACACTCCACGATGTTGTGTGGAAAATCCACCTGGCGTAAAGAACATACCAATCGTGACTTTAAGAGCGCCTAAACCTGGTGCTAACGGAATCACTTGTTGAACTGTCCCTTTACCAAAAGTGTGATCAGCTCCAACGATGACGGCGCGATCGTAATCTTTTAAAGCCCCAGCTAAAATCTCAGAGGCCGAAGCACTGATACGACTCGTGAGGATGACCATGGGTCCTGTCCAGTTAACCATAGAATCGGTGTCTTTGAGAGCCGTGGCCTTCATTTGTGGATGGCGCGACGACTGTTTTACAACGTTTCCTGTGCCGAAGAAGAGACCTGCGAGGTCCACAGCATCACTTAAACTTCCCCCACCGTTTAAAGAAACATCGAGCACCAAAGCATCTGCTTTTTGCTTTTTAGCTTCTTCAATGAGTTGGGCCACATCTTTTGCACAAGAGCGACCACCGCGACGAGAATCTGCATAGAAAGATGGCAAATTGATCACGGCAATTTTACGTTTAATACCGTTATTTTCTTTTTCCACAAAACTAATAGAGGCGGCGTCGTCCTCAAGTTTCACTTCATCACGAGTCAGAGTAATTGTTTGTGTGGATGTTTTGCCTTCTTCGCGGCGAAGAACCTTGAGGCGCACTTTCGTGCCTTTGTTCCCACGAATGCGGCTTACCACATCACGCAAATCCCACTCGACAACATCTTCCATCCCTTTTTCTTTTCCGCTGGCATCGACCTGACCGACCGCGATGATTTTATCTTTTTCTTTCATCAAGCCAGAACGTTGAGCGGCTCCGCCTTTCACAAGGGATTCCACCACAGTGTACCCGTCTTCGGAAGAAAGCGTGGCGCCGATCCCTTGCAGAGAAAGTCGCATGGAGATTTCAAAATCCTCTAAAGAATCTGCTGAGAAATAGGAAGTATGAGAATCCAAAGCGTGTCCAAAAGCATTGAGATAGTCTGTGTAAAGATCTTGATCTTTGCGTTCCGACATTTTTTTAATAACACGATCGTAGTTCTTTTTGATTTTTTCTACAGCGTCAGGAAGTTTTTCATCCGTTAAGATGTAATTAGACACTTGGAAGTGAAGATACTTTTTTTGAAGTTCTTGCAGCTCTTTCTCATCCTTCGCATACTCGCGATGTTTAGGATCTAAAATCAGCTTGGTTTTTTTATCGAGTTTAAAATCTTTAGTGAGAGTCTTTTTGGCAAAAGCCGAACGCTCGTTAAGTTTTTTAAGATACAGCGCCTGGACATCGTGAAGCTTTTTGCAATTCTTCGCATCGAGGTCTTTAAAAATCCCCGTCATGTCTTGGGTGATCTTATCCACTTCTGCTTTGGTAAAAAGCATTTTGGCATTGTCCAACCACTTGATGTAGCGCTCGATCGTGCGCTTCTCAAGCATGGGCGAATTTTCGTTGTACAGGATATGCGCCAGTAAATAACCACGTTGAATATCTTTGACGTTATTACAGGACAGCTGAGCCTTAAAAGGCGACGCCTCTAAAGCATCAAATTGCGCAAAGCTGTACGATAACGATAATAGGGCCGTAAGGAACAAGGCTGTCTTCATATATCTCCATCCTTCTCTGAAGTGTTGAGAAATGTTTCGGCGTTTCCATCCATAAAGTCGAGGCCAATGGGCTAAAACCAGACGCCAACCGGTTTATTGTATCAGTGTGTAGTGAAAAGAGAAAAGAAAAGTCTTGGGAAATGCCTTATCACGATTTTTACAAGGGGCGACAAAGGTCTGTACGAATGCCATATTGTTACACATTCGTTTTTAGAGCGTAATAAACGCAGTTAGAAAAACGAGAGTTGCGCTCCGGGCGCTAGTATCGATTTTTCAGCATGGTCGACAAATACTTCCCACTTGTTACTCTGCCCGCGATGGGTCTCTATGACAAAAAACGAAACCTTGGGGTAATCCTTTTTCAGATGAGTAAATTCTTCGATGATTTTTTGAACGTTTTTCGGATCATCATCCGACATTCCAAAACGATGATGATCGTTATAGCCGTAGGATTGGAAGGCCAACTCCACCACATAACGAAGCGCTTTGCGTTTGAGCTCGGGCACTGTTCCGCCACCTAAGGTCTTTTGCACCTCGGGGTGAGAAACCGGCAGCACGGAGAGATAGTTGGGACTGCCTTGGATCATATTGTTCTGAGAAAAAAGCTCAATCCCCGCCTTGATGGTCTCGGGGTGATGGCCACGGGCCGTGATCACCGCGAGCGAGCGCTGATTCATGACGGCATGCTGGAACTCGTTCCACGATGGCCCCATCCAATCGCCTTTTTTAAGGGCGTGGGATAAATCTTCCAAGAAAGGTTGCTGCTGAGGCGTGGCCCCGGCCACATCGCGAAAACGCTGAAAGCTTCCAGCTACATGATCGTCGGCACGAATCTCATAGTCTTTTAAAAAACCTTTTTTTCCGATATTGTCGATCTCTTCCCAAAAAACCTTGCCGGGGATTTCCTTTTTTTCCTGAGTTTTTTTATGAAAAACAAAATGCGCTGACTCAATGTGGAAGACGTTCTCGTCGAGATCGAAAAAGTAGAAACTTTTTCCTCCCAAGGAAGCATTACGATCTGGCTGTTTTTCGCGGGGAATAGGAAGAGTCTGCTGACGAACCATAATCTAGATATACAGAGGATTGCTTAATTATTCAACAGCACAGCACGGGAATCTAGCCACTTTTTTGAATGTGGTGGCGAGATCCTTCGCTTTGCTCAGGATGACGAATAAACCACAGATGGACGGTTTGTCATCCTGAGGGGGGCGAAGGATCTCCGGTTTTGATGCGCCGCTAGTATCTCTAGATTCTACGAAGACAACTGGACTTGTTGGGTTTTGCGGGACCATGTTTCAATAAATCTATGGAACTTGTAACAGAACGCCAGGACAGCACTTTGATGTTCGAGATGTATTTTGCAGAAGCCATCGACCTGCAAAAACTTTGCGATGCGGTTGCCAAACATCTTTTCGTTCGTCGCGAGGATGTGGGTGTTGTTCCCCTCTACTTGATCGATACCAAAAATACTGCGGTGGTGATTGACGATATTGGTGATGGCGATTTTCCCTTGGGGGTGACGATCCATACAGAGCTGGTTTGGTTTCACATCAGCGAGGTCGATCTGGCACAGAAGCTATGCACCTCTCTCGAAACCACATGCCTGATCTCTGATGACGGCGACAATCCCTACCGTTGGCTTCTTGTCAGCCAAAACTCCGTACAGAATGTTTTTACCAATCCCGAGCTCTTCGATGGGCAATGTATTTTTAAAATTGTTGAATAGACGAAATAAGACTTTTGATACAACGTCTGTCCCCTGTGACGATACGAATCATTACTTGAGTTCAAATTCTTGAAAAAATATGGCTTGCAAAAAATAAAGATTTTGTCTAGCTCTTAGTAAGAATATATTTTGGGGGAGATTTTAATGTTTCAAAAAGTTATTTTCTTTTTATCGTTGGCGCTATCTAGTCAGGCATGGTCTTCAAATCAAATTTTGAAGGTCGCGACCGAAGGTTTTGATTTCAAACCACACTACTATATGGAGAATAATCAAAAAGTGGGTTTTGAAGTTGATCTACTCAAAGAAATATTTTCACGTTTAAATCTACAATACGTTCTCATAGATAAATATGAAGATGCACATATCCTGCCAGAGCAAAATTTCCCCACTTCTGGCCCCATTCAACTGTCGGATCTACTCATAGGCTTAGAAAAAAAGTCTTCGGATCATTTTGAACAAGACTTTGCGTGGGATATGGCCTCTGCGGCACTGGGAATCACTGAGGAAAGAAAAAAAATAGTGGATTTTTCTGATCCCATCAATGCCTCAAACGAATACTTTTATGGCCCTCTCTCAAAACCTATCAAAAAAATTCCTGAAGACGTCCAAGGACTCACTGTCGGAGTTGAAGCTAACTCTGTCCAAGAGACGTATTTAAGAAATCTCAATGCAGCCATTCAAAAGACGTCAGGAACACCAATAAACATTGTCCCCGTTTTTGCGGATGGAAAAATACCAGCTATCGATGTTTTATATAAAAAATTTGAGCTCGATCAGTTTGATGCCATCGTTGGATGCGATGATATTTTTAAAGCCCATGCGGATAATAATCCACTCGCTTATGAGGGGCTAGGTCGCATCAGTCCATCGCTCAACGCCTCTTTTGGAGGGAATAAGCTTGGTGCTTATGCGGGCATTGCGTTTAGAAAAGATAAAAGCGGACAAAAACTACGCCTAAAAGTAAATCGCGTTTTACAAAGTCTCCAGGACGACTGTACTTATGCAAATATTTTTTACAGATATTTCAGTTACGAAAACCCACTGATCCCGGAAAACTGTCGCAGATAAACAGAGAACACTTCTCTATGGCAAGGTCTACTAAGAAGAGCCTTGCCATCAGTCTGTGTCCAAACTTAGAAGCAATTACATGCTTATCTTCGAAAACTTAAACCAATAAATTTATGAATATCCCCTTGCCCTAAGGTGTTTTCCAAGAGGACCCTATGTTGAAATGGGATCTTACCAAAAGAAAATAGAGGGCCCCAAAGGATATACAAAAAACTTGATTGCATAAATGACCCTTCCTTATTTTCTATCTGATCTGAATTCATCCATCCATTGATTTCTTTTAAAGCTTTTTGATAGACCACATTAAACAAAAGATTTTCCACCAATCTTGCCTCATCTTCTTCAGATAAGTCCACCCACCGCCGAGTGCTTAAAATAAGGCTTTCTATTTTTTGAAGCTCACTCTTTTTTTTCAAAAGAAAATTCCGCTCTCTGATTCGTAAATCTTGTAAAAGGTGCTCGCGACGTGCCTCTGGGGAAGTCAGTCGATCCCACAACTTAATTGGCTCATCGGAAAATTCAAAGAGAGCGGCAATTTCCCTGTCCACTTTTTGAAGACTTCTTTCTAGAGTCATGATCTCGCCATCATTTTGAAAAAGAAAAATATCGCTACAGTTCATCTCTGCATGAGATGGACTCATTAAAAAAACCAGAACTATGAGGAAAAATACTTGTTTGCACATGAATTTATGCTCCACCAATCAATAAGTTACCTTGTTCACTAAGGCTTTGGCATAATTTCTAATAAAAATCTAATGATCCCTCAATTTCACTTCAAATTGAAATATTTTTAGAACTTCAGGATCGGGCAATTTGCTGATAAGAATTTTGCTGCAAAGACTCTTCAGAAATCGCAAATTTTTTCATCAGCTTTTGGACTTTTAACTCTTCGATGGCGTGTTGAGCCTCGGTATCTTGCTCGTAAACGGCTTCAAATTCGAAGAACCGACCAACGCCATCGACGTCATCCAAATGGACTCTGACATTCTCAATGAGATAAATTTCACGGCTTTTTTTAACCACTAAATCGACGCCCAAAATTTGCGTCAGCAGCTCTTTGGTATGTTCGGCGCTCTCGACGGGAATCCGTGCATAATCGCTTTTTTTGGGCCCCTGCTGATTGGGGCGAAGATAGGGAATAAGGTAGGCACCACTTAAGGTGGACTCGCGGAGTTTAAAGCGCCCATGGGGAACTTTGAAATACGTATCAATCTGGCGATCGAGCCCAAGGAAATGGGCGTTGAGCTCGCGGCAAACTTCGCGGGCTTTTTCTAGATTTGGATAGACGGCTTTGATCTCGATATTTGGCATTTGGGCACCATCGCAAAAGCCACTGAGGATGTCAAAGAGCGGACTTTTGCTGAGTGTGAAAGCAGAGGCGTTTTTGAGGTCCTTTTTTGGAACCACTTAGTCAGCATATTTATGCAGAAAATCCCTTTTAAAGCAAAATAACCCATTGACATGTCTGGCTAATATCCATAATTATGCATATATGACGCATAATTATTCATCTGCAAAAACACCAAAAATCACCGTCTCCATTGTCGGTGCTCGAGGTTATTCCGGTCAGGAGTTGGCGCGTCTTCTTCTCCACCACCCCAGCGTGACATTAACTCATTGTTTTGCCACGTCAGGATTTGATTTATTCACCCAAATTTTTGATGAAAAAGCGAAAACCGTAACCTGCCTTCCCGACACCGAGATTTTTAATCACCTCACCGATGTGGTGTTTTTAGCGACACCCGCTGAAG
Source organism: Bdellovibrionales bacterium (assembly GCA_041736155.1). GTDB lineage: Bacteria > Bdellovibrionota > Bdellovibrionia > Bdellovibrionales > JAGQZY01 > JANPLN01. The sequence goes on from JBGSUL010000052.1 coordinate 10,165, forward strand.
TCTCTATGGAGTTGGCCCCACAAATTCTCGCCGCTGGCAAAACTGTCATCGACATCAGTGGCGCGTTTCGTTTGAAAACGTCCGATATGAAAAAGTGGTATGGCTTTGCACAAACCTCGACCTCTTCTTTGGCCACAGCCGATTATGGGTTGGCGCCATTTTGTGGGCCCCTCAGCAAAGATACACGTTTGATTGCCAACCCTGGCTGCTACGCCACCTCCGTCAGTTTGGCGCTGATTCCCTTGATTCAACGTGGACTCATCGACGTGAACACTCTGGTGATTGACGCCAAATCCGGAACCACCGGCGCTGGCCGCAAAGCTTCGGAAGCACAACTTTTTGCCGAAGTGAGCGGTGACTGTCTTCCATACAAAGTCGGTAAACACCAACATCTTCCCGAAATCCAAGAAGCTGTAGCTAAATACACAGGCCAAGAGATTCAACCGCACTTTGCGACTCACTTGTTGCCCGTAAAACGCGGAATCATCTCGTCGATCTACGCCACAGCGACAACCACCGATCTTTCTGAAATTGAAAACGCGTACCGAGAGGCATATCAACACTACCCGCTCGTGCGCACCAGCCGCGACGTGAGTCAGTTTGCCAAACTCAGCCATGTGGTCGGCACACCCTTTACCCATATTTCTTTTGAACTCGTCGGGAATAAGCTCTACGTGTTTTCTGTTATCGATAACCTTTTGAAAGGAGCCGCAAGCCAAGCTGTTGAAAATCTCAACCGTCATTTGGATCTGCCGCTCACCTACTCTCTTTTAGGAGAATAATTAACAATGTCACCTGGTCCTGGTCTTCAGAGAACTTTATTGCCCCGTGGATTTTTTGCCAGTGGTGTGAACTGTGGTGTTCGCCGCTATCGTCCTGACGTGGGTCTTATCTACACAGAAAAAGATTGTGTTGCTGCCGGTGTTTTCACGCAAAACGAAATGAAAGCTGCGCCTGTTGTGTATTGCCAAAATATTCTTCCGTCTGACAAAGTGCGTGCCCTCATCACCAATTCAGGCCAAGCCAATGCAGCCACGGGCCCGCAAGGTGTAGAGAACAACCGTTCTATGGCACAAGCTGTGGCCACAGAGCTGGGCATTGATGCACAACAAGTATTAACGGCCTCCACGGGCGTGATTGGTGTGGCGCTTGATGTGGAAAAAATCAATGCTGTGATTCCTGAGCTTGTGGTTCGCGCAACTGACGTGGCGGAAAACTTTGCTCTCGCTATTTTAACCACCGATCTCGTTCCCAAATCGGCCTCCATGGTCGTCAACCTCTCGGGTGGGGCTGTGCGTGTGACAGGGATCTGCAAAGGTTCGGGCATGATCCATCCCAATATGGCCACCATGCTGGGCTATATTCTCACCGACCTCAAAATGTCTCCGGCTCTTGCGCAAGAGCTTCTGAAAGAAGCGACTGACGTGAGCTTTAACATGATCAGTGTGGATGGCGACTCTTCCACCAACGATTGCTGTTTTATGATGGCCTCTGGCGAAACTGGCATTGAACTCAAAACAGATTTTGATTTCAGCTTGTTTAAAAAAGCGGTGATCGAGATTTCGCAATTTTTAGCACAAAGTATCGCCGCTGATGGCGAAGGTGCAACTAAACTTCTCGAAGTGGAACTCAAAGGCGCACCTTCGCTGGAGCTTGCACGCAAAGCGGCTCGCGGAGTGACCTTAAGCCCCCTCGTCAAAACAGCGATGCACGGCGAAGACCCCAACTGGGGACGTATTCTGTCACGCTTAGGAGCCGAGCAAGTTCCACGTGTGGCTTTGGAAAAAATGTCGCTCAAACTTCAAGGTCTCACCATTTTCGAAAACGGCGCTCCCGTGGCGTTTGATCGCAACGAAGTCAAAGCCGCTCTGAAACAAACTAAAATTCAGATCGAAGTGGATTTAAAATCGGGCACAGAAAAAGCCACAGCTTGGGGCTGCGATCTGTCGCGAAAATATGTCGACATCAACACGGAGTATTCGTAATGGCCATGTCTGATGTCGCACAACGCGTTCTGATCAAAGTGGGCGGTGCCGCGCTCACTGAGGAATCAGCTCTCCTAAAAGTCACTGCGGGAATCCAAAATTTTCTCGCCGCTGGTTATCAGGTGATCATAGTTCACGGTGGTGGCCCCGCAATCAACGCTGAGCTCACTCGCCAAAACATCACTTGGTCTTTTCTGAACGGTCAACGCGTCACCACGCCTGAGATGATGACAGTGATTGCTTCCACTCTCGGCAAACAAGTCAACGGTCAGCTGGTAGAACATTTTTCAAGTGCAGGGATTTCTGCCGTGAGCGTATCGGGAGCACAGAACAACACACTCCTCTGCACCCAGCTATCTACAGAGTTGGGACTGGTTGGCGAGATCCAGCACGTTCACGCAGCGTGGATCGAAGACCTTTTACAAGCATCCCCGCAAACCGTTCCGGTGATTGCGCCGCTAGGCGTGGATGCCCACGGGCAAAAATACAACATCAATGCCGATTGGGCCGCCGCACACATTGCCGCTGCTTTGAACGTCGATCAGTTGATTTATTTGACGGATCAAAATGGCGTGTGGGATCAAGACAAAAATATTTGTCCCGAACTTAACGAGCAACAGATTCAAGGACTCATCGACGAAGCGACTGTGCAAGGTGGGATGCTCACCAAAATGCGTTCGGTCCTCTATGCGCTGAACTCGGGGATTTCAAATGTGTGCATTATGAACGGTCAAAATGCAGATTCTTTAACTCAAAAAAATGTTCTCGGAACTCATTGCATTTTATCACAGCAACAATTCCTCCAAGAAATAGCAGGTGCTTATGCTACAGTTTAAAGCCAATCACTTCCTCACCGGCGAAGAACTTTCCCAGCAAGAACTCATTGCTTTGATCGAAGAAGCTCACTCCTTGCGCTTATGTCGTGATTTGCGCGGAAGCAGTTTACCCAGCTCAGAAGTTCTCAAAGGCAAAACCGTTGCTCTTATTTTTGAAAAACCCTCTCTGCGCACCCGCGTGAGTTTTACCGTCGGTGTGCAGGAACTCGGCGGAAATATTATTGAGCTCACCAGTGCTCAGCGCAAATCCGAAGAGCCTGAAGATACCATACGTGTTCTGCAAGGCATGGTTCATGGCGTGATGTTGCGCACCTTTGAGCACGAAACACTTGAACGAATGGTTTCCAAAGCGACCATTCCCGTGATCAACGGTTTGTCTGATTCTCATCACCCGTGCCAAGCCATCGCCGACCTCCTTACTTTGCGTCAGCGCTTTGGTCAGCTCAAGCGCTTAACCCTCACTTATGTGGGCGATGGCAACAATGTACTTCATTCGCTTTTATTGATGGCACCTTACGTGGGAGTGAATGTGCACTACGCGTGCCCTGCGGGATATCAACCCGATGCTCAAATTCTTGAGCGTGCGAAAGCACGAGCTATTCAAGGCGGCGCCTTGATTAAATCTTTTTCTAACGCCAGCGAAGCCGCCAAAGGCGCCCACGCCTTATATACCGATGTGTGGACAAGCATGGGCCAAGAGTCAGAAAATGCCGAGCGCGTAAAAGCTTTTACTGGTTATCAGATCAATGCCGCACTTTTAAATGTGGCAGATCCTCAATGCATTATCATGCACTGTTTACCGATGATCAAAGAGCAGGAGATCACCGCAGAAATGGTTGAGCACGCACGTTCGGCGATTTTTCAACAAGCTGAAAATCGTTTGCACGCACAAAAAGCTCTGATGATCGGTTTGTTTAAATTAAAAAAAGTTCGACAAACAAAATCAGTCACAGCTGCAACGGAGATAACCAATGCCATCTAAAGCTCTGCCTGAGTCGTTAAAGCGCCTCAACACATTGAGGGATTTGCTCACCGCTGGTGAGATCAGTACGCAAGAAGAATTGGCTGAAGAACTGCAAAGACAAAAATTCACCGTGACTCAAAGTACTATCTCCCGCGACTTGCGACGCTTGGGTGCGATAAAAATCGTCGATTCATCCGGCAGAACAGCCTACCGCATGCCCGATGATTCTGTGAGTCCAGTGCCCCTGGCTAATTCTGGCTTACGCCACTTAGTTTTAGATATTGCACACAACAATATGATGATTGTGATCCATACCTCTCCCGGCTCGGCGAGCTTAGTCGCACGTCGTTTAGATCATACCTTATCGTCAGGAATTTTAGGAACTATCGCCGGCGACGACACCATCTTTGTCGCTCCCGCCAATACGAAAAAAATCGAAGCGACGATTGCGGATATTATCCAGCATCTGACGTAGATTCGGTTCAACGGTTTTTTATTTGCTGCAGAAGAATGCCGAGATCCTTCGTTGGCACTCAGGACGACAACTCGTCATCCAGAGCGGAGCGAAGGATCTCCCGCCTTAGCGGGATTTGCTGGCTGATTCTTTTCCTTTGGTTTTTTTAGTTACCACTTTGGGCACTTCAACGACTTTGGCGGCTGCTTTTATGTCAGCGGCTTTTTTCGTTTTGGTTGTGGACTTCTTTGTCGACGTTTTTGTGGCTGGTGGAGCCACTGTTTTTACGACGGCTTTGGGTGTGGCTTTTTTAGAAGTCGCCTTCGCTTTCGGCGCGTCTTCTTCCTGGTCGGTTTCGTCCACAGCTTTCACTTTGGCTTTTCCGGCTTTTTTAGCCGACTCTTTTTTGGCTGCTGCTTTTTTGCCGCCTTTTTTCTTGCTGCCACCGCGTGCTTCAATGAGCTCTAAGGCTTTTTCACGAGTCACCGCTTCCACCGCGATGTCTTCTGGTACAGAGGCGTTCACCTTTCCACACTTGATGTACGGACCGTATTTGCCGTTAAGAAGCTGGATCTTCTCACCCGTTTCTGGGTGTTCACCAAACTCTTTTAATGGAGCAGCAGCGCCGCGACCCTTTTTCGGTTGCGAAAGCAAGTTCATAGCAAAAGCAAAATCCACATCAAACAGCGGTTGTGTTTTTGGAATGGAACGGAAATCACCATCACACACCACATACGGTCCAAAACGACCAATGCCCAACTTCACCGGCTTACCGAGTTCAGGATGTGGGCCTAAATCTTTAGGTAACGAGAGTAAAAATAAAGCTTTTTCCATATCGACATCGTCCACGGACATGCCCGCTGGAATCGATGTGCGCTTTGGTTCTTCATCTCCCATTTGCACATACGGTCCATAGCGACCGGTGAGAACATAAATCGGCAATCCTGTATCTGGATGCATGCCGAGAGCGTCGGCACCGGAAATTTTTTGATCAATGAGTTTGTTGGCATCTTCCATAGTGATGTCGGCTGGCGCCATGGAATCTTGCAGAGACGCACACTGCTCTACACCGTCTTGCGTGCGGCACACATAGGCGCCGTAACGACCGACGCGGAAGCTTAAACCCTTTAAACCCTCAAAGCGGATTTCGCGCGACGTTTCTGGATCAATTTGTTTTTCTTGTTTTTTGACCTGTTCGAGAAGACCCTTGGCTCCAAAATAAATCGACTTGAGATAAGCCTGGGAATCTAAATCCCCGGTGGCGATGTCATCCAGCGATTTTTCCATCTCAGAAGTAAATCCTAAATCCACATATGTTGGCAGATGATCGCTGAGAAGCTTAGTGACAATCATGGCGGTGAAGCTCGGAACAAGAGCTCCCCCCATTTTATGCACATATCCACGATCAATAATCGTACCGATGACCGCAGCGTAAGTCGACGGACGGCCAATGCCTTCTTTTTCCATCGTCTGAACAAGTGAGGCTTCTGTGTAGCGTGATGGTGGTTTGGTTTCGTGCTCTTTGGGAGCGACGGATGTTAAATCAACGACGTCGCCTTCTTTGAGCGGCGGAAGCTTTGTTTCTTCTTCGGGTGTTTCTTCTTCGTCGGTGTTTTCCGAATACACTTTTAAAAATCCTGGAAACTCGACGGTTTGCCCAGAGGCACTGAACACACAATCACCGATAGTCATTTTTGCGCTGACTTGTAAAAGATTGGCGTCTTTCATTTGGCTGGCAATGGTGCGCTTCCAAATGAGTTCGTAGAGATCCAACTGTACGCCTTTGAGATTGGTTTGCTCTGGTGACAACATCTCTGTTCCCGCAGGACGAATGGCTTCATGCGCCTCTTGGGCGCCTTTGACCTTTTTTCCCTGATACGTGCGAACTTGTTCTGGTAAATAATTTTTACCGTAGAGATCTTCAATTTTCTCGCGGCTCGCCTGCAGAGCTTGCTCCGAAAGAAATGTCGAATCTGTTCTCATATAGGTGATAAAACCTTCTTCGTAAAGCTTCTGAGCCACACGCATCGCTTCTTTCGCGCCGAGGTTTAACTTGCGGTTGGCTTCCTGCTGCAGAGTCGAGGTGATAAAGGGCGGAGCCGGGCGACGAACGACAGGTTTTTCTTCGACGCTGGTCACTTTCCAGGTTTTGCCTTGCACGCTCTTAAGAACATCTTTGGCTTGAGCTTCGTCGATGAGAATCACATCTTTGCCGTCGAGAATTTTTCCGGTATCGGGATCAAAATCTTTGCCGGTCACGATGCGTTTATTTTTATATAAAGAAAGGCGGCTCTCAAACGCCTGGCCACTTTTGCTATTTTGCGCGTAAACACCAAAATACTTGGCCTTTTTAAAACGCATGCGCGCTTGCTCGCGCTCCACAATCATACGCACGGCCACCGATTGCACGCGGCCCGCAGAAAGACCATAAGCCACTTTTTTCCACAACAATGGGGAAATCGTATAGCCCACTAAACGATCTAAAATTCGGCGAGCTTCTTGCGCATGCACCAAGTTGGTGTCGATCTCTCTAAAATTGTCCAAGGACTCCTGAATGGCTTTTTTTGTAATCTCATGGAACACCATGCGTTTAACTGGAACTTTGGGCTTGAGCACTTCTAACAAGTGCCAGCTGATACTTTCTCCTTCGCGATCTTCATCGGTCGCGAGCAGGACTTCATCGGCTTCGGCCATTTTGTCTTTGAGGTTTTTCACCACTTTGGTTTTGTCTTTGGGAATGCAGTAAATGGGATCGAACTCTTTATCGACGTTGACGCCCAAGTGTGACCATTTTTCTTTTTTAAATTTTTCGGGTATATCTTTCGCGGACTGGGGAAGATCACGTACGTGACCCATACAGGATTCCACGATATAGTCCGAGCCAAGAAATTTTTTAATTGTTTTGGCTTTGGTGGGGGACTCAACAATCACTAGTTTTTTATCAGCCGCAGGCATCTACACACTCCAGAAGTTCCCGTGGGGAACACAACATTATCCCGGCAGGGAACACATATTAATAGACAAGCTTCTGTTTTCACAATGAAGTCATTTTTAATTTCGATCAAGTGGATTATCTGAAACAAAGCATCAAAACCTTGCATGCCCAAAAAACTAACACTCGTTTTATGCACTCTTTTCTTTTTTGAGAAAATTTCGAAGAGCTCATTTGAAGACACGGGCCTCCTGCCCTCGCCCGTTTCGCCGGAGGCGATCGCATCCGCTAACGGGAGGTCTTCAAATGAGCTCTTCGAAATTTTCTCAAAAAAGAAAAGAGGCCATGGCACTTATTGCTTTGAATGGTAAATGCGCGTAATCTCTCAGGGATGCAACCACTTGAGAAGTTCGATTCGAAAAAAATTAAATACGTTTTTGCTGACATTGACGACACTATTACTACCGATGGGAAGTTGTCGGCGGAGGGGTATGCGGCCCTGTGGAATTTACAATCGCACGGTAAAATTGTTATCCCTGTCACCGGGCGGCCTGCTGGTTGGTGCGATATGATTGCGCGGTTTTGGCCTGTGGATGCAGTCATTGGAGAAAATGGAGCATTTTATTTTAAATATGACTCGCAACTCAAAAAAATGCGGCGGATCTGGTCTTATGATGATGAAACTCGTCTTCAGCACAGGAATCAGTTAAAAGCGCTGGAGTTTGAAATTCTTCATTCTGTGCCAAAAGCCGCAGTGTCTGCTGATCAATTTTCGCGATTGTTCGATTTGGCCATCGATTTTTGCGAAGACGTACCACCACTTGCACCATCCGAAGTTCAAAAAATTGTCGATGTTTTTAAAAAACATGGCGCCCAAGCTAAAGTCAGTTCCATTCATGTGAATGGTTGGTTTGGCGACCACGACAAACTCACCATGTGTCGCGAGTACTGCAAAAACGAATGGTCCTTAGACATCGATAAAGACAACTCCATGTGTTTGTTTATTGGCGACTCCCCCAATGATGAACCCATGTTTGGACATTTTGTAAATTCAGTGGGCGTGGCCAATGTGAATAGCTTTAAAGACCAACTAAAGACACCGCCGAAATTTATTTGCAAAAATAAAAGCGGCGATGGCTTTGTGGAAATGAGCGAGCATCTTTTCACTGCCGCTACGGTACGCGCTTAGCGTTAAAAATCAAAATAAGCAATAAAAACCAGCTCACTCATGAGCACTAGCCGCATTTGAACGATTAGTTTACTGACTGAGATTGCGAGTTCATATAGCTTTAAAGAATGAATTGTCCATTTTGTAAAATCGAAGAAGAGAAGATTTGGGTGGACTGCGGGCGTTTAGTGGGAGTCGAACCGGCTTAGAGTTGGAACGATGGCCGACTGACGTTTAATTCTGTTGCTATCTTATTTTCAAATTCCTCTGGTGGCAAGTAGCCAATGGCCGAGTGTAGCCGCTTCTTGTT
>JBGSUL010000053.1:0-40793 GCA_041736155.1 Bdellovibrionales bacterium
TAACAAGAAGCGGCTACACTCGGCCATTGGCTACTTGCCACCAGAGGAATTTGAAAATAAGATAGCAACAGAATTAAACGTCAGTCGGCCATCGTTCCAACTCTAAGCCGGTTCGACTCCCACTAAACGCCCGCAGTCCAATGCAATACAGATTTTAAGAGACAGCCAGTATTGATTGACAGATAAAACTGGCATATAAATAACAAAGAATAATAACGTTAAAAGCGAGGACCAGAGCAGGGATCCTCGCATATGTCGTAGAAATTTTTCTAGATACGTGTTTTTTAGATTCGACATTTATTTTGCTTTTAGTGCTTCTTCCCAAGCTATAATCACGCCATTAATATTCTTAGACCCTACTCTATATAGATGGCCCTGCCAAAAAGTCAAAGACTCCTCAATTTTTACATTTCCAAAATCAGCCGTGTAGTGGCACTGGACCGTTAGGCAATAGCCTTGACCGACTTTTTGGCTATTTACAATCACATCAAAAAATCCGTTATTTGTTGGTTTTGTTTCAAAAGAGTAAGTGGCTTTGCTGCTGGGGTGGGTGTAGTCAGCGGCGATACTATCGCCTTTTACTGTTACTGAGGTTGTATATTGGCCATTTTTGCCAGAGTCACTTTTCCAGTTTGCTTTGCCATCGTACTGCCCTTCGGGAATTGTGGGCAGAGCGTAAGCTGTGGTGCCTATTAAAAGTGAAGCGATGATTGTTTTAAACATTTGATTCTCCTTATTGAGAGGTTTGTTTTTTGTCTCTCTTGTGGATTCAGATTTAAGTTTTATAAGTTGACTTGGCCAATAAGGTCCTTTTAAAGGTCATTTTTGTGCTGTGAACTGCACGACTCACTGCGTATCCAAAAGGGTAAGAGGCTTTTTGAATCGGTAAGCAAACTAATCTTTGGAACGCCTCGGCGGCTAGGAATGTACTAAAAACCTATCCAGACCCAATATGAAATAACCACGCAAAGCAAGACCTAGTCGCTCTATTCAAGAAGTGCCATTCTCACTTGCTCTGAGTTTACTATTTGATACACAGCTCATCGGAGATGGTAGCCTTAGTGCTTATTCAGCTTCGAGATTTGATCAAGCACCCAGCTGCGGGTGTTTTCGATGTCCATGGATGGGTGAAATTGAATACGATCGATCATGCTGATAAAAAGAGTGTGATCGTCTTTGCCAAAAGACTTCGTTTCTTTAAAGCGATTGATATACAGAACTAATTTTCTTTTAAAATCGCCGTAATCTTTAACGAGTATGGATTGGATAGCTACTTTTAAATCTTCGACATCTTTTATACGTTCTACCATGGGTTGAAGGTAAAGCAGAAGGGGAGTGACTGTCAAAAAAAAAGCCTCCAGAGGAGGCTTAAAGTGAGTGTGGGGTGTTTTTGGGGGTTCTTATAAAGTACTAATTAAATCGTTATGTAGATTATTCTCTTCATCATCTTTGATGTTTTCTACACGGCGTTTGATAGATTTGCCAATTTTTTGATCAATAACTTTAATATACTGGCAATTGGCTACCGAAACCGAAAGGCTGTCAGAGGCCTCCTTAAGACACTGACTATAAACCGAATTGAGTGCAGCTTTTTCTGTGCGGAATGATTTTTCGCTGGCGTATTTACCTAAACTACGTTGGCCATCAACAGTCGTCTCGGAACATTCACAGCGTGCGATCATTCCCATGATTTCATTACTTTTTGCAAAGCTCACCGAGCTCAAACCAGAGCTCAATATTGCTAAGCAGGTTAGCATTAAAAACTTTTGTTTCATTACGTCCTCCAAACAAGTCCAAGCCCGTATCTGCAAGGGAGGATCCAACTTTAAAAAGAATATAATGTATTTGGCAGGTTCTCAGCGACAAAAATTGTCAAAAATCGTCGATAGCAGTGACCCATTCGGGATGATCGATAAAAGGATTGCGGTTGTTTTGATGCTGGAAGATTTGTTCATTTTTCCACTCTTCATGTGCATCCACAGGGTCTGTCATATGCCACGAACGCAAAACATCCTCTTGTTCCTTATCAATAGCCATTTTATAGCGGGTCGAAAAATAAAAGAGCGCTCGGGCGACATTTCCGCGAGCGGTAGGATGCGGCTCAAAGACCACGCGGCCATTGGCATTTTTTCCTAGTTTTGCCTCAGGACAGGGGGAGTGAGTGATTTGCACGGCATGGCCGAAAGGGTGGTTGCTTCGCAGAGTATTGATCGAGCTGAGTTCGGGCAAAAGAATATGTAAGTCAGATTTTTGAATATCTTCGGGGAAGGTTTTACTGAACATACTTTGTGGCCACGTGTGCTCGGCGTTGATGACATGGAAATCTGGAATATTGAGTGGAGAGAGGGGGTCGGAAGCGGAGAGATCGTCGTTGGTAATCAGAACCTGGCAATAAGAGGTCATTAAAGAATAGGTATCTGGGGTGGTTCCATCGAGAAAGAGAAAGCCAAAAAGTAATTTCCGGGCAGGCTTATAGCCCAGAGAAAGATGTCGGAAACTCTCATCTGTTTTACAGGTTTTGGATAAAATATCCTCGCGGGGAGCATCGGGTTTGTGGCAATCGGAGAGAATAGAAAAAAGCTGTTCTTTAAGGGGCTTGCTGTCGTTGAGAGGGTAGTAGGTATCTGCACCTAAGGCTGAGTGCATGTAAAGAAGTGTTAAGAGAAAAGCACTTCCGAAGTTCAAAAGATCTCCATATCCTTTTCAGTGCCGGTCCGTCGACAAAGGTTCTTGCGAACAACTTAACTATGATTACAAGCTATTTTTTTACAAGAAGACATCGAAAACAAGAGTCTTAACAGAAACAAAATAATTCAAAAAACAGATCCTGAGTGGAGCGAAGGATCTCGTATAAAACTGAAATGAGACGAGCTAGTTTTCGATGATCTCTTTAAGATAGGAAAAACGTTTATGAAGGCCATAATCGAGACGCGCCTTTTTAGCGGCCAAAATGGCTTTTTCATTTCTTTGGGGGTCGTTGAGACTTTTCACCATCTGACGAGCTAATTCTTCCACGTCGCCGGGTTTGTGTGTAAGACCAAAACTCTCATCATGAATAATCTCCAGAGCGCCACCGGCGGCTGAAACAATCACGGGGACTTCACAGAAAAGGCCTTCCACAATCACGCGGCCGAAGGGTTCGGGGAGAATGGAACAATGGACGAGAAGATCCAGAGAGTTGTAAACTTTGGTAGGGTCTTTTTGAAATGGCACAAAATGAATTCGATCGTCTCGTTCTAATTTCTGAATGATATTTTTAAGTTCCTCGGTGAATCCCTTCTCTCCCGAAGTATCGTATATTTGCCCGCCAACGAGAAGAAAGTGACAGTTTTCTAAAGACTGAAGGGCAATGTGCGATGCAAGAATAAACTCCTTTTGTCCTTTCCAGCGCGCCCAAACTCCCACGAGTCCGATAAGGCGATGAGTGTGTGGGATATTTAAAAGATCATGAAGATATTTGTTCTTTTGCGGAAAGTATTGTTCTTCGCAAAAGCCACAATAAGCGACTTCTGTAGGTAGCTGCGGAAATGTCTCAGAAATGGCGCGCGAGGCGGTAATCCATACGATTTTTTTTCTTTTTGAGAAAAGAAGGAAAAATTTTTGTAAAAGTGGCGAGTTCATAAGATCGCGAAAGTGAATCACAATTTTACTGGGTAAATAAGCCTCTAGAAGGCAAAGAGTGATGTGACATTTAATACCAGTTGAGTGAATCGCAAAGATCTCGTGTTTTTTGAGGTAAACCAAAAGTCGGCACAGATAAAGAAAATAGCTCGGTAGACCAAAAATAAAAAACATCAATTGCGAAGCCGAGGATTGGCGAGAAAGACGCAACCAAAAATACGGAAAGGGTATGACATCAAAGTGAATGTTATTGAGTTTTAATTGTTCTGGCAGTGGGCCCTCGGCCTTGGGAAGCAGAACCCAGAACTCGCAAGGGTTGGGTGAGGTTTTGTAATATTTTAAAAAATCCAGCAAGGAACGCTCGGCACCCCCCAAATGTGAAGAAACCCCGTAAAAAAGAATTTTACGATCCATAGAGGGACTCCTGAATTTTTTGCGCTGTTACAGACCATGTGTGTTGTTGCACATGTCGCAGACAGTTTTGCGAAGCTTCGCTGAGGAGATTCGGTGTCGTTAAAAGTTCATGGATTTTTTTTTCGATTGCGGGCAAGGACTCTGGTGTGACCAACCATCCTGTTTTTCCCTCGGCAATGGCGTCAGGAATGCCACCACTGCGTCCGCCCAAGCTAGGTAGTCCACAGGCTGCCGCTTCGAGAAATACCAAACCAAAACCTTCCACATCGGTGCCTTCGTGACGAGAGAGGAGAATAAAAAGATCTGAATCTTGATAAAGTTGAATGATTTCTTTTTCACTCAAGGAGCCAAGAAAGGACACATGACTTTGAATGTTTAAATCTGCGGTGATTTGTTGCAAGCGGGGCAAATCGGCACCGACCCCTACCACGTTGTAGTGGAGATCTACGCCCTGGCGAATCAGTCCGGCCAGGCTTCTTAAAACCATGTCTACACCTTTATAGGGCCGTAAGCGAGTCACAGTGAGGAGACGTTTTTTGGGGCGAAGAAAGCGGTTTACCGGAGGAGACGTTTGCATGAATGTTTGCAGATTGACGCCATTAGAAGCGACGACAATTTTCTCCGTAGAAATATTCATTTGTTTTTGCAGAATTTGAGCCGTGTAGTTGCTCACCGGAAAGATCTTTTGACTGTGTTTAAAAGTTGCTGTTTTTAATGAGGATAAAAGATTTTTACGCAGGGTTTGTTTAAGAGTGTCGTGCCCCTCAAGCAATTCCATGGCGTGAGCGGCAATGACATAGGGAATTTTTTGGCCAAGGAAAAAGGTGGCGATGTAGGTGGCGCTGGCATCGGGAAACCAGAGGGGACAGAAAATAAGATCAGGTGGATTCTCCTTGATCATTTTTTGCACTGCCCAAATCCATTGCGGAAGGGCTATGAGGGCCATATCCGGTGTTTTTATGCGCACAATGCGAAAAGGACTTGTCTGGTCGTAGGTCGTGGAATTAGGAAGTTCGCGTGCAATGACGGTAATGTCGCAGTGATATGTTTTTTGAAATGTCAGAAGGAGTTCTTGTGCGTAATGTGCGACCCCACCTAGTTGAGGTTTGAAGTCAAAACTAGGGACAAGAATTTTTTTTGCCTGCATCCCTTTATTAAGTCTTGTTTTCATTCTTCACGCAACGGATAATTGTGGAAATGAGATTACATCCTAGACTTGCTGAATATCTTTCGCTTTGTATTTTTTTATTGGCAGTCATGTCTTTTCACATGGTGGCTCCCGAGCTGGGATTTAAATCCATGGCTTTTGGTATCTTCGCTCTCGCTACGCTGGTCATCGCCTTAATTCCGATCAAGTGGGGTTTGATCTTAGCCTTTTTCTATATTGGTCTTGAGGGGTTTCTTAAAGTGGTTTCGGGATATCATCCGGTCATCCATGTGGGCGCTGATATTTTAATTATTTTTCTCACTGTTAAAATGGCTCTACAAATCTTTATTGGTCAGGACAAAGATTTGCGCCTGAATCCACCATTTACTCTTCTTTTTCTGCTGCATTTTGTTTGGGTGGTCATATGCCTATTTAACCCTTACGGTCTTGGACTTATCCCTTCTTTAGCGGGGGCGAAGGTTTACGTCACGATGTTGTTGATGTATTTTTTCGCTTATTCACAGACAAAGACTTTAAAAGATGCCGATGATTTTTTAAAACCTTTGTTGATTGTGGTTCTTTTACATACCGTTTTTGGAATTTATCAAGGAATGGTGGGGCAGGAGAGTGTTCTCTCCTTGCATCCAGGGTATGCCGCACAAATGGAAAAGTTTAAAAACACGGCGTTTCGTCCCTTTGGTCTCACCAATTTACCTGGTGGTCCTGCAGTGTATATGACCTTTATGTTTCCTTTAGCGTTGTATGTGATTTTCACTTGGCGCAGTTGGTTGGTGCGAATCACCATGGCCACCTTTCTTCTTGCCGGAGTGTTTTTATTTTTACTCTGTCAGATTCGCGCCTCGCTGATCAAAATGATTATCGCTTGTGTGATCTTTTTTCTCGGTACTATTTTTTATTCTTCGAAAAATCGGAGTCAGCTTCGTTATGTCATGGTCTTTTTAGCAGTAGCGACCTCAGGAATGATTTTTTTTCTTCCGCAATTTTTAAATGTTTATATGCAACAGCATGAGATGAATGAGATGGCAGTGGAACGCAGTTTGACCATTTTTGATGTGGAATCACTCTCCCATGCCAGGGCAAGTGTATGGCCGCGTTTGTTTTTGTATGCTGAATCAGCGCCTTTAGGTGCAGGGTTTGCGCGCATTGGTGGTGCGGCTGTTAAATTTCAAAAAGAGCGTCAGCAGGATGAATTTTTTCATGAGAATTACTTTTTTGCCGACAATTTCTGGTTGGCATGTATGGTGGAGTTGGGAATTCCAGGGATGATTCTTCTCACCTTAATTATTTTATGCCTTTGGTACCGTGGGCTCAGAATTGTTATGAAGTTGCAGGCTTTTAAACCCAAAATGTTGGCCTTGGCGATTTGGGGTGCGATGACAGCGATGATCATCGGTCTCTCGGCGTCCGAAGGCATGTTGTACAATCCAGATGCTTTGTTTTTTTGGTTCTTTTCCGGTGTTTTGATGAAACTGCCACTACTTCCCGCCGAAACGGACGAAATCAAGCTCTAAACTTTATATAGTTGTGCGTAAATCTCTGCGACTTTTTCCCAAGAGTGTTCACGGGCTGTTTGTGTAGCGTTGACTGATAGTTCTTTTTGAAAAGTAACATCTTTAAGCACACGCATAATTTTTTGTGCCATGGCTTCAGCTTCAAGGATGTTATCGAGAAGAAGGCCATTTTTCTGATCGACAATCAATTCCGAGGCGCCGGCGCTGGAGGACACTAGGCATGGAAGGCCGCAGGCCATGGCTTCTAAAACAACCAACCCGAAGGGCTCATAAAAGGTCGGAAAAAAGAACATATCACTCAGCCAATAGTAGTCGCGAATATTTTTAGAATGCTGAATAAAATGAACATGCGAAGCAACGCCTTCTTGCTGTGCCATTTTTTTGAAGTACGACAGATGGCCGGAGCCAACACCTATGTAGTGGAGATTTTTGTATCCTTCACGATGCAACAATCCTAATGTTTGTAGGGCTTGTGGCACGCCTTTGCGCTGATTGATGGCGCCGCTATGAAGAAGAATGGTGGAATCAAATGGTATGTTCAATTCATTGCAAATACGCTCACGGACCTGTTGTTTTTCTTCAGTGGTGGGAGGGCGAAAAAAGGAAGTGTCCACGCCGTGATAAATGGTGGTGATGTTTTTTTCGGGTATTTGAAAATGTTCAATCAGTTCTTTTTTAATTCCGTGAGAAACAGCAATGTAGTGTTTATTTTTTTTGTAAACCGAATTTTCGAGAAAAACATTAAAAGATTGCAAAAACTGATGATAAAGACTGTGAAAGAAGGGAGCTGGTTCTTCGAGGTCGTAGTCATTTTGCAATGACTGCCAATTTTTATGCAAGAATTGAATTTGATAACAAGAAGCATTCCATGCAGCGGTGCCGGTGCTTTGAATGGCAACTACGGATGGGGATTTTTGATATTTTTGAAAAGCAAAAAAAGTTTTGAGTGCGTAGAGGAGTGCTTTTAAAACCAAAGGGCGGCGTAGGCCAGTGTATTTAACAAACGTGAGTTGGGGCCACGGGCGTGTGTCTATAAACTGAAAAGCATGCAGCTCAATAGGAATTTTTTGATTGAGATGATAGAGGATTTCTAAATTGGATTTATCTTGGCCACCCCAAGGGTGAATATCATGAATAGCGACGACTAACTTTTTATCAGAATGCATGTGTCGATTGTAAGGGGGCCTCGCTTCTTTTCCAATGAAACCGTAACATAATATTTTTTTGCTTGGCGGGGTGGACTTCGCACAGGATAATACTTTTATGAAGCCGCGCCTGTTAACCATCGGACATTCCTATGTGGTTGCCCTCAATCGCTCTGTGATGAGAGAGCTTCAACGGCGTGGAAATATCGAGGTCACACTTCTGGCGCCCCGCTTTTTTACGGGTGATCTTCGACCCATAAAAATGGAGGCAGAGGACAGCGAATTGGATGTCCGTCCCATTGATTGTTATTTGTCTTCCCGGGTGCATCTGTTTTTTTACAATCAAAAGCAGCTTCGCCAAGTTCTTCGAGAACGGCCGTGGAATTACGCCTATTTATGGGAAGAACCTTATATCGTTTCGGGCTTCCAAATGGCGCAACTTTGCCATCAGCAAAAAATTCCCTATTCTTTATTTACCAATCAAAATATTTTAAAAAAATACCCCCTACCATTTTCATTTTTTGAAAACAAATCATTGCAATGGTGTGAGTCGTTGTGGGGATGTGGACCCCAGGTGCTGGAGACTTTTCGCCAAAAGAATTTTTTGGGAGCGCAAAAACTTGTGCCGTATTTTGTAAATATAGAAAAGTTTTCGCCATTCACTCCTCAGCAAAAACAAGAAGCAAAAAAGCGCCTCGGCCTTTCGGCGGAAAAGATTATCGGCTTTATGGGGCGACTCACCGAGGAAAAGGGGTGTCGTGTATTCTTGCAAGCCTTGGAAGGGTTGCGTGAGCGGCCAGGATGGCAAGCGTTGATTTTAGGGGCGGGACCGCTTGAGTCTGAGATTCGCCAATGGATTGCCGAGCGCAAGATGCAGTCCCAGGTGATTATGAAGTTAGTGAAACACGATGAAGTTCCGCAAACCTTGCCGGTGATGGATGTACTGCTTTGCCCAAGTCAAACCACACCATTTTGGCGAGAGCAGTTTGGCCGTATGCTCATCGAAGCGTTTGCGAGTGGTGTTCCAGTTATGGCCAGTGACTCGGGGGAAATACCGTTTGTGGTTGGCGATGCGGGATTGGTCTTGCCAGAAAATGACGAAAAAAAATGGGTTGATACGCTGCGCGAGTTACTTTTTAACGAAGACCATTTGCAGAAATTGCGAACAAAAGGTCTGGCGCGAGCCCAAGAGTTTTCTTCGCAATCAGTAGCCCAGCAAATCGAACAGATAGTCCTTGATAGTCTGAGAGGCCTTTAGTATCCAGCCTTCATGGTCTACAGAATAATTAATAATATTTTTCAAATAGGAATTATTGGCGCTCTTGGATTATCTCTTTGGGCGCGTTTCGTGTGGGGATGGAGTCCCTCCATTTCCTCTGTGGAAGACATATGTTCTCATTCAGTTTTGATTTGTCCCTTTTATAATCTCACGGGATGGCATTGTCCTGGCTGTGGAATGACTCGCGCACTGGTGAGTTTTTTCGCAGGTGATCCATTGCTGTCTTTTTATTTTCATCCCCTAGGGCCGCTCCTTGGATGTTTTTTTATTTACCTCTTTTTCAAAAGTGTGTGCCAAGTTCCTGTTCGCTTAGATGCAATATTTTATGGCAAATCTGCTTGGGTTGGCGCTATTGTGCTAATAGCTTGGGGTTTACTGAGAAATTTAACTCTCCTACGGTAACTAGACCATCGTCTCTTTAAAAGCTGATTCTGTACGGGAAAAGTGTACACTTAAGGAGTAAACAGGGAGTGTTGCAATGACATATCGTCGTGTACAAGGATTGCCGTGGCAAATGATCGATGACAAGGCTGTGATTCTCGATCCGCGAAATCAAAAAGTGCATGAACTGAATGAGGTGGGCTCCTTTATCTGGGAAAAATTAGATGGAGAGACGGACCCACAAGTGATTAGTCAGATGCTGACCAATGATTTTGATGGCGAACTGGCAGTGGTGGCCAGTGATATCGAAGAGTTCTGCGAAGGTTTAGTCGCCGAAGGCATCGTCGAGCCACTCGATCCAAGTACTCCATTTTAAGATTCTTTAACGAAGGATCTCGTCTTACTTCCACAAAAATGTTTTTTGTTCCCAATTGCCGCGATGGAGTTGGAAAAATGTAATCCACGGTGTGATGGTAAAATAGCCGGTCATACGCAAAGCTTCTGGCGCCGAGAAAGAGCAGCCACGCAGCTGATAAGCTGTGTAAAGAACGCTCAGCAGTACAAGTGACGTGAGAACAATGGCAAAGCCAAGAGCATTAAAATTAACGATCAGAATCCAAAGTAATAAAAAGTGTACAGCTAGAAAAAGCCAATGAAAGCGGTGGAGAGCTTTCCAATGTTGGTTTTTGTATAACTGAGGATGTTTTTTGTAGAGATAAGGCAGCAAGCGCGTGCGTACAGCATTGCTCAGCAGACGTTTGACCTCAGGTGGAGGGACAGGATGTTCCACGCGGCACTGCGGAGCAAATACGATGCTGCGTCCGCGATCCAGAACACTCCATGCGAGATCGGTATCTTCTAAATAAAAGGGAAAAAACAAATCAAAACCACCACATTCGTTAAAAATATCTTTGCGATAAAACATATTGCAGGTTTGGTATCCACCAGCGCGAGAGAGTCGTTGGAGACCTTTATAGGTATAGGTTTTTTGCTGAGGCTCGGGGATCATCGTCGCGCCCTCGATGCCCGCGCAATTTTGTGTAGCTGTGGCAATCACTTTTTGAGCTTCGCTGAGCCAGTGGGAATCCGCAACGCAGTCATCGTCGATAAAAGCGAGCCACGGAGCTTGGGCGTTTTGTGCACCAGTGTTTCTTTTAAAGGAAGCACTTTTGCCGAGGTAAGGATCTTGGATGTCGGAGAGGACGCGCAATGCAAAAGGGTAATTCTCAGGTTTGACCGAGTGGATGCTGGCATCGTTGGGGGATGGGATAATTAAAACTTCAAACTGCGGGGCAGGGAGAGATTGTTTTTTGAGTGAATCGAGGGTGGCGTGCAGTGTTTTTTCGCGGTGATGAGTAGGGATGATAACAGAAAAAAGCATAACTTATCTTAGCGGTTGCTACAGCAATCGTCGAGCCGGTCGACGATTGTTTTGGGCAGAGGCTAGACAAAGGTGTGTGTTGATAACTGATTCTCCACATGGCATTATTTTCTTATGAAGAAAAAATGGTGTGTTACGGGTGCAGCAGGGTTTTTAGGGTCGCATGTAGTAGAGAGTTTACTTTCCCAAGGACAAACAGTTTTGGGAATTGATAACTTATCTTGGGGTCATGCTAAAAATGTCGAAGCTTTGGCAAAAACTCCTGGAAGTCTATTTGCAAAAATAGATATTCGCGACGAAGAAATTGTGCACGAAACCTTTGCGCAATTCCAACCTGACTACATTATTCATCTTGCGGCACTCCACTATATTCCCGAAGCTATTCGTAACCCTACATTGGCTCTGGATATTAACGTCAAAGGCACACAGTCGTTATTGAAAGCCGCGCGTGAGATCCCGTACACAGGCTTCTTTTTTGCCAGTACGGGCGATGTTTACGAAAAAACAGACGATAATAATCACGAACAACAGACACCTGCTCAGCCTTATAATATTTATGGTTTAAGTAAGCTCTTTGGCGAAAAATTAATGGCTCTGGAATCTCAACAATATCCGCAAAAAAAACTAGTGTGCGGCAGAATCTACAATCTGATTGGGCCGCGTGAAACCAATCCGCATATTATTCCTGAAATCATTAAACAACTTAAAGAACATCCACAATATCTTTCGTTAGGTAATATTTGGCCGATTCGCGATTACGTTCCGGTGAATGAGTGTGCCAAAGCCATTATTGCATTGGTTCAGCAAAATTCTCTGTCTTTAGAAACAGTCAATATAGCCACCGGTGATGGTCAGTCCGTGGAGGATTTGATCAAGGTTCTGGAAAAACTCTTAGATAAAAAAATCGAAACAAAAAAAGATCCAGCGAAAGTACGTTCGGTGGAAAGAGCTCGTCTTGTAGCTGACGTCAGCAAACTTAAAAAACTGATCGGTTGGGCGCCGACAAGTCGAGTAGAATCCATTATGCGC
Organism: Bdellovibrionales bacterium; assembly: GCA_041736155.1. GTDB lineage: Bacteria > Bdellovibrionota > Bdellovibrionia > Bdellovibrionales > JAGQZY01 > JANPLN01. The sequence continues at coordinate 11,930 of JBGSUL010000053.1, forward strand.
GAGCTACTTAAAGACGAAGGCCTTTTGTAATGGTGCGTTTATCTTTCCTGGTGCCAACACACAATCGTCGGGACTTGTTAGAAGAAACACTTCGGTCCATTCTGGCGCAAGGCGATTTACTCAAAGACGTGGAGATTGTTATCTCCAACGACGCCTCTTCGGATAACACGAAGGATTTTTTAACAAGCTTTCAGCACCAAAATGCCAGTCTCAACATACGAATTTTCCATCACGAAAAAAACCTTGGCGGACCAGGAAATTGGGAGTTTTTGCTCAAAGAGGCTCATGGGGAATTTGTTTTTTTACTGAGTGACGACGACACCATTAAAAGTGATTTTTTAAAAGCTTATTTTTTGGTTATGGAGAAGTATCCCAAAATCGATCTAATTTATAGCGCGATTGATTATTGTGATGAGCAAATGAATTTGCGATCCACACATCAGTTATCCTCGGTGCCGGGTTTGGTCAGCGGCTTAGAAAGAGTGAAAAATCAACTTCTCGCAAATCACATGGTGATGAGCGTCGTGTATCGCCGTTCGACTTTATTAAAAGCAGGTGGGTGGCAGAAAAGATTTGGTACCTGTTTAGATAGTGGTGCTTTTGCGTTGGCTTGTGCGCATAGTGAACAAACCTATTTTCTCACAAACTCTTTTTTGCGCTTTCGCGTAGGGACACAGTCATGGTCGTCGTTTAAAGTAGAAAAACAGAAAAATTTGTATATCTGGTTTCGTAGCATTATTGACGAAGTGAATAACTGGGTCAAAAAAGAACATCCTGACCAAGAAGGATTCTTTCGCCTGTGTTATGCGGCCCATGCTCAAGGTATTTTGAATATGCTGGATTTAAAAATGGTTCACGGCACTTTAAGCAAGAGAGAGTTGCAACACTTACTTAAAGATTTACGTCAGGTGTTTCCGGAAGCGATGGGATTAACAAGTTTTTACAAACTGAGCTTGGTAAGTTATCTGGGGATCGCCTGGTTGCAAGCCTTGCGCGGCATATTAAAGAAAAACAATATTTATGGAACCAGTGTCTTTGAAAAAGATTTTAAGGAGAGTGCATGAGTCTTGTAGGTTTAATTCCCGCGGCCGGTAAAGGAACACGTCTTCATCCATTGCCATTTTCCAAAGAATTGTATCCCATTGGCTATCATCCTGTCGTGGTCGATGGAGAAAAAAAATTACGTCCTAAAGTGGTGAGCCAGTATTTAGTGAACCACATGCAACGCATGGGGGTGGAAAAAATCATTATCACGCTGGGGCCCGGCAAATCCGACATTATGGACTATTACGGCTCTGGAAAAACCACTGGAGTGCCCATTGTCTACAATTTCCAAAGTGTCGCCCGCGGAATGCCCTATGCTTTGGATCTATCTTACCCGTGGTTGAAAAAAGATGATGTCATTGTTTTTGGTATGAGTGATACCATCATTGAACCCGAGAATGCATTTTTAGATCTAAAAAATTTTTTTAATAAACAAACACCGGATTTATTATTAGGTTTGTTTCCTACCAACAATCCCAAAAAATTTGGAATGGTGGATTTTCAAGCCAATGGAACTGTAAAAACCACCATTGATAAGCCACAGAATTCCATTCTTACTCATATGTGGGGCTGCTGTTTATGGAATTATAACTTTGCCGAATTTATGCATGAGTTTCTTAAAAAGCATGAGCCGCAAAATAACAAAGAAGTGGTTTTTGGCGATATCATTAATCTCGCCATCACCCAGGGACTCAAAGTTCAGTCATTGCCCATCAATGATGGTCGGTATATTGATATTGGTACGATTGAGGATCTCGATCAGGCCTTAAAGCATTTTCATCTCTAAGGCTGATTGTTAGCTTATTGTGCGACGTCGTTGCCTTGGGAGTCCGTTGGGTTTGTATTCATTTGCACTCGGCCCTCGTTAACGTATTTTACGCAATCGGTGGAGCCGCAACAAGCCATCATAGCATACATGGCTTTTCCACGGTTTGCGGACGGGTAAAACTCTCCGTTGGCAGGATAATGTAAAGTCATGAGTCGTTGAACCTCTTTAAACGATGTGAGGAGTTCGTTTGATTGGTCTCTTGTCGTTCTATCACCAATTGTTGCAATGTTTATCTCTGCAATTTTTTCCATAGTTGAATCAGAGATCGTGCTTGCTGCAGAACTATCATTTCTTACAAAATGGCACTCGTCTTCATTGCAACTGACGTCGAGAGCATTGGGGTTGATAGATCTTCCCGCTGCCGTATCAATTTGGCTTTGCATGTGACGTACAATTTGGAAATCCAAGTCAGATTTTTCTCCGATAAGGTTGCGAATAGTTCCATTTTTATCAAGAGGATGAGCTCGACAATTATTATCAAAAGAGTTGCACTCAAGAAGAGATCTCAGTCCATCCGCACTAGCGACCTCCACATAGTGATTCGTGTTATTGGAAGAGTTCGCTTGTGCAGCGGGTTTACAATTGATTTTATTAATTCCGAATTCATTGACAAAAGAAGCAGCTTCTCTGGCAACAAGTCCGGCATCTGCATCTGTCACGGCAGGTGCATTCCCAGCATAGATTTCACTCGAGGCGGCATAGCTGTATAAATATGCCCACTCACTGGGCTCAGAAGGGCAAGTGCCCATCCCCCAAATACAAGCGGCGTGGGCTTCTAAACCTAGCAAGCTCCACAGAGAAGCGGTTTTCTTCCCAGTTTCTTGAGGAAAGCTGCCACGAATATTTTTGGGATCAATGGTGTGTATTTTTCCACTATCCATTCTGATTTTTAAAGGCTCAAGACTTACAACTTCCAGGGCCCATTGTTTTTTCGACTCTTTGATATAGAGAAAAGACATAAAAGGAAAAAATTGCACTTTTTGCGCTTTCTTTTTTGCCAATATTTTTTGGAAAGTCTGTTTGTCTTTGGGTGATAAATTTTTAGTAATTTTATTATAATTAGAAGAATTGTTAAAATTCAAAAGTTTAGCAATTTTCGAATTGAAAGCATGCAGTTGCAGGGGAGTGGCTTGCGTATTTGCAAAGGCTGAAAAACCAGACATAAAAACTAAGCTAATTAATAATATCCTCATACATCACCTCACATATTAGACAATGTAAGATTATCATGCGAAGTCACTTTAGCAATGAGCATTCTGGAAGACTTAAACTTTTTTGCAACAAGCACTAGATCTAGGTCTAGATAAAAATCAGTCCCTGGCCGGTTGGCAAAGAGAGAACTTGTTTTCCTTTTTTACGGCAGAAATCATCAAACCCTTTTTTTTGTGGTTCGTGTCCGATATTGTTATAATCATCGAGGACGACCACTGCACCCTGCGAAAGTTTCGACCAAAAATATTCAATGGCGGCCAATTCGGGAGCCACGGCATTCATGTCGAGTGATAAAAAACTAATGGCAGAGCTTTTAACCTGAGCAAGTGTCCCTGGTACTTCTCCGCGTACAACCACCACATTGGGGAACTCTTTAAAGTTTTGCAAAACTTGTTCATAACATTCTTCGTATTTATTGCGACGAGTTTCATTGGCTGCGAGGCAATGATCAGGTGTGCCCTCATAAGTGTCGAGCAGATAAAATTTGCGTGTTGTTTGAGGCGTAAAATCCGTATAATGAATAGCGGCGCGCGCCATGCCGCCCTTATTAACACCACACTCTACCCAATCGCCCGGAATGTTTTTACAATGGTCGGCGGCCCAGCAATAGGTGTAGGCACGATACTCAGGGTCCACCTCACCCCAAGCACCTTTAAAAGAGCCCGTGGTTTTCGCCAGGCGATAACTTTCCTGAAATAGCGGGGATTGCAGAGTGTCGGAGTTGTGATTCGTGAATAAACCGTCTTTTTTAAAAGTGAGAGGAGCTCCGACAATTTCGAAAAATTGTGGGTAACGATAATAACGGTACGCCCAAATTAAACGTTCAGGAAAAATACTTTTTAGGAATTTATTCATATTCGTCTTACCTTGTTAATGAGGAGTTTAAATTTTTCTAAGAGAAGAATCTGCGTAGAGTGACTAATGAGAAGAAAATAACCAAAGCCAGAAAAAAGAATCGTCAGAGAGCCTCCCCATGCAAAAAGCACAAGCCAGTTTGCAGCGAGAACAGGGCCGCGCACGTACAAGTAAAGAATGGCTAAAAGAATGGGCGGGATAAATGGTAAAAACCACTTTTTAGTTAATTCTCGAAAAGGAATGTTGAATGTTTTGCTCAACACAGACGATTTCCAAAATAAACTAATGCCGGCATAGCCGATGAGTGTTCCCCAAAGTGGACCGGGTAAACCTAACCAGTAGGTCAGTGCTAAAGAAGCAACAATATTCACCACACCTTGCGCGATCGACATGTTGACCATTTTGTCAGTGTTGTTGGTGGCGGCAAAACACCACGACCACAAGCTGAGAATGGAAAAGAAACCGGCGTTGAGAGCGGTGAGATTGGAGACATCCATACCGGCAAAGGTATTTTGCCCCGTCCACAGGTTGACAAAAGCAGGATTCAGTAAACATACAACCGAAAGAATAACACCACTGGAATAGGCAACGATTTCGGTTAAATTAAGAACGCGTTCGCGAAATACATCTTTTTTATCTTGGTAATAAAGTTCACTCAATGCCGCCCATGAAGAATTACTTAAGTGTTGCAGTTGCTGTTGCATCATGCTGCCCGCTTTTTGGGTAATAAAAAAAGCGGTGACGGGACTGGCGCCCATAAATAAAGAGACTATGATATTGTCTGACATCAAAGAAATTCTCGAACAAAGTTCGTTTACAAAATGACTAAAACGTTGCTGTTTGAGTAGATGACGCTGGGATTCGTTTGTGCCAAATTTTAATAAAAGCTTAAGAACGTCTGGAGCAAAATAAATAAACAAGATAAATGAAATCAGTAAACTGATAACATATGCGAGGGATTGACCAACAAGGCCGTATTGGTAGTAGGCAAAAGAGAGAGAGAGAGCAAGGTAAGTGATATTAAAGATCACTAGGACAATACTCACTAAATAGCCTTTTTGCGTGCTTTCCAGGTAAGCTTTATAGATTTGGCTCATAATAAAAATGAGTGAGATAGACATGATGAGTGCCGACATTTGCAGTTCGGGCTGGAGAGCTGCGCTCACAGGAATAAGATATTTGATAAAAATGGAAAAGAGGATATAAACAGAAAGTTGCACGGCAAAGATAACAAAATAATGTCGAAAAATCAGTCGCAAAGTTCCCGCTTGGCTTTCTTTTCCTTCGGTGGCGGCTTTGGAGAGCAATGCGAGACTAGCGGAGAAAAGTCCAAACTCTAAAATACCCAAGTGAGAAGACCAATCGAGAAGCAGACGGAAGGCACCAAAACGCTCTTCACCAATCATTTTGAGTACTAAAGGGGTGGCGATAAGACTTAGAACTGTCCCGACAATATTGCGCGCAAAGCTGAAACTAAAATTGAGGAGGGCACGGCGCGATCGCATAGGTAGGTTCTATATTAGGGGGGAATGAGGAGAGAAGAAAGGCCTCCAGTGAGAGCTAGACAATTGTCGCGAGATCGCATATGAACGCTCTATGAAAATGCCCTTCTATGCGCTCTCTTTAGAGGATCTTGTGAACTTGGCAAAAGCTCACAAATTGCCCCCTCAAACCTCACGCCATATGTTCAATTGGTATTACAAAAAGAAAAATATTTTTCCGTGTGTGTTACATAATTTTTCTTTCGAAGCACAAAGGGTCGAAAAAGAACTCTTGGATTTTTCTTTACCGGCGATTTCTTCTTTGGCGGAAAGCGAAGATCGCACAGTTAAATTTTTAATTACGCTCGCGGATGGGGAGCGAGTCGAGGCTGTGCTCATTCCCTTTCAAAAAAAATACACGGTCTGTTTATCTTCGCAGGTAGGTTGTTTGATGAAATGCTCTTTCTGTTTTACTGGGGAGCAGGGCTTTAAAAGACATCTCAAAACAGAAGAAATCATTGGACAATTTATTCAGATCCAAAGATGGCTCAAAGAAAAAAGACCCGACGATCATAAAATTTTAAACGTCGTTTTTATGGGACAAGGGGAGCCATTACATAATTTTGATGCGGTTAAAAAAGCCTGCGAAATTCTTATTTGCCAGTGGGGACTGAGTTTGGCGGGGCACAAAATCACTGTGTCCACAGCGGGTTACCTGCCGGGACTTTTACGTTGGAAGCAAGAAATGCCCGACGTCAATGTGGCCCTTTCTTTACATTCGGTCATACCAGAAAAACGCGACAGTTTGATTCCTCTGAATCGTAAATACCCATTGGCAGAGATTTTGCCGGTTTTAGAACAAATTCCGCAAGGGGAAAAACGTTTTGTGACTTATGAGTATTTAGTTTTGAAGGATTTTAATGATTCCGAAGACGAGATCCATCAGTTGGGAAGTTTATTAAAAGATAAAAAAGCCTTTATTAATTTGATTCCTTTTAACCCTTATCCTGGGAGTCGCTATCAGCGACCAGGCGACGATAGAATATTTCGTTTGAAAGAAATCATTGAGTCGTATGGTCTACCTGCCACCGTTCGCACCACCAAAGGTCATAAGATCTTGGCGGCCTGTGGGCAGCTCAATCACCAAACGGAAAAAGAAGTTTACTTAACGTAATTGGGTGATTGTAGAATTTTTTCATAAAGATTTTCGATCTGCGTGACCGTCGTCTGCTCCCCACAATGATGAGCGACAAGTTCTCGTCCTTTGTGGCGTAGACGGTCTTGTAAGTCTGTATCTTTAAGAATTTTTACTGTGCGTTCTATCAACCCTGCGTTGTCCTCAGCCAAGCCGAGGTGAATCATATCTTCAGCGGGAAGTCCTTCGGTGCCTTCACTGGTGGTGACCACGGGTATACCAAAAGCGAGAGATTCTAAAATTTTAATTTTCATGCCACTGCCCCGCGCAGGGGCGTAGACCATTACTGAGGCCTCTTCAAAGTAAGGCTGAATGTCGGGAACATTTTCTAAAATTTCTACATCCGGATGATGGATATACTTTTCCAGGGCAGAGCGTGCAGACCAACCGACAATGCGCAGTTGGGCTTGAGGAACCTGTTTTTTAATTTCGGGCCACAAATCCTCAAGAAGCCGTTTGGCGGCGGAAACAGATGGGTACCACGTCATGTTGCCGATCACAGTGATCAATGGCGCTTTCGACTGTCTTTTTTCTGCAGGAATAAAGGGATAGAGGTTTAAATCCAAAGAAACAGGAATGGTCTCGATAAATTCTTTTTTTCCCCAATTTTGTATCCATGGAATCAGCCGCGGCGAGCACGAACGTACAAAGGGGTATTGGGATAAAATTCTTTTTTCTGCAAGAAACCAACTTTTATACAGTAAAGATTCTTTTAAACTTTGCGGTTTTACAAACTCCAAATCAATACTCTGTAAATGGTGAACGTTGATCAATGTTTTATTTTTAAAAGGAAAGCCTGACCAGCCGGCCCAGGTCTGTTCTATATGAATCAGGTCATACTTATGGGGGTCGAGCTTAGCAAGTTTTTGATAAAAATCTTCGCTGAAAATATAGCGGTGAGGAAAGAGGAGGGTGGAAATCTTACTTAGTAAGCCTGTTCTTTTGCCGAAGGGAAAAATACTAAATTGTTTACGATTTTGAAAAGCCTTTTCGGCTTTAGAGATGTCGCCCGGAACACCACTGACGACCAAAACATCCACCGCGTGGCCGCGACGATCTAATTCCTTAAGCAAAACGTGAAACCAACGGCTGGCGGCATTACCAAAAGGCAAAGGAGGTTCTAATAAAATAAGCAGGAGAGAAAGTTTTTGTTTCATAAACATATTTTGAAGAGGAGCTGGGGGGAGGTCAACGGATAGGCTCTAAGGTCTAGTGTCAGTAGTGGGCATGAAACGAGGATAGCCAATGGGAAAGGGGGCAGTTATGATTGGGGCTATGCGAGTCGGAATCAATGCGCGTATCCTAGATACCGAATTTCTTCGTGGGTGGAGCCGGTATACGGTGCATCTTATAGAAGAACTACAAAAACTGGGGACAGAAATAATCCTCTTTTCAGATCGTCCTGTGCAGAAAAAATGGTTTGATGCAGATAAAATAAAACTGGTTGTGGAGACAGGTTGTAATTATCTAGATTGGGAACAACGGATTCTCAGAAAACTCTGTCAGCAAGAAAAAGTCGACATTCTCCATTGTCCCATCAATTTTGGCTTGCCGCTTATTTCGTCCACAAAAAAAGTGCTCACTTTGCACGATGCCATCGAAAAAGCGTTCTACGATCAACATAAAAGCTTTTTTAAACGCTGGAGTCCGGCCGAGAGAAAAATGCGTCTGTACCATCTTCTTTCCCAAATGGCGGCGGATCATATTATTACGGTGAGCGAACATGCCAAGCAGGATATTGTTCGTCACTACAGAGTTTCACCACAAAAAATCACGGTGATTGCGGAAGCCGCAAGCGACTTCTATAATGATCAGAATGTAAAACCTTTGGCTGAAATCAAAAAAAATTACCCGCATTTTCGTGAGGGTGGATATTTTTATGTTGGTGGCTTAGAAATTCGTAAAAATATTGAGCAACTTCTTCGTGCCTATGCCTTATCCTCGCGTCAGCGCCCTTTGGTATTGGCCGGGGGCACGCAGGAAGAACAAGTTAAGTTGCGCCAACTCAGTCAATCTCTGGAAATTTCCGAAAGTGTGGTCTTTTTGCCGCCAGTGGCTGAGAGTGATCTTCCAAGTCTTTATAAATACAGTTACTGTTTTGTTTATCCGAGTTTTTATGAAGGTTTTGGACTGCAAGCAGTGGAGTCGATGAAGATGAAAAAACCAGTACTTGCCGCTGATAACACCAGTCTCAAGGAGGTGGTTGGTATGGACGAGTGTCTGTTTGATCCGTACAATACCCAGCAGATGGCTCATAAACTTGATTGGATTCTCGATAAAAATATTTACGAAAAAACAGTACAAAAGTGTGAGCAACGTGCGCTAGATTTTTCTTGGAAAAAAAGTGCGCAACAAACTATGGACGTCTATAAAAAGGTTCTTATGTAAAGCTAGCGAGTTCTCGCTGGTAGATTTCATCGAGTTGCTGAATCATACTTTGTGGCGTGTACTGTGCTAGATATTTTGCATGTGCGTTTTTTTCCATCTTTTGGCGAAGATCTTTGCCGAGAATCAACTCCCCGAGAGTGTTGGCCAGGCTTTCCGCATCGCGTGCAGCAAAGAGTCGGCCCTCCTGTCCATCTCTCACGATCTCTAGGGGTCCGCCTTCGTTAGGAGCAACAACAGGCTTCCCCACAGAGAGCGACTCAATAATGGTTAACCCATAGGGTTCTGGCTGCATGGAGGCGTTGACGACAATGTCACATGCGGCGAAGGCAAGAGGAATATCTTGGCCAGGTCCTTGAAAAGACAGCGGGAGATGATGAGATTTTTTTTTCAACTCTTCTAAATATTCGGGAGAATCAAACACATCTCCCCAAATAAAAACAAAAAAAGGTAGATTTTGTGCAAATAACTTTTGTGTGGCTTCAATCAATAGATCGACTCCTTTCCATTTTTGCAGACGACAAGCCATAGCGATGAGCACGGTGGAGGGGAGGAGCTCATAATCTTTTTGGAGCATGTGACGGAAGTTATGAATCGTGTCTTGCGTGTGAATCGGGGCCGTTGTGCCAATATTTACTTTTTGAAAAGTTCTTTTTTTAGGAAGAAACCAGCGCCAAGGTACAGGGATGGATTGTTCAAGTTCATGCTGCCGACGCAGAGTGAATTCAGAATTAACGATCACTGTTTGATGCGGCCAAATTGCCGCCACCTGATCCATCCATCCCGAGGCGGGACCGTGTTGAAACCAAACATGGGGTATGCGCTGAGAGCGAGCGGCCCAAGCGGTAAAGAGGGCGCCATAGGCCATGGTGGAGTGTACAAGTTGAATGTTGTGTTTACGAATTAAACTTTTCACAATGTGATGGACTTTAAGAACTTCCCAGGGGCGCGACAGGCGCGGAGGAGGTTGCGGGAGAAGTTCAATCTCTGCATGCTGTTCTTGCAGCCAGGTGTGGAGTGGTCCGGGTCGAAAGAGTAAAAAAACCGGACTAAAGTTTGATAAATGAGAATGAGAAAAAATATTTTTTATAAATGTTTCTGCGCCACCAAGACCTGAGGAAGGGACAATGTAGAGAACTTTCGGTTTCATATCATGATTCAATCATCAGTCGTGGAAAAATACAAATAGTCTCAAAATCCAAGTCGTCTTAAAAACCAGACAGTCTAGAAAAATAAATGGCGCTTTGGAAAGAAGTTAAATTTCATTAAAATAGAAAGCATGTTGAATGCACTTCAAAATATACCCAATGCAGAAAGTCTTAACGAGGCGGTTGTTCAAAGTCTCGGGATCAGCCACGACACAATTTATCAATTGGTCTTTTCCACTCTCGCCAAATACGGCGCAGGCAGAGGTCAATTATTAGATTTCGGTGCGGGCCAAGGGGATTTTTTAAAAAAATTAATTTCTCGATCGACCAATTATATGTGTCACGGTGTCGATCTGATGTATTCCAATGTGGTCGGTGCCAATTGGTATGTGCAAGATTTAAATCGAAAATTACAATTTAAGGATCAGCAGTTTGATGTGGTGACGAGTATTGAGGTCATTGAGCATCTCGAGAATCCGCGCCAAGTGGTGCGCGATCTGGCCCGGGTGTTAAAGCCGGGGGGCGTTTTGCTTCTCACTACACCCAATAACGAAAGCTGGCGCTCAATTCTTTCCTATATATTTCGCGGAAACTTTGTGGCTTTTACTGATTCATCCTATCCCGCTCACATCACTGCCCTTAGCCGCTCAGACCTCTTTCGTATCCTTAAAGAGAGTCAATTTAACAAAATAGAAGTTCTGTACACAGATTCAGGCATGGTTCCCTCCATGGCCGCATGGACTTGGCAGAAGTTGTCTTTTGGCCTCTTAAAAGGTAAGCGCTTCAGTGATAATATTCTGCTTGTTGCTCAGAAGGCTCCCTAAAATTCCAACATAAAACTTGAAATATACCTTTTGTAAACACGGGCTCCTGCCCTCACTGGCTTTTCGCAAGACGAAAGCGCGTCCGCTAGCCAGAGGTTTACAAAAGGTATATTTCAAGTTTTATGTTGGAATTTTAGGGAGACCTGGCGTCGTGGTGGTGGTGTCGTTTGCTGGTAGAAGGAGGGTTAGGTCTCGAGATGTTGTCGCTGGTGCACTTAGTTGTTGGTATTTTTGTCGATAAGTACAGCGCTCAAGATGATGCTGGCAATGGTGGAACAGAAAATAGCCAGAGTGAATGTATCTTGGCTAATCCACGGCTTATCTGCGGGAACCACAATAATGTCATCGGGTTGAAGTGCCAAGTCTTGTACGCCATCCCCGTGAATCAACTGCTCTAAGTTGACTTGAAGTTTGGATTGGCGATTGTTTTTAATACGTTTAATAGTGATATCGTCAAGAATGGCATTGTCATTCGGTCCGCCAGCGTAGGACATCAGGGCCACAAGATCTGTTTTTACTGGAATATGGTGAATGCCGGGTTTTCTTACCGCGCCCCAAAGATTCACTTTCATCATGACGGTTCCGGGTTCTTGGCCTGAGAGGTATTCGCTGCCGCTGCTAAAGCGGCTGTAAGATTCGTTTTGCAGAAGTTCAAAGCTCGACACAAGATCTTTCTCCCTAGCAAAAGCAACCTGTGAAAGAGACAAAACATAAGTGCAACAGGTAACTAGGGAGATGATTCTTTTCATATTAGCTCGACTTCCTTTTAATTTTTTCTAAAAACTTCTCAATGTCTTTGGCGTCAACAGTCGGGAGAGGTGCCAAGTTTTGATTCGTTTTTGAATACGTATGATATCCATAATAGTGAAAACGAGCAGTACTCACAATAGCTTTATTGATAATTCCATAAACTCTTTTGTAAGAGACTTGTAGAAGTTGGTTATAGGCTTCGTTCAGAGTGACCTTTTTAGTTTCGCGGAAGTTAGCGATAAGGATAGGTACGTCACTGTAGCTGCTAATAATTGAGGCATCAACTGCTGCGAAAACAGGCGGGCAGTCAATGATCACATAATCATACTGAGTTTTTAAATAGTTCAAAAGAGCCTTGAAGATCTCTGAGCTGATAATTTCTGTGGAGTTGGCATTACAAAACCCCGCAGGTAAATAATCCATATTGGGCTGAAGGTTTTTAAGAACCACTTCGTCCAAAGTTTTTTGTGAAGCTAAAAGATCAACGAGTCCGTACTGAGGAGACACTTCAAAATAACCGTTTTGCGATGGACGGCGAAGATCGGCATCAATCAAAAGCACATTTCTTTTAAGTTGTGATAAGCAAGCAGCAGTGTTGGCGGCGATAAACGATTTCCCTTCGCTCACCGCGCTGCTCGAAATGCTGATCAACATATGTTCTTTTTTAAATTTATAACGATAGGACTCTAAACGAGCGCGAACATATTTAAAAGCCATGGATTCAATGGACTCCGGGGCATTGACGCAAACGAGTTTATCAAAAGTTGCAGCTTCTGCTGAATCTCTTTTTTCGATCATTTCCGAGATCAAAGGAATTTCACCAATAAATTCGAGATTGCAATCGCTGAGGTCAGAGCGGTGTTTGATCGTCGGGTCAAGAGTTTCAATCCCAATGATGATGCAAATACCAAGGAAGAGAGAAATGAGTGTGGAGAATGCGAGTTTTAAGATCGCACTGCCTTTAGGGTTGGGGCCGGGCAGTTGTGCCACTTGATCCAAGCGCACTTCTTTTTTCTGTGAAATTCTTTGAATTTCAAGCTCGGTAAGTTTGTTTTTGAGACTGGTGTAGTTTTCGGAATCTAAATGAATAGAATTTTCCAAAAGGAGTTGTTTTTGTGCAAGATGAGGTATTTTCTCAATCTGCGCTTTGACCTCATCAGAAGCCTTGTTATGTGTGGAGATCTTATTTTTTAAGATTTCATTCTCTTCCTTCAACTCATTGATTTTTTGTTGAAGCTTTTGAGGATTCATATAAATGAACAAATCTTGTTGACCCATTTTTGAAGAATAATGCTTGTACGCTTGGAAAGTGCGATTGTATTCCTTCTCGATTTCTTGTAGACGAGACTCTTGATTTTTTTCTTCTTGCGCGATGACAATCGCTTTTTCGCGTTTTAATTGTTCCAATTTTCTTTGTAAAATCTGAGCTGTTTCTTTAAGCCCATACGCCGTGCCGGGATTATTTCCAGCGGAATCAATGCTAGATTTTTGACCATTCTCGAAAAAAGAAATAAGTTTATTATTTTCTTCATATTGTAGGCGGGCAGACTCGAGCTCGCTCGAGATACGCGAGAAACGATCGGCGACAAGATTTGAACTTTTGTCAGCGGAAATCAGACTGTTGTTTTTCTTAAAATCAACAAGTTCAACTTCGGTCTTTCTTAAGCGTTCTTGAGTTTCATTGATTTTGTTTTCAACAAAGGACTTAATCTGCTCAATCTCTTGAATGCCTCGTTGGTTTGTGACTTGCACAAATTCTTCAGCCGCTGTGTTGGCAATGATCTGTGCTGTGCGTGAATCCAGCGTTTTCGCTCTAATGAAAATAAAGTGGCTGTAGTCGGTATCAAAACTGACCATATTTTTGATAAGACCGACAAGATCACTGGACGAGTATTTTTCATTTTGCTTGGGTGAAGAAGCGTCATCGCTCTTTTTAAAAAGTTTGTTCTTCCAAAATTGCATGCTCAGGATCGAACTATTTTCCACCGGCGTTAGATTCATTTGTTTAAAATCGTCGTTAAACTTTACTTTCTGTGCTACGGAGAGGAGGAATGAATCAGAACTTAGGTAACGCATATATGTTTCTATGCGTTCCGCTTTATTCAAACGACCGACTTGGTGATTGAGAAGGTACTCAGCGGCCGTTGGTTCTTCCAGTGTTTGCACAAACAAAGAAGAACTTGCTGTGTAGGTGGTTGTTTGAAAGAAGTGTCCAAGTGCCGTTCCAATTGTTGCCAAAAGGAAGGTGAGTAGCACGAAGTTTTTCTTAGCTTTTAATATTTCAATTGAAGCTAAGAGAAGTGCGCGCTTTTCTGAGAACTCTTGGATTCGACTCGGGTTTGTTGTCTTTTTCGAATTTTCGGTATTTTCTGTATTTTCCATAACTTATCCTAACCATGGATTAATTCATTTTCATTAATTGATTACAATTTCAATCCTTATGGCTGGTTGGAGAGATGATCGAGCAGCAACTAAAATAATAATGTCTTTTCATAAATTGATAGTTATGATGACATATAAATCGAAAGCCACGGACTTCTTTCGGTAGGTAAATTAAATTAATTTAGTTGAACTATGAACTTACAGCGTTTTTTTAACAAACCAGAGTATTTTTTTAGACCAGGTCAATTGTTTGTCAGACTCAAAAAAGGTCTGTGGTCGGTAAAAAAGCACGATCAATCCCTGCAGATTCTGGGGGGGACCTTTCAAGTCAAAGAAAACGAAACAATAGGCAAGGCACTCCTCCATTTTGGAGTCTATGATTTGGCATTGACTGAGGTCTTGTGGAGACTGCTCGAGACAGGAGATCGGGTGGCCGACATCGGGGCTAACATCGGCTATTTTAGCTTGATCATGGGACATCGGGTGGGTTCTTATGGGCGCGTTTATTGTTTTGAACCGCATCCACAAATTCAAAAAAAATGGACTCAACATTTACGGAGATGGAGTCAGTGCCAGTTATTCCCGGTAGGCCTTTCGTCCAGTAAAAGTGAGATGAACCTCTATATCCCGCAAGATTTTGACAAAAACGAGGGTGTAGCGAGTTTAGAAAAAAAGGAAGGCGCTCTGACCATCAAGGTACCGGTGCTGACTTTGGATGAAGTGCTCCTGTCGACAGAAGTGGATCTTATTAAGATCGATGTGGAAGGACATGAATTAGAGGTTCTTAAGGGAGCCACGCGCATTTTAGAAACGGTTTCAAATATTCTTTTTGAAGATTTCCAAGGGGAAAAATCGCCGGTGGTCGCTTTTTTGCGCGCGAAAGGGTTCCAAGTTTATCGCATTCATAAAGGCTTTCGGGGAGTACAGCTCCTCGAAGTCGAGGCGGCAAACAGTTTGCCGCTTTGGGAGCCACCTAATTATTTAGCGACTAAAAAGATTGATGATGTGAAGAAGAAACTCGCCGCCAAAGGTTGGAAGAGTCTTCGGTATCTTTAAAAGGGCTATTTTAGATGCAGAAAAGAGCCTGAGACAGTTTCCACAACTTGGGTAATGGCTTTAGCCACACTGGCGGAGAGACTGTCGGCTAATTTATCTTTAAACGATTTTTTAACTGAAAAACTCACTTCTTTGATTTGTCGGTGCTGGCTTTGTTTATAAATATAATCATCGCTGGTTCCTAACTCATCGATGAGATTCATTTGTAAAGCCGTGGTGCCAAACCAATGTTCGCCGGTGGCGATTTTCTGAATGTCGACTTGCGGACGGAACTTCTTAACATGATCCTTAAAGAGGTCGTGGGTGAGCTCAATTTCTTCTTTGAATTTAGCTAAGCCATCTGCATGAATTTCGCCTAAAAGTGAAACTGTACGTTTGTACTGTCCCGAGGTGATTTGATAATAATCTACATCGTTCTTTTTTAAAATTTTATTAAAATTAGGGAGACTGGCCACAACACCCACCGAGCCAATGACCGCAAAGGGGGCCGCAACAATTTTATTGGCTAAGCAAGCCATCATATAACCACCACTGGCGGCGACTTTATCGACACAAATAGTGAGCGGAATTTGCGCGTCTTTGATTCTTTGGAGTTGGCTGGCGGCAAGGCCATAACCATGCACAACGCCGCCGGGGCTTTCAAGACCCAGAATGACCTCATCCGTCGATTGCGCCACTGTCAAAATAGCAGTGACCACTTCTCTGAGCTGAGTCACATCACTGGCTTTGATATCACCCTCAAATTGAATATAAAAACTGCGTGGTTTTTCTTGAGTTTCCTTCTCTTCAGCTGCCTGCTTTTTAAGCTCCTGTTTGAACTGCTTCTTGGTGAGCAAACCCTGCAGAAGAGACTTTTTGTAATTGCGAAAACGCTCGTTGAGATCTTTAATCTGAATCTTCGAATCGCTCTTCGTTTTCATGGAAAATCCGATGACGATAAGAAGGCCGATCACGACGATGGCGATTTTTAAAAAGAACGCTAAAAGTTCGAGGGTCCAGGGCAAAAGTTGAGGTAGTAAGTCCATAACTTTTGTATAATGTACGAACGGGAGTTTTGTCGAGCTTAAAACAGAACGACTTAAGTCTGAAAACAAGATTTTTGCTTATACGTATTCATAAAAAATCCGATAGTGGTCTTATGACATTTATAATGCTTCTGGCGATTTTCATCTCTGCGAGCCATGGTTCGCAACTCGAAATGTTCAAACAAAGAGAGCAGGGCTATGCGCAATGGCTGAAAGAGCGCGAAGATGAAAAAATTCAACGCGAAGCCGCCAACAACGAAGTCCGTATTGAGCGCGGCAAAAGAGAGCTTGATCGCATTCGTCGCCGCTTGCAGTTTCGCCGCGTGATCCGCACAACCCAAGGCAGTGAGGCTGAGCATTTGGCAAAGCTAGAAAAACTGCAAGAAGCGCGTTTAGAAACCAGAGAAGCTTACGCTCAAAGACAAAAACAAATCACCGAGTATTATGAGCGTTATATTTTGCCATTAAAAAAGAAAGAGTATGGTCTAGATCAAGATGTTCCGACGGGAATCAAGCAAGAAAAATCAACAGGGGAGCCGGCGCCATGAGTCCAGAAGCTCTTATTATTTTTATTCTTGTGGCGATTTATCAAGTGAAGCATTTTTTGGCCGACTTTCTTTTACAGCATAATTATATGCTTAAAAAAATCCGCCCCGGCTGGAACTTCGCTTTCCCCTTAGCTCTTCACTGTGCTGTGCACGGCGCGCTCACATTGCTGATCGCTTTGTATTTTAACCCACACTTGTGGTGGTTGGCCCTTGTGGATTTTGTTATTCATTTTATAACCGATCGTATTCGCTCAGGCCCCCATTATTTGGGACGCTTCAATGATATCCATGATTCGGTCTTTTGGTGGATTCTCGGTCTGGATCAAATGGTTCATCATTTGACCCATCTCCTGATTATCTGGATCTTACTCTATTACTGACACAAGAGAGAGAACGCTTGTGGTTGCGCAATGGCGGGCATTTCCGTTGTCGCCGTGGTCATTAACTGCATAAGCTGTTGATCTAACGCTTGGAGTTCATTGTTTGTCTCGGCAAAGCTGGCACATTCTACAGCCCAAGAATTTTGAATATTTTCAATTTGCAAATTCATCAGTGTTTGTTGAGCCACAATCTGCAAAGCCTCTTGCTGCAAAGCTAATTGTGCCGCTGTATTTTCTGTCAAACTTTGTTCACGCAAAGAGGCGAGATCCGCCAAAGCTTTTAGCTGATGTTGGGTTTGATTGATCTCTGTGGCAATCGCTTCTTTTTCTGCCAAAAGTTGTTCAATCCCATTGGTCTGAACGAACTCTGTTTTTTGTGTTGTGAGAGCGACGAGTGCGGTGTGATTCTCATCGAGTTCTTGCTGGAGAAGGAGTGTTCGTGAGCGAATTTGCAAATCGATCTCGTGGATTTTTTGGCTAAACTGACCTTGGAAGTCAGATTGCATTTGGAAGGAGCTTTGGCAGGTTGTTACGCCTTGCGAAAGATCAAGACAGCCCTTGTAGAAATCTTCGAGAAGAACTGCATCTTGCGCTTTGGAAAAAAGAGAGTTCACGGCATCGGAAAAAACGTTACTGTTCACAATGAACTCATTTTCGGCGTGCTCTAAAGTGGCTTTAACTTGCGTCACTTCCACGGTGAGAGCCATGGATTGCGCATGGGCTTGGTCTTTTTGGACAATCAAGTCTTGAAGTTTGCGGCTATCACACGCAAACATTTCTGTGTAAAATTCCTGTGAGAATGTGGCTGTGGTGAGCATGTTCGTGAGGGCAGGAGATTCGCAATCAGCAACGGCCGTCACTGACTTCTGTTGTGCATTCCATCTCCATACCAAAATACGAATGCGTTGTTCGATTTCAAGAAGAGGCTGGAGTGCTTGCGACAACCCATTGAGATCCGCAGAGATAGCTTGTGATACATAGTCGATCTTGCTGATATCCAGAGTCCACGGTTGTGTGGGAATATCAATCAACGAATCCAAGACTTGAGGAGAGAGATGTTCTAAAAATTGATTGCGGGTTTTTTCGTTTAAAAAATCGGTGGTAATCAAGCAATTCAACGATTCTGTACGAAGGGCATTCTGGATTAATTTTTTCCAATCACAAATCAATGACGACCAAGATCTTTGCTGAACTGTTGTTTGCAAAATTTGGCTAAAGTTTTGAGTGAGATTATCAAACTCAGTTTTGTGGAAATTAAACTCTACGTCATAGGAGCGATTTCCTTGCGGGGCATTGTTTTCCGAAAGACTGAGGAGTACGGAAAATTGAATACTATCCAGGTTGCCGATATTGGGCATGGAGTTCATGCGAAGGATGGCGTTTTCATTGTCCGTGATCGTCTGGTCGAGTTGTGATTTGTTCGATTGGAATGATAAAAACTGCTCGGTGAGATCACTCACTTGCTGAGACTGAGTGATCAGCCCCGCAAACTGGGAATGGAGTTCGGTAAGTTGGGTTCCCATCAGGTTGAGCGCTTGATAAGTGCGAATTTGCGGTGTGATCTCTTCATTTTGTTTGTTAATTTCTTCAAGACTCCACGGTGCGCCAATGATGTCCGTTGGTTGCGTGGTGGCAAAAAAATCTGCGGTGAGTTGATCGCGATAGGTTTGTAAAAGCGCTTCGATGTCGCGCTTGTAAGAAGAAAGCGAGTCAAATTTCCCTTCGATGTCTGAGGTTTTGTTCTCAAACTCTGTGAGTGGCTCTAAGAAGGGTGTTAAGCTTGTTTGATTGGCCGCATCTCTTTGATCTAAACCGACAAGGCTTTTCTGTCTGGCGGCAATTTCGCCTTCGAGCCGCGTGAGTTCTGCGCGCAGGGACTGCTCTTCGTTTTCCTTCTGGATAACAAGACCTGTCGCTGTTTCAGAAGCTGGGGCTGAGATCACGGTGAGACGCTCAGAAAGTGTGCGTTGTTTTTGTAACAAAGTTCCGACTTCTTGTGATGACGCTTGAAAATCGGCGTTCCCAGTCACTGAACTCATACTGCTTAATAAGGCTTTTTTCCGCGATAACAATTCAATCACGGGGTTGGGATCAGTAAAGCTGTCCCAGGTGACCGAGACGGGCATGAATTGCAACAAAGTCATAAAATCCACCAGGCCATAACCTGTAGAAACAGCGCGCGCCGAGGGAGTGAGATGAGCGGGGGTGTCGGTTAGAGTGCGACGAGAACCATCGAGTTCCAGGTAAGTGCCTGAGGCTTGCGGAAAGCAGCGCGATGCCATATCTCGGAAAGACTTGTCGGAGTTTTGCAAACTGATCGAAGACTCCCAGGATGATCCTTGCGAATCATTCACTGTCAGAAGTACGGAGTTTTGAGTAAGGAAAAGGGCCACCATCACTTGGGCGTGGAGGAGGTTGGTCGGTTGCACTTCGAAAGTTAACGGATCAGGTAGACTGCGCGTTTGGATCAGGGGCGTCTTAAGGCTGTCCATAGAGCGAACCGCGGGCATCAGATCGTCGGTAAAAAAATTGAGTTCATTGCGGTGAGTTTGGATATCCGTCCACGAAAGACTTACTCCCGTGGGAGCATGCTCCAAAAAGATAACTTTAAAAATCGGCGTCCCTTTATCGGAAAAAATTAAATCCATTTGTATTTTAGAACTAAAGCTGGAGGTCGTGTTTTCTAAATTAATGGTTTGCGTGGATGAAATGGAACAAGTCGCTGGTTGAAATTCAAAACCATACGCCGTCATTGTCGCTAGATAAACTATAAATGAAACATAATATTTCAACATAACATCCTACTCATTAATTAATGGTTCAATGGGTGGTAAAAATTCGTGACCTTGCTGAATGATATCCATAAAAACAGGTAGAGCGAGCGCTCCTCCCGTAGAACCTGTGGGTTCACGGAAATCATAACCAATCCACACACCGATCACAAAATTTCTGCTGGTACCGATAAACCAGTTGTCATTACTAAGAGAGCTGGTTCCGGTTTTCCCACCAAAACAAACTTGGCCGTTCACTCCAAAAGATTGTCCCGCGCATTGGGAGAGTCCAAGTTGCGAAGGGAAACCTTTGAGTGCAGCACCTGTTCCCGAGTTTGCCACATCGAGGAGAAGTCTTTGGATTCCATGAACAGCTGTGCGATCTTGCGAGTGGGGAACCTCGATGGTTTGTGGCTGTTCGCTGAGATAAAGAGGGATGCCTTGACCCGTTTTTACCGAGCGAAAGAAGGTAGGCTTTACAATGTGTTGTCCATTGGCAAAAAAAGTAAATGACGACACCAAATTTATGAGCGAAACCTCTTGGGCTCCTAAAACAATCGAAGGACGATCCTGCACTGTAGCACTGTCGAAAAGTTCCACATCTGTGAGGAGATTTATAAATTCATCAAGATTTGTAAAACGGTCGGGTCCAAAACGCGGGTCCAGCAGAAGGCCCACGGCCGCTTTGTTATAGGAATTTTTAAAGGCATCACTCAAGCGCATTTGCGCTGGACCGATGGCGTTTCCAAAATTATCAGGCACATACGTAGAGTTCTCGTTGATTGCGAATCTCACACCGGCATTGTCGATCACTGAGTCTGCAGAAAAACCTTTAGTGAGGGCGAGATAATAAATCCACGGTTTTAACGTAGAACCGGGTTGGCGCATGGCCATGGTAGAGCGATCAAAGTAGCGTGAACTGGCAGGATCATAGCCACCAAAATGAGCGTACACCTCACCGGTATGACTATCCATAACGACAGCCGCCGCTTGCAGCTTGGGCGTTTCTAAGTAGAAGGTTTGTTGATTGGAGGCGAGAGCAACCCAAAACATTTGCCCGCGTTTAAATGCGCCGCTGTTCACTTGCTGCGCAAAAAAATCGCGGTGATTCAAACCAAAGTGGCCGGTGGAAAGTCGAATGCTGCGCAGTTGTGGATTATTGTCGGCATCTTTTTGCACAATTAAAAGATCGTCACTGAGAGGATCTAAATAAGCCGCTTGAATATTTGGACGGGGAGCATAAGAGGTCACTCTCTGTAGGTACTGGAGTGTAATTTTTTGGCGAACTGTGGTGAGCAGATTTTGTAAAGCTTCATTGTTTTCTAAAATTCGTAAACAAGGTTTAGGAATAGTCAGAAGTTCCATTTCACTCGCGGTGCCATTGGCAATACTGGCAGGACTCGTGCAGCCCTCGGGATTGGTGGCGATCAAAAGGATTTGGGCTTGGCGAAGAGCCGTCACTTTTTCTATGTCTGACTGGCCACCAACCAAATCATTTAAATCTTCTTTGTTATGAAGGATATTGTTTTGCGGCGAAAAATAAATTTCAGAAAGCTCCAGCGAGCTTCCGCGTTTGATCTTAACGATGACATCTATATTGAGTTGTGGATGTTGTTCAATATAATCTTCGAGCAGATTGTTGGCTTCAGATGTTACATCTTCACTACGGAGATCTGCAATGTCAGTGCGGTCATCGCGTGCAGGAAAAATACGATTCTTGTTATAGCGGTTGGAATCATACTCGTCCAATTTTCTACGTACGGCATTATGAACCACATCTTGCAAATTCATATCGATGGACGAAATCATCTCTGGCTCAATCGGTAAAATTTGGGGATTGGCGGAAGTCACATCGGAAATAAAATCTTTAGCATGGGTTTGAAGATAAATCGCTTCGCTGGGAAAAAGCGAAGTTACCTGTGGTCGTGTCCATTGTGGCAAAGCTTCCTGCAAGGCTTGGTTTTCTTCGGCGCTGGAAATTGGTAAAAGGCCGGTTTCTTCGCGCGTGAGTTCCTTCATCTCAGAAAGAACTTCGGCTCGTCGGCTACGTGTACCTGCGCGCTGGCCTGGGATCGTTTCGTAATTGGCAGGCGAAGAATATCTTGATGGGGCTTTAAAAAGAGCAGCGAGAAAGGCGGCGTCAGCGATGGTGAGTTGATCCGCTGTTTTGCCAAAAAAGACACTGGAGGCTTGGCCGATGCCACGAATGTTAGGGCCATAATCCATCAAATTAAGATAGTACTCGAGAATTTTATCTTTAGCAGAAACGGAATTGTCTTGCGAGAGATAAACTTCAAACGGTTTTGCCCAAAACCATTCACGAATTTTTCTTAAGAGTTGCAAAGAGCGATAAGAGTGAGGTGTGCTGGTGTCGACAAACTCACGGTCTTTTAAGTAGAAATTTTTGAGGATCTGCATGGTGAGAGTTGATCCACCCGAGGCAGAGTCGCTGGATTTCATTTGCATAAGAATTCGCACTAAGGAGCTGAGATCCACACCTTGATGTTTTAAAAATGTTTTGTCTTCCGTGGCGATGAGCGCCTTAGGAACGTTGGGGGAAATTTGTGCGAGCGGCACCCAGCGATCCATGGACGGATAGAGTGAGCCTAAATAGGTGCCGTTGCGGTCGTAAAGCGAGGTTTGGCCAAAAAGTCCCCAATCACCAAAAGTCATAAGGTCTGTGCCCTTAAGGATGGCCACTTCGGTGTTTAAAAACGTGTTGAGCTCCGCCAACTTTTCGCTGGGAAAAGCGGTCCAATTAAAATCAGCTCGACAGACATCGCGAATGGTTTTTTTGAGTGTGGCAGGAGTCGAACCATATTGAACGATGGAGTCTGCTTTTTCATCAATCATGGTAAATAGAAAATTGACTAATTGTTGTTCGTCGGTATCCAACTCTTGTTGGCTTTTTAACATTAAAAAGCGACAGGTTTGGTGAGCCGATGCCACGAGTGTGCGTGAGTCCATATTGACGGCGAGATTATAAGGATTCACCGCTGTCTCGAAATACTTCTCGGCCATCTGTTCTCTAGGAACATACTGATGGAGCGAAACCAGGGCTAGAATGAAGATCTTAGTAAAAATATCCATAGAACGAGATTATTCCCCAACAGCCCAATCCACTCCGGCTTGTGCTGCGGCCGCCGTTCCAAAACGGATGACGCCAAGAATATCGCCGCTCTGTTTCGCATCGACAAGTCCACGGATATTTTCGGCTTGGCTCACGCACCCGGCGATGCGATCCGTGGAAGTTGGACATTCCTTAAGAATTTTATTAATACACTCCTGATAATAGTCACTGGTGGAGCAGCGACGAATCGCCCAACCACCAATGGATTGAATGAGCTCATTGAGTGAGGCTAAGCCCACAGTGGCTTGTTGGTTGGAAAGGTACGCATCATAATTCGTAATCACTTGCAGTGGGAGCGCTAAACTTGTGTTGATAGAAATAGTCATTGCAGAAGCAGAAGCATGAACCTCCATGCTAGACATGGCTGCGAGCCATTGCAATTGAGGCAGAGTATCGGCGAGGGGTTCCCATGCTGATTTGATTTGTACCATATCCAGCGTCATCATTTCTTCGCCGTTGGCTGAAGAAACTTGCATACCGCTTTCGAGAATAGCGAGGAAGGCTTGAGTCTGGTTTGGGTCGAGAGCTGTTTGAGTCGGTGAAGAGCCATCAAAACTCATAGTTTGGCGAGACTCAGTGCTCGAAAGAGAGGTAACCATTTGCAGAACTTGTGCTTTAAAATCTGTGAGTGAAGTGATGGGGGTACCGACAGAGGCAGTTGCCACATCATAAAAAAACTTCGGAGTTGTGTTAATAATAATACGATTCATGATGTGTGTGTCGCTGCCGCTCGTGGTGAGAATCGTTGAAATTTGTCCGCTCGTAGCGAGTTCAGCGGAAGAATTTAAAACAAATTGCCCGTTAATTTCGCCTTGGCTCATGGCACTGTCTGGGGCCAGGGTTATTTGGGCGGAATCATCTGCCCACTGAGTTTTCTTTAAAAGTTGAGTGGCGAGGGTGTTAAAAATGCTTTGGACGTTTTCATCAGCCCGTGTGGCAAGGGACATACGCGATTCTTGGGCGACTCCGAAGGAGCTTGAAAAGATAAGTAAAACGGATGTGATAGCCTGTTTTCTGAAAAAGGATGTGAGCATAGTAAATCTCCTTCAATAGGTATTTTTATGCTATGTATCATAAAACCACCGCTCACATAACACATAATGTCATTTTTGTAAAAATGTAAAAACTACTCCCATTACGGTTTTAGACTTTAATATCCACTACTTAAGTGGATCATTACTCGCTTCTGCGTAGGGGATAAAAGCGAAAAATATAGGGTTGATCTACGCCTGGCATAACATCATCCGTATCGTTTCTATAAATATTTTGCACAAGGCGCAGGCTTTGATTCCGCATCTTTTCTGTGTCTTGAAAGTGCCTATCAAGAATATCTAAAAGGTGGCGTCCTTGCTCTGCTCCCAAAAAAAGTCGCGCATCTGCTTTGTCTAATTCGGCGCGAATTTCTGGCAAAATGTAAGCATTCACATAGTTGGCAAAAACACTTTTTTGTCGAGCCAGTGACCAGGCTTGAACTTGCGGTTGTAAAATAGCATCAAGAAAACGATGGTCAGTAAAATACACCAAACGTGCGGAAATATTCGCCGGAATCAAATATGTGAATGGGTTAAAACTAATGATGCCGGCTTGATAATGAGCATAAAGCTCAGACGCGAGGACGGCAGTGGGCACCAAAACATGGGCGTTGACCAAGAGGCCCTCAAAGCCGTTTTTTAAAAAATTGCGGCTGGCACGATATTCATAAAGACGGCGAATTAAATCTTGGCGAGCTCGCTCGGTGAGGGGCGGTTGGAACTGGGACATTTGACTAAGTAGACCTTGTGCGTGTTGATCTACATCCGTGCGCACGATGCGATCAATGGCTTTTTCTAAAGTCACATCAACCTCACCAAATGTTCCCAGAGGAATTTCTAAATTGCCCGTGCGCATAAGGTCTTCGGCGAGATTTTCTTTTCCAGAGAGCTGGATAAGTTCGGCGAGATTGGTCTCAATATCTTTTATCAGATGCATGGTTTCAGGATCTTTATAATATTGATTTTCAACAACCAGTTTTCGGTCGGCGAGTTGGCGAATGAGATAATTGATTCCCGAGAGCATACGCAACTCACTCTCAGTGCGGACACCCTCGACACCATGACTTACATTAGACAGACTCAATGGCGTTGGCCCGCGGCGCTGTAGGTTTTTAAAAAAACTCAATTGTAACTCGGGTCGTGCCATCCAATCTCCCGCCTCACGGAGTTTAGCGGAGGTATCACTTCCAACATAGTTCCAGTATTCGTGAATTTCGTCGCGCATGGCATTGTAGGGAAAAGGAATGATGGATTGTTTTGCGGCAGTGATAGTCATAAGTTCTAGAGCCTGACGCATGAGCTTCACACGCAAACTACTTTTCATTAAGTCAGCAATAGACTGTCGTGCTTCGAGCATGATCTTGCGAATCACTTCGCCAAACACATCCTGCCAAACAGCATCCACAGAACGATTTAATGCATCGACAAGCTCAGGAAATTCCACACTATTGCCGATGGGTAGGAGTTGTGCGGCCTTTAGCCCCTGAAAGACCTCTGTGGACTCGGGTAAAATATAGGTTCCAATGATCTGACTATTTTCCGTTCCGACCTTGTCCATGGTGAATCCAGGCTCAAAAAGAGATCCCATAAGTGTAAACTGCTCTGCGGCTTTTTGCGGATCGACGTGGGGGTCGACATTAAAGGCGAGAATGATTTTTCGTCGACCCCAATATTGAATGGCGTCTTTGAGCAACTGCAGATGATAAATATCGCCAGTTTCGCTGCGACTAAAAATTAATAAAACCACTTCTGAATTTTTAAGAATACTTAAACCGGGAGTATGAAAGTTGGAGATCTTTTGATCCGGAAATAAATTTTCTATACCAGGAGTATCGACAAACACCACATTTTTGGGAAGAGCTGAGGAATTCATATAGAGCGGGATGCCTTGGCGTGAGGATTCTTTGATATCGATGGCTGGCTTCATTGCGCCATAACGATGAATCAATGTTCCGGCCTCCATTCTCCCTGAGGCCAGGAAAAGCTGGCGTTGTGTCATTGTCGCCTCGAGACCAATCTCCGAGTAAGGCGAGATGGCGGCATCAGGATCTCCAGTCAGAATGCCTTCGAGGCTGTCAAACAAAGTGGATTTGCCAGAATTGGTGCGGCCAATAATTGCGATGGATAAAAAAAGATCAGGACTAGAGATAATAGGTTCCACGTAATCTTCGAGGAGATTCACCCAGGAAAGTTTGTCGACATCAACATTGTTAGTTTTTAAAGTGTCAACGAGATTGCGTAGATCTTTAACAAGCAAATCACGTAAACCTTGTATAACAATCGGTGGATGCAAACCTTGCTGATTGATGAGCTGCGGTGGTGGCGGTGGGTCGTCTGGAAAAAGAGTATTGCATTGTGATGCGTAAGAATGAATTGGTAAAAAGTAAAAAAAATAGAGCAGGAGAGTAGAGAACACGAAGCCTCCTTCGCAGGGTCATTCAAATTCAGTAGCCACCGAGTGCAAATGCTACGCCAGCGTCAGTAAGAATTAAAGCAAAGTAAGCACTATATTAATTTAATAAATATTAATTACGAGGAATAAATTCCCTCGCAGGAGTAAAAAAATCTACTGAAAAAAAGTGAGAATATAGACTCAAAACTGAACCAGTGGGCATCACGAGAAATCGCCGTTAATAAATAATAAAGTAGCCACATGAGGTAAATTAAAAGCTATTCCGGCTCACAAACGGGAATGGAGAGGTTGAATTCTGATCCTAATTGTTGACTTGCTGGCGGTGATGAAAATTCGCCAGTGTACGTTGGCCACTGAACTTTGAGACCAAAAACATCATTTCTAAAAATTTCGGTCACCTCAGCGAGAATTTCTTGTGTTGATAAACTTTTTATTTCTATCTTTGCATAAGCATCGTAAATAAACTCAACTTCTTCAACAAAGAGTGGAAGGCTTTGTGGGTTTGCGTTTTGCTTCCGGCAATCTGGAAAATAATAAATTACAAATCGTTCTTGTGGGGCTCCCTGGATATTATTCGTGATTATATAGGGATAGGCCGTGTATTTAAAAAGCTGAGTATCTGCACCAGCTAACACTCTGTTTACAAGAAGGGAAAAATTTTGTTGATAATAATTATTATAACGAACATTTTTTTCTTCATTGCTCGCGCGAGTACAATTTTCTGCAATGGTATGTCCATCAAGTAAATTGGCGCAACGTAAATTGGCAGCTAGCATAAAACCATAATCTTCATACGCAGGGGGGAGTCGTCCGTATTGTTTAAGGTAATCTTGGTGGCGCATCTCGATATTTGAAAATCCCACAACCAAGGCTGCGACTTCTGTGGAAGTCCTGCTACTTAAAATCGGTGCCCCTGAATTCCCAGGAATAGCCTCGCAAGAGATCATTGAAAAGACATCTGGATTTTCAGCGAAATCAAACGGAAAAAGAATTTCATGTCTTTTAGGTAAACATATTTTTTCATCAATCAAAAATGTCTTTTCATCTTGTCCAGAATTAATAACATAAGAATAGAGTGTGTCGAAGTTTGGTGTGTTTCCAGCAGGAAGAGAGAAAGGCGGGATATCTTTGGCATCAATAGTCTGTTCGAGTGTAAAAATCGCAACGTCGATTTCACCAGAACTCCAGTTTTCGTCCAAAGAGGATTCTGTTAACTGAACACCGGGTGAGGGTTGATAGCGGGTGTACTGTTTAAAAGAAAGATCTTGAATTTTTATTTGCTTTTGTTTTCCATTTATTTTCTGAGTGATAAAGTAGCCCTCACGGCCTTCACCTGTGTGGTCACAATGGCCATTGGTCAGGATTTTATCAGGTGCTATAAGACTCGCCGTGCAGCGAGTATATTGAACAATATTTCCTGTTTTTGTTACAAAAACAAGAAGACCTACCTGTCGGGGACACGCTTGAGCATTGCAAATTAAATTGAGTGAAGAGGCCCAAACTGAAAGATCGGCATCCGTTTGGACAGCCATGGACTGGGACGGCAAGGAGATGTCCACGGGACTCGTAATCGTCGGAGGGGGTTCTGCCGTTGGGGATTTCTCAACGGTCTGAGGCTGCTCTGAACAGGCCAACAAAAGCGGTAGAAATACAAGGAGTTGAAAATAATTACGCACAGATATTTAACTAGCAATTTTAAAGCCTAAAGACACCGTTTAAAATGGCATATAACGCTAATTAAGCGTCCAAAAATCACCGTCAGCTCAATTTTGTCACTCTCGACTTTAAATTCTCGTGGGAAGTAGACATTTCGCGCGCTTGCAATAATTAACGATTGCAAGTAATTAAGTGCGTTACGCCAGAACTCCCCGAGGTAAAGGAAACGAAAACCAATAACCCAGTATTCTCTTAGGGTTAACGAAATTTCCGAGTCATTTCATAGTTTTTTATTTTTCACACGGTTTCACTTTCTCTCATCAGTTTTTCATTCGAATTCACGAGATTTCATTTATTTGGGTGACAAAGGTGACAAGTCAATTTTGTCACCCATGAAACTAGAAAATGGGATCTAGAATTCGCACAATTCTATTCTAGAACTACGAGTGCGGGAGTCTTGGCTCTTTGGTCCGTCTGTCTACAAAAATAAATGCGTTTTTTAAAAACTGACGGAGGAATTTATGATCCCAAATAAAATTATCGAAACAGCCGTTATTGTCGCTTGTATGGCCGCAGCTTCTGGACGCTTACCTCAACTGGTTAAAGCCATGGACTGCGGGCGTAAAGCTGGAGTCTAACACGGTGAAGAAGTTACAATAGCGGGCTGGCCCAAGCTGCTCTATATTCAGAGCATTTAGGAGTCAGGAAATGGGAAAGCCAAAGAGAAAATTCAGCGACGAGGTAAAACG
>JBGSUL010000054.1:0-8601 GCA_041736155.1 Bdellovibrionales bacterium
ACAAGAAGCGGCTACACTCGGCCATTGGCTACTTGCCACCAGAGGAATTTGAAAATAAGATAGCAACAGAATTAAACGTCAGTCGGCCATCGTTCCAACTCTAAGCCGGTTCGACTCCCACTAAACGCCCGCAGTCCAATCCGTGTACGAAGAAACTGTCAGTGTAGTGATTTTATCGCCGCGATTTGCAATTTCCTCTTTGACGAGATCTAATTCTTGCCAAAAAATTTTTAGTTTCTCTTGAAATGTTGGTTCTCCTGGAAAGGTTGTATAACTATCGTAGACCATTTCCACCTCAATTCCTTGATCTACTAGATATTGCACTACGGGATGCACGGACGGATCAACCACCACCGGCCCAGCATAGGCATGTCCAAAATTTGAGATGAGAAGAGAAAATAGGAAACTATTTAAAAAAAGCATTAACCACCCCCTTTTTTAAATTAATTCTTATTCTGCGGCGATAAGCCGTCAAGACTTTTGCCCTTTTAATAGTCTAAAGATCTTCCCAATTCCATTGGGTGCCGCGTTTGACGAGAGCGCGGCAGTGGTCGTCCCAGCTGCCGAGATTGTAGGAAATCATCTTTTGGCCGTTCATGACAAAGGGGGTTTCATCGCGGAGGTGGACGTGGCCGGAAATAATCACCTGAAAGGCGCGCTGGCGGAAAGCGTTTTGCGCGTGGGTGTGAATGGTACGCACAATCCGTTGTGGATTGCGCAAGCTGTTGGTGTAAACTCGGCTGGTTTTACTCATCATACTGCCAATGGCCGCTATCAGAAATCCTGGCAAATGCAGGATCACAAATCTCATTACTGGTGTTCGCAAAAACCAACGCAGAAAAATATACCCTTTGTCTTCGGGGTCCATCTCGTCGCCATGCTCGACCCGCACAATTTCGCCATCGAGATTAAAGTATTCTGGCGCGGAATGCACAATCACACTTAAGTTGTCTTGCCAAAATTTTTTAAGATGCAAATCGTGATTTCCCTCAAAGTAATGGATCTCTCCACCCAACTGGATAAAGGTTTTCATGGCTTCGATGAGGGGGAGGAATTTTTTGATAAAATACGAATGTCCACCCAACCACAGATCAAAAACATCGCCGACCAGAAAAACTACGGATTGAGCAGATTGGCTCTGCTGAGAAATAAAAAAGCGCAGAAGTTTCTGCGCTTTGGTATCTTGCATATCTCTCAGATGAAGATCTGAGAGAAAATAATAACTTTTCATCACACGCCGTCCTGAGACTCCTCATTGCGTTGGCGACGACGAAGATACGTTGGCACATCCAAGTTCGACTGATCAAAAGGAGAGCTCAAATCCACTGCCGCTTTCGCTGCCGCGTGATCCAGACTCATTTCCATGCTCAATTGCTCCGTGGGAACTTCTCTCTGTTTGAGAGCTTGCTCGCGATACGCCTTGGCTTTTGCGATCAACATATCGCGCGAGTTGGCGGTGGCATCCAACATGTCTTGTGCTGTGGGGCCTGCATGAATTTCTTCAGGCATCACAGGAGCTGTCATGGGAGCTAGCGGAGTTGCCACTGGGGCAGGAACTGGAGCGGTTACAACTGTTGGTACTACATACGCTGGCTGCTGAAGTGGCGGAATCGGCGGCAGATGTTGTGCCATCACCGGTTGTGCTTGGGGAATGGGTGTCGCTTGGTATTGTTGTTGCTGCTGTTGATAATACTGGGCTTGTTGTTGGGCCTGCTGCTGAGCTTGCGCCAGGTAACCCTGTTGTTGCTGGGGTTGTGCTTGATAAGAATAATGCTGAGGAACTCCCAACTTCACCTGATCGGCACCAAAACCAGTCGCAATCACAGTCACGCGCACTTCATCGCCCAAAGACTCATCGATCACAGCACCAAAAATAATTTCTGCTTCTTCGTGAGCGGCTTCGGTAATCAATGTGGAAGCTTCGTTCACTTCATGCAGGCTTAAATCACGTCCGCCCGTTACGTTGATGATAATTCCTGTGGCGCCGTCAATCGAGATATTCTCAAGAAGAGGCGAAGAAATGGCGGCTGTCGCAGCTTCCACAGCGCGGTTTTCACCGGTTGCAGAACCTGTTCCCATGATCGCCATACCTTGTGTGGACATAACAGTGCGAATGTCGGCGAAATCGAGGTTAATTAAACCGCGGATATTAATAAGGTCCGAAATCCCTTTGACCGCTTGGAGAAGAACTTCATCGGCCTTGCGGAACATGTCCAACAACGATGTCTTCTCGTGAGAAATAGAGAGAAGTTTTTGATTCGGGATCACGATGAGTGTATCTACACTCTCGCGAAGCTCATTAAGGCCGCCAAAAGCATGGCGCATTCTCTTTTTACCTTCAAAACTAAAAGGCTTGGTCACAACACCAATGGTGAGTGCTCCTAATTCTTTAGCGATTTTTGCAACGATGGGAGCGCCACCCGTTCCCGTACCGCCACCCATGCCGGCTGTGACAAAAACCATGTCCGCGCCTTCGAGGGATTCCACGATATCATTATAGGATTCAATGGCTGCACGCTTACCAACTTCGGGATTGGCGCCAGCTCCTAAACCGCGAGTGAGCTCTTTGCCTAATTGGATCTTGTTTTGCGCTTGATGAGCTTCCAACGCTTGGCGATCTGTGTTTGCGACAACAAACTCTACACCTGTGAGGCCACCTTCGATCATGGTAGTTACTGCGTTGTTACCACCGCCACCGACTCCGATGACCTTGATGGTTGCGCCAATATTGACATTTTCTTCCAGTTCAAACATAGGTTCCCCTTTGTTGCTTATAATATGTTCTCAAAATATTTTTTTATTCTTGTTAAGCTGCCCTTAAAATTCTGAAATGTAAAATCTGTGGCCAGCAACGCCTGTTGTTCGCGCGCGTACTGCAATAAGCCCACAACCACCGAATACGCTGGACCTTGGGCTAGGGGGCTGGCCGCCAATAAGTTTAAAGCGCCACCACGTCTCATCGCCACATCAAAGGTAAACTCTCCTAATTCCGGAAGTCCCGGCAACTGGCTACCGCCACCAGTCAGTACAATGCCTGCCTTTAACTGTGATAAAAGATCTTCGTCATTGAGTTTGCGCAAAAGCAAAGTGAGAGTTTCTTCGGCGCGTGCTTCGAGAATTTCGCAAACGCTTCGCGCAGGTATACGCTGCGAAGGTTCGCTCTTTAGAGATTCAATTTCCACGGTTTCTTCGACACTGACTAAATCCACCAAAGCCGCGCCATGATTCTTTTTGATTTTTTCAGCCGATAACTGCGGTGTGCGTAGGCCGACAGCGAGATCGTTGGTGAAATGCGCTCCACCGATTTGTAAAACATGGCAAAGCGCTACTTTACCTGCTTTGTAAGCTAATACCTGTGTCATAGCGCTGCCGATATCAACTAGGGCCACGCCTTTTTCTTTATCTTCGATGCTTAAAATGGCTTCTGCCGCAGCGATGGGCGCGGCCACAAATTCACTGATTTGTAACTCGGCTTGCTGTGCACAATCGCGCACGGTCTGTTGAATTTTTTTAGAGCCCACAATCAACAAAGAATGCATCTCTAACGATGTGGTTTTTTGTCCCAGAGGAGCTTCGGGAAATTTTTGGCTACCCACTTTATAAAACAGCGGAAGATGGTGCAAAATCACTCGATCACTGCGCAAAGGAACTAATTCCTCCGCAACGGTTTGAATCTCGGCGATTTCTTTGATGGTCACTGTTTTTTTAATAGATAACACGCCTCTGGCATGCAAGCTTTCCAAGGTTTGATCTGTTACCGATGCCACAACTGTCGTGATCTGCTGTTGGGTGGTCACTT
This sequence comes from Bdellovibrionales bacterium, assembly GCA_041736155.1. GTDB lineage: Bacteria > Bdellovibrionota > Bdellovibrionia > Bdellovibrionales > JAGQZY01 > JANPLN01. The sequence continues at coordinate 3,800 of JBGSUL010000054.1, forward strand.
CGAGTTCGTTTTTGGCTTTGCGAATGGCAGAGATAATCTCGCGAGCATCAACGATTTGTCCTTGATGCATTCCTTTGTGAGGAACTTGGGTGAGTGCGACCAGTTCGGTTTTGTCGCCTGTATGGCATCCCATGGCCATCGCCACTTTGGAAGACCCCACCTCTAGACTCGCAAAATATTGAACATTCTCTTTTGACATCCGAAATCCTTGGATTCAGGGCCTGGACATTCGTCTTGTTCCACGAACAGACTTACTGTCCTAACTATTCGTAAGTACAGGCCACTCTCTTAAGACTACGAATGCTTACGCAGCCTGACAAGGACTTTTTTCGCAAAGCTCGCGTCGATGACGCGCCATTTTTGATTTTGACTTTCGAGATACTTTAGAACGTTTGCAACACGACGACACTTCGCACTCACATCTTGCGACCCCAACAAAATCTGTCCGTCTTCGCCATCACCCATCTCTACCAGCAAACCTTTGCCATCTTCCCAACCCACTTCGGCAATCTCCAACTTGGAAATTAAACCTTCTTGCGGAATGGCAAGAAACTGCGCAATCAATGCCCGTAAGGTTTCTGGTTGGCGCAATAAATTCTTTTGTGTGATCAGCGGCACATCGGGTGCTTTGACAAACGGAATCGCACTTAAGATGGCTGCATCTGCTGTAATCGGGAGAACTGTTTTTTTACCATCAAAGTAAACTAAGATAATGGGCTTTAAACGAACATGCATGCGCACCGTATCGGGCCACTGACGCTCGATGGTGACAGATTCCGTCTCGGGAAGGGCGAGCAACTCGGCTTCGATTTTAGCCAGCGGCACTTGCCACAAATTTTTTCCTTGATGAGAGAGAAAACGCACCAAGCCTCTTTTTTTATGCAGCTCCAGAACATCGGCATGCCAGGTGTTACCTTCCACAACCACTTCGGTATTTTTGAGAACAAAAATAGTTTGGTCGCCAAAAAATATATAACCAGCGGCAGAAAGACAAAGCACAGACAAAGCGAGCATAAAATATTTGGCAGACTTTTTCATACATATAGAATAAATTTTAAAAGACAAAAAAACAAGATAACTGGTCCTTTCATCTAGATCCTTCGGCTTCGCCTCAGGATGACGGTACGCCACTGAGTCCGTCACTCAGAGCTAACGCTCATGCTCAGAACGACACCCGTCGTTCTGAGCGGAGCGAAGAATCTAGAATCTTCTCAGAGGTGCTGCATGTCCTTAATATCTAGCCTGGTCCTGATCTGCTTTACTTTTGCTTTTGCCATGCCACTTTCAACCACTCACAACGTGGATACTGTTTCCGTTCAGTTTCCGCAGAACAAAGAACACGCTGATAGTCTTTGGCAAAATCTTTCTCAGAAGGTACTCACGCAAACATCTCAGGCGCGTCTCCTTTTAAATGAGACACCTCACATGTCAGGCTTGTGGCTCCCAGGTCCCGAACAAAATCTTCCACTTTTAATTCTTAGCTCTGGAGTTCACGGCAGCGAAGCCTTTGCGGGAACAACCTTGCAGCGTTTGTTCGTAGAGCAATGGCTGAATAAAACACCCAAACCCAAAGTTCATCTTCTTCTTATTCACGGAATTAATGATTATGGGTTTATGCATAATCAGCGCGCCAATGCGGCCCACGTAGATTTGAATCGCAATTTTCACTCACAAGCAGAAATATCAATACCCAATCCCAACTATCAAAAACTGCAAAGTCTTCTCGAACCCCGCGGACCCGCGACGGCATCCTGGTGGGACAAGTTACGTTTTACATTAAAAATCATTTATGTAAGGATCGTCGAAGGAAAAAAAGCCATTCTCGGCGCCTTGCAAGGGCAATCGGAGTCTGCCCAAGGACTTTTTTATACAGGGCAAGCTGAGCAGCCTGAAACAAAAGTGGTCAAAGCGTGGTTAACGGAATTTATTCAGCCCGCGCAAACAGTTTTGCACATAGATCTGCACACGGGTTTTGGCGAACGGGGTCGTTTGCATTTTTTCGGCAGCTCCCAGTTCACTTCACCAGAAAAAATGTCACTGCTCAAAATGGTTTTTCAAAAAGCACCAATTGATCTGGGTTCCGACGATGATTTTTATGTCACCCATGGCGATCTCACGGACTGGACATGGAAAACATTCCCGGATAAAAAAGTTATTCCCATGGTTTTTGAATTCGGCACCATGGACAGCCAAACCCTGTGGGGCGGTTTAAATTCCCTGTGGATCGGCGTGATCCATAATCAAGCGGTTAACTACGGATCTCACTCCCCTAAAGAGAGAGAAAAAATCGACAATTTAACTACGGAATTATTTAATCCACCAGATTTTGAATGGCAAAAACAAGTTTTAGAGCAAGGCTCTCACGCCATTTGGGAGAGCCTCGAAAACGTGTCACATCTTTAAATGATTATCTAGAAATACCCACAACACGAACATAACTGTCTGATTTATTTTTGCCGCCCTCGTACTGCTCGCCGATCACCGAAACCGAACGCACGCAACGCAGACTCCCTAAAGAAATCCCCTTCACTTCCCCACTGGCTGCTGTCACGCGTAGCCAACCTTCACTGCGATTAAAATCTTTCGTGAGCGTTTGACCGTTGCCAAAAACGATCACCACTTTTTTGACCCACGCATCTAAGTTGTTTTGCCCATTGGGCTTTAACCTCGGTGCATTGATATTGAGTTGGTTAATCCATACGTTTTTTTCTCCACAACTTGGCAGAGAAAAGGTGTCGTTGTCCGATGCATCTTCATCTTGATCCGATTCGGAAAGAAACACTTCCCCCAGAAGTGTCCTCACCTCATCAAGATACTGAATATTTTTAACCCCATCTTTGATCTGCTCTTCAGCAAAAACAGTCCCCGCCCCACCTAACATTAAAAAAACCAATAACCCCTTTACCATTCTTCCCCCCTTTGGAAAACATCTGGAGACAAACTACATCGATCGGTTAATGGTGAGTAGACAATTGATTTTATGCTTCTTATAGAGGGATCTTATGGGGGCGCTTAAGAACAAAGGCCCCCTGACGAGATTAGATATTCTTAGTGTCTTGCGAGTAGCCGTTAAAGATAATAAAGAGTGTGCGGGTTCCTTTACGAGTTCCCAAGAGACCGTTCTGCGCATTCGCACTTGGTAAATTCACCGTGCGATTGATTTCGATAAGGTCATCGCTATAAAGGTCGTCGGTTTTAATGATGTAAGAGTAAATGATGTTGGCATAGGCAGGATACGTGCGCATGCACCCGTGCGATGCGCGATAGGCTCCAAGAAGACTGTGATTTTTGGTTGGCGTTCCGTGAAGGGCGGCTCCCGATTCACGTCCCGAGGGATAAATGGCATCCACGTACATAGCATAGGACATGGGCGCTTCTTTGCTGGTGCTCAGGTTACTTTTGGATCGCGTATGGTTCACACGAAAGGCTCCCGAAAAACTGCGGATGCTTCCTTTGGCGCCTTTTCCTGAAGAAATGGGGATGTAAGTTGGAAGCCCCGCAAGGGTGGTTACGTTCCCTTCGATAATTCCGGTGATCTGCCCTTGGGCATTCCGTCTAAAAACTTTGAGCTCTGGTGATTTTTTAACAATAAAACGAGCATGTTGAAATGGTATCAAATCCGTGGCCGAACCACTGGTCATGGTATTGGCGATGATATAGGAATCAAATTCCTCTTCGATGAGTGGGCTGACTGTGGCCAAAACCTCGCCCGCTGTGTGAAACACATTGCGAACGTCGGCGGAAGCTGTGGAAAAAGTGAGTAAAAGACCTGCGAATAGTAAAGCTATTGATTTCATGAATCCCCCCTAGATAGCGGGGACTTTGTAAGCTGCTTTCAAGCCCAAAACACATCATTTTAATGATTATGAAAAAAGGACAGCTTGGCTCAAAAACCAAATTAGAAAGTTTTCTCAAAAAGGATATTCAGGTCTTTGCCTTCGTCGCGGGGCTGGGTGCCTACAATGTGGAAGCCGCTTTTGAGATTGAGAATTAACATCTGGGTAAACTGATTGCGGCTTTTCGTGGTGATTTTCTCATAACCTAAGGCTTTCACCTTGGTATGCTGGAGACGCAAAAGCTCCTGGGCAATCCCTTGTTTACGCCACTCGGGCAGCACCCCACCCAACCAACTGTAAAACTCCTCGGGCGTGCGCTCATAGCCTAACTTAAAACCAACAGGAACTTCCCCAACAAACGCCACCTGAGCGAGCAAGTTTTTACGCCCCTCAGCTCCCCCCGGCAAGCGCGAAGGTTTGTCTGTACTTTTAGCGCCGATTTTGAAGATCGCCTTTTCGAGCTTAGCGAGTAACTCTAGGTCCGCCCCGCTGGGGTTGGAGATTTCTCTGTAGGTAATGAGATCCATAAAACCACTATTCTATGTTTTTGTCGTTTTCGCCAAAAGTTCGTTAATCAGGATTCAATAAGGCTTGTTCGCTTTTTCAGCAAGTTTTTTTACTGCCTTCGGCAGTAAAGTTGGATACGGAGTTATCAATGACAACAACTCAAGATTGGCCCTGCACCAGTGACCCTAAAAGCTCTAAAACCAATCCAAGACTTACCACTGACTAACTCTGTCGAGGTTGCCTAAACTCTGCTTATAAGGTTGGGTACTTCTTTGATAGAAGAATTTTTAGAAGGGTTCTCGGAATTATTTCCGAGAACTTGGACTGCGGGCGTTTAGTGGGAGTCGAACCGGCTTAGAGTTGGAACGATGGCCGACTGACGTTTAATTCTGTTGCTATCTTATTTTCAAATTCCTCTGGTGGCAAGTAGCCAATGGCCGAGTGTAGCCGCTTCTTGTT
>JBGSUL010000055.1:0-1847 GCA_041736155.1 Bdellovibrionales bacterium
TAACAAGAAGCGGCTACACTCGGCCATTGGCTACTTGCCACCAGAGGAATTTGAAAATAAGATAGCAACAGAATTAAACGTCAGTCGGCCATCGTTCCAACTCTAAGCCGGTTCGACTCCCACTAAACGCCCGCAGTCCAAAAGAGGTGACACCTTAAAACCCTCTTTCTTCTTTTTGTTGCCTGTGGATAACTAGCTGATTTGACTCAAGCAATATTTGTAATTCAAGTACACACACTTCCTATAGAAACCGCCACTAAAATTTATAGAATCTATGATAAGAACAAGAAAGCTTGGTATTCTCTTTCAACAGCCAAGAAGAGCCGATTTTTCAGGAATAACTCAATAAATAATTTTTTAGGTCTTTTGATTTGTGTTAACAATGCACTGGTTAGATGCTCAGTCTTTCGTCGTGAACTTACAGACTTCAAGACCCAACAGTTCTCGGAAATAATGACGAGAACTGCTTCCCAAATACATTGTAAAGAAGAACCACATTCTTTTAATTCTCCAAGCATTACTTTTATAAAGTGCTAATATAATAAAATCCAATGTTATCAAGACGCACTCCGGGATAAACTCAACTTTCATTGCCGTAGCGGCCAATGTAGTTCGGTTAAGGATACACAAAGTCGACGGATTGCAAAATTTTGCTGCCGCAGCGACATCAGCCCCGCTTCGATCTTATCGGGCGCTCTTTTAACAAGTTCACCTCTGAACAAACCAAACTCTGAAGAAATAAAATCTTCACTGAGTCTCAGAAAATCCGGTGTCAAATTCAAAAAAATATTTGACCAGGTTTTTGACGTATTTATCTGAGCTTCAACGATTTTTAAAAGTAAATCCATACCTCATCTAACAGATAAAAAGTTCCGGGAGCAGAGGCGCATTAAACGCGCACAATAAATCTTTACGAGCATTTTTTAAAAACCGTCTGGATTTAAAAATCTTCAGAAAATGAAAAGAAAAAATATATGCTATCTTTTTATTTTTAGGAGGAACCATGCACCAACAAAATCCCAATCAAGAAAAAACAGTACACTTGAATCTCAGTACTCTCTCAAATACTGATCTTACTTCTTGTTTTAAAAACTTCGTTTTGAATGAACGCAAAATCACTCGCCAGGTGCTGGAGTGCATTGCGGAGATCGACCGTCGCAAGCTGTATTTAGAAAATCATCACACCAGCCTGTTTGATTGTCTAGTCACAGACTTTGGCTACAGTCCCGGAGCTGCCATGCGCCGAATTGATGGAGCGAGATTGCTTAGGGAGTTGCCAGAGGTGGCCGAAAAATTTGAAAGCGGATCACTGACGTTATCCCAAGCCACACAGGTTCAGCGCGCATCACGGGAGCTGAAGAAAATAAAAAATGAATATATAAGCTCTGAACAAAAACAGGAGCTGATTTTGCAAATTGAAAATTCAAGTCAGAAAGAAACAGAGCAAACCATAGCAAACGTTTTGGATTTGCCTGTTGCTCCGGCGCAAAAAGAGGTCTTGCATCGAGATCAGTCGGTAACACTCACAATCACCCTCACGGCGGAACAAATGCAAATTATAGAGCAGGCGCATAATATAATTTCCCACAGCGTTCCGGATAAAAACTGGGCCGATGTATTTACTTATTTAGCAAAAAAAGAAGTGTCGCGCCGAATGAGCGTTCGTGCACCGAAGGATCCTCATGCCGTAGCGGCAGTGGCTCGTCGATCCCGAATCTGAATTTAGCCCTGCGTAAAAAAATATTTTCACACATTTTACGAAATTAATTGTTCCCACGGTCACCGGCGGTGACTGGGAGGCACAGCTACGCCCAAAATCTGGTGTTTCACCTCGCGGAGGAGTGGAC
>JBGSUL010000061.1:0-23424 GCA_041736155.1 Bdellovibrionales bacterium
CGGAGTCATATGAGGTACGCTTAAGAGAATCTGCTCCCGAGGTGGGAGATCCCACTCGCAGATTAAAATATCCCGAAGAAGAAAGTGTACTCACCGTCTGTTCTTCTTCGTACAGAATACAAGTCTTTGCAGGATTTAAAATTTGAATGCGTAAATGGACAGAATTATCGAGCAGAGGATCCGAGCTGTTGGCTTTATATAAACGCCCATCCACTGTTGTAAATTGCGGCGGCTCCGTTTGCGCAAAAGCACAAACAGAAAAAAACATCACCGTGCAGGTGGAAATAACAACTGGCACCTTTTTAAAAAATTGAAAAAGACGAAGCACCACGAAGACTTATCGGCAAAACCATCAAACTCTTTAAATCCTGGACAAAAGTTTTTCAGAGTAAATATTATGATACATAAATTCATGATTATGAAACACTGCCCTCTAAAATTGTCTCAAAATGAATCGTTGGAGTACTGTTGACGACAGGTAAAAAGAGCGTCTTACTAAGAGGGTGACCTATCATGAACTTTTGAGAAAAGAACCAGCTCCGCTCTTTTTTGCATTCACTAACTCCTTTTTTTCTTGTTATGGTCAATCGCACTTTATTGCTCTGTTTAGTTTGATGATTTTTCAAACCTATAAGATCACCAACACAACCTTCGGCACACTTTACGCCGCGGCCACTTTGCTCAGTGCTTTTGCACTCCCTTTCTTAGGTCCATTGATTGATCGTGTGGATGTCCGAAAATATTGTTTGGGCGTTTTTTTTGGACTGTTAAGCGGAGTGTTTTTACTTTTTAGAACAAAATATATTCTTGGACTTTTTATCGCTATTTTTCTGCTACGACTTTTAGGTCAAGGACTCTGCACCCACATCAACGGGGTTTGCACGGCTCGCTATTTTGGATTGAATAGAGGAAAGGCCTTAAGCTTAACCAATGTGGGTTTTCCTCTTGCCGAAGGAGTCTTTACGCCCCTCATTGCTCTTGTCATTGGTTTTTATGGCGAGCTCAACACAACCTACCTTTTGGCGGTGATTCTCACCAGCGTTTATCTCCCGGCCACTTTTTTTATCACCAAAAAAAATCATCTTTATAATCATGGACCGCAAGAAGGGGAGTTTGTCGACGCCCACACCAACAAAAAAAGCTGGACCCCCAGAGAGGTCTTACGCCACAAGATTTTTTATCTGCTGATATCTCACAGCGTATTCCCCGCCTTCTCACTTTCAGGATTTTTAATTTACCAACTCTCCTACACCCAAGCGAAAGGATGGCCTCTGCAAACCATTGCATTTTCCATGAGTCTTTTTGCCATAGGGCGACTGCTCTCTTCTTTTCTCATTGGCCCGTTAGTGGATAAATTAGGCGCCATTCAACTTTTTCCGTACTATCAAATCCCTCTCACCATCGCTTTTGTTATTCTTTGGGGATTTTCTCCCATACTCACATCGTATGTCGGACTCTTTTTATGCGGACTCACCGTGGGCGCGGCCGCGCCGATCAAATCGTCGCTGTGGGCGGAACTTTATGGCATTCAACATCTTGGTGCGATCAAAAGTTTATTCGCAACGATCATCGTCGTTGTCACATCCATCAGCCCTCTCTTTTTTGGTTGGATGGTCGACCAACAAAAACATCTTCAATTGCTCTTATTACTTTCGCTTATATCACTCATAACAACACTGATGGGCAGCTGGGCTATTTATCTCTATAAAAAACAAATTCAAGCCTCTGCAATTTCAACTCCTCATTAACAACTTTCGTCTCTGCTTTGGTAAAAATTTCTCAACCTCCCTTCTCAAATCGTAATCAGAGGCAACACGTCTTGGTACAAATACTGTAATTATCCTCCCAACGAGGGAGGTGCTTGAATGCATTTACTCAAAAAAATAGGGGGAATGATCATCGTACTGGTATTGCAACCAATGCCCGTCGCTGCTCAATCCACAGCCACCTTAACGTATTTTGAAAATATTTGGCGTCAAAATTTATCCTGCGAACCACTGGCCTTGCACAGCTCGCCTTATTTTGTACTTAAGCAAACCCTCAGTGCTTCGCAAAGTTCTCTACAAGCGGGAACCGTTTTTGACTACACTCGCAAAAATGTTTTGCGTGAAGCCACAACGCAAGAACAGCATCAATTTAATGTTCCTTTACCTGAACACTATTTCGACACCGCCGAAAAATGGAATTTAAGAATCTATTCTACCAAACACAACAACGACTCTCCCGATCTCAATAATCAAACTCTCGAAGTCGCCCGCCGAGCGGATGGCTCTTACCTTGCTCAGCGATGTTGCAATTATTTACGCTGTCAAATCTTACCTTTTTTTAAAGTCAAAAACGCTCCGGGGACACCACTTATCTCTTTTGCTTTCCAAAATTCCAACTTTATAGAACAAATGCGTATGCAAAAAATCAATGCGCTGTCCCCCATTCCACAAACATCGCCCCCTCTTGTTGTCAAAGCACAAACACAACTCACTCCCCATGCCACCGCTCCCGCCATACAAAACACCAGCCCCATCGCCCAACCGACAGCGCCCCCCACATCCACACCCTGGCTTCAAAATGTCGTCTGCACCCGTGCCGATCCATTAAGAATTTATGACGATTCTCTCGAAAATGTGATCTATCGAATTCAACGCTTTCAAGAAATTAAAGTCTACCAAGGTTGGAACGGTGGACGCGAAGAACGCTATCGTGGTCAGGATCTTTTAATCAAAGTGCAAGCCCACAATGCACAAGGCACAGCGATCATGGGATGGGCCGCCGCCTCTTTTATCAAACGCCCCGAAGACTGTCCTGAGATGGGGCTTGTCGGCAGTCCCACAGGAGAAACACTTATCGAAGGCTCAACCATTGTTGTCGACAGCCCTTCTGGCAACCGCTTCCCTACCGAACAACCTCCCATTTATGATTATGTTCGCGGCTCCGGGCACCGCTACTTTGGTGCCCCTCGCGATGGCCGACTGCACGCAGCCTGTGATCTTTTCCGTACACCAGGAGAAAAAGTTTTTGCAATCTCTGGTGGTGAAATATTAAGTCGTTACCATTTTTATGCAGGTACCGATGCTATAGAAATTAAACATGAATCTGGTGCGGTTGTTCGCTACGGAGAAGTTTCGAATTATGTACCCGGCCTTTCCCGTGTTGGCGCTCGCGTTGTCAAAGGTCAGCACATCGGTAACGTCAGCCATCTCGAAATGCTCCATTTTGAAATGTACCGAGGAAACGCATCAGGCCCCTTGACGCAAAGTCGTGGGCAATACTCTCGACGTTCCGATCTTATGGATCCCACTCAACAACTTAAACAATGGCAAGAAGAAACCTTTTAAACCTCGTAGGAGAATTTCATGCATAAAAGTCGTATCCCTCTTTTGGTCGTCACAATTGTACTTTTTTTAACCGTCGCTTGGTTAAAAAATAAACAACAAGAATTACAACCGACAACTGAATCTGAACTCACAACAAACTCAACCCATTCTCCACTTCCCTTTCTGACAGGTCCACCACTCACAACAACCTCAACCACCACACCGACTGTCAATTTACAAAACTCGCGCTACATGACACAAATCTTGCGTCACTCGGTTTACAAATCCAGCCTCAAAAAAACGATCGATCTTTTACAAAAAGCAAAAACCACTCCCCTATATCTCAAAGAAGACAATCCGTTCACTGGAACTCTTCATTTGATTAAAACCGAGTCTCCGCTCAAGGGCACTCGTCACTTTCATGCACAATTTTTTTCGCAAAAAAAAACAACGCCATTTCTCCAACATATGTCTTTTGAAATTCCACCAGGAAAAAACTCATTCCCCACTGCCGTTCGTCTTCTTAAAGAATCTTTTCAAGACCTCCCCGCCCATCCCGAGATACAAAAAGATGGGTTTATTATGTGGCGCTGGAAGGGCGCTTATAATATTTGGGCTCTCCGCCTCACCAAAGACCATCTTCAATCCGACCCTTTTAATGCTTATGAAGCCAATGACGAGGGCAGCGTTCGTATAGCCGTGGAATTAGATATTCCGCATAATCACGCAAGTTATTAAGCAAAACCCACCGCCATTTTTGCGGACATGAATCTTTTTCATAAAAATCAACCAGACTGGATTTGACAAATAAAAATGATTAAAATGTTTCATGCTTAAATTTTCCATTTATGTTTTCGTCAGTTTGTTTATTATTTCTGTCTCACCCACTGCCGAAGCGCGCGTTTGCTATGATATTTTTCCTCTCGATTATTTTAGACAAAACCCACAGGCCCAGGAACTCACCCTAGAAAGTCATCGTCTCGCAGAACAACTCTCCAAGACAAACAATAAAGCGAAAGAACTTTGGTTGAGTTGGAAAATACGATCGCTTCATCACAAGTTTTCCGACCTCTTTCCCCTTCCCGATGATCACCCCGGCCCTTTATTTATATGGAGCTATTTTTATCCTGAACCTTTTTGGCCTACCCTATTCATTCATGGACGTTTTCGTGCTCGCGTCTGGTACCTCGACGAACCAAGACGGCGGAATCTCGAATATGAATGGACCGAACAAGGCGTCAAGAATGTACAGACTGGAGAACCGCTGCGTGGCCCAAAGCATTGGATTGTCGTGATTGGCCTGGATCGAAAAATCTATCTGTCCCATGATATACAACAACTACCTATTTATTTTTGTCACAGCAGTTTTTTTGCGGGCATGCCTGTCTTATTTGCGGGCGCCATTGAATTCGAGCGCGACGGAACGGTCTCTCTGCTCTCAAACAACAGCGGCCACTATCATCCGTCATCCCGGCATTTAAACTGGGCCGCAACCTATATGCGCTCTTTGGGCTTTAAAATCCCTGACAGTGCCATCCACCCCTACTGACTAAACTTTCAACAGAACAAGTTCCACCTCAACACTGCACACAGTGTCTCATCTTGAAACACGAAAAATACTATGTATTTTTAAGTACTTAAATGATTTTTTAAAACCTACTCTTGGCCCTCAAATTGCTCCTACTCAAGGTAGGGGTGATTTATGAAATGGGTCTTATTTTTAACAGTTATGTCTTTAAGCATTCAATTGTTTGCAGCACCGACAGAACGCGATCTCAACTCGGCGCCAGAAACACCATCATGTATTTTTGAATCTGCCGATGTGGGCAAAATGAAATTCCGTGGTTCCACTCGCGAAGAGGCCTTTGAACGAACCGCCCGTGCTTGTTTACAAGCTCGTGTGCAAGGATATATTAAAATCCGCGGTGACATTCCTTCCTCTGAACGCAAGATTCTATTTGCTGAGGATTGCGTCAATAAGACGTTTTGCAAACACTAAAAAGTCCGAGTATAAGTAGTGATATGTTGAAACCACTACTTGATTTTCTTTTTGGAACTGATGCTAAAATCTTTAATAAAAAAGGCGTTGTCGAACACGACCTTGGCAAAAAAAAATGGTCCAATTGGACGGATCGTTTTTCTAAAAATCCCGAGTACGATTTCACTCATCATCACGGCCGTGAGAATAAAAAGCCTATCTCTCCATCGCCAAAGCACTAAAAGCTGAGCTTATTACTTTGCTTTGCGTTTTTGCAGCAGTAGACTCAAAACACCACTTTTATCTAAATTTGGATTCTGTAATTGCCAGAGATACGTCTCCTCAAGATCCCGGCCAATGTTAGGCCCTGGCTTTTGACCGGCCTGCAAAAGATCCTCGCCGGTAACAAGCGCCGTTGGCAATGCCCCCTGAGGACAATAGCGCGTGAGATAGCCCTGCCACAGCGGACGAGGGTCTTTTTGCGAAAGCGCCTGCAGAGCTTTCGCCGTGCAAGCTACAGATTTTTGTATATCGCGCCTCTTCATTAAATTCACAAAACCACGAAGATCGTCTTCACGCCCTTGGCTCAAAAAATCTTTTAACAGCAGGCCTGTCTGCACAAAATATATTTTATCATTGGAGAGTTTTAATTCTTTCAAACGCTCGTTGAGATTTTTTATCTTAAAAGACGTCTGTAACAAACTCAATCCAGCCCAGCCCTCGTCCACGCTCACGGAGTTCGCAAAAAACAGAGACAGGGATTTCTCCTCCCACGACCAATCTTTAAAAATCTCTTTTTGTAAACCCACCGTACTTAAACAAGAAAAAAACAGGCGCGGTTGAGTGATCTGAAAAGCTTTGTTGATTTCATCTTGGATACGCTCTTTGGAAACACGATGGATTTCAAAAGCGCGCGCGCGCAGAACTTTGAGCGTCTCTTGCTCAATGGTCAAATCCATTTGCGCAGAAAAGCGCGCCGCACGCAACAAACGTAGCGAGTCTTCTTGAAACCGCTGTTGAGGATCGCCCACCGTGCGCAAAACTCGTTGACGCAAATCCACGGCACCATTCACTGTGTCGATGAGTTGCTGCTTGTGCAAATCAAAGTACATCGCATTGATGGTGAAATCCCGACGTTGGGCATCTTTATCGAGAGTTGAATAAACAACCTTCTGTGGATGACGCCCGTCTTGGTAATCTGACTCTTCGCGAAAGGTGGCCACCTCCACGGGAAGTTGACCTTCGATCTCAGAAGTTAAAACCCGACACACTCCAAAACTTTCCCCAACCATAATCACCCGCGTGAACAACGTGGCTATCTGTTCGGGCGTTGCATCTGTGGCGATATCAATATCCTTGGCCACCTTCCCTAAAAGGGCATCCCGCACACACCCCCCAGCCAAAACTGCCTGAAAGCCAGCGCCTCGCAGAGTCTGGTCAATTTCTTGGATTTGCGCCCACTGGGGATGTTTCTCAAAAAGTGTGTTTAACATACCGTCAGTTTACGAGGGCGACCGTATCCTGTCAGGTAAATTGTTTCCATATTAAATATCGAATTTGTCCTGGTAGAAATTCATGCTAGAAGCGTTTATGGACCTGCTCCGTTGGACATTCGATCATTATGGTTTCTCCCATTGGGGACACACGGCACTCACCACACCCTTGAGTCTCGATATTTATAAGAACTGGCTCGATAAAAATTATCATGGCGACATGAAATACCTGCAAGATCATATCCCACAGAAAGAACACCCACAGCTTCTCCTACCGCGCGCACAAAGCGCCCTCGTAATGACCATTCCTTACGGCCTCTCCGTCAATACACTTCCCACACCTCATTTAAAAATCGCCTCCTATGCGCAAGGCATGGATTATCATTTGTGGCTGAAAAACCGTGTGACACAAGTTTGTCGCGACCTTAAATCTCTTTTTCCAGAGCATGAGTTCGTGGCCTTTACCGACTCTTCCCCTGTATTGGAGCGAGATCTCGCATTCCGTGCCGGATTGGGATGGATTGGGAAAAACACTTGTCTCATTGATCGCAAAGAAGGAAGTCTTTTTTTTCTCGCCGAAATTTATACCACACTTCCTGCAACACAAGACACTCCTCGCGTTTCTCCGGATCATTGCGGTACCTGTCGACGTTGCATTGAGGCGTGCCCCACAGAGGCGCTCGAAGACGATAAAACCCTCAATGCCACCAAGTGTATTTCGTATTGGACTATAGAATCGCGTGGTATTCCTCCCACAGCCTTAAGAGAAAACTTTGCAGGATGGTTTTTTGGCTGTGATATTTGCCAAACAGTTTGTCCGTGGAATATCAAACTCCGCGACTTCACCCACACGGCTCCGAGCCAAGACGACCTCGCTCGTGATTTGGAAATCATTCTCAGTCATTCTAATAACAAATTGCTGCAACTGTTTCACGGAACGCCACTTGTACGCGCCGGAGGGCGTGGCCTCAAACGAAATGCACTGATTGTGATCGCCAACCTTCGCCTTCACACGTTGGAACCTCTGGTCACTCCTTATATCGATGACCCGAAACTGGGTGAGTTGGCCCAGTGGACTCTGCAATGCCTTAAAAGTAGACCTTCGTCGTAAGTTTCAGAAGTGAAAATGCGCTTCTACAGCATAATTATGTCATCAAGTTACAAACTTTATTGTAAGCTGTTTTCAGAGCCTACCAAAGGAGATTTCCTCTATGTCAAAACCATGGAAGACATTACTGACCAAAACCGGTGAAAAAGTAAAAGTGGATGCGGAAGATTACGACGATCTTATGGAGCGCAGTTGGCGAGTCATTTATCGTGGTAAAGAAAAAAAGCCCCTTGTTGTCACCAGCATTCGCACCGGTGATTCCACACGCACCATGTCTCTGGGCCAATATTTAATGAAACCCAAAAAAGGCAAAATGGCCTATCCTCGTCGCTGGCAAGCAGGTCTCGATTACCGCAAAGAAAATATCGTTGTGTGCAGCATGAAAGAACGCCAACGAATGTTGCCAAAGCGGGCCGAAAAAACATCTTCTAAATTTCGTGGTGTCTCTTTTATTCGCTCCAAAAAAATATGGAGAGCGCGTATTGAGAAAAACAACAAAGCTTTTTTCCTGGGTGATTTTGCCACGGAAGATGCCGCTGCTCGCGCGTACAATAAGGCAGCTCGTGATCTTTTTGGTGATTTAGCCTATCAAAACATTGTGGACCGAATCATTGATCGTCGCGATGGACGAGGAACGAAATAGTCTGGCTTACGATCGTAAGCCAGAAATTCAATTTTAATCGAGATTACTGAGTGGGTTGATCCGAAGAAGACCCTGCTCCACCGCAGTTAAATCCTGCACCTTCAAGATTAGTTTTAATTTTTGAAGAAACAGATTCACAGTAGTTTTCTGACTTCGCCATAGCGACTGTTTTTTCTTCGCCCATTTTATTATAAACAACTCCACACCCACCTTCAGCTCTTGCTAAAACAGAGATCTTGCGTGTGTCTGCTTTGTTTGTGCATGTCACTGATGATTTTTCTGTACCAGTGACTGAAGGCAATCCCGCGCTGGTCGCTGTATCGTCCGAAGAACTTGTTGTTGCTGTCGTCGCCGTTTCAGCAGAAGCTTTTACTTTTTTGGCAGTTTTAGTTGTTTTACCAGTCGTTGTTGCTGCTGCTGCTGTCTCTGTCGCTACGGGTGCTGCGGTCGTTTCTGTTTTCTTTGCAGAAGCACAGGCAGTAAGTCCTAGCGCTACGACTGCGATCAATAATGCTTTCATCGTTGTCTCCTTATGAATATGTCTTACGATCCTGTAAAACACTGTTTTTATGAGTGTAAATAAATACTTAGGGTGAATCTATTAGAAAGTATTTGACGCGCCGCAAATAAGGTCGAGCGTTTTTTTAGAGTTCGTCGGGACGACCCAAATCTTCAACGGGACGTCTCCACTGCGTATTCTGCAAACACTGAGCGTGCACCATGGAATCAAATTCCAAATAGGCCTTTTTTTTCTCGTCTTTGGAGGCTTCATAACGACCTAACTTACGACGATAAATTTGTTGAAGCTCTTCCAGTTGCGCTTTATCAAAACGCTCTTTCAGGTTTTGCATCACACACGAGCAAACATTCTGCCGACGACTCTTGCTTAAAGACTTTTGATACATCTTTAAACAGTTTTGCTCCATCTCCGGAGGAGCCGCTTGTGCTACCCCACTCCCTAGCAGAACTATCAGACACACGCTTTTAAGCATAGCGGCCTTTAGAGGTTTTATTTTCAGCCAGAGTTTTAATTCCTTCTTCGTGGCGACCATTAATGCGTTTTAAATTTTCGTTATAAGCCTCTTCGATTTTTTTAAGGCGGTATTCAAAATGAGCTTCTTTATTTTTTAAATATTGCTCGTTGGTTTGTTGCAAAGCCATATTTTGATGCGTGTTTTTATCGTTAATATCCTGGATATGATTCTCATAATCCGTTTTTAATTGTCCAATCATCGCCTCATAACGTCCCTGCATTTCATAGAGATCATTGGTGTGCTTATTTTGCATTTCGTTCACGGCCGCGGAAAAACGTTCGCGCATGGCTTCTCGCTCTTCTACGCGCTGTCCTCGCTCTGCATGGAGAATTTTTTCTTGCTCACGATGCAAGGCCTCCACATTTTTGGAATGTTGTTTTTGTAAAGTATTGCGATCTTTCACATAGTCATCTTGAACTTTGCGGAAACGATGATCTGTCATCATTTGTTTTTGAATGGAATCTTTAGAAAGTTTCTTTTGCAGACGTGCGACGTTCGCATCGTTATGATCGGCCTCTTCCATTAAATGCTCATTGTAAAAATCATGAGCATTGGCTATTTTCTCTTCTGTCGTACGTTGAGAATTGGCCGCTTGTTCGGCACGTTGACGATTGTGTAACTCTAACTGATTCGAGCGCTCTTCTTGTAATTTCTCGACATTGTCTTGATACGCTGTTCTGACATTCTCTACTTCGCGACGTTTTGCCCTCTCCGCTTTGCGAAGATCACGCTGGCTTTGTTTTTCATTTTGCGCCAGCTTGTACTGCAGATGATCGATTTGTTTGGCATTGCGGCCCATTTCTAGATCTTCGCGTGCCTTTTCCAAGCTCTCACGATCTTCTTTTAGCTGCTTCTGCATGGCGCGCTTTTCTTTATCCAACCCATCACGGCTTAATTCGCGCATTTCACCGAGGCGCGCTGAATGATCGCGATCTTTGTCATCTAACATGTGAGCGTACTTTTGCTCGGTCGATTCTAACTGGTAGTTTTGTTTTCTTTGTGCCTTTTTCATATCGCGTTCTTTTTGCGAACGATATTCATCATATTCAGAAGTCACTTTGCCGAGTGACTGCTCTTGGTTTTGCGTCATCACTTTTTCTTTTTTACTATACTCTCTCTCCATACGCTCTTTTTGCAACGCCAGCGCATCTTGCGAGCGTTGTGATTGTTTCATATAAGCATCATCATGAGCCATCTTTTGCTCTTCCATGGTCTCTAGATAAGTTTTTTGTTTCTCAGTCAATTGTGAGCGCAGCACTTTATCTTTACGCTCTAGATTTTTCTCAAAAGATTTAACATATTCTTCTTTTTCTTGCGATTCTCGCTCATTGATATTGCGTAATTTTTTATTGTGCAAATCCTTCAGCTTTTCCATATCGCGAACATACTTCATATCACTTTTATTAATTGTCGTTTGTTCTTCTTTATTGCGACGTTTGAGCTCATTTTGGTGAGACGCGTTTGTCTTGCTCAGATTTTCCTGATGTGATTCACTTAATTTTTCTTTTTCTTTTGCGTGTTTCGCTTTAAGATCTTCTTCACGTTTGCGATGATACTCACGCATCTTTTTAAGATCATCATAGGGATCGTTGCCATTAATGGACGACATATTTCCCTCCATGGAAATAAGACTTTAGTCTCTAACTTATTTTAACACAAAGTGCTTATTCTTCGAAATTGTTTTTTTGACGAAATCGCTTACGAAGGTACTCGGCACGCTCTTTTTCGTACTCGCTTACATACCTTCGTCGACGTTCTTGCTCTTGAACATGGGCGATTTTTCTCTCGACGATTGTCTTATTCCACAAAGCCTGCTGTTGGCTTGCAAGAACGGTCTTTTGTGCAACCGATTCGATATGTTTTTGAAAATTAATTTCGGTGAAAGGAAATACCTTGGACACCGTCTTCACATATGTTTTAAGCTCCAGAACTCGCGGAAAACTAACTGCTGAAGAATGTTCTTGGTAATCCATCGGCCAAAGATAAATTTGTGTCCCTGCGATGAGCGAAACATCTTCTTTTTCTCCGCGTGGCTGTACGGTGAGTGTCCCTTTGGTCGAACTGACCGTGATTTGCTGAACTCCTACATCAATAAGTCCTTCGCTCGCAGCCGATAAATGCACTGCTCCAAAAATTGTTTGTAAATGCACCCCGTGTTTTTGCTGCGACCACAAGATGCCTTTATGTAAAACCATTTCACTGTCACTACGTAATTCCAACAAAGTATCTGCTGATACATAATATTGGCTTTCTGCATGCGTAAAAAACGTCTTGCTGTAGGCGTAGATGGCACAAGGATAGACTTTGTCCTTAAGACAATTTGCTGGAAGGAGAGATCCTCCCGCTTGCGCCAGAGCCCCCCAACAGAGTCCTAGGCCCATAAGTAGCATTAAAAAAAAGGGACGCATTAGAGGAGTCCCATATCAACAAGTTGTCTTTTGACTTCCTCTTGCAGAGCCGGATCATGAAAGGTGTTTAACACAGTTTGATAAACATCAAGCGCGTCGTTTTTACGATTTTGATCGACATAGATGTGCGCCATAACAACCATCGACTTGGCCGTCCAATGACTTTCAGGATAGTTTTTTAACATCTTCTCGACCCACACCAAAGCTTCTTGTTTGTTGCCAGTTAAATAAAAACTACGAATTAAAAAATAGGAAGCTTCTAATTGCAAAACAGAGTCAGGATACTTTGAAACAGTTTCTAAAAATTTCTTGATCGCTACTTCGTACTGACCTTGATCAAATGCTTGTTTTCCCGCTTGAAATAAATGTGCCGACTCTGCATTGCGAGTTTTACTTTCTAAACGTTGATGAGGAATCACACTCGCCAACTCACGTACAGGATCTGAAATTAAGCCATTTTTTTCGACCGTCACATATTGGCCAACTTCTTGCTTAAAATCCACTAAGCGCGCTACGGCGATTTCCGTCTGAACTTTTTGTTCCATGAGTTTTTTTGAAATTTGATCTACACGTTTTTGTAATTGTTTGTCGTGAGAAAATTCTTTTTCTCCACGCCACAAAGCAAAACATGCAAAGATGGCCATGATTAAAGATGCGTAAACAGAAGGACCTAATTTCATAAGCTTTTTATCGGGAAAAGCGCCTTAAAACTTGATGATTTATCCAGGAAAGTATCGACGTACCTTTTTACATTTTCCTGGACCTAGGGCCTATTCGAGCTCACGCGCCTTCTTCAATAACGACTTAAACTCAATCTCAATATCTTTAAAAAAAGAGGTCTTGGAAAGACCACGACTTTGCGCAAGCTGCATGTCCACCTCGCGTCCGCGATCGCTCAGCTGGATCGTGGTTTTTAGTAATTTTTTATGGAGCTCGGGATAGAGTTTTTGTGGGAAAGTGTCTTTTTCGAGAAAGGCCCGCAGAGAAGCCACTTGCTGCAACCAGACCTTTAATGATGGCGGTGGAGGTGGGGCCGCTCCTTTTTTCTTAGGCTTTTTTTTCTGCAACAATTTTTCTGCATCGGCAATCAAACGTAAACCTTTTTGCGATTGATAAAATAAATGGAGCCGCTCCCGATTCTTAAAATAAGAAATTTGTTTCGCATTTGTTGAATTTGGGACAGGAGTTTCGCCCGCCGATGGCACACTCACATCCGCTTGAGCTGCGACGACTGGCTTCTCAGCAGGCTGCGGAGGTACCATCGGAGCCTGCTTGGGAGGCGGGGGAACCACTTGTTTTCCATCGACAGTTTCAAATAAAATTTGCGGAGTCTCTGTGGTGGTCGCCACTCCTGAGGACCCCTTCCACTGCTTGTACGCACGCGGACCGTAAACAGCAAAAAGTGCTAAACCCAAAAATGAAACAAAGAGTAAAACTAAATTGGCGACATTCAGCCAGCGTTTTTGCACTTGCTGAACTGCGACTTCATCGTGATGTTTTTCGTCCTCGCGACGCGAGCTCACCCGTCGATCGGCTTTTTGTAGATCCCGCGTCGGTCGCTCGTTCGCAGGACTCTCCTTCTCCGTGTTTTTTGATTTGGCTGTTTTTGTCTCTTTGAGGGCAGGCTCCTCGTCCTGTCTTTTTTTGGATGATTTAATTTTTGTCCACAATGGTCGCGCTAAATCCTCACCCGAAGCTTCCTCTGGCCGATCTTCAGAATCTTTTTGCGAAGGAGGTTTATAAGCCTTTGCAGCTTTGCTGACAGCTGGCGGCACGCCTTCTAAGATATCTCGACGTGGTTTTTCGTAAAGAGATTTATCGATGACCACAGAAGATTTTAAAGGAGCTTCAAACTCATCCACTCGTCCCAGAGGCGCCCATGACTCATAACCGGTACGCCAAACAAAATCTGTAAATTGAATGGTACCGCGATCTAACAGCTTAAGCACTTGCTCACTGGAGAAGGGGCCAATTTGCTCTTGCGCCATTTTTCCATCGCGCTCATAACGACGTAAAATAATCCAATCGGCATCGAGCTTAAAACCCGCGGCCGTTTCCTCCACCACTTCTTTGAGCTCTGGAAAATTCTCGACCGGCATCCAATGAGCATCGCCTTCACGAAAAACTAAATCCAATAATTTGAGTTCACCAGCTTGAATTTTTTTGATCAACTCGGAAGTTGTGATTGGGCCCTCCGCCTTCCCATGAACCTCAAAATACCAATTCGATTTCATTAATTTTCTCTCCCCGACGCAGAAAGCTCACTTTCCACAGGTTCCAGTCTATCAAGTTCTCGTAAAATCTGAATATAGATTTTGTCAAAATTCGTTAGGTCCATATCCATTTTGATCCACTCCAATAATTGTTCCCGCGACAGACGTCCAGTTTTCATAAGTTGATGAATTTTCTCTCCCAGCATAGCCCCTAAAATGCGACTTGCATTATAGTAATCCACTTCGCGCAAACGCATCTTATGGCGAGACTCATCTCGGTCCGCA
This sequence comes from Bdellovibrionales bacterium, assembly GCA_041736155.1. Lineage (GTDB taxonomy): Bacteria > Bdellovibrionota > Bdellovibrionia > Bdellovibrionales > JAGQZY01 > JANPLN01. Next base: position 14,474 of record JBGSUL010000061.1, read on the forward strand.
TCCATAGAATAACTACGTAAAAGCTCTTTCATCTTTTGATCCAAGGCCAACTTGAGGGCCCTCTCCCCATGGTCGCGCGGTGAGAACGCGGCCAATTGTTTTTTAAGATCGCCCATGCTCATGGCTTTACGGTGAGGATTGATTGCTTTGCTTAAAAAGAAAGCCACCGCTTCATGCCAAATGACCTTTTCAAAATCTTGCGGAAAAACACGCTGTAAACTTTTTTCTTTACTCACTCGCGAATGGAAAACTAAACCCGCCAAGTGGGCGGCGTAATTGACGGTGCCGCGCGCCAGGTAGGCACGCTGAGTTTGCGGCTCAAAAAAACTGATATCACTCTCAATCAAACGACGTGCTAAAACAAAGTGTTCTTTCTGTAACTTTTCATGCAAAACATCGAGAAAATCATTATCGGAAAATGAGGCCACACTGACATCGGTGGAAATCTTCACGGCAAAATCACTGCTCATGATTTGCAAAAGGGTGGCGATATGCTCCGAATAATCACGCCCTTCTTCCTCAAGAGCAAGATCCAACGTTTCTTCTAAAAAGAGCAGATAACTTTGCCATTTGACCCAGGGAGGAGATTCAATCTGACAAAATTGATTTTCTTGAAAACGCAGGATCCTCACCTGCTCAACCTTATTCTTTTTTAACAATTGGAAATACACTTTCTCAGGATTCAAATAAAGAGAAACGACGGCGGGTTTCCTCCCCAGTTGTTTTTGAATTAAAGATGGCAAATGTTTTTGTGCCACATGGAGATCACCATAAATCACATAGATCTTATCCGTAGGACATTTTTTAAGAGCTTTTTTTATAACCTGAACGGCATGGTGATCTCGGGCGCGCAGCCCCTGATAGGTGGCTGGTGTTTTTTTATTCAAGGCCAAACAGTATCCACCATGACTGCGTAGAAGTTCAAAAAGGGGTTTATAATGCTCCCAAGAAAAACCCCAGCTTTTAGACCATTGCACTTTTTGTAAAAAGGCTTTTTCCGACAATGTCCCAGCCATAAATTCATCTAAAAATTTCTGGTAGCGCGACTCAATGCATTCGACAGCCAGCACCACCTTATGTTGAGGCAACAGTTGTCGTAGGTGGCGCAAATGAACCCGCTGGGCTTGTGAATACGCATGAAAATCGCCACCCACAATCACGCGCGCCTGTGCCATTTGCGCAAAAAGTTCGCTTTCATTGGAGGTCTTCCAACGCATTCTTTCGATATCTTTTTTATAGGCCAAAGCATAGCGTCGAAGTCCAGGAGGTTCGTCGCCCAAATACAAACGCACTTGCTGTTTGATTTTCTGCAAGACCTCTTTACGAACCTTTAAGCTCATTTGGGGTGAGCGCGACGACACAAAAAACCTCGCTTCAAAAGATGGACACGATCGATCGTTCAGGATAGATTATGCTTTTAGCTTAAGCTTAAGGAAGACAATCTATGCACTCAAGTAAAATCACTGATAAACGTTCATTAATCGTCATCATCACATCATTACTCTCGGTCTTTGTTCATATTTATCTTTTTCAACAGCATGTTGTGACCAAATACACCATGGGCGAAGGCAGTGCCCTGTGCAATATCAACTCTTTTTTGAACTGCAATACTTCCATTGCCAGCAGTTTTTCTGAGTTTCTCGGCACCCCACTCTCAATTTTTGGCATCATCACACAACTGGTTTTATTGTTTTATTTTTTGCGCGCTTTCCTCACTGATTCTTCTGAGGAAAAAAAGAGCAACTTACAGATCGCCTTGGTGATCTCAGGTTTTGCTTTTGCCGCGAGCCTCGTCATGGGCACCATCTCCATCACGCAACTCAACAGTCTTTGCCCATTTTGCACAGCCGCCTATGCCCTCTCCCTATTGAATGTCCTCACCTTGTGGCTTTTGGTTCCACAAAAAAAGCCAGTCTCACAGGCAAAATTTCTTAAATCTCTTATCACCTGCGGTGTTGTTATTCTCGCTGTTGGCTGGGCCACCGGTCGCGTTGTCTTACAAAAATATAAACATAGTGATTTTGATCAACTGACCGAGTTGCGTTTACAAAATTGGCTGAGCCAACCCGTGAGAACCATCAATCTTGTTGCTCCGCAAAAGTTTGGGCCTGATTCTGCAAAAATGAAAATTGTCGAATTTGCTGATTTTTTATGCAGCCATTGCATCGATGCCTTTCCTAAACTTCATACCTTTGCAAAAACCAACGGTGATGTGCAGATCATCTTCCAACCCTGGCCCCTGGATGGCTGTGCGGGCCCGGAGAATGATCCCGGCCGACGTTGCGATCTGGCCAAAATTTCTTATTGTGGCAATCAACAGAATAAAGGTCACGAAGCCCAAGAGTATTTATTTACTCAACCTGCACTGTGGGCGGAGACCAAGGATCTTCCCGCGGAAATAAAAAAAATGAGCCAAGCCTTGGCGTTGAATCATGACGATGTTCTTAAATGCATGAAGAATCCTCAGACTCTCAAAGATATCAAAGCGCAAATTGAGCTAGGTAAATCGTTGGGCGTCGAAGGCACTCCCGCATTGTTTATTAATAATAGACTTTATCAAGGCGGGGCCTACCTACCCACACTGCAAGAGACCTATAAACGTCTGCCACAGTAATTTTTTTAAATTTTTACTCAGGCCATTGTAGAGTAAAAAAGGAAAAAACATCCATGAGTGATAAATCGCTCATGAAATGACTGGCTTGATAAAAGGTGTAAACCAAAAACACCACGGCGACCGAATAAAATGCCGATTTAAAAAAAAGTGTGGTTGAGCTGAGATCGGATGAGCGTACACTCTTTTGTATTTTTTCAATATTGATCAATGTCTTTTTAAGCTCTACAAAATGTTCGGTGATTTTATCCGACAGCTCTTTTTGTTTAGAGCGATTGATATGGGCTGACTTTCCCACTTCATGTTTTGTCTTAATGGCAAAAACTAGACTTTTAGCGTGCTCCACTTGGCGTTGCGTGCGGATAGCAAAAGCCGGATAGGCCTCAAACCCGTCCCCCACCATTTCTAATTCTCGAAGGGCACGGTCGTAGCCGCCTTGAGCTACTGACTTTAAAACCACGGACCCAAAAGAGATTTTATTTTTAAAATTGTCGTTTTCTATAAGAGAGTGCAGACGTTTTTGAAGATTTTTTATGCCTTCGGCTACACGCTCGGCGCCCGGCCCAGAGGCAGGAACGAGAGCGGCGGCAGGGAGTGCATCAACTGCATTTTGTGACGCTTGCTGATTGTTTTGTTTTTCCGAAAGTCCCATGAATCTCCTATCGGAAATGCCGGCTCTCTACTTAATAGCGCTGGTGCGTCAGAACTTAAAAGCATGGACATACGTCGATGAAACCAGAGAAAATAATGAGAGGAAGACCAGGATTCGGTCACCAGTTATTCACGGAGGAAAAGTATGTCTGAAAATGACAAGAATGAGTTCGTTCCCGTTCCATTGCCATTTCAAATCCCAGAGCCCCCTGATCTCTCCAAAGTGCCGATTAGCGTGATCCATTCTGCCACGGTGGAAACCCTGATCTCACAAACTGAGGATTTAACAGCACGCCTTAAAGTGCAAATTCGCCGCAATGCTGTTCTCGAACGACGCGCTCTGGAGCTCGAAGAAACCTCCAAAACTATCGAAAAAGAACTTAACACTCTTAAACATCATCAAGAGCTTTCCCATGAGAAAGACTTAAGCCAATCCGAAAAACTGAAAGATCTGCAAGCGCAACTTGAACAATACAAGAAAGAGCTTGAACTCCTCGAGACCCGCTACGCCGAGCTCCACACTGTCCATCAGAAAAAAGATGAAGAAAGTCGCAATCTTCAGACTGACTTCCAAACTAAAATTAAAGATTTAGAGCGCCTCCTGCCATTAGAAAAGGACAATTTTCAATTACAGGATGAGAACACTTTTCTTAAGAAAAAGATTGAGGAACTGTGTGCGTATCTGCAAAAAAAGGAAGAAGACGCCAAAGATCTTCGCCAACAGTTAGGACGTAGAAACGAAAATTTCAAACAAATGGAAGACACTTTGCAATCTCTGCAACAGCAAATTGAATTCCAACGCAAAGCTGTGGAAGAAAAAACCGAACTCGAAAACGCCTTGATCCTCAAAGAGCGCGAAAAAGAACAAGCCACATCTCAACTCTCACAAGACCTTATGACCTCTCGTCAAGAGCTCAAAAATTTACAGCTTTTAACCAAAAATCTCTCACACGAAAAGACTCAGATGACCGTGCAGCTCAAAACCTGCGAAGAGACCATTAACAGTCTCTCTAAGGACAATGCCGAGCTCGATAAACAGATCGAGAACTTGCAAAATCTTTGGTACAAATTGCAGGCAGAACATGAGAAAGAAAAGACCAAAACCACGGCTCTCACCAAACTCAATCGTGAACTTTCTGTGGAATTGCAAAGATCAAAATCCGTCAGCAATTACGAAGACGACTTTTTGAAGAAGTATATCACTCAGGGAAAAAACATAGACATGTAGTCAGTTCCTTCGTCGTCTTGAACGAAGCGAAGGAACTCTGCGGCGAAGCTTACCCGGCGGCTGGCTCAACCAAAGCCAAGATGGCTATTTTTTCATCACTGTAAATTTCTACGTCCCTTAAAGGACTGGCTTTAAAGATTTTTTGAAACTCCATGCTCACCTTGCAAAATTTGATTTCCACAGTGGCCTGATCATAGAGATCATGGAGGGTTTCGACAAAAGGAATGATCCCATTGGAACCGACAAATTGCAGTCCCTCTAAATTAAAAACGATTTTTGTGCCGGCTTTATTGAGAGATTTAAGACAGGCATCACGGAAGGGTTTGGCTGTTTCCACATCAATAAACCCCTTTAAATTAACAACTGTGACCCCATTGATTTTTTGCACTCTTGCTTCCATAAGCCCCCCAAATAATCACGCCCATTCAACACGCTTGATCAGTATACCAAAAAATGGCTCACCTTATCAAAATGAGAGCAAAAGACTGGGCTAAAGTGTCCCAAAATGAGAAAAATGCTGCGTCCCCTCCAAAGGAGCAATTATTCCACATTTAAGTTTTCTTCATGTAGTCTATGGGACTCATGGCTAGCACGTATTCATCTTGGATCCTTTTTGTTTCGTTTTTCTTCCTCGCCATACCGACCTACGCCCAAACAATTCTGAAAAAAGAAAAAACCAAAGTTCTCCTCAATGCGCAATTTATTGAGCGCGATAACGAAAAAGACATCACTATTTTACGTGATGATGTACAGGTGATTCTCGAGCAGAACTTTATCACTTGCCACGAGGCGATTATTCTTTGGGCAAAAAATGAAATTGTAGCCGTAGGAAACGTCTTTCTCAAAACACCAAAATCCGATATTAAGGCGGATAAGATTATTTTTAATTTTAAGGAAGAAACGGGAAAAATTTTTAATGGGATCGTTGTATCGGGACAAGTGCTCATGCAGGGAGACATTATCGATAAGACGGGACCGCAAACCTTTAATGCCGATAACGCCTACCTCACCTCCTGCACCACGTGTCCGTCGTCGTGGAGTTTTACAGCCGACAATATCGATGCCACTGTCGAAGGATATGCGTATATTAAAAATCCTTGGCTCCATATTGCCGAAGTTCCTGTGCTCTATTTACCTTATTTAGTCCTCCCTCTTAAAAATGATCGCCAAACAGGTCTACTCCCGCCAAGCTTTGAGACAACAAACTATACTGGCTCGTCCCTGGAGATGCCTTATTTCTGGGCTATTTCACGAAGCCAAGATCTCACCTATGCCGCACGCTACTTGGAAAAAAATGGTCTGCAAAGCTCGCTGAATTATCGCTATCGACTTTCCGAAAAATCCAGCGGTGAATTAAAAAGTTACTTTTTACGCGACGCTAAGTTTAATCCTGAGTATAAATCTCGCTGGTTTACGACCTACACGCACTATCTCGAACTGCCCAATGATTTTGTGCAACGGACCACCGTGCACTTGGTTTCTGATACCAGCTATGGTGCCAACTTTAATCACTTTCCTTTTGTAGGGGAATCGGCTCTGGACAGCCGCACATCACTGACGAAAACTTTCTCTAATTTTCAACTCAGTCTGGATTCCAGCTATTACTCCAGTTTGATACAAGAAAACATCGACGCCGGAAAAGACACGTCCGTTCATCGTTTTCCAGAAATTCGTTTTACTCTTTCCGATCAAAAAATTTCCGAGCAGTTTAATGTCTTTTTTAAAATGAATGCCCAATACATTAACCTCGCGCGACAAAGCTTGGGCTATGATTCCCCTTACAACATCTCACCGACTCAAGTGGGATACCGCCCCTCGTCCGCCACGGGAGTGTTTGATCCCTCTACCGATTTTATCCGCACAGGGCAACGTTTAGACTTGCAACCCATCGTCTATGCTCCCTATCGCCTCTTTTCCAACACCATCGATTTCACTCCCTACATTGGCTATCGACACACCCAGTATGTGCTCGGTGCCGTGAACGAAGCTCAGAATTTTGATTTTTTTCCCCATCGCAACTATTTGCTCACCGGGGTTTATACGTCGACGGAATTCAGCGCGATTTACAAAACTTCCAATGGCCATAGTTATCGCCATTCCATTGTTCCCAAAATCGACTTTCAAAACATTCCGACCTTTTCGCAAACCGACCATCCCTTTTTCGGTAGCCAAGATCAGATCCCCTATTTTATGCAGCTCCAACCCTTGCAAGATACGGATCTCCTGGCCAGTGGCCGCGGGTTACAATTTGATTACGAAGATCGCATTATCGGACGTCGTCTGTTAAATTTAGGCCTCACCAATCGCGTTTCTGCAAAAACCGACACACCCTCCGGCATTAAATACAAACAGCCTTTTTTACTTACACTTTCACAAGCCTATGATTTTATCGAAGCCAAGAAAGGCGAGCAAGCACGCCCTTGGCAAGATATTCGGGCCGCCATGAGTATTCGTTCGGGTGCCCTCACCAGCTTTACAGAAACTTTTTATTACCCTTATCACAAGATCACCAACATCAACTCAGGAGTTCGTTACAACCTTACGCAAGGCGATTTTTTAGAAGTGGCCTATTCCAACTTCTTAATTGTTCCGGCACGACCTGAAGAAGTTCGTTTTAACTCGCGCATCGATACTCTGGCCATCTCAGCTGGCTTCTATCGTTCTTTTATTCACTTTTTTGGGCGAGTAGAAATGGTTCCTTCCAAATTATCTTCTGATAAAGATAATTTATTTCGTTCTTGGAAAATCATTTCCGAAATCATTCCGCCAGGACGTTGCTGGAGTATTTCTACAGGTATCGAAAAAATTCTTAACACCAACAACTTTGCTTTCAGTGCCATGGTCAATTTCCGCTTTGGTTCGTGAGGCTAAGTCATTCCGTTAATGTGATTGTTAAAATCTCCTCTTTCATCACAAAAACACACAGCACCTCTACGTCAACTCTATAGACGTTTTCCAAAAGTTGTCGCACGCGCAAAAGACGTTTCTTTTGTCGCGGCGTGATTCGATAAGGCATGAGGTCAGGATTATTTAAGGATTTCACTTCCACAACAACAAAGTGTTGAGAGGGCGACCACAATAAAAAATCGACCTCCGTAGAAAATATTTTTTGGCGAAAATACAGAAGACTGTGGCCGTTCTGTAAAAGAAATTGTAACGCTTTAAATTCTGTCTGAAGCGAAAACCTTCGGGAAGGATTCGAGGTGTTCTTTAACTCCTGCAAAACACTGTCGATGGTGTGTGGTGGGCCCATGCTGTGCAATCGCCTGACGATGGAGCTCGGTGGCGTAGCCCTTGTGCTGAAGAAAGGAATATTGAGGAAATTCTTCATGCAATTGATCCATCACTCGATCTCTCGTCACTTTGGCGATAATTGATGCCGCCGCGATGGGAGACGCGCGCAATTCTCCTTTAATCAAAGCCTCCTGCGGAATATTCAAACCTGGAACTTTAAATTTTCCGTCCACCAATAAAATTCCAGGCGTCATTCCCAGTTTTTCTACGGCTCGTTTCATCGCAAGCAAGGAGGCTTTTAAAATATTAATCGTATCGATTTCTTTCACCGATGCAAAACCCACACCCACATGCGCTTGCTCATAAATCAGGTCATAGAGCTCATCTCTCCGCTTGGCGGAAAGAAGTTTCGAATCTGTGTACAGAGTAGGATCGGCATTGGTTTTAAACACCACAGCAGCAGCACACACCGGCCCCGCCAAACATCCCCGCCCCGCCTCATCAACGCCAACAACGGGCGGCTTTTGCGATTGCCAATCATAGATAGGAAATGATTTGAGTGCTTTGGCCATTCTGTCCCCCACGATGCTTTTTATGATGAGTGCGAAGCCTAACATCACTTTTCGTTAATGAAAATCCAGCAGATAAAAGGCGCAAAGCAATAAAGAAGTGCACAAATTATACACAGGAACAGACAAGATGAGAATTTTTAGGTTCCCTTTGGCCCCCAGGAAGTCCTGGTTAAAATAATTTTTTTATTTGGCGCTCCAAAGTGTCGCAGAGAATGAATATTTCGAGCTGGCTCGCTACTCTGATACGATTGTGAAGTGACCTGTGCCGTCTTCTAATTTCAACGTAATTGTGGAGCCAACGGGGAGTGCTTGCTGATGACTGGGAAAGTAGAGAAGTAGTTCGGCTCCCCCTTTGAGAGAAAGGCGACCTTGAGGACCTGTACCTGGAGGTGCATTTTGCGGTGGAGGATTCCACGAGAGAACAACCCCCGTGACGGATGCACTATTTTTTTTGAAAAAAAACAGGAAAACCATTCCAAGAACAAAACCAGCGATAAGAATTAAAGTATAAGCTCCTGGACTGCGGGCGTAAAGCTGGAGTCTAACACGGTGAAGAAGTTACAATAGCGGGCTGGCCCAAGCTGCTCTATATTCAGAGCATTTAGGAGTCAGGAAATGGGAAAGCCAAAGAGAAAATTCAGCGACGAGGTAAAAC
>JBGSUL010000021.1:0-45482 GCA_041736155.1 Bdellovibrionales bacterium
GATCGCTATTCCCGTCGAAAAGTGCTCTTTAACGATCAAACTCTTCTTTTTCTGTGTAAAACGTTTACGCTTTGTAGGCGTTACTTCCATAAAGACCCCCTGGGGTTGGGTGTCCAAATCAAATCGGGGTCACAAACAAAGGCTGGCAAATTCTGTGATTTCCAGAACGGAGGGAAGGTGGGCATTTTTTTTGGCGCAAAATGCAATGGCATCGGATTGCGTGAGAAGCAATGGTTCGCCATTTGTGTCTTTTTCGATGTCTAGAAACAGAGTCGGACCCGCCGACGTGAGAGCTTCAATTTGTTCATTCACCTTTTCTTGTAGCTGCTCACAGGCTGCAACTGATGAGCAAACAGGGTGGCTGCTGTCGGCCAAAACTTCATAACTGAATGTTGTTGATACTAAAAAATAAACAAATGTTCTCATTAGTTTTTGCATGTGTTCTCCTTGGATAAATGGGGTGCTATACTTTTGAAAGAATAGATTAACTCTTTTGGGGATATTGTTTGCAACAGCTAATTTGTTTCGCGTCGCACAACGACACCGAGAGCGAATGGCGTTTAAAATTGTTTCCTCCTGTAAAATCAATCGATATTGTAGCGCTAAAGTATGGATCGTATAAAAGCATGTCGTATTATCAACAAATTAGGAATGGCGCTGGTCTTTCCGATCAATAATCAAAAAGAACCGTTGTCTTTATGGCAGGCATTTTACCCGCGCAGCCCTCTGCGTTGGGAATGGGATGCGGGGGGCGATGACCGTGTATCGCAAATGTGGTTTGGGATGAAAAAACTTTCCTGTGACAAGAGGGTTGTTTATTCTAAATGGTATCAGGGGCGAGCCACCTTTTTTTCGCGAGATGTGTTTGTGGCCTTGCGCCGATTTTTGCAACCAGACCGCAGTTTGTTGAGTCGCCAGGCCCGGGAGCTGTTGGAGATTCTTGAGTCCGACTCTCCCCTATCGACGAAACAGCTTAAAAAAATGGCCGATTTGCAAGGCAAAGATAACGAACGGATTTACCATAAGGCGATGAAGGCTTTGTTTGAGGGGTTGTGGATCGTCGGTTTTGGCGAAGTGGATGACGGAGCATTCCCCTCTTTGGCGGTGGGTGCAACATCATTGCTGTACGAAGATTTATGCCGACAAGAAATTTCTGTTGAAGAAGCGGAAGATCTTTTGCAAAAGAAATTTTCGAAACAGCCCAAAATTATTAAGAAGATTTACCAAGTCAAAAAATCCCAGCAAAATGTTGATGCCTAAATAGAATCCTGCATTTTATCTTGGTTTATTTAAGAAAAAGGCGCAGGCCAGAAGAGCTACTTTTTTCGATAGGTTTATGGATCGTAATCTTTTTTCCATCTCCCTTGCCCTCTTCAAAAATCGAACGACTGGCCAGTCGGGCGTGCGACGTGATGGAAACAAGCCGTGGGTGGATTTGTGAAATATAATTGGGAAGTTGTGGATCTTTGCGAAATAAAACCAATGCTTGTGAAATAATTTCGGAGGAAGTTGAGTTTTGTGACTGATCCAATTGTTCGTCGAGGCCGGCAATAAGCCCGAGCTGGTAAGAACGTCGATTTTTTTGCGAGTTCAGTTTTTTGTTTTTTGCTAACTGTGCGCAGGTCTTTTTTAAAAAATGGTAAACATATTCAGCCATCAATACATTTTCGCGAGTGCCAATGATTTCGATACTACGCTCGTGGATTTGCAAATGGATGTTGTAGGAAAAACCAACTATGACTTGAACAAAATAATGGTTACATAAAAGACTGATGATACGTTGCTCGAGGGAAGTGAGCCGTTTTTTACTGGTGAGAATATGTCCATGATAAAAATTGAGAATTTTTTGATTTTGCATTTCCTCAAGATGGTGTTTGGCATAAAGCTCTTGCACTTTTTGCATCGCCAAGCTGGCTTCGTGCTCGTTGGTGCTTGTTGCTAGTTGCAACAGCTTATGTATCTTATCGAGAAGTTTTTCATTTTGCGAGGAAGGTGCCGTTTGCCGCCAATCCAAACTCAGCTGTTGCAAATGAACCTGGGCATGGCGGAAGGGGCCGGGAACTCCCACTTTTTCGCATGCGGCTTGGAAGGCGTTGCCATGTGGCGTGGTCGCTTGCTGTAAAGCCTCATCGACAAATTGATGGGCCATTTCGTGTCTTAAAACGCCGATGACATCGTGCCATGGAAATTTAGCCAGGAGACTGTGAGCGATGGTGATGGTGCGTGTATGCGGACTCCACTGCCCCCAAAACATGGTGGTGTTGGCAATTTGTAATAAGCAGGGTTTGAGTCGAAGTCGACGTTCGTGATTACACCGTTGGTATTCACGATAAAGCTCAAGAAGTGCTATTCTGTGGAGTTCGGAGGACTCATGGATTGCCACCTCAATAAGATGCCACTATCCGTCGCAAAAAGGTACGCCGATACTTTTTGCGACCTGTCGAGTCGCAAAAAGTATCGGCGTACCTTTTTGCGACCGACTGCATAATATCTTCGACTTAGTTTTAGGCGGCTTTTTTCATAAGAAATTTCTTATGAGTTTGCTCCAGTTTTGCAATAAAAGTGTCGTTTTTAAAAGGCTTAAGGATGTAATTGTCTACGCCGGAATCAGCCGCTAAACGCACCTGCTCCATATCGGATTCGGCCGTGAGCATAATAAACGGCGTTTCGGAATATTCAGGATGCGAACGCAAATTTTGCAGGAGCGTTAAACCATCCATTTTCGGCATGTTCCAGTCGGAGATAATCACGTCAAAAGGACCTTGCGTATTGATAATCTGCCAGCCTTCTGCGCCGTCGGAAGCTTCTGAAATATTGCTAAAATGCAAATCGGAAAGAATTTTTTTACAAATCTTTCGAATCGTCAACATGTCATCAATCACTAATATTTTAGCTGCTGTATTGAACATTTATTTTTCCACCGCTTCGATTTCTAAATGAAAGTTTCCTGCTTCGCACTCAAATGGGAGAATAATCGTTGGGCCTTTGGTCTGTTTTAACTTTAACTTTTGACCATAAATAATTGTTGGAATTGCTTTTTGAATTTGGCAGTTAAACTTATTGTTGAGCTGGCCCTTGGCATTGCCAAAAATCATATTGAGAAGTTCGCCGGCGGCGTCTTCGATTTCGTGACTGATTTCGGTATGGGTTTCGCCAAAGAGGAGATTACACACTTTGATGAAGGTCTCTTTGGGGAAACACAACGACACACTCCCCTCGAGATTGGCACTGACGAGGCTGATCACACCGATGATGTCGACTTGCAGCTCGTTGTTCTTTTTTAATTCAGGCGGTCGATTGGTGACTTTAATATTGGCTTGAATATTAAATGTCGATATCGCGGCTTCGATAAAATGATTTAAAAAATCAGCATCCATTTTTTTAAAAGACGCGGACTTTCCATCCGTTTGCGGTTTGTAGTTAAAGAGTCCCGCGACACCATCGATTTGAAGGCGATTGTAAAGTGCTGTGCTGATGTGCACAGATTGAAAGTTTCCACCGGTTTTCAAAATATGATTTTTGATTCTGTGCAGATGCGGATAGGACATTGGTTCCATGATGCTGGTTTTCTCAAAATTAAAAACAAGCTCCGTGGGAGTTTCGACGCTTTTGATTTTTTCGAAGAAATTGAGAAGATATTTGGCGGAAATTTCTTTGGGAAGCTCAACGACTTCTTTTTTTAACGAAGTCTCAATTTTCTTGGCTGCGGACATAACTCTCCCGTCTCTTACGATGTACCTTATACTATCGGATTAAGACGGCCAGAGGTTGAGCAGACTTATAAACAAAATGTGTGGACCTCTACTGAGGTCCAGTTTGATTTGCAGCGGATTTTACTGGAGTGTATTCAACTGAGAATCGCGCATTACTTTCAAAGCGGAAGGCGGTCTTCTCCCCGACTATGATACGATGAACACCCGTACTTAGCGCTCCTTGCACATCGTAATACCAACCGTTGTGGTTATCATCGTTCGGTGTTTTATCTTCTGCTATTGTTTGGCTGCCGTATTTGACCACGATATAACGAGGGTCTGCTAAATTTGGTTTATATTGGAGAATGATCGTACGGCGTAAACTTTTGTCAACAATGTCATTACCAAATTCGCTGAGTTTTGCACCAAAATTATCTTCGTTTAAATCAAAACCGATACCATTCATACGGTCGATGAGTTGCACCATTTTAAATGGGCCGCGGCCGGATTGATCGATGTAGAAGTCGGCTTTACAACCCCTGCTCGCGGCACTGCCGTCACAGAGACTGTTTAGATTATTATTGCGTAATTGGTTGTAACGAGCCATGGCTCCGTAAACAGAAACAGATACGTTTTCACGTTTGAAAGAAAGCAGATGATTAGACATTTCAGTAACTGAAATATCAAGGCGCTCAAGAACGTAGGAATCGGTGTTTTGTTGAAACTGCAAAAGTTTATCGCGTGTGGCGGGAGTGCTCATCACTTCTGCGTCTTTGCGAATGGTTAAAAAGTTAAAATCATCAGTGTCAGTAAGGAAAACCAAAGCTAAGTGTGCATCTTCGCGACGAAATCCTTTATTGATTCCGTCTGCCGTATTGCTATCAATTTTTAGGGCAGCAATCACAGGAGAAAATAATTGTTCATGCTCTGGTCCTGAGTTTGCCGGATTGCTGCTGTAGGGCTCAACGCCAATGGCCAATGTATCTGCTAAAGTTCTATTGAGGCGATCATTGTTGGAATCTGTATCATTAGTCACGTAGGACAACTGATCTGAGTTTCTGGCTGGTCTGCAATCTTGTAAACCACGACCGCCGGGAATTCCACCGAGAGGACGTAATTCCCCTTGGCGACAGTTCTTATCGATTCCTTTAAAATTAATAGCATCCCAAGGGCCAACAACACCCACATGGAAATCAAGAAAATCTTTTTTACGCAAAAAGTTTTGTGAAAACAAATTGATGTTTGCTTTTAGTTTTGTCTGATGTCTACCCATACTATCCGATGTATCTGTGACAAAAAGAATATCTACTTTGGGTTTAAAAATTTCATTATCTTGTTGAGTGATGCGCTCGGCGGGAGCTGGCGGAGGCGGCTGTGTAGGACGCTCGGCGATGGTGTCTTCGGGAATGGGTTCGCTAACGGGTTTTTGTCCTTCGACAGTTTCTGGACGATCGTAAACGACAGGATCAAGTGGTGCGTCTTGATGGGCTCCACCGTAAAGAGTTGGGTTTTCGTTTGAGCAGCCCACGAGGAGCGCTAAACTAAGACTTGTGAGGAGTAAGTTGGAGTATTTCATTACATGGTCCTCCCAGACTTCTTATGACAACGATTGATGGTCGCTTGATAACTGTCTAATTCGTCAAGCCATACGTCATCTTTTGAGTCTTTAAAAACGAGATCATCGTTACCTTTGTCTAAATGTTCACCTTGTTTGCTATCAAACTGTGAAGCGATATGAACACGCTGAACGCCTTCCACTTCAATAAGGTTTAATTTTTGTAGAATGCGAAAGTTTTCGTTATTTTCAAATATGGCCAATTCTTTTAAACGCTTTTCCATTTTAGCCATGTTTTTTTGTTTGGCAGATTTTGTAAGAGATTTATCTAAATAAAAGAGCTGTGGCATTTGCGCCAGTGCGGGACCTAAAGTCTTCCACTCCGAAGTGTTTTGACTCCACTTTTCTAAAGTTTGGCGAGAAACACTGTTATGCCCTGTTTGTGCGATTTCTTGGATGGCTGTGATTTGAGATTTCTTTTGTGCACGGAAGTCTTTTAAAGTTTGAAAGACGCCGACATAGTCACATATTTTTAATTGCACAAGAGCACGCAAAAGGAAGGGTTCACTGGTTGTGAGGCCACTCAAAGGTGTAGATGTAAGCGTTCGTGCATGGGCTAGAGCTTTATCAAATTGGTCTAAATGAATGTGGGTCCAAGCTTTTTCTTCTAGAACAACAAGATAACGATCAGAGCTGTTGGGAATTTTTTCGTATTCAACTAATGCTTCTGCAAATCGTTTCATCTCAAATAACTGACGAGCGCGCGAAAGCGTTTGTTGCTCGGATAATTTCACGTCCGTTTGTGCCCAACTGAGTTGAAAGCTGATAAGAATAGAAACTAAGAGAAGTAACTTTTTCATAACATAAATCCAATGC
Organism: Bdellovibrionales bacterium; assembly: GCA_041736155.1. GTDB lineage: Bacteria > Bdellovibrionota > Bdellovibrionia > Bdellovibrionales > JAGQZY01 > JANPLN01. The sequence goes on from JBGSUL010000021.1 coordinate 6,124, forward strand.
CAAATTGCAGAACAAAAGAATCCACGTTTCTGTCAGTGGAAGCCACACGGTCTTGATAATTTTGATAGCGGGCTTCTAAACGAGTTGTAAGGAAAGAGTTAACCCACACGCCCATTCCAATACCACCGGTATAGGTTGTCGTGTTGCCGCTATAGAGTGCCATTTGTCCGGCACCTGCAGTGAGGTAAAAATCAAATTGGCTGACGGCGGATTCAAACCAGCTCACTTTTCCATAAATAGGATACCAGCTCAACATCGCCATGTAGCTGCGTAAAGGATAATCAATGGCGGGAGCTTGGTAGCCAAGTCCAGCTTGTTGATTTTGTTTAGCGATATCGTAAAGTTTTTGGCCTTCAGAAGTGAGGCCATTTTGATAATCATTATAACGTAATCCGAGAGACCAGCGCGGAGTCACGTGGAACTCTAACATAGCTCCAACATTGCGAGATTCTATATAGGAGTCATCATTGCCGATAAAACCGTAAGAGGCACCAATTTCAAAGCGATTTGTGCGATCCACTTGGCGTTTTTGAACGATGCTCATCGTGTTGTTCGGTTGAAGCGCGCGAGCTTTTTTAATAATTTCTTCGTTGGATCCTAACTGATCCATTTGTTGATCCACGTTAATGGACTTTGCGTAAGTGTTTTGCGAACGTACTTTTTTAGTCTTCGCATAAACGGGGCTGACAAAAAGTAAACTAAGGATAATGGTTACGATGGCTTTCATATTATCTCCCACCACTTGGACGTGCCTGTGGTCGAATGCTAGTCGTTGGTGCTAATGAGCTGGCTTGGTTTGTTGCTTGTGTAGGCCGAGTTTGAGGACGTATCGAAGTTGTGGGTGCTAAAGAAGAGGTTGTTTGTGTTTGGCTCGGTCGCGTTTGTGGTCGAATGCTTGTTGTTGGTGCTAAGGATGTTGTTTCTGATGGAGATGGTGTTGCTGATTCCGCTTGTACGGTTGCTTGATTCACATCCGACGTAGGGGTTGCTGTGGTAGGTGTGGGTCCATTTCCGCTTTCCAGAATTTGGATAATCTCAGGAGAGTTTTTGAAGATCATTAAAGGAACATCACGGTTTTTAGAGAGTTGATTAAAAATTGTTTCCATGGCTTTATTCTTATCTTGGTCTTGATCTGTAAACTTTAAATCCTTAATAGCAACATTCACTTTGCTTTCAATGTAGGTGACGTCACTGCCAATCAACCCTGTTGGAGCTGCATACTTCATGCAATATTTTACAGAATTTCCTGCGTATTCAGAGGAGGAAGTACTTGCTTCGCGGGTGGGAATGAGATTTCCTGGTAAACCGTTGATATCGTAATCAAAAGTCACGGCTGAATTGTAGTTGATTTTTACTTCGATACACGAAGTGGATTCGCTCTCTTCAAAAAAATAGAGGAAGTTGTTGGTGCGCTTCACTTTATCGTTAGTCGTTGAAACAAGAATGGGGTAGTCGCTGATCGTGATTTCTTCAACAACTTGTTGATCTTGCATATAAAAGGTAACTACTTTTTCTACGGTGACTCCAACTTCTGTTGCCACAGGAACATAATTGTTCACAACGGCACCGCTGACTTCTTTATCGACGTATTGATAGACAACTTTCTCTTGTGGTTGGGGATTTTCGGAAAGCTCAAGACTTTTGTAATCTTCGAGAGGATCTTGTTTGGTAGGCCCGCACGCGACGAGTTGCAGTCCAACCAAGATAAAAAGTGTGTACATCAAACTTACTTTTTTCATATGCCCCTACCTTTGACTCACTCGACGGAGTTCAAATGGATAATCAACATCCACGTTCACGCCACCGATGGGTTTCGGAAATTTCCAACCTTTAATTTTAGATGCGATACACGATTCAACACGACCATCAGCGACACTCGAATGAGCGATTTGCGAAAGACTCACGCGTCCCCCACCGTTGATCACCCAATGAGCGGTTAAACGCCCTTTGAGTTCCGGTTTGCTTTGGAGACCTGTTTCATAACAATAGATGATTTGACCCATATTTTTTTGTACAACAGCGGCAATTTGATCGCGATCTAAACCGCTTTCAACGGAAGCTTCTTCTGTTAACGGCGCCATAAAGGCTCCTGATTGCCCGCGGAAAGAAATTCCACCACCGAGATTTTGTCGTCCACCGCCAGAGCCAGAGGAACCGTATCCACCTGCACCCATAGCTTGCGATCCTGCACCAGGACTCGAAGCGATCAGGCCTTTTCCAGGAAGAGCACCACTAGCCCCACCTTTAAGACCTTCACCGATTCCGCCGCCGCCATTACCAAAACCGCCATAACCACGGCCGCCGGCACCACGTCCACCCTCGCCCACTCCGTTAAGATCAAGGCTCGAGGAATTGTTCTTTTTAAGAGAAGATAAAGCACCCAAAACACCCATTTTGTGGATATTGGGTCCTTGGCGATTGGCAGGAATGTCTTTGCGAATAGGAATATTTTTAACAACTGTTACTTTTTTAGGTTGTACTTTACGTGTCACAGTCGATCTTTTGATATTTTTAGGTACGGGTTGTCTTTTGATGATTTTTTCTGCAACTTTAACCGTCTCTTTTTTGGTTTTTTCGGTAAATTGCTTTAACTCTTCTTTAGGAGTTTCTAAAGTAACGACAACAGGCTCTTGTTTTTCTTCGGTAAAATAGCGATTTACTACAAAACTCAAAAGAATTAAAAAGCCAAGAATACTGATATGTGTGATGGCAGAAATTTTGAAAGTTTTATCAAGACTTGATTCTTCTTTTTGCAATTCGAAATTGGGGGAAAATTGCGAAATGTTTTCTTTGTAACTGAGATACCCAACGCCGCTAATGCTGATATCTTTATGGAGAACATCTTTTTTTGTCGTGGTGAGAAGATGATCATACGCGATCTCTTCGCTATCGAGCTCCTGAGTGGAATTCACCGCATGAACGCGGCCTTGATCCTTTAAGTAGACCAATGTCAGTGACGGGCTTTCCCAAAGGAAAGTTCTCACTGTTTCTTTATTTTTGTTTTGCAGTACAAAACATCCCATATGATCCTACCGTCTTGAGTTCTCTTGTGATTCTCTATCTTTAAAAGATCGACGAAGACCAAGGAGGTCATCGAGAACCTTTTCGTCCTCTACCATTGCAATTCCTTGACCGGCCATCTGGTATTTACCGCGTACTGAGGCTGAATCAAACGAGAAATTAGTCCCTAATTGTCCATCCTTAGAGGTGGAAGTGCCCTTTTTTGTCATTACAGTTTCGTGTTTTTTATGCTTTTTTGACTGTGAATGGGCCCCCGATTTGGCCTGCGCCAAGGTATTTAAACCTAGGGAGAGGATGAGAATTTGGATAAGAATGGGGATACGTTTCATCGGAACATTCCTTTCATTTGTGTTAAACGGGCTTCGAGGTGGGCAACAACTAAGTCGTTGCCACGCTTTTGTTCGATGTCTTTGAGTTGGGCGACAGCCTTTTCTTCAAAAGGGTTCTGGCGCACGTTGGATTGCGCCGCAAGGACAGTTTTCTGTTGTGGGTAATCCACTTTTTCGTTGAGAACAGATTGCAGATATTGCGCTTTAGAAGGTGGCGCGTGTTTGATGAGATGTAAAAGATCTTCTTTGAGAGCGGGTTTGTATTCTATACGCGCCGATCTATATTGTTCAGCCAAAGTGTCAATCCAATCCGATTGTTTCCACAGAGCTTGTAGCTTTTCTTCAATTTTTTCGGACTTAGCAGCATAAGGCGCCGCTTGTTGAGCAATGAGTCCTTTGTACTGCTCGAGTTCCTCTTTTTTAAGACCGCGAGGGAGTGGTAGAGATAAAACATCCTTATGTAGACGTGCGTACTCATACTTTAAGACATTCAAGAAGACAGCTTGAAAGTGCAAGTCGTGGCTTTGTACCGATTGTTTAAGCAAAGTTTCAAAACTAGCCAATTTTTTAAGACGGTCTTCCAAAGATTTTTTAAGTTTTTGTGGGTTACTATTGTTGAGACGCGATGATGTCAGAGCGAGAATATCTTTTTGCAAGAGTGGCGTGCTCAGAAGGCGCGAAATCAATCCTGCAAAAGAACTGGTGCGCACTGATTTAAAAGTAAAGGTTTTTTCGAGAACTTCTCTATTGCGAGTTTTTGCGTAAATTTCTAAAGCGAGTTTAGCTAAAGTATTGGGACTTTGTGAAAGCTCACTCATATGATCTTTGAGGGTTTTTAATGGGAACGCTTGTCTTTGGATACGATGAGCTATGACATCTGCACGTAAGTTTTTATTGTGACTGATTTTCAAAAATTCTTTTTCGTGTTTGTCGGGATCTTGCCCGGCCATTCCTGCTAGCCAAATCAATTTTAAAGCGCGAGCTTCATTCAGACTCCCCGCTTGGCTTTTAGTCAATTGGTATGCTTCTTTGTAGTCCAAGGCCATTTCAGCAAGCCAAATGCGGTCTTGCACAGCTTGGGAATTTTCTTCCCGCGATAAATCTTTAAGGGCTAAAGTATTTAAGTTAGCATGAAGAGCGTCTTTATAGTTTTTTAACTGTAAAGATAACAAGTAAAGATTCTTGTAAAGGCTTTTTATTTCTTGAGGAGTTGCATTCACAAGAGAGACAGACTTCAATTTGTTTAGGTCTGCTGAGTTTGCAGTTTTTTCGTTGATCTTTTTAGAAACCGTATTTATTACCGATTTGCGATGAATTTTATAAAATTCATTTTTTTCTTCACTAAAACGTTGGGCAAATTCAAGACTCCACTCTTCGATGACCAAGTCATTGTTCTTTTTGATCAATGAGTTTAAAGCTAAATGAGCGGCTTCGATCTGTTCTTTGCGGAACTCCCTCTTGGCATTCATCGTCGCCACCTTTTTAAAGGCCAGAGAGGCTTTTTCGTAATCTTTGATTTCAAAATACAGTTTAGCAATTTGGAAATGAACTTCGAAGGCATGTTCCCCTTTTTCGTTCAACTGGAGATAGTGATGGTAAGCGGCCATGCGAAGTTCGGAGTTCTTCATGGTTTCGGCCATGTCCATTTCGCCCAACAATGCATTATCAAGGTTTTTAAAATTTTTCTTTCTGGCGCTTAATTCAGCGGCATCATGGAAAAAATCAAAGGCCAATTTATACTGTTTTCTTTGATGTGCAGAGGTAGCTCCTAAAAGAAGCATTTCTTCGTCTTCCGGAAACAGGTCAGTAAAGATTAAATAGGCTTGAGTAATTTGTGTGGAAAGAGTTTTCTTTTCTTCGCGATTCCAATCGATAATCCAACGACGAATTTCTCCTTGCAGTTTTTCGCATTGGTCAGAACAACCATGTTTTTTCCAAATATTTTTGACTTCGACAAACAAACGTATGGACCCGTCCAGGTCTCCCGTCTCGCGTTTGAGTTTCATGATTCGGACTTGGGCTTCGAGGGCGTCTTTGTCTTTTTCGCTCAATTGCAAGTAATGCATCCAAACAAGTGCCGCTTCTTTCTTTTTACCAACGCGGTCGGCTTCGAGGGCTAAATAATGAATATTTTCTTTTTGAAAGTTCACTGGGCTCAATTGAGTTAATTTTTGCAGTGTTTGTTCAGTGATTGTGGTGCGGGCATAAAAAGAGGCCAAATCTTTGGAAACATCGATTTTAAAAGATTCGTCCTGGGTGACAGTGCCATCGCTCGAGAGATTTTCGGTAAATTGTGGATTTTGTAGGATCATTTCAAGTTTTGCAATTGCCTTATTCACTTGATCTAAATTGAATAAACACCAAGCGAGTCGATAATGTACAAGGCCTTTCTGTGGGGTTTCGGCGATATTTAATGCTTTATCGTATTCGCTCTTGGCTTTTTTGAACTCCGCTTTTTGAAAGTAGATATCGCCAAGTGCGGCGTGGGCTTGACCTAAGATATTGAGGGGATGCTTTTTACTTCCCTCAGAAGTGATTTGTTTTTGTAGTTTTTCCGCTTGTTCTACTTGTCCGAGGCTGAGGTGAAGATGGGCTTTTTGCAACATCGCGTGTCCTCGGGTATCACTCATCAGTTGCGGCAAAATATTTTGATAGTGTTTTATGGCTTCAACGCGATCTTCTTTGGATTTTAAGCAGTTGGTGCAATTTTTTTCAACTTCACTTAAAGATTTTAAACGTGATCTTTCAGCAAGTAAGTCTGCCAAACGTAGGGTTGAGGGAACTTTTGAAACATCTCCGTTATCAAGAGACTTAATGATTTCACGCAGACGATCAATCACCACAGTGTGGGTATTGAGGTCCATTTTGTCAGCGAAAGATTGAGTCGCTGAAAACAAAATTGCTAAAATGAGAATTCTCTTTAATAAAAGCATTTTTATTCCTGTTGGTGAACGGCAAATTTGACGCTTTTAATTCCAGCGTGGGCAGAGGCTACTAAAAAGGGTTGAAGTTTATGGAAGTCGATATTTTCATCGGCTTGGAGGATGATGGCGCTTTCTTTCTTTAAGGTAGAAAAGAAGCTTGCGCTGAGGCGAGAAATTTCTGCAGAGAGATTTTCTTCGCGGATGACATTACCATCTATAGAAAACTGATTGTCGCGGTAAGTAACAACTAAAGAATCATCGAGTTGGCTGTAGTGTTGGGCTTGTGGAAGCATGATGCTGTCGTCAATCTCAACGTTGCTCTCAGTTGGAGAATTACAGATGACGAGATAGAGTACGATAATCACAAAAGCATCAATGAGAGAAGTCAATGTAATGACGGCCTCAATACTTTTTCTTTTTTTACCACTTTTTTTAAATAAATAGCCACTGGTGAGTGGACTTTTTATTGAGGGGTTAGTAATAATATTTTTCATAAAAACCTCTAAATGGGTGAAATACCAACACTCTTAAATTCATTCTTTTTTAAAGTATCTACAGCCTTAATTGTGTTGCCATAACTAACGCCGGGTTTTGCCATAACGACGGACGTTTCGATTTGTGGAAATTGTTTTTTTACAGATTGCACAAGCTTTTCGGTTTTTACCCAATCGACTTTTCCTTGTGCAGAGCTAATAACGAAATGGCGATGTTGTGTTTTAATATCTTTAAGATCGATGGTCAGGGAATTGTCTTTTTCAATTTGCATGCTCAGCGAAGGAGGATTGTTTGCACCGCTGGTGCTCTCGCTGCCAATGGCTTGATGTGTATCCACGGAACCAATGTAGGACCAAACCGCAGTGAGAAGGAGAAAACTTAAACACGCCGATAACATATCGATAAAGGGAATCAAATTTAATTCAAACTCTATATGTTTTCTTGCTGAGCTCATGGTTCTCTCCTTAAAACTAATTCAAAATACAATTACTTTACTTTCGTTTTTTTAGACGAAATAGATTCAAAGTTGAATCCTAACCAGATGTACATTCTTAAAGCGGCTTTATGAAGATCATCGATCAAGTTGTTAGCGCGGTTTTGCAGAATCGCGAAAGCGATCAAAGCAGGAACGGCAACGATAAGACCGTAAGCGGTCGCGCTCATCGCCTCGCCCACACCTTCCGCAAGGATTCGCGCTTTTTCAGCGGCGGACGCGTTAGCGATACCAGTAAAAGATTTAATAAGACCGACGATTGTACCTAAAAGACCAAGAAGAGTTGCGACGTTAGCAAGCATGGAGATAAATCCGAGGCGTTGGTCAACGCGGCCTGATTCTTCTAAAAGAACTTCATCCATTTTATGTTGGAGTTCTTCGCGACCACTATGGTCGAGGTTAGATTGAACGCCCACTTTAGTAATAATAGATAGGGCTTCGTTTCCAGATCGATCCGCTTTGTTTAGCGCGTGCTGAAACTGCGCTGTTTTAAGATCTTGTTCCAAATGGTTAACAATATCACGCGCATTGGGGCTGCGTTTAATGTAAAGGGCATAATATCTTTCAAAGATAAGTGCCATAGTGACGATTTGAACGGCCATAATTGGGTACATCCAAAAGCCACCTGCTACGAAAAATGATCCTAATTGCGTTATCATATAAAGTTCCTCCAAAATATTAAATTGCTCCGTACACATTAAGAGCAAGCCAGGTACCATATTGAAACACGCTATATTCCAGCTCGACCTCGAAAGTAGACACTTTTTGGACAGAGGTTCCTAAGAAGTGACAAAAAACGCGTTCTGTTTCGAAATGAGACAGAGCTAGATATGAGAGCTGGACGGCTTCGATTTAAATAGAAAGTTGGCTTGACGATAGTGAGTGTGAAGCCTACTTTGAATGACGATGCCGAGGAAGAGAGTGACCTTCTCAGTTTTATTTCTGTTTGTTGTTGGTTTGGCCACTTGCATTTTATTCTTTGATGATTATTTCCTTACTTCAGCAGTGATGGTTCAAGAAGACAGTCGCTGTGGTTGCTCTGCGGCGGGTACTGATCTCGATATTTTGGAGCATGCACTCCTTTACACACACGGCAGATTTGCTGGTCAGTGTGTGAATTCTTGTAAATATCGCTATCCTGAGGTTTTAAAAGTATCCGAAGATAAAACCACCCTCTTAGTGTCCAATGTTTTACACAATAATGAGTTTTGGATTGCACAAATTCCCCTTGAATCAGTCAAAGGTGTTTATATCCTCTTCGAGGAATTTGCTCCGGGAATTAATCATGTCGCTTTTCAATTCTTTTTTACCGACAGTGTTTCCGTGAGACTGTACTCACATAAAGAAAAAAACTCCTCAGGTCCTCGTCTTTTGGTCAATTCTCTGGTGGTATCCCCAGAAGCTGTTCTTCCTAAAGGAAACAAGTACAGTCTGTGGGATGGATTTATTGGAAATTACGCACTGATGAATCGTTTAATGACCTATGATGCTTATGCAGTGATGATTAAAGAAGTGAAGCACCCGCTACGCAGATATCGCGCTAAGATGAAAGAGTTTGAAAGCAAACGTCTCTTCACCAAGGTGATTACCGATGCTCCAAGTGTGTATCATAATCAGTACCAGCTCTTCTTTAACAACTGTGCCACGACGGTTATAGATTCTACTTTGTTTGCCAAAGATCTCTTACTTTCCAACAAATGGGACCGCTGGGATTTTCTAGATCCTCTTCGTGGAGTCCCATCGCACACCCTTGGGACCTTGCGTACATTGAACTGGTGGCAACTGATTGATGAGAGCCAAGTTCAGGCGAGTCTTCCGGAAGACCCCTAGTCTCACTTTGAGACATTTTTCCCTTTTGCTTGATTTGCTGCTAAAATAAAGTAGATGCTGCATGTATTTTGGTTCAGTCTATTATTTTCTTTCAATGTACAGGCCAGTGAGTATTTTTGTGCACAAAAATACAGTGATCTGTCTCGCTCCCCGTCCTTTAAAGATTTGCAAGTTATGATGCCTGAAAACGGGATTAAGGGTTTTGTAAATGGAACCAAGGGATCCTACTTTTTTATTCGTTCTAACGGAAGTGATCTTGTTATGACTTTTCTCACGACTGGTATTTTTGATCTTTATGGAATTCGTCGCGAAGGAGCCATTCAATTTTGCGAGCGTGAAGGAAAGCTCTTTATTCTGGGATTAGGTTACGAGGAAGAGCTTGTGATCAAGGATTCGCAGATCCTATGGGGCGGAGGCACACTGCGCCAGACATTCCGTGAGGGGCCAGTGCCTGAAGTGCTCTTGCAAAAACACGACTTGTCTGGCTTCCCTGTCCAGTAGTATATTCGGTTCATATACATGGACCAAAATAACTCGACTCCTCCCTTGCAAATCCCCTATCAGCAATTAAATGCCGAGACTTTACAGGCCGTGATTGAGAGTTTTATTTTACGTGAAGGTACGGACTACGGTATCCATGAAGCTGAACTTGCACAAAAATTTTCACGTGTTTTAAAAAAAATTGAAAAAGAAGAATATGTCATCACTTTCGATAGCGAGAGTGAGACCGTCAATATATTAACTGCTGAACAGTGGAAACAGTGGCAGAAAGGATCGCCCCATGAATTGTGATTGCGGAAGTGGAAAAGATTATTCGGAGTGCTGTGAACCTCTCATTAAGGGAACGCGCCAGGCAGAGTCAGCAGAAGAACTGATGCGTTCTCGTTACACAGCCCACGTCAAAAAAGAAATTTCCTATTTGCGCGAAACCCTCGCGCCTGAACAACGCTCGTCGTTTGTTGAAAAAGACGTGCGCGCGTGGTGTGAGTCAGATTGGAAAGGCCTTGAGATTATTGAAGCCAAAGGCAATAAAGTTGAATTCATGGCCAAATACAAATCCAAGGGGAAAGTTTACGAGCACCATGAGACTTCTACTTTTCGAAAAATTGGCAGTCGTTGGTTTTTTGTCGATGGCGATTCCCACGTTCACGAAGAAGGTCAGGGGCATCACCATCATCACGAGCCCATCGCACCCATTGTGCGTGAGCTACCGAAGGTAGGTCGCAACGATCCTTGCGCCTGTGGGAGTGGTAAAAAATTTAAAAAATGTTGCGGTCTCAATTAAGACGCTAAAACACCGATAAGAACTAAAATCGCAATGCCAGCGGCGGAGTTCCAAAAAGAAGACGGTGCGGGCACGGGAGCTGGAGGTGTATCACCATTATTGCTGCCGTTGTCGCTGCCATTTGTATTGCCGCCATTATCCGATCCGCCACCATCATCATCATCGTCGTCTATAATGATATCATCGTCATCATCATCGAACCCGCCACCACCGGTAGTGTACCCACCGTTCCACGTACCACCGATGGATGTGCCACCATTCTCACCGCCATTTGATCCTGATCCGCCGTCATCGCCACCGCCGCAATTGGAGAGGCAAGAAGGTTCGGCTGGAGGCACATGGTCAGCAGGCACCCATAAAGATGGGCAATTAAGAATTGGTATATTGAATATGGGGTTGGGATTTAATAAATCCTCAATCGGGGCTACATCGACGACAACATTTTTCCCCTTTTCGCAAAGGTAGAATTTGCCATTGGGAGACGGATCGATTTGTGATCCACTAAAGAAACCATTGTCGAGAGTCGTATTATCCAGGTCATCTTGCGAGCCAATGTAGTAACCATTGTGGAGGGCCGTTTGCTCTACGTGGTTTATGTCTAAGTAGGTTTGGTTCTGAAAAACTTGTAAAATATAATCAGAGAGAAAATCCTGCTCAGTGAGCTCTCTACATTCGTCGTAGCGCGCACAACGAAATTGAATAGACTCAATGGGATTGTCGGGAAGATCCTCGACGTTGACAGTGTCTGCAAAAGTTTGCCCCGCAAAAAATAGAAAAAAAATGAACCCCAGTTTCATCGACTTGGCCTTTCGCAGTATCCGTCATGAATTTAAGCACGAAATTTGCTGTGTAATTTGTAAAGGCAAGGTTATAACTTAAGAGTGCATTTAAAGAGGAGACGATAATTGTTTTTCGTATTTTTTACAGTGATGTCTCAACTTTGTACTGTTTCTCAAGCGGAATCACCTTCAAAGCCAATATCGAGCGTATGGCTCTCTGTAGACACGCGAGATTGGGAAAAATATTCAGATTCACAAGAAAATTTATGGTTGCAACAACTGAACAGCGAACTGTTGAATAACCCATGTCGTTTTTTGCAGTCGATGGACGGTGGCTGTTCACAAAACGTAAAATGGACTCGCACAGGACCACTCGGACCTCTTGGAGAATATGACAAAGGAATTTGGAAATCCACGCAACAGAGAAAAGAAACTCGTGAGAATGTGATTTTATCAGCGCATGTAGAGCAAATTACTTTTTCGCCAAAGTTTACTTCGTTGAAAAAAGCAGAAAGTGCACGGATATTATTATTCATACATGATCGACAGCACTCCCCGTCAGCATACTATTTCCGCCGTTTAGAAATAACTTTCGATGATTCGCAACACATACAAAGGGCACGGATGATTCGAGATATTCTGCTTGCTGAAACACAATTTTCTTTTTTTGTGGATGTGGCGGATCGTAAGACAGTGCTCGTCGATGAAAAAAACAACATTACCAAAGTGATTCCAATTGCTGTCGGTGCTTTTGATATAAGACCGTTATCTCATTCGCAAACTCTGTTAAAAAACACCACGCCTACGGATTGGACGGACGCCAAAATTCAACGTGGACAAGTCGCTGGGTTGCATCGACAGCGCTTGGATAAGCCCATGTATCGCGAACGACCTTTCTTGGGCATTGCCGATAAAAACGGAACTGAGTACCGGGAAATTGGCTGGCATTATAAAATGACTGAGGAAGAATTGACTCGCGCATTTCAAACCCATGGTTGTTTACGCACCGAAGATAAAGATCTTTACCAAATGGCGGCCATTGTTTTTGAAGGCAATTCTTCGGGTGTGAATGTGCGCATTGTGGAAAGTTTTGATCGCTATCCAGAGCTGCGAAAATATGTTGCCGTAGACCATCCTCTTGCCAAAGAGAATTCATGGTATTTGGATGTGCAGTATGGTGTGGCGTCGGTTGTTGATCATGATTCCATGGAGCGAACCCATTCACGTGTTGCAAGTTTGCGCTCCCCTGTTTTTTTGTCGCCCACGGAACAATATGTATGGTGTGCAGCGAATCGGGGTCTGGTTTCCGATCAGGCGGAAGAGGGGTCCCTGGGGCTTCGCCAGTCTGGCAATTGGGTCACATTGTTAGATCATCTTTGCATGACAAAGATTACCAAAGTACGTGAATCAGTAGTGCCGGTCGTGGCCGCTTATATTCATCCCGAGAGTACGCCATCGCCCCAGGCTGCATTGGTGTTAGATACAAGTTTTGTTGTCACAGATAAATCTCTATGTGAAATGAATTTTGCAGAAGCGCTTTCGTTCTATCCCAAAAAAATGAAGGGTGAAGGTTTGACACAAAAAAAGTATATAGCTAATTGTGGATGCGCCACTTTTGCTCAACGTATGCGCACAGATGTGGTGTTAAGTCGTGGTGTCGAGTTATCTGCAGCTGAAAAAGAAAAAACCGTACAATTATTCTGTCCGGGTTTCTAATTAATCATCACTCGCGGTAGCGGTTTTGCGCAATCCGCGTTCGTAACAAGTAAAGCCCCAATGCCCGCCTACCTTGCCTCGTGGCTCGCAGTTGGCGGCGTTGGAAAAAATCGCGGAAGGGGTTTTTTGCACTTTATACGAATGAAAATGTGTAATGCCATTGGGTCCTAAGTTTTCCGATTTTTTTGCAGCCTGTATGGAAGAGAATGTCGGTTTTTTCTTAGGAGCAAATTGGCGTTTGGAATAAACCACATCACAATAGTTTTTGCCAAAACCCTGCTTGGTACGAGTGATGATCACGCGACCAACAAAAATCTTCCCCTCTTCTGTTTCGCCACGGGCTTCCCCATGAATGGCTTCAGCCAAACACATCATCTGTTTGTGCTGAGGGGAGGCGGACGCCTGATCGCGTGAGGTGGTCGAACAGCCGGTAAAGGCACCCGCGAAGAGTATTATTATGAGACAACGAAAAATCCGTAATTGTTTGCCCATAACAAACCAACGGCGTTTTCAATGGGAACATCAAACCTTCGTCCAGGAATGGATAGCTAAGGTTTCGACACTTTCATTAAAATGGCAGGCGGTTCAGTCAAAGTGAGATATCTCGTGAGAGACGCTCAAAAGATCGACGATTTAGGGCATGTTTAGATTTCGGTTATAAATCAGGCGCACAGTTGATGGATGATCTTTCCCAAGTTTTCCAAAGTAGGATTTCCATCGGGAGATTAGGAAAAATAAAGCAAAGCTCCTGTGAAAACTAGCAGAGCAAAGCCACCAATAAGTAGTTGCAGTCGCAGTTCGTGTTTTTTATTGATCCTTTTGAGTTGTGTGACTTCCTGGGTGAGTTTTTCGTAGGCACCCAAACGAAGGGTCACCTTCAGTTCCTCGGATATTTTACCGGTCACTTTTTGGATTTCTTTTTCGGGAATTTGTGGGCGAGCCACCGTTTGCAAAAAAACATAGGGCGAGAGCTCAGGACTTTTATCTAGCAACAGCAGATACCAGCTGAGCGAACGATAAATATGCGGGGGAGCTTCTTCTTCTGAGCCATTTTCATTGATGCGTGTCCACCGTGACCAGGCAGAGGGATCTACCAGCAAAAGCTGGCATATCTTTCTTTGACTCAATCCTAGGGTTTTTCGTATGTCCTCGAGACTCCCCCATTTGTGTTTGATCAGTTGAACCTCGGCTTCGTATTTCATTCTTAAGGCACTAGAAACCCTGGTTTTTGAGCTATCTATGATGTCGGGTAAAGATGCTTGTGTTTCAAATTCCATTGCTGTGGCCCCTCTAATGATGTTGTGTTTTATGTATATAAATATAGTAAATAACAACAAAACTACGTTGTAAAACACAATATGCGACTTAAGTAAAACTAGACCACGGCGTTTAAACATCTATTTTTATTCAGATTTTTAAATATTTTCTGGTTCGCGAAGTAAATTGATTGCCCAACTCACACTTATAGTTATTTCTGTGACTGTTAAGTGTATGATATTATTAGATAAAATAGATTTTATATTTTTAACGCTCGAAAATGCCCTAGGCTGCGCTAGAGTTCAGGGGTAGGCCTAGATATGGTATTTTTTAAACTACAAAGGTCCAGTTGATGCTCTCACTTTAAGCACTCGTATTTTTTGAGTCCACATGTCATATTGCGCGGAAGAGGAGATCTTATGATAAAGAAATTTTTTGGTTTGTTAATATTGAGCACGGTTTTTTCTAATGCTTTTGCCAATTCAGGAACCTTCTGTGGAAGGACTTTTAAGCAAAGCCAATCCACCGAATTAGGCTATGTCCTCGACCTCTCCGAGCAAGATCTGCCCATGCTGACTTTTCATGTTCAGTCTGTAGGTACTTATGGAACTTACGAATCGCATAAGGAATTTATATTGCTGGGCGAACAAGTCCAGCCGGGTTTACAGATGGTGTCGGAAGCCGCCCGACCCGATGGGAAGCTCTGCGTTCACCATGATTCTGAAGGCTTTGTTATTTCTATTACGAATTAAAAGAAGAGGTCTTCGCTAGCTCTCAGGATGACGTCACCTATATCCTCCGTCTTGAGCAACATTCATCGTTCTGAGGGTAAAGCTCGAAGGGTCTACTCAGACCCTTCGTTGTGTTCGACGATAATTAGTTTGCACCTTTGACACTGCCGTAATCGGTGATGTCTCCTTCTTTTACGCCCTTTTGCGCGAGAAGGTCTGTGTCTTGAACAAAAACTTTGTAACCTTCTTTGCAATTGAGATAGAGCCATTGTTCACTGGATTCGTACACACTTCCATCATCCAGAGTGGTCTTTACTAAAGATTCTGTTTTTTTCTGAAGCGAAAAATATTCCGGATGAATTTCGAGAGCATCCCACGATAAACCAATAGTGGTTTCTTTTTTGCCTTGGACTAAAGTGGCTGTAGAGTAGCCTTCAGAAAGATAGAAAACATTGATGATTTTATCGCCAACGCTAATTTTGGTACCTGGGTCTGTATCCAATGTGCTTGCCACATCTTGCGGAAGATCTTGAATCACCATGTATTCATACACGGGCGCCAAAGTATAATAGTTGATCACAGAGTTGGGTGTTGATGACCACGGATGATAAATACCGTTTTGGATAGTGCAGTTTTTACGAGTGTCGAGTTGACGAAGAGATGTCCAACCTTGAATTGTCGTTTTACCTTTTTTTGATGAATTTACATCAATAACGGGTCCAGGATATTCTCCCTGCCAAAAGTTGCCGGCCACTTGCAAGTAGCTAACGCCATTTCTGACGACGGTGAGTTGGTAAGGTGCTACGAGGTCGGCATGTGCGATCGTGCCGAGTAAAAGTAGTAGGCTTGTTAAAATAAGATTTTTCATAGATTCTCCCCTTTGAGTTGTTATTCCTGAAATCTGTTTGCCTATTTTTTTAGAAAATGAGGAGAACTATATAAAAAATACAGAAAATTGGTATTTTTTACAAAATTTTGAGATGGGGCAGATCCTGAGTGCTAGCGAAGGATCTCTGCATCACAACCTTCCTGAAGGCAATGCTCAAAGGATCTCTCGCACAGGTATTTTGTTTGTAAGAAGCCTTTTCTCTTACGACCTCTAAAAAGCTCATGACCGACTGGAGAAATGTCATGGACATAAGCTTAATAAAAATAAATATTTTCTCGATGTCACTTTTTCAATTTTACTTCAGGAGGTCAAATCTCATAGCAAGAATTGGAAACTTGTGGAATAGCTAGCGTTGTTAAATTGAGGAGAATTTGTGACAAAAATTATAATTTTATTTGTTTTGTTTTATTCTTTTTCTGCCCACTCTCTGGCAAGTTTTGAAGAAATTAAAAATAAGGTCTATCAAGATAAACTTACCTATTTACCCCAGCATGCGGGAGTCGATGTCTGGGATGTCGTCAGTAGTTTGATTGGTTCCGAAAATGACCCCAATGCCCACGGCCTTATTTTAAGAAGTCGTATAACGATGGTGGATGTTTCAGATGAGCGAGTCCCTGAGCCCAAGTGGCTCCATCCGCGAGGCGCCTGTGCCTCGGTTCAGTGGTTAATTGATGAAGAGAGTTCCGCCACTGGTTTATTTGCAAAGGGAACGGATGTTCGCGGTATTGTGAGAGTTTCCTCTGGGACTTCGGATTCAGAATATATTAACTCAACTGATTTTAGTGGGCGAATTATGGGTATGGCGATTAAATTATTCCCTTCAGCATCCCCGAGTGAAAATGTTTTGTCGCGAAATATGATCACCCTCGATCAATACGGTTTTGAAAAGTCGCAGAGAAAACATACCTTTTGGGAAGATGACAATAAAACTCCCGTCTACTTTACAAATGTGGCTCCAGCAAAGAGTTTACTGGGGAAGTTTTTAAGTTCGTTTTTTGATCGTTTTGATAATCCCAACTGGACTCGCCCTCTCTATCAAGTAGCCAAGGCAAAAATAGGTGGCGGAGACTTCAGTCAATTTGTAGCTCCTTATGAGATTCGTTTTCAGATAAAACGAGAAAAGATCAAACCTGATTTAAAGATTTATGGGGATTTTAGATCGGAGTTACTTGATTTAGAAAATATTGAAATGGATATTATTTTGCAAAGTTTCGATGGAAGAACACAAATTGAAAAGAGAATTGGCTCTTTGCGGTTTGATAAATTTGTAGTCACTGATTACTGTGATCTCACTCTCCACTTTCACCATAACCCCATCGAAGATCAGTGGGAAAAGTATACGAATTACGAAGCTGTTAAAAATATTGATTAAACTTGCTCGTAGGAGAAAAGCCATTTACCGTGAGGAGAGATGTCATCACGGTATTCACTCAATAAAAACAAATATCTTCTCGATCCCGAATACGATCATCTCGAGCTTCTCCTCAATCGATATAAATTTAAAGAACCGCGTAATTGTTTGGCAATTTTTGTGGCGCTCAAGACCGGAGCTCGTGCTCAGGAGCTTTTAAATCTGCGACGCAGTGATATGAACCCCTACGATCAGTCTCTCTATATAAAAGGGCTCAAAGGCTCCAACGACCGCGAAATTCCCATCCCCGCCGACCTCTATGACCAACTGGAGCTCTTCGCTCGTGGATTAGGCACATCCGACCCCCTTTTTGATATCGCCTATCACCGCCTCCGGCAAATTTGGTGTGAGTACCGCCCTGTGGCCAAAAAATTCCACTGTTTACGACACACATTTGCCATTCGGCTTTATAAAAAAACACGCGATATTCGCCTCCTTCAGGTCGCACTGGGCCATCGAAATGTAGCAAATACGATGATTTATGCGGATTATGTGTATTCACAAACAGAGCTAAGACGCTTGATTCTTTAATAATTCTGTTGATTTTCATTGGAAAATGGACGAAATTGCCCCTCTTTGCGAACACTGAAGTACTAAAGAGGTAATTTATGGCAACGCCCAAGAAACGCTTATCACGTTCAAAACGCGGAATGAGACGCGCTCACGATTCATTAACTCCTGTCACAGTCGTCAACTGCTCGAACTGTAGCTCAGTTGTAAAACCTCACCATGTTTGCCCTTCTTGTGGATACTATAAAGGAAAAGAAATCGTCGCTGCTTCTCAAGAAGCCGCAGCACAATAGCCTTATATATGTCAGAGACGGCACCCAAAGACCACTCGCGTGGTCTTTACAGATCATGGATTTCGGGAACGGGGTCCTTTCTTCCA
The DNA here is from genome assembly GCA_041736155.1 of Bdellovibrionales bacterium. Classification (GTDB taxonomy): domain Bacteria; phylum Bdellovibrionota; class Bdellovibrionia; order Bdellovibrionales; family JAGQZY01; genus JANPLN01. Next base: position 24,173 of record JBGSUL010000021.1, read on the forward strand.
GAAAAAAAACTGACAAATTATGATCTCGAAAAAATTGTCGACACAACTCATGATTGGATTGTGGAGCGCACGGGGATTGAGTCGCGCAGTATTGCTGCCGATGGTATAGCCACCAGTGATCTTGCTCTCGAGGCCACACACAAAGCTCTTGAAATGGCCAAGCTCAAAGTTGAAGACATCGACATGATTTTGTTTGCCACAGTTTCTCCCGACTACCCCATGCCCAGTGCCGCTTGTGAATTGCAGCGCAAACTCGGCGCACGCAATGTGATGGCTTTTGATCTCTCGGCTGCGTGCACAGGTTTTCTGTACGGTCTCTCGATTGCCGATCAATTTATTCGCACGGGCCATTATAAAAATATTCTCGTTATCGGTGCCGAGATTCTGCACAACTGGATTAACTATAACGACCGCCAAACTTGTATTCTCTTTGGCGATGCCGCGGGCGCTGCGATTGTAAGTCGTGCGCCAGAGAATTCACCCAGCGCCATTCTCAGCAGTCATATGTACTCTGAGGGGGACCTTGCTGAACTTCTTTATATTCCTGCGGGCGGATCGAAAATGCCCAACACCACAGCCACGGTTGAGCAAGGCCTCAATAAAGTTGTGATGAAGGGTCGCGAGATTTTTAAACACGCGGTTCGGACCATGTCGACATGTTGTGAAACAGCTCTCGAAGCTAATAATATGTCTAAAGATGATGTGGATTGGGTGATCCCGCACCAAGCGAACACACGAATTATCGAAGCGGTGGCCAAACATTTTGAAATATCCATGGATAAAGTTATTTTAGAAATTGCAGATATGGGAAATACATCAGCGGCGACCATTCCAGTGGCGCTGGATCGTGCCGTGCGCGATGGGCGAGTGAAACGCGGTCAAAATGTGGTTTTAACCGCATTTGGTGCCGGACTCACGAGCGGCAGCGTGATGATGAAATTTTAAGGGGGAAGTCGTGAAAGATAAGACGTCGTCTTATGTGCTTTTGTTTCCTGGTCAAGGAAGTCAGCATGTGGGAATGGGTAGATTTCTTTACGATGAATTCTCTGTCGCACGTCAAACCTTTGAAGAAGCTTCCGATGCCCTCTCACTCGATTTAAAAAAGCTTTGTTTTTTTTCCGACGAAGCTACTCTCGCATTGACTGAAAATACGCAACCAGCGCTCCTCACCGTCTCTACAGCTACCTATCGCGTTTTAAAAACAATCAACGAGCTTCCCGTGACCACTTCCGCAGGTCATTCTGTGGGCGAATATGCTGCCCTGGTCACGGCGGATACGATTTCTTTAAAAGATGGTGTTCGACTTGTGCGCCAACGTGGGCAGCTTATGCAAAAAGCCGTTCCCGTGGGCGAAGGTGGCATGGTCGCGGTGATTGGTCTTACGCCTGATGAAGTGGCAAAACTTTGTCAGTGGGCCGAGAAAGAAAGTGGTTTGTCTCCTTTAGAGCCAGCCAATTATAATTCCCCTGATCAAATCGTGGTGAGTGGAAATGCGCAACTCATTGAATGGTTGCGCGCCAACTTTGCGCCAGAGAAATTGGGTTGGACTAAAAAAGTGCGGTTGATTCCGCTCAAGGTCTCCGCACCTTTCCATTGTTCGATGATGAAACCCGCCGAAGAAGGCATGGCTGAACTTTTAAATTCCACAAATTTTTCTGAAGCTCTCTGGCCCATCGTGCAGAATTATACATCTTTGGCTTATGTTGATGCTGAAGAATTACGCGAAAATATCACCAAACAAATTACAGGTGCTGTGCGCTGGACACAGAGTATGGAATTAATTTTACGAATGGGAACTCATCATTTTATTGAATGCGGATGTGGCAAAGTGTTATCTGGGTTATTGAAAAAAATTGACACGCAAGCGCCAGCGGCTTTGAATATGAATTCTTTAGAAGACATCAAAGCTTTTGAAGCAATGGGAGTTTGATTGGCACTTTTGGGTGGGAAAAAAATCATAGTGACTGGAAGCAGCCGTGGTATCGGCGCTGGCATCGCCCGTCTCTTGGCGTCGGAAGGCGCTCAGGTTGCTGTGACTTATTCTTCATCTGAGGGTCCTGCTCGCGAAGTTCTGGCATCATTGAAGGGATCTGGTCATGTGATCACCCCCTTACGCGTGGATGATGAAGCTTCGGTGCAAAAGGCCTTTGAAACAATCTTGGGGTCCTTTGGTGAGATCGATGGTTTGGTTAACAACGCCGGAATCACCAAAGACCAACTCCTATTACGTATGAAAATAGATGATTTTGATTCAGTGCTCGACACTAATCTTAAAGGGACATTTCTTTGCACTAAGTTAGCCGTGAAACACATGATGAAAGCTCGCAAAGGCAGCATCGTGAATATTACCAGTGTTATCGGTCAATCAGGGAACGCGGGACAAGCCAACTACGCCGCCAGCAAAGCGGGAGTGGAAGGGTTTAGTAAATCCATAGCGCAGGAGGTTGGCTCACGAAATATCAGAGTCAATTGCGTGGCGCCGGGATTTATTGTGACGGATATGACCGACAAGCTGACGGATGAGCAAAAAGCCGGCATTTTAAGTAAGGTTCCTCTCCAAAGCCTTGGAGATTCAGACGACGTGGCGCATGCCGTCGCATTTTTACTGAGTGATAAAGCTAGATATATTACCGGACATACATTAAGTGTGAACGGTGGAATGTATATGTAATTAAAGGATTAAAGGAGAAAATTATGTCATTAGAAATCCCAGCAAAAGTAAAAGAAGTGATCGTTGAACAATTAGGTGTGGACGCAGAAAAAGTTCGCTCCGAAGCTTCTTTTATCGATGATCTTGGCGCTGACAGTCTCGATATCGTTGAACTGGTTATGGCTATGGAAGAAGAATTCGACATTGAAATTCCAGATGAAGAAGCTGAAAAGCTCAAAACTGTGAGCGATGTTGTCAGCTACCTTCAAACTAAAGGAAAAGCTTAATTCTAGAGGGGGCGACCTTGTCACAAGCAAGTGTGTTTACGCGCCCTACGGCACCACTACGACGTGTGGTGGTGACGGGTATGGGTATGATCTCACCTCTCGGTTTGACCGTTGAGGAAAACTGGCAAAACGCCACTGAGGGTGTTTCGGGAATCGGTCTGATCACGCAGTTCAATACTGAAAAGTTTGAAGTGAAGATCGCCGGCGAGGTCAAAGGTTTTGATCCCTCTACAGTTATCGAAAAAAAAGAACAAAAGAAAATGGATCGTTTTACGCAGTTTGCGATGTACGCAGCTGACAAAGCGATCAAGGATTCTGGTCTCGATTTTAAAAGCAACGAGCTTTTACAAGCGCGAACCGGTGCTATCGTTGGCGTGGGTATTGGCGGTTTAAATTCCATCGAACACCAGACGGAAATTTTTTTAAATAAAGGTCCAGGGCGTATCACGCCTTTTTTTATTCCCTTAGTTATTACCAATATGGCGGCAGGACAAGTTTCCATTCGCTGGGGCTTGCGCGGTCCCAATTTTTCTGTGACTTCGGCTTGTGCCTCGGGAGTTCATTCTGTGGGAGAAGCAGCAAAGTACATTCAAAGTGGAACCTGCGATGTCATGTTAGCCGGCGGCGTAGAAGCGTCTGTGACTCCTCTGGCGATTGCTGGATTTAATTCCATGCACGCGCTTTCTGTGCGCAATGATGAGCCGACTAAAGCCTCACGCCCTTTCGATCGCAATCGCGATGGATTTGTTTTGGGAGAAGGCGGCGCGATTCTTGTTTTAGAGGATTACGAACATGCTTCCCGTCGCGGAGCCAAGATCTACGCGGAGTTAACGGGTTATGGTACATCTTCGGATGCCTACCACATGACCAGCCCGCCTCCTGATGGAGCTGGGGCGGCGATGGCTATGCGGATGGCATTAAAAAATGCGTCGCTGACGGCCGATAAAATCGCTTATATCAACGCACATGGGACTAGCACGCCGACAGGTGATGGTATTGAGTCCGCGGCGATTAAACACGTATTTGGCGATCATGCGAAGAAACTTTGGGTGAGCAGCACCAAGAGTATGACAGGACACGCCTTGGGCGGTGCTGGCGCTTTAGAAAGCGTTTACACTCTGCTCAGTCTGGTTAAACAAGTGGCTCCACCCACCATTAATTTAGATTCGCCGTCGGATGATTGTGATCTCGACTATGTTCCTCGCCACGCACGTGATGGAAAATTTGAACATGTTTTAAATAATAGTTTTGGTTTTGGTGGCACGAACGCCTGTGTTATATTTAGTAAACTATGACGATCTATGTAGCTTCTGATCATGCTGGCTTTGCGATGAAACAAAAAATTGTTTCATCACTTCAATTCACTCATTCTGTTGTGGACTTAGGGCCGTTCAACGAAGAACGCACGGACTATCCCGATGAGGCCGACAAAGTGATTGCAGAGTTGAAAAAAGATCCCTCAGCTCGAGGAATCCTTCTCTGTGGTTCGGGTCAGGGAATGGCTATGCGTGCAAATAAATACGCATTTGTTCGCGCCGCTCTCTGTTGGAACGAAGAGTCCGCAGCTTTGTCTCGCCAGCACAACGACGCCAACGTTCTTTGTTTGGGGGCTCGTCTTTTTTCCGAAGAAGCTCTCGTTAAAATCACCCAAACTTTTTTGACGACACCGTTTGAAGGTGGACGCCACGCCGATCGAGTCAAAAAAGTTTCTCAACCTACCTGAAAAATATTCATTCTTGAGTGAGTCGGATGAGACTCCGTGGGTTCAGTATATGCCTAACCTTAGATGACCAAAAATTAAACACTGCTGTTTCTTTTACAAAAGAATCGCAAAGATTTGTGTCTTGACTGAAGGGTAAGGTAATTTGAGTGCTCTTTCATTTGAGGCCAAAAGTGTCAAAGACATATCTCGCTCTTTTTGTAGTATCTTTTTTTGTGCAGAGTGTACATGCACAGTCCTCCACGACATATACCAATATGAGTTGCCGTAATATTCTATTTTTAGCTGAAGCTTTTGATCGATTTAAAATAAGTATTTCGAACATGAATGGCACAGGGCTGCTCAATGATGTAGTCCTGGTTCAGGACTCTCCCCTCTTGCGGGCTATTCGTAGATCTAATTTGGAAGATGTGAAAATCGCCGCAGAAGAGCGCATAGCGCAGTCTGCGAGCGCTACTTTAATTTATGAAATCGCTGTTGTTATAGCTATGGCTATTGAGTTGGAGGAAGATCCAAAAATCGCTGCCGAAGAGTACATTGCTAAGCATACTGGAACGAGTTTTTTTGATGAAATTGCTATTGCTATTGCCTTGGGAGAGGACGCCATTGCGCGCTACTTGTTTGAAAATAGCTCATTTGATTTTCGTCGCACCCCAATGGGTAAAGATTTATTGATGACTGCTGTCTACTTTGGCAATGCTCGTATGCTCCATTTTTTAGAATCAAAAGGAGTGGTTTTTGTAGCTCCTGAAAAAGCCAAAGCTCTGCGATATGCAACTTTATCGAATTCAGCAAATGTGATGTATTTTTTGTTGAGAAATACTTTCGAAAACCCTTGAATTTTGCCGCCGTAGACCTTGCCCAGATGAGGAATTCTATGAGACGTTAGACCTCACCATTCGGAGAGTCTATGTCTTTAAAAAATACTGATGTCGAAATTTATAATGCCATTCAAAAAGAACTTGAGCGCCAGCAGCTGGGTTTAGAAATGATTGCTTCGGAAAATTATACGTCGAAGGCAGTCATGGAAGCGCAAGGCTCTGTGCTCACCAATAAGTACGCCGAAGGTTACCCAGGAAAACGTTATTACGGCGGCTGCGAGTATGTCGATGTGGTGGAGTCTTTAGCTATTTCCCGCGCGTGTGAGTTGTTCCAAGCGCCTGCGGCCAATGTGCAGCCGCATTCGGGTTCCCAAGCGAATATGGCTGTCTATCTCGCTGAACTCAAAGCTGGTGAACGTGTGATGGGGATGGATCTTTCCCATGGCGGACATTTAACTCACGGTTCACCTGTGAATTTTAGCGGTCTTCTATTTCAGGTCGCCAGTTATGGTCTCGACCCGCAAACAAGTCTTTTAAATTATCAGGATATTTTAAATAAAGCGAAAGAGTTTAAACCTAAAATGATCATCGCAGGTTACAGTGCCTACCCGCGCATTTTAGATTTTGCAAAATTTCGCGAAATTGCAGACAGCGTAGGAGCCACGCTCATGGTGGACATGGCGCACTTTGCGGGTCTGGTGGCTGGTGGAGCTCATCCGAATCCTGTGCCTTATGCGCACTATGTGACATCGACGACGCATAAAACTTTGCGTGGGCCGCGAGGTGGATTAATTCTCACCACCGAAGAAAACGCTAAAAAAGTAAATAGCAAAATCTTCCCTGGTATTCAGGGGGGGCCTCTCGAGCATATCATCGCGGGTAAAGCAGTGGCGTTTAAAGAAGCTCTGCAACCCGAATTTAAAACCTACGCTCACCGCGTGGTGGAAAATTCCAAAGTACTCGCTGAAGGTTTAGTAGCCGAAAAATTTCAATTGGTCACTGGCGGTACCGATAATCATCTTATGCTTCTCGATCTTTCCAACTCTTCAGTGACTGGTAAAGATGCAGAGATTGCTTTAGATCATGCTGGTATCACTGTGAACAAAAATACGGTCCCCAATGAAAAACGCAGCCCGTTTGTCACCAGCGGCGTGCGCATTGGCACTCCGGCGCTGACCACTCGTGGAATGGGACCGGCGGAGATGAAAAAGATTGCTGGTTGGATTTCGCAAGTGATCCAAAATACGCAAGATCAAAACGTGATTCAAAAGGTTCGTGCGCAAGTGAAAGAGCTTTGCCAACAGTTTCCGATTTACTGATGAAAATATTTTGGCAACTTTCTTTATTGAGTATTTTTCTGGTTTTATCCGCTTGCGCTTCAATGGATGATGGCGAAGAGGTTGTTGATTTACCTGAGTCGCTCTCCATCGAATTTGATTTTCCACTGACGAACTACCGTCGCATCAGCCGTGGTTACAAAGGTCGGCATCGAGGGATTGATATCAGTGCTAGCAAAGGCACGCAGATTTATGCTGCGGAATCTGGCTGGATCACCTATCAGGGGTCCAAATTTCATGGGTATGGAAAATTGGTCATCATTGAACACAGCAAAAACTGGGCGACGTTCTATGCTCATATGAACGCCTTTCATGGCAAAGAAAAAACCTGGGTGAACAAAGGGGATCTGGTGGGTTATGTGGGCCACACAGGAAGATCGCGCGGCGATCATTTGCATTTTGAAATCCGCTACAAAAATCGCCCTATTGATCCATTGGGATATTTTAATACAAAAAAGCTGAAGTTTGCCGAGAAGTAGAGATCCTTCGTTCACGCTCAGGATGACTAAGTATATTGCTTCGTCATCCTGAGCGTGAACGAAGGAACTCGCGGTTAATCTTCGTGTAAATCATCGTCGCATTCAACGAGGATGGCTTGCCACACTTGGGCTTTTAATTTCCATGTGACGTAACATTGGTATTTTGCGTTGTCTTCGCAGGATTGACCGGGGCCTTGCACTTTGGCCACCACTTCAAAACGAGTGGGATTTGTGCTGGAACCTTCGGTGATGGTAAAAGCGTCGATCTCGTAGGAATCTAAACCGCACGACATCCCGCCTTCATCGTAAAAAAGATAAGCGTCGAGAGCTTTTTCGGTTTGCGAAGTTAATGTCGTCTCATCCAGATGAGTGAGTTTAAGGAGATTGGTTTGCGTGATGTCTACAGTAAGTGCCTGTATTTTGAGCGATAAAAAAAGTGCGAGTAGGTTTAAAATCATAAAATCCCCCTGTTGAGGCTCTTCTAAGCCAAGCCATCGAGAGAGTCACCTACTTTTTAATCATGAGTGTCATGACATTGTCAGGAACTCATGGTGCGATGTTAGGACAACTAAAAACATTCAAGGAGGATGTATGATGCAAAAAGCATTGTTGGTCATGGCGACCGTTTTTTTAACCGCAACCGCTTCGGCGAAATCACCGTTCGAAATTTTTCAAAAAATGACGACGCAGCACTTAGCTGGCCGCGGACTCATCAATTGGACTGTGGGCGATAACGCCAAGTACAATATGGATATGGGTTTTGTTAAAGGTTCGATGGTCATGACGGCGACGTCGATCACGGCTGATGAGGCACAAATGACTCAGGATATGGACCTCGGGTTCATGGGTAAACAAAAAGCGGAAGTGACCATTGATGCCAATACAGGTGAGATCAAAAAAATGGTAGTGAATGGTCAAGAGCAACAAATTCCTAAGCAGGATTTAGAACTCATCGAAATCATCGATGACACTGTGACTGTTCCAGCTGGAACTTTTGATTGCCAACACGTTCGTTTGAAAGACAACAAGTCAGGCGACGAAATTAAAATTTGGAGCAATCAATCTGTCGCTCTTTCGGGAATGGTTAAGACGATTCAGCCCGGTCAATTTGGTGAAGTGACTGTGGAATTGACTTCTTTTTATAAGCAGTAAAAAAGATGAGCCCACCGTGGTGGGCTCAGACACTGTCAAAAGATTCTAGTACGGAATGGTATAATAAATCATACGATGATTTTCATAATCGGCAATCCACAGTTTACCATCATCGATCAGTGCGCCCCATGGGCTAAAAAGGGATGTGGCACTCGGCGCGCCCCCCTGGTTGTCGGCACTTGAAGTAAAACTACTTTGACCAAGCACCGCCGAGGCGGCCTGACCATTGCTGGTCGGTATCGCATTCCACACTAAAATACGACTGTTACTGTAATCCGCGACATAAATACGACCCTGAGTATCGACTACCACGCCAGCCGGTTCGTTGAGTGTGCTGGCACTAATACCGCCATTGTTGGCGGTACCACTTGTCATATCGGGTTGCCCAAGAACAATACTTGCGGCGGCCCCATCGGTGGTGGGAACGGAATTCCACACTAAGATGCGGTTATTGACGTTGTCAGAGACATAAACTTTATTGTAGTGAACAGAAACCATGTACGGATAATTGAGAGCCGTCGCCGAAGTTCCGCTGCTATTACTGGTCATATCGGGCTGACCCATCACCACATCGGCCGCTTGCTGATTGGAACTGGGGATAGAGTTCCAAATAAGCACACGATTGTTAGCGCCATCTGAGACAAATAATTTAGAACTGGCGATCCACACCGACGATGGCGAAGAGAGGCTGGTGGCGCTGGGGCCACCATTGTTATCCGTGTTCGTGGTCATATTCGGTTGTCCAAGAACAAGATCTGCTGCCTGTTGATTGCTGGTAGGTAAAGAGGACCAAATCAACACACGGTGGTTGCCTTCATCGCTCACCACGAGCACTGTGCCATTGCTATAAACATACGAGGGGTAACACAACGACAGCGCAGTGACACCGCCGTTGTTGCAGGTGTTACTCGTCATGTCCGGTTGTCCAAGAACAAGATCTGCCGCCTGTTGATTGCTGGTGGGAATGGAGTTCCAGATTAAAATACGGCTGTTGTTATAATCTGCGACAAAAAGTTTTCCTCCGGCGATAACGGAATTGACCGGAGAATCAAAAGTTTGGGCCGAGATACCACCAATATTTGGTGTGTTGGTTGTAAAGTCCGTTTGACCGAGTTCAAGATCGGCTGTCGCTGCGGCCACAGTCAGGCTCACAGAGGTTGCTGGAAGTGCGCTTTCAGAAACTGTCACGGTGGGTGATCCCGCACTGGTGGCACGGTAGTAAAAGGAGGCGGTGGTTGTCGTCGGATAAAAGCTGAGCGTTGTTGTGGTTTGGCTACAAGCTGCTGTGGTGTACAGGTCGCCGACATCAGCGCTGACCGATAGAGTTCGATCAATTCCCGAAGTGGTTGTCGCGCCATTCAGATCTTTGAGAGTCACTTGAATTTTGTGGCATAGCCCGATCCATGTTGAAGTCCCAACCACAGTCAACTGCATGCTTTGTGGAGCAAGAGCCGAGTTACCTTCGATTTCTCCGTCCTCAGGAGTTTGACTGCATCCAAACAGCTGTAAAAAAAGTATTAAACAAATAAGTTTATATGTTTTCAAAATTCTACCCCCATGCGAAGTTCGAGAGTTGTAAGGAAAATATTTTGATATCCATGGATCGTCGCATTGTATTGGCCACCAGAGTAATTGTAGGCGTAATCATACCACTCGGCCATGGCGTAAAGTCCGATACTTTTATAATTGAGTGTGCGATAGAGAATTCCAAAAACCGCATCGGCACTAAAATGAGGAGTGAGCTCAAACAGTGCGCCGGGATCACTTTGTGCAGTGAGAGGGTGTAAGTAACGTGCACTCCCCTCCACTCGCCATTGTTCTGCGATTCTTTTGTGCGAGGACACACCCACGCTGAGTGAACGGACACTGTTGAGTTGACGAGACAGGATGACGTTGTTGACTGGTACCAGCAAAGGAAAGTCGTGCTGATGAATTCCCAACTTTAAAGCACAATCCCAAACTTGATCGACGGTAGCAGGATGAGCGCGGTACAGTAACTCCATGCCGATTCTTTCGATATGGAAATCGCCATTGAGCATTTGCATGGTGCGTGAACTTTTTATTTCGGCGGGAATGGAGCGGTATTCTGCTTGCAAGCCCCATTGGGCGTGAAGCCATCCACCGACGCGTCCACTCCATGTCGGCCCTTGATCATTATTCACACCCAAATGGAAATAATTAGGAATGGATTGCGCATAACTCATATGGCTGACACCCACGCCAAGCTGGGCCCAAACGAGAGGTGAAAAGAGCGGAGCTTCCGAATGGGAGGAGTACGAAGGTTCTTCAGCTTCTTCGATAATATTAATTCTGGGATCACCGTAAGAAACGTTAACCATACGCGGTTTAATGGCAGTGTTCTCAGGGGGCACCTGAGTGATTGCTTGATTGGCCGCCTCAACGGCCGTGGACATCAGAATGAGGGAAATAAAAATTGAAAAATATTTCACCATTTTTAAACGCCGTCCTTACCCATATCTTATGTTTCTTATCGGCATTTTTTGAGCGAAATAAGCAAAAAAGTCAGATATTTATGCTTTTTTACGTCTCATAGCAGGATCATGGTCTGGGTTACATCTCAAAATGACCTCATCACGACGGTGGAGTTGTAAATTCAAAAGTATCAAAAGTGCTTTGAGTTTGATTCGCATCCAGTTTCCATTGCCATATGGGTTCGGGAAAACGTGGCGATGTGGTCATTTTTAATTCGACGGCGATGGTCTCCCCGGCGTTTACAGCGCGGGGTTCGGCGAGCGGCAAAAACCACTGATTCCAGATTTTGGGTGATAAGACGAGCGGTGGTTGTGTGGAAAAGGAGACGGTGTCAGTTAAGTGAAATGTATACCAACCTAAAATTCCGTGCACGGTTCCCGTCTTCGTGGCCCGCAGAGTGTTTTGAAAACTCACAGCAAAGTGATCGTGTTTGGAAAACACAGTTTCGCCCAGCGCTTGTGGTTGAGTCATAAGATGTTGCGGGTCCCATGATCCGTAGTGTGGGCGCGATGTCGCACATTCTTTAAAGGCACTAAAATCCATCCCCAGTTTTGGTTCTTCCCATGTGCCAATGATTTTTTGGAAAAAATCAGCATCTTGCAGCAGCGCAAATTCCAGACTCACCTTTTCGGGAATCATCACACCTTGTGGTTTAAGGTGTTTTTCAATCACTTGCGGCAAATACTTAAGGGTATTGAAAAAGCCGATGTTGGTAATAATGACGTCGACTTTTTCTGGGAGCTCTAGATTCTCACTGGAGGCTTCGATAAATTCAATTTGTTGATGGAAATTATTTTTTTCGGCATTGTTTTTGGCAAAACGAACGATGGCTTCACTGTCCACAGCATAAACCTTTTTAGCGCCTGCTTGTGCGGCAAAAATGGCGTGGAGACCCGTTCCTGTTCCCAGATCTAAAACCACATCACCGGGGCGAACTTTTTCAGCGATGGCAGCACGGAATTTTTCTTGCGTGTACTGATCTTCCAATAACCATTGATGTTCTTGAATAAAGGGCGGGAGTGAAACACAGGTCATTGTGCGATTGGTGGGAGCCGAGCCCCCGTCCATGCCTGTGCTGCCGGTAAAAGCTTTGGTGTGATCTTTGATCGCGCCGTACTCTTTTAACTGCGGAGGGCAATAATTTTTTTTGGTCGTCAGATTTTTGGTCGTCGTTTTTTTAGAATCGGTTTTTTTCATCCGTGTTCCCCATAAAGATGCATCATTTTTTCTACAAAAAGGATTTCACAGAAAGCGTCGTCGCCGACCTTTTGCCAATCGAGATTCTTGGGCAACCATCCCTTTTTCATTAACAAGTGTGGCGTGTGTTTTTTTAGTTGTAAAGCCGTATTATGGGCCAGCACGCTGTAATCTTGAAATTTAGGAGCGCAACGAATTGGCTCAGGTAACTTTCCTTTGAGCAGATTTCGCAGCACTGCTTTATCTTGTAAGTGGAATAAAGTTTGTGGGGAAATGGCACTGCTTAAACGTAGAAGTTCATCATGAAGATAAGGAAAACTGACGCGGAGGCCATAAAAGTTGGCCATCTCTCTATGACAAACTAAATTATGTTCGCTGTTTCCCGAAAAAACGTTTCTAAGAAAAAACTGTCGGCGCGTTTCTCCTGAGACGTAACGCGTGGAGTAACGCACCTTCCGATGAAGTGAGCGTGCCGCATCGATCAGCGGTTTAGCGGAACGAAAGTGTGGAGGTAACTCTCTTTTAAAATAGCGCTGAAGTAGTACGTTGCAGGGAGTGGGCAATGCTTTTTTTGTAAGCATTGCCGAAACTTTTTGTGTTAGCGGCCAGGGGCCGCACTGCTGAGCAAGAAGTGATAGCTCTTTAAAGTGAGCTTTGGTGAGGAGATCATAAGCCAAAGTGTGCGAAGCAAAAGTCCACTGCTCGTCGGCGCCGTAACCAAAAATGAGCAGGTTGCAACTTCGTTCGGCGGCTTTTTGCATCAAAGGCAAAAACATCTGCAGTGTGGGAAAAAAGGGGTTGGATGTCGGGTTTGTCCTCCACTGATCGTAAATTTTGACAAGCTCCTCAGGCGTGACTTGGCAGCGATGAATTACGTAAGGCATTTCTTCCGCTAATATTTTTAAAAAACCCTGATCATCGCTTTCAGAATGATTTGTTTCGAGATGGAAAACTTCGATTTTCACTGGCAATTGATGTGTTTGTTTAAGATGGTGGGCAATGGCTAGTAATCCACAGGAATCCAGTCCCCCACTCACAAAAAAACCAATTTTGTCATTTTTTTGTAAAATCGTCAGGAGATGTGATTCAAGACGCGTTCCCCATGCGGTTATTTTTTCCTCGTCATTTTCTTCGTCGTTCAGTGAGAAAAAAGGAAGAGCTTGCGCACTCACGGGAATTTTTTTTATTTCGTTAAAAATAGTTTCTTCTGGATGGCTCATGTCCTCCAGTAAAAACCGTGCCAGGGCGGATTCGTTTAATGTTATTGTGGGTAATTTTTTGATTAGTGAGTCGATACTGTTGGATTTAACAATCGAAGTGCCTATGTTGGCATAAAAGAATGGCGCAGCTTCGCGATCTGTTAAGTGAGGCATGATTTATTGTCCAATAAAATACTATTTTTCAAATCGACTCCTTGAGCTGTGCTATAAATCTGCTCTTGGTATTTGAGATAAGCGTGAACTTGAAAGGGGTCTTTGCTTTGCACCCAAAGATAGATCTGAGCGTCTTGGCCAGCTAAATGGCTGAGCACCAAGCTGTAGAGTAAACACGGCGCAGGCGCAGAAAAAAAACGAGTGAACCGGCGCGCCTGGCGATCCGCAATGGGAATGAGATGCGCGGGAGTGGGATGTCGGGATGTGTGTCGTTGCTGGACACACAAACGAAATTCATTTTTTTTGAGAAGGGTCCTGTAGTGAAAACACAGGTATGCTATTTTAAATGAGAGGTAAGTTTTTGCGATCATCGGCCAGCGACTCCAAAAGTTGTTGGGAAATCCACGGTAAACTTTGAAAGTGAAAGGGATAATTCAGCTCAAAAGTTGGAATTTTTTGCGCCAGCTGCGTGAGTTGAGAAAATTCCTCATTGAGGGCTTGCGGCTGCCAGATGTCCCAGTGAAATTGATGTTGTAGAAAGCTCGCAAAGGCCTGTGCGGGGTTCAGGGCCTTTTTGTGGAAATCAGTGGACTCTTTTGTTTGTGGTGTAAGTATAAAAATTGCCCGCAATTGATATTTTTTTAGAGGTGTGGGAGGCGTGCTAATTTTGAGTTTTGCTAACTTTTGTGGGTGCGCGAGGGTATTAAAAATGGTTTGGCAACTGTCTTTGTTGAGACGAATTTCGGGAAGTCCTGGAAAAACATGAATTCCTTGAGGTGATATGTCCAGGGCGGCCACGTCGTCGCTGAGTATAGTGTGCTGATTTTTTTGTAAAAAAGCCGTGAGCGTGGATTTGCCGTAACCCTCTGGGGCAAGATAAATGACGGCCTGATCTCCATAAGTGACGACGCCACCGTGAAGAGTTATGCGATAGAGAGAGCTGACTAAAGGAAGAATTTGTGTGGCCACGATGGCGCGAAAAAAATCTTCGTCGTCACATTCGCGCGTGATATGGAGTTCACGACCCTTTTTGCAAAAGAAACCACTTTTGAGAAAATCAACCAACAGTTCTCCCCCCTGAGTTTTACCAAGGAGAGCTTGCAGCTCTTGGTTAGTATTAAACAAATTATGTTTACTGTCTATTTTTTTATGAGGAATTCTTTCTGCATGGTGATGGATCGTTATATCAATGGATGCGTTGGAGGCAATCTGCGGTGTGTGCAAATCGATGTCACTCAGTATGTTTAAGCCATGCACCGAATATGAAAACATAATTAAAGGATAGGAGTTGCCTGAATGTTTGACAACTCCCTTTGCTACTTTTAGCGTTGAATAATGCAAATGGAATTGGAAGTCCACGCCCGGGAACTGGTCTTTAAGAATGGTTTGGTTGAATTTTGTCATTTGCTCAATGCTCATCAGGTCCCTTTTTTAATTTGGAAGGGCTCAGCGCTGGCTTATGATTATTATCCCGATCCGTCTCTTCGTCCTCGCATTGACTCTGACATTTTAATTTCCCCATCAGATAAAGACAAAGTTTTTTCTCTTCTCAAACAAGAGAACTATCGGCAAAAGACTTTCCATGGAGACTTGTGGGGACAGGTGGTTTTTACTCATACCACAAAATGGGGTGAACAAATCTTTGATTTGCACTGGGAGGTCTTTGCACAACAAGATTTGAAGACGATTTTTACTTTTGCTGAGTTATGGGGGGAGAGAAAAAAGATCGCCACTCTCCCTGCGTACACGGTCAACGATCTTGCGGCAGTGCAGCTGGCGGTGATTCATTGGGTTGGCCATCATTTTATGCATCCCGAGCCGCATTGGCTAGAGGATCTCCGTCTTTTGACGACCGCGCGCACGCCACAGTGGTGGGAGGAATTAAAGTGTTCTTGTGCCCAAAAAAAGATTGAAAAAGTGGTTCACGAAAGTTTGCTTATAGCTCTGGGGGAAAGCCCCTGGTCGAGCGCGGAGGTTTGCCAGTTTTCTACTAGTCCACTGAATCGTTTACTGGATCCCCAGCGAAATCACTGGCGGGATTTTCTCAGTGATTTTTATTTTTTAAAAGGCAAAAAACGTCTTCATTTTTTAAAATGTCATGTCCTCCCCGACTCACGCCATTTGCGGAGTAAATACGGAGCTTTGGATCGGTGTCCTCGCCTTTTTCTTTATTTGTGGCATTTTCTTAAAGTGATTTCTCGAGTTCTTAAAGTTTCTGAATAAGGTTTTTTTCGCTGAGACTTTTGAGGAGAGCCTGGAAGTCCTGTGTGATGTCTTCAGGGCTGACTTCAAATTGATTGAGGATTTCTTCCTGCATTTGTTCAAAAGAAATCTCTTTTTTGAGATGACTCCACATGAGAGTTCCCACTTCATTCAGGCCAAAATAAGTGCCGGTGTTTAGGTCGACCAAGACCTCTTCCTCGCCGATGGTTTTAGATAAAATAGAGTCAGGGACCGAGTAGTTATTCATGTCTCATATGCTAGCAAGCCGGAAAGAAATTACAACCCCTTGCTCAATATCTAATAAGCAATATTTTCCAAATTAAATAATCGCCGATTTTCTTTTGCGATTTAGTATCTTGTATGTTCTTTATTGCCAATAACATCTCATGTCATTCTCTGGGGGATTTCGTGTTTTTTCTTATTTTCTTTTTCTATCATGTTGTTTGGGCAACTCCACTACCACGTGTGACCGAATCGGAGCAGTCTTGGATCTATGCCATGGAAGAGGAGTTGATCACAAGCGGCGCGCCCCAAGAACAAATTGTAGCCTTTCAGCTTTGGGTGGCCCGCAAGGGTGGTCGCTTAAACTATCGACAAATTATGCCAGAGGGTGGGACATCTCATTGGCTAGAGGAACTTCATCCCACTCTTCATGATTACCAGTCTACGACCGAACTTCCGACATATGCCGATGTGGTGATTATTGGTACGGGGCTAGCAGGTGCTGGGGCGGCAGAAAAACTTTCTGATAGAGCTCATGACGAAGTCATCGTAGTTTTAGATGCGCGGGGTGTGGCGGAGGGTGCCACTGGGCAGAACGGTGGAAACTTTCAGCCCATGCCCGAAAGTTTTATTACTAAGTATGAGGGCCTGCTAGAAGAACGGTTTAAATTTAGTCAAAAAAATTTCCCCGATCTATCTGAAGAGGAGTTGCGTGTTATGGCTCGACAACAAGGGCAAACACTCATTGCCTTTGGACGAGAGAACGGGAAACTATTCAAAAGTTTAGTAGAAAAATACAATTTGGATCCCCACATTTCCGATGCGGGGTGGATGCGTTTAGCTAATTCTGCTGAAGAGGAGGCAAAATTTCATTCCGATATTGAAGTGGCCAGATCAATGGGAGTCTATTTTGAATTTTGGTCTGCAGAAAAAATTCAAAGCAGAACGCCTATTCGCACAGAATTTGGTGGTCGTTTTGCTCCCGGATATGGGAATTATCATCCTTACGAATTTGTAACGCAACTTTTTGAGCACTTATTGCAAAAAGGCATTCGTCTTTATACGCAAACTCGAGTCACCAAAATTGAATGGAATAGTCCTATAGATCAACCTATTTTAGTGCGGACCGAACGTGGGGACATTCTCGCCAAAAAAGTAATTGTGGCCACAGATGCCTACACCGCCAAGCTCATTCCCGAAATGGAAAGTTTGATTGAGCCTTTTCAGAGTCAAGTAGTTACCTATGAGCATGTGCCCGATATTTTGCAAGGATGGACACTCACTGAGCGCGATGGTGATTTGTATATTAATATTCCCAAGGCGACAAAATACGTCGATGAAAATGGGAATCCGTTTGGAATGAAATTGGGCGGTGGTGGTCCCGATAGATTTACGGCTTTTCCAGATAATCCACCGCTTTCTCAAGAGATGTTCGATGTGATTATGGAGCAAATGGTCTATCGGTTCCCATTTTTGGAAGGGCGCCCCGTATCGAATACTTGGACAGCGGTTTTTGCTTTTACACCGCTTCGTCTTCCCTATCTTGACTATATCACTCATGATGGAATCTTAGATTCACGCCTTGTTGTCACGGTGGGCTCGCAAGGTTACGGCGGAGGGATGTCGTTGTTGGGCGGCCACTTGGCGGGTGGGATGGTATCGATGAATCCTTTGGTCGCTGAAGAGTTTTTGAAGCAGTACGATCCGCACCGTTTTTTTCGCTTGCCAGGCTTGACGACACAGATCCTTCGCGCAGCTCAGGACGACGTGGTGACGACGGTTCTTTCTGAACATGACTCCTCTTTGCGGAGTGAATCGGTCGTCCTGAACGTTAGCGAAAGACCTCGCAGTCTCGCCTGTATGGACATTCTCAAGTAAAGAGTTTGAGCGTTGATTTAATCTTCTCTTGCAATGGCGCTTCGATCCAACGATGTGCCAGCAAGCAGCAGCCTATTAGCCCTGCAAAATAAATAAAACCCAGTGTTAAAGAAGGTTCTAAGAAGGGCACTAAATAATTTTTAAAGGGTTGATGAAGAATATAGATAGCATAGCTCACAATCCCCAAGTGATAAATAAAGCGGTTGGTAAAAAGACTTTGTCCCCAAATGCGATCCCCGCTGGCGCTAACTATCATCAGTGAAAACAAAGGTGCCAGGACCAATTGCGGAAAGATTTTAAGATCCACAACAGTTTGGTAGAGACTGGTGCAGACTAACGAAGTCAAAAGGGCTCCCCAGAAAATTCGTGAAGAGTTTCGACGAATCCATTCACTGAGGCGATTTTTATCTTCCATCAAATTGTACAATGAGATCCCCAAGAGAAACTCAAATACACGGAACGGTGGAAATGAGCGCCAGCCGATACGGAAAGTAAGGTTTTCCGTATCGGCCATTTGTGAGATAAAAAGAAACAGTAGCAACGGCAATATATAAAATAGGAGCAATGGTAAAACTTTGTGGCGCGTCCTTAATAACGGCTTCATTAAAAAAATAAAACACACATAAAAGAAAATTTCGCAAGACAACGACCATGCCGGAGGATTCCAGGTGGCAGTTAAACGCGGGACCCACGATTGGAGCATCAACAGGGAGGCACCTCCACTCACGCCTATTTTGGCTAAGGCGACAGAAAGAGTCTCCGTGTTTAGAAAATAACTACAAACCCTTGGAGCATCCATAAGCAGAGCGAGTAAATAGAGCGGATACAATTTAGCAATGCGGGCGATAAAATAGGTGGTCTTTTCTTTTTTGCTGGAAAGTTTTTCTTTATACACATGGGTTAAAATAAAGCCAGAAAGTATAAAAAAGAACGAAACTGCTGACTCCCCTGTTTGGACAAATGTGTACCAATAGGTAGGAATAACATTCCCGACTTCGCCAAAAAGATAAAAATTGTGGAAACAAACGACATGCAAAGCGGCAAAAAACCGAAAGCCTGTAAGAATTCTGAGTTGTTGTCCGTCACGCATGAACTTCTATAGTGCTGACGAATTTGAAGAAAAGCTAGTCCTAGAAATTAGTCCTTCGATGTTTTCCTGTAATGTCTTCATCTTGAAGAAGTGTTGATCAGGTCTGTATCACTGGTTAAGCCCATATGTTAAAGGGCTTACAGAATTTAAAAACTATTTACTAAGGAGAAAATAATGAAGACTTTTTTAAGTTTATGCATTTTGGCTGTTTCTATGGTTGCTGGCGCGGCGGATAAAAGTGCTTGTATCGTAAAGTATGATCTATTGTCTGATAAGACAGATGCGATCTTTTATTACGAAGTATCTAAGTACAACAATGCGACAAGCAAATTTGAAACTCTTAAGCAGTGGTATTGCGATGAAGCTTCTGTAGTGCGAGAGCTCCCAGAAATGCTGAAAAATAACTGCAATCTCATTAACGTTGACGGCATCGCCATTCAGCCCAACTCGGCTGGCGCTTTTGACGTAAGTTTTGGTTGCGGCTAAGCGCGACCCTTGAGGAGATCCTTCGCTTGCACTCAGGACGACATGGAACGTGTCTTCACGAACACGTTCCATGTCGTCCTGAGTGCAAGCGAAGGATCTCCTCGTAGAGTCTCTTGAGATGGCACCTAAAAAACTCTGTTTTATCAATACCTTAGAATCTCCTTCTCTCCATTTCATTATTCGTATCAATGGCTCGAAAAATTGCGAAAAAAATGATAGAACAACCCATGTTTAAGTGGGTGCCTCTGTTTATTTGTTGGATTATCACTCTTACTGTCACCATGACGGTTCAGGCAGATCCTATCGTCCAGTCCCCCGCTGTTGTACTTAATATGAGTGTTTTAAGCGCCCCGATTTCCATGAATGCCAAAAGATCTGCCATTCGCGCTATGGTTGGTTGGCCAATGATTAACGATGTAAAAATTAAGGATTTAATACGAGCAGAGCATTATGTGCGACTGAGGCGCTTAGCTCCTCAACATTTTAAAGAATGGACAGATTATCTGACGATGTTCGGATTGCGTTTGGCGCTTTCGGATGAAGAAATTAGTGCGTATCTTGAACAAAATAAACCACCGCTTTTGGGAGAGAAATCAAGCATTGAAGCTTTAGATCTTTCCAAGAATGCCAGATATATTTTGAATCACCGAGAGGTCAAGCTTGTTGGTGATATAACAAAGGTGTCCATTGAGGATCTACGCCGGGTGAATGGTGCAGGGAATTCTACGGTGAATGAAATTGTCGAGCGATTCCGTCGTTTGGGGTTTGTGATTCCTGCGACAAAGTCAGAATCTGATTCTTTGACCACTTTGGGTTTGAGTCCTCGCGCTTATCGAACCCTCTGGCGACTCGGTATCACAACCATTTCTCAATTGAAAAATATCTCCGATGAAGCTCTTTACACAAGTGCCGGTGCTGGGGAGCAGACAATTCAGGAAATAGAAGACCTTTTAGAGCGGTTTGGAATCTATACACATATTGATCCAACGACGGACTATTCGCTCTACAGGGCAGGATTAGAATTCAAATACGTCTATATTCTCCACCTGCTCGGTGTCTCTCGTCTCTCGGAAGTACATAAAATTTCTATTCAAGATCTCAAGAGGCCAGAGTTTAAGTTAAGAAAAGATTCTGTGCAAAAAATCAGAAGAATCCTGTTTAACTCAGGTTATCCGTTGAGCGATGACATTGAAACACGCGCCTATTCCTGCACCGATATCATGGGCGCAGATTAATAAATTGCCTCTTTTTACATTCAAATTTTAAATTGGTCGTCGCTACAGGACTCGAACCTGTGACCTCTTCCATGTCAAGGAAACGCGCTACCAACTGCGCCAAGCGACGATATTAGAAATCCTTAAACGTTTAAGCCACTTAAGGCCTATCAGTCAAGCCCTTATTAAGCGCTCAATGCCTGGAAATACTACTTTGCATGCTGAGGTTCATGAACTGGTGATTTAATGAAATCCAAGGCCTCATTCAACAATTGATGGGATAAACGAGTGTGAACCTTTCGTGTTTCCCAAAAGCATTCGGGGTGATGTAATCCGAGAATGCGAGTCTCCCCGGCTTGTGTTCCACGAATCGAGCCTTCCGAGGAAAGACCCATGAGCCCACATCTATACTGAAATCTGCCGGAGTCTTGGGACCATTCTTCATTAAAACATTCTTCAGAAATTCTCTTAACTGTTTCGAAACTTCTGAATTCACAACTTTCACCAAAGAAATTTTCCATTTTTAAAAAAAGAGAGATAGCTAAGCACTGGACTGCGGGCGTAAAGCTGGAGTCTAACACGGTGAAGAAGTTACAATAGCGGGCTGGCCCAAGCTGCTCTATATTCAGAGCATTTAGGAGTCAGGAAATGGGAAAGCCAAAGAGAAAATTCAGCGACGAGGTAAAAC
>JBGSUL010000022.1:0-21361 GCA_041736155.1 Bdellovibrionales bacterium
AGGCCAAGTTCGGACAACACTTAATGCGTTAACCAGCACGCGAATATGAGGATGATGTTCAAGAATGCTCATCAAACAGACACTCCGACCCGAGGCCACTTTTACACTTGACCGGGGTGGCGTCCATATGAGGAAGCTTGAAGTAACTACCCCTTAACTTCGCAGGCCCAATTTGACCTGATTCCAAAGGACCTGCCTGGGAAAGCGTCTGATCTTAAACAAATCTTGACGTAAAATTTGGGCTCGTTTTTTGGAAATTATGGTATGACTGGCTTCATCCATATGTCATACGGTTCGCTCTTAGGGTTTCTTATTCTTTTTTTGACGCCTTTTTCAGGCTCGGCGCTCATGTGCGTTGAAGTATTTCAAGACCCCAGCTTCATTGATCCCTCCATTCTGATTTCTGACAAGCTGATGGAAACCCCCTACTCCAACGATTATGCTGGACAAGGCGAAGTGGGTAAAGAATATGCTGTTTACAAGGAAATGCTCTTAGCCAAAATGCCTCCAAACTTTTCCGTGGATAAACTCTCGAAAAGTGAAAAACAAAAACTGCTCAAGTCCGTCTACAAAGATTTTGAAAAAAACCCTTTGCCAGCCGTACGCGACCCACAAGGGCGCATTTTTCTTCTTGATGGTCATCATGGCGTCTATGTGGCCACGCTTCTTCAACCCGAAAAATCAAAAATTTTTATCAAGATTCGCTTAGTTTACGACGCCTACAACACTTCGCTTTCCATGAATGATTTTATTGCTACGGCGACAACACAAAATTGGTTTTACGGAGACGAAAACAGTATTCTCACCCAACCATTACAAGTCCATGAGTTGAAAAATAGCGTGGAGCGCTCCATGATGGGCATGCTCTTTTTGTACATTCTCGATACTTACGATGTACCCATGAAAGGCAAACACTTTACCCCATTCGTGCAATTCTATCTTATCGATCTTATCAAACAAGAAGGACTCTTTACTTTTCCCGAAACATTTCAAAATAGTCAGGTACCACGTCTGGCAAATGTGCTGATGAGCACTCCGGATGTGCTCATATTTTGGTTAAATCATCTGCGCCCGACGGCCCCCGAGAAGCTGCGCAAATTTCTCAACAACGCCTTAGTGGATGCACTCAGCGCCCATAATTTATCTGTCCCAAATTGAGACAATTCTATTCTGACGACCGAGATCCTTCACTTCTCAAGGATGACAAACATTTGTTCTCGGCCCCCAGTTGAGTGTTTATGCGCGTGTTCTCCTTCGCAGCTTCAGAGGTCTTTTTAAATATTCTTCAAAAAATGAGTTCCGCAGCAAAGCGAGGACTGTCCGAGGCTTTTTGAGGGATATTTAAAAAGATCTCTGAAGCTGCGAAGGACCTAGCGGTTAAAGTTTAAACAGCCCACTAAATATTGAGCAAATCATGACTCTAGATCATATTGAGACCCTAGTTATTTCAGTAGGTTATGTGTAATTGGGCCCGGCACTCCGTTTGCTCTCTAGAGAGGTATCGAGGGGGCTTTTCATGTACAACAAACTGATCGCCATGGTCTTAGTCGTATCTGGTTTAATCTGTGTAGGGATTAGCATACCATCGCTGCGAAAAACCAAGTTCACCTCGCATCAACCGGCGGCTGTGGATCTCCACGCTCCGTTTTTTGAAAACTCCCAAAAAGCGCAACCTCTTTCGCAAAAAAGTGACAAAACCACGGTTCTTTTAAACGATCCTGATATTTCTAAAAACTGGGGACTCCAAGTCTCCGATGCTCTTAAAGCGCGCGGTATCACCGAAGGAAGTCGCAATGTGATCGTTGCCATTGTCGATACCGGTATTGATCTCCATCACCAAGATTTAAAAAACAACTTGTGGACGAACCCCGGAGAAAGTGGTGTTGATGCCAACGGCCGTAACAAAGCCACCAATGGCCTTGATGATGACAAAAATGGTTTTGTTGATGACGTGCACGGTTGGAATTTTGTGACCAACACTCCGCGCGTGGAAGACAACCATGGTCACGGTACACACATTGCTGGGATCATTGGCGCTGAAGGCGGAAATGGTTTTGGTATTTCGGGCATCGCTTCTAAAGTAAGTTTGATGATTCTTAAGTATTACGACCCCAAATCACCGGGTAACAATTTGGAAAACACCATTCGTGCGTTCCAATACGCTACACAAATGAACGCCAACATTATTAACTACTCAGGTGGCGGAGTTGATTTTAGCCAAAAAGAATTTGAGGCCATTCGTCGTGCGCGCAGCAAAGGAATTTTATTTGTCGCCGCAGCAGGAAACGAACGCAGCAACTCCGATCAGCAAAAGTACTATCCTGCCAACTACGAACTCGACAACATAATCTCAGTCACAGCCATCAATCCACAATTGCAAGTGCTCCCTTCGAGCAACTATGGCGTTCACACTGTGCATGTGGCCGCGCCTGGCGAAGAAATTTATTCAACTCTCCCAGGCAATGCCTTTGGAACTCTCACGGGAACATCGCAAGCCACGGCCTTTGCCACGGGTTTGGCCGTTTTGATCAAAGCCAACCATCCTGATTTTAATTATCTCGCCATCAAAGATCATATTCTGAAAACCGGCGATGAGTACCCCTGGTTACGAACCAAAACAGGGACTTCGAAAAAACTCAATATTTACAAAGCGCTCACCACTCTCGATCAGGGCATTGCCGCCTCGGGCGTCCTGGCGAGCAATAATGCTGGGCTTCGCGAAGAGAATTTTGCCTCGGACCCCAATGCTTCTATGGATCCTAATCTCGAGAACAACTCGCGTTTTGTTGAATTTAGCAAAACCTTGGTGAAGTCTTTAGGCACAGAACGCCAGATTAACAACAACTAGTTGCAATGGGCGACACGCCTCTCAAAAGTCTCTTTGGCGCTGCCATCTTTGCAAAAAGAGGTAGCACAATAACGAAGACACCGTGATGAATGTTCCAAATCCCAAATAAAAGAACTGATGGGTCGTCAAAACTGAGATAAGCATCATGACCGCCCCCAGGCTCACTCCGATCACCAAACACACCGTGAGCAAACGTAAAAGGTAGATGGGCATCACCGAGTCTTCTGCGACATTATTTTGCGAACGGTGAGGCAGGGACTCGAGAGCCAATCCCATTACTTGGACCTTCATATGCGATGCAATCTCGTCGTGGGTGTTGAGAGCTAAACGTTCGGCATATTTTTTAGCAGCAAATGGCAGACTCTTGAGTTTTAAACAGAGATGCAAAAAACGCTGATGCATTTGTTGATCAAAATACACGCTTTCCACTTTAGCCCATGCGGCCTCGAGATCGAGACATTCTTGGGAGGACAGATGGTACAGACCACCGATCGTCAACTTAAGACGCTTTTCTGTCGCTACACGCTGAAAGTGCTCTAATACCACGCCACAGCTGAAGCATTCCGAAGCCTGCGGTTTGAGCGTCTCATAACATGCAGGACAGTGATCCATGATGAGTTGTTCAGGATGGGAAAAGTGCGGTGTTGTGACATTCGTTTCTAGATTTTTCATTGGCACCCTCCACAAGTTCCGCTAAATTAATTCCATGCGCAGTTCCGTAAAGCTCTCTTCTCTGACAACATTTTTGAAAACTTACTCACTTCCAATCGTATCAGGATTTTTGATCGGAACAACTTATATTCCATTTCCACCCTGGGCTCTCGTGTTTTGCCAAGTTCCCCTGTGGTTTTTTTGGGTCCAAAATTCCAGCAATCCCCAACGCGTTTTTTGGGGCGGATGGATCACGCAGTTTATTCTCAACTTGATCGGCTTCCATTGGGTGGCCAACACGGCGATCGAATTTGGCGGTTTTCCTCCGATATTAGGCTACGTCTTGCTTTTCCTATTTGCCTGCGTCGCCCATCTTTACTATCCCATCGCGGGACTCCTGTGGAGTTGGTTGAGCAAGACCCGTCCGTCCACACTGTGGCTGATTCCGTTGGCCTTTGCCCTTTGTGAAAGTTATCACCCCACCATTTTCTTTTGGCATCTGGGGTACCCGTGGTTATGGGCCGAACTGCCCGGCTCCCATTTGGCAGAGTGGATCGGTTTTTACGGCCTGAATTTAATCACCCTCCTGATCAATCTTTTTGTGCTCTATTTTGTTCTGACCCGAAAAAAAATATGGATAGCCACCGCCATCGTGGTTTTTGTTCTTTGTCAGGCGGTGGGTTGGCATTTGAAAAATCGTTTTCAAGAAGGCCCGAACTCGTTTACCACCTTGGTGGTCCAGGCCAATATTGGCAACGCCATAAAAATACAACAAGACAAGGGACCACGCTTTCACGACTTTATTTTGCGACGTTTTTCAGAGCTCACCGCCCGCGGTTTGGAACAGACTCCCAATGCGCAGATGATTCTCTGGCCCGAAACAGCCTACCCTTCCGTGCTTCGCCAAAATGACCGCCACAACTCTCTTCAGCAACGTTTGAGCTATTCGATTCAAAGTTTTGAACGCCCACTCCTCACCGGCGCCTACGAACAGGACGGCAATGCCATTTTCAACTCTCTGGTGTTGTTCGATAAAGATGGCACTTTTATGCAAAGTTATAAAAAAACCATGCTCTTGGCCTTTGGCGAATACTTCCCTGGCGCTACTCTCTACCCACAACTCAAAGACTGGTTTCCTATGGTTTCTGATTTTGGGCGCGGGACCGGCCCCGAAGTTCTTGTGCTCTCCGCTGATTTTCCCCGTCTTGGCGCTCAAATTTGTTACGAATCCCTTTTTGACTTTAACTCACGCGTGCTTTTTCAAAAAGAGGCGCAAGTGATCGTCAACGTCACCAATGATTCGTGGTTTGCTTACGCTTTTGAACCTTACCAACATTTGTATATGACCTTGGCGCGTGCCATCGAGTTTCGCCTTCCACTGATTCGCTCCACCAACACGGGCATTTCAGCAGCCATCACCGCTGGCGGTGAGATCTCCCACTTTTCTCCTCGTCACAAAGAATGGGTGGGCGCCTTCACCGTCAACTATAGAACACAACCACAACCCACCCTCTATTCCTACTATGCGGGATTCTGGCCAGAGATTTTACTTTCGCTTTTCTTGGTCGTTATCCTAGGAGGTCGCTTTGCTCGAACTCGAAAATCTTGATTGGCAAAAAATCATTCGCCATCTTTCCTCGTACGCCACAAGTGGTGCCGCTAAAGATATTCTATTAAAAACACAGCCCTTAGAGAACGCCCCCGCCGCGCTCGCCCACTTTCAGGTGATTGTCCATGCACAGTCACTACTCGCTCACGGTGAGCGTCCTTTTATGGAGAGTTTGGATCTTTACCACTCGTGGTTTCAGCGCATCGAAAAACAAGCGCAGCTCAAACCCCTCGAACTCAAAGACATCCGTCTCTTTTTTATCGAAGCCGACACTTTACGTCGAGTTTTAAAACTCTCACCCACGCATTGGAGCGAATCCATTTTCAAACAGATGTTCGACTCAAAACCTCCGCTGTCGGCCATCGATCATCTGATCACTCCCCAAGCTGAGATTCGCGTGGATGCCAGTGAAACCTTGTACAATCTCTATAACGAAAAAAAGACGCAGATTCATAAAATTCAGTCAGCACTCAATTCCATTGTTAAATCCAATACCAACGACAATATGCTGCAAGATAAGTTTGTGACCAATCGTGAAGGGCGTTGGGTGATTCCTGTGAAAAGTGGAATGCGTCACGAACTCTCCGGCATCATTCACGCAACCAGCACTTCCAAACAGACGGTTTTTATGGAACCGCAAGAAGTGGTGCCGTTGAACAATCAACTCAAACGCATCGAAGCAGAAATTGAAGAGGAAATCGAAAATCTCCTCAACCAAATGTCGCAATATCTCTATTCATTAGCCGATGAAATTCAAAAAACCAAAGAGCTCATGCTCGAGTGCGACGCCTGTTTCGCGCAAGCGCAGTTTTCTACCACTCTCGGGGCCAAGCCCATTCAATTCACCTCAGACACCATTTTTATCGACAACGTTCGCCATCCTTTGATGCTGATCAATGGAGAAAAAGTGATTCCCAACTCGGTCCGTCTCAATTCCCAAGACCGCATCTTGCTCCTCTCGGGACCGAATGCGGGCGGCAAAACTGTGCTGATGAAGAGTTTTGGGTTAGCGGCGCAGATGGCTCGCTGTGGTCTGCCGATTTGTGCTGATGAAACCTCGACGATGCCATTTTTTAAAAATTTGATTGTCGCAGTGGGCGACACGCAAAGTGTAGATTCACATCTCAGCACTTTTGTTGGTCACCTCAAAACCTTAAACGCTGCGTGTGCCTTTCAGGGGCCCGAATCCTTAGTTTTAATAGATGAAATTTGTGGTTCTACAGATCCCGAAGAAGGCTCCGCACTCGCTCGCGGATTTATTCAGCATTATGCTAAAAATCATATTTACGCCGTTATTACCTCCCACCTTGGCCCACTGAAAACTGGTTGGACGGAATCATCGGGCGTTATCAACGGCTCCATGGAGTACAATCACCAAACCGGAACTTCGACGTATCATTTTATTCGCGGTGTCCCCGGCCAATCCCTGGCGTTTAGCACCGCCCAACGCATTGGTGTTCACCCTGATGTTTATCGATTTGCGCAAGACTATTTGAGTCCCGAAACTCGCAAACGATTTGATACCCTCGAAGAAATCGAAAAAGCCAAAGAGCAGATCGGCCAGCTTCGCAACGAGCTCAAAGAGAAAATTTTAGAGACAGAAAAAGAAAAACTCGCTCTCAAAAAGAAATGGCTCGAGTTTGAAGAACAGAAAGATGAAAAGATTAAAGAAGAAGTTCTCCGAGTCAAAGCGCTACTCATGGATGAATCGCAAAAAACCAATGTGCAAAAATTATTTAATGACCCCGAACGGCGCTCGCAAATCGTTCTCGATTTTCCCGAGGTGATTAAATCTTCGCAAAAAGAAGAACACCTCACTCTCGATCGTTTTATCAAAACATTTCCGCCAGGCTCCATGGTTTATGTCAGCTCCTTGCAAAAAGATGCCATTGTGCAAAGTGCTCCCAATAAACAAGGCGATGTGCAAATTCTTGCAGGGTCCATGCGCTTGAGTGTTTCGTGGGTTGATCTCAAACCTCCTAAAAAAGCGGCGAATCCCCTCACCAAACGCACCTTTCAAACACAAGTCTTTGTCGATACAGCAGATAAAGGCGACACTTTGGACGTGCGGGGAAAAAATGTGCAGACAGCCATTGAGGAGCTGGAAAAGTTTCTCGATAAAGCGGCCACTCAACGTCAAGATCGTGTTCGGGTCATCCACGGACATGGTTCGGAAGCCCTTAAAAAGTCCATTCGTAGCCACCTTTCACGCAGTTCCTATGTGACACGTTGGACCTCTTCTGTGGAAAGCAATGGGGATGACGGTGTCACCTTGATCTCTATAGCGCTCGATTAATGTTTTATTTCGCTGAAGACACAACGAATTGATGACGAACCCGTTGACTTGGCCCTCGCTTTACAGAAGATTGTCGCGATGAACCATCTTAAGATTTTGGTCTTTTTATTCCTAGTCACCACTTTACCCGGCCATGCTCAGGAAGTTTTGACCACCACCCAAACAGGATTAGTGGGCATCATCTATAGGATTAATATTTTACCCAATTTAGCTTGGGGACATCTGCGTCTTGTCGGCCAATTTAATAATGTCAGTGAGCTCACCCTCCAGCCAGCTCGTGATATTTCTTTTCACACAATTTATGCTTCGCCCAACCTTTCTATACAGGATCTTGAGGTCAATGCGTGTGTGCTTTTTAATTTACAAACCAGCGAAGGCCTCCGTGAATGGGCATCTTTGCAAGAAGTGATACCCTGCCCGCTCTTTTGATCTCTCTATTGAATGGGTTGTTCTGGCTTCCGCGCACAAAACCAAGTGCCTGAAGCAATCAATGCTGTCGATGTCGGCCGATTTTTTCCAGAATAGTTCACAATCTCATAACCGCGACTCTCAAAATAATATTTAAGATCTAAAGGATTGAGATAATAGCAGGCATCGTTGTCGGCATGAAAAGGCGGTTTTAAATCCGGCTCGCGCATTTGAAAAAGCGGGACTCGCAACAACCCTAGTTTTGCAATCCAATAAAGATGTACCCAGAGCTTTACAAAAATTTCGGGCAAGGTATTTCCATGGGGATGAGATGGCATCCCCTGACTGCGAAAAAAAATATTTTTAACTGGGCGACTCTTCCATACGTAAATCAGCAAACCACGAAAAGACTGCAAAACACTTAATAAATTAGGACCCACGACAAAAACCATTCCGCCAGGCTTTAACACTCGATCGAATTCAGCCAAGGCTTTTTGTGGTGAATCCACATGCTCTAAACACTCATGCGTCGCGACGATATCGGCGCTGGCACTAGCAAAGGGCAAGGCCGTCGCTGAACCTTGTTGGTAGTTCAAATGTGGGCTTTTTGTTGGCTCAAAAGCCGCGGCATGCAAATCCACACCTGTCACGCATGCCCCTTTGGTGCTCAATAAGTGCGACGACCAGCCATTGCCACAGCCTACATCGACAACGACTTTTTGCGCCAGCGAGGTAAAGCCATCCACATAGTTCACATAAGCGCCATAAGCCACATGGGCTTTTTCAATGTCTAAACCAGCACGACGGACATGCTCTTGAGATTCTGAATAGACTTTACTCAGGGACTTGGCTGCGCTCATATTAAAACCCTTTTTTGGGAGCTGTCACAAACAAGACTCCATTGATATATTCTCTTTTGACCAAATCTTTATCAGCGGGAGTTGGCAATGCAAATTCTTGTTTGAGTGTTTGATAACTATGCGTCGATTTTTTTTCACCTTGGTAATCTAGCTCTTGCTCATATTTACGGGCCCCCGAGACGGTAATCCGATCCGGCTGCACATGCACTTTGATGTTTTTGAGCTCATGTTCGGGAACTTTGAGCGCCACTTGATATAGTGGTCCGTTGTCGGCCATCTCAGCGCCTAAATCTTGGACTCGGTAAAAGGGATCTTTTTGCAAAGTTTCATGCTTTTTCATTTTTTCTAAAAAGTCGTATTTGGTTTTTTCATAATGGTCTTCATAACGTAGGCGCTGATCTTCCAAAACCAATTGGTGTTTCAACTCCCCCTCGTTATAACGATTTTCAAATTCATTGGCGCGACCTGACAATTGTCCTTCGTAATGGTCTTTCTCTTTATCGAGCTCATCTTTATAATGCTCTCTTTGGCGAAGACGAAACGCTTCCATATCTTGTTTTTCATTTTGGATTTGAGCGGCATATTCCTGGTGAGTCTTTTTTAATTCCTCAGTTCCATGTTTTTGTAATTCCTGATGCTGCTGGTTATGCGTGCGCATGGCCACTTCGTTTTCGACTTTTTTTTGTTTTTCAAAATCTGTGCGCTGGTCGTGGAATTCTTTTTCTTTCGCCAACGTTTGCTGGCGATGCTCTTGACGCACACGAGCTTCTTGCTTGCTTCTTTCTTCTACAGCTCTGAGATAGCTTTGCTGTTGCTGTTCACGCTGCTTTTGCACATGGGTTTTGTGTGTGCTTTTTTCGGTGTTTATTTCTTTAGCATGCTGATCGCGAAGCTCATTCATTTCTGATGAGTGTTTCGTTTTTTCATCGCGAACTTCTTGTTTCTGTTTTTTGCGTGTCTGCTGCAAATCAACATTTTTCGCGGGATTTGATGAATCTGACCGATTCACTCCGTCCATAGTTCCTCCCCGACAAAGCTCTCTTATCTTAACATGTTTTCAGGGGAAATAACGAGGCTAGGGCTTTGGCTCACTTGCGAAAGGTCGAGTGCACGGTTTTTTGAAACCATCCGATCTTTGCCAACACATCCAGTGATCGACAATTTGCAGAGTTTCAAAGACAGTCATCGGGTAATAAAATACATATTGCTCGGGCATAAGAGTCGATAAAAACTCACGACTTTGATTGGTTTTTGTATTTACCAGTCTCAGCTGATAAACACGGTATTCTGCCCCGCTGTAAAAGGGAAACCCAACCATAATAAGAAAGAGAGCCTTCATCATAGCTCTCTTATCGGCGAACCCAGCCCAGAACTCAACCGAGCTCCTAAGACTCGTCTCTCTAATGCTTTTCCATGGTTTTATTCAGGATACTATTGTCGACGATTTTAAAATAAGCACGTATCAATAGGGCTTGATCATGGGGATTCAACTTTTGTAAGTACACTTGTTTATCATCAACCGATTTTAAACGAATGAATTTATAAAGGAGTTCCTGCACCAATTTGAGTTTCTCAATGGTGTTTTCCTCAAGACTCGGGTCTTCACTTCGAATCGCGCGCACAATGTCGGCCTTATCAAAAAGAATATGGATGCCTCTTGCCGACTGATAAATAAGCTGGTCCATTTTTTCTAAGCAGTCATGAGTTAAATCCGTCACATCGCCTCCTTGCGTGATAGATCTAAAAATACCATCCGCTACCATGCGGATCGTGAGATTCTCACCTCACAGTTTCATTCTGTGTGATGGTGAACCAACTTATCAAGCAAAAGCTCCCGATTGACATCTTCCGTCAACAAACCTATCCTGAATTTGGGGGTCCAGCTCGTGTCCAAAAAACAAAAAGTCTCTTATGATGAAAAAATAATCATCGACGAAAAAAGCAAATTGATCTTCAAGACCGAAGACGAGGTCCTGAAACACTTCGAAAAACAAATTGCGACTCTAGAAAAGGAATTCCTCAGTCTCCGCCCCAAAAAAGACTTCACCGATGAACAAGCGGCGCGCCTCGAGAAGTACCTCGACCTGGCCTTGGACAACCCCGATGAGGTCTGGATCGACAAAAAGACCATCAAAGCCAATCCCATTTCAATTTTTATTAAAAGAATTGAGTCTCCCGATGATGGCGACCTTTATTACATCGCCCTCACCTATGTTTCTGAAGGTGTTCCTACGTTTGTATTTTTACATTTTCCTACAAAACATCTCAGCCTCGTAGATAAATACCGTCGCGGGGATGCCGATCAAGATTTGAATGCGAACAAAGTGGAACATGGATGCATCGAAGGTGATGCTCTCTCGGAAGGCGATGACTTGGCTTTGGGACTTTACAAAGCCATGCTCACGCTTCGCCAAGATGAAGACCTTCCCCATGATGAATTTCCCAATTATGCAGAACTTCGCGAAACTGCGATTGAAGAGCCGGATGAGATTTGGCGCAATACGGATCTCAATGGCAATGTGCTGGTGAACTTTATTAAAGATTTCTCCATGTCCAATGAACCGCTTTATTATGTGGTTGTGACTTTGGAAGACGCCGATTCCAGCAGCCATGCGCTGTTGTTTTCATTTCCCACAGGAGATGAATCTTTAGTGGATCGCTATCGCCATGGAGAAAATCTCCACGCCGATGAAGTTGTTCAAGAATCCAGTCATTAATTAATTATTTTTTCTTGCGAACTAACACAGTCGACAGCTCTTCCAGCATAAACTGAAAGCGTGCATTGAGATTTTGCAATTGATCGATGTTAAAACGTAAATGTTCTAAAACATCCACTTCGGGAGTTTTGTCTTGTGTAGGTGATGGCAACACTGGCTCGTGAGTCTCTCGCCACAATTGATAGGGAGAATCCCCCAATGTGAAACGGGTCTTCTTTAATTCTCCAAAATGGGGACTCGCTTTTGTTGTAAGACTCATTCGTTTCCTCTCGACAAGAACTAGTAAAGTTTATGTCAAAGTTGTGTTCAACTTAAATTCCCTTAAAAAGCATCGCGTGCCGCAAATTGTAACTTCTTCAATATTCGCACCCTAATGCGTCAAGCTCCAAGTCTCCTATATTACGCCTATCCACATCGTTATCAGCCAATTGTACTGCCATCGCCGTGTATTCTTCTGTTTCGATATGTTTTAAGCCCAGCACATGACCTAACTCATGCACATAAAGGGCCACTAAATCGTATTTGCCAATTTCACCCGTATCTAGAATTGAATAATTTTTGGTCGCGTTCACTCGGATATCTGTTTCGACAATATTTGCATCCTGCCAATAAAGGATGGTTTCAGCCTGTTCCGAATCCCGTCCTTTCCAATCACTTACAAAAGTAAGGACATTTTTGCGATCTTGAACAAATCCCACCGGAGTTGTCAGCACTCCGCCATACTTAAAAACTGTTTGATGTTTAAAATTGTTCTGCGCAAGAGTGTCATTCCATATTTTCATCGCTTTGACGAAAGCCTCTTGTTGTTCTGCGCCAACTGTGGAATCGGCATAAATGACGACAGGGGTTTTCCACGCCCACGACACGCGCTGGAGATAACTGTTCTGTTGAAAGTAACAAGCTTCCTCAGGAGCGGGGGGCTCCTGGTCGGCACAGCCCTGCAATAAAAAGAGGGCCAATAGTATTCCTAAAAGGTTTTGTATAGATCTCATGCCCTTCTCTTAAGCAAATAAATGGCCTTGTTTTTGATTGGTAAGATATTGAATTTACTTAATTTTTTAAATGTCTGTTTTTCGACACCTGTGCACAAAAAGAGTGTCTCATTATTAAACAGTGTGTTTCCCGCGTCCAGACACCTTAAAATGATTGAGCTTTTTTAGGAAATTCTTGATGTCCAAAAAGTAGACAGCGGGTTTTATGAAAAGCGACAGTTTTAGTCAGAACCGACTTCATGTTGCCCATCCCATGATATTTTGCTTACACTTTAGAAATGCATTCAGTTCTTATCATAGAAGACGACATCAATATTTCCGACCACTTAAAATTTCTTCTCAGCAAAGAATCTTGCCACGTGACTCAATTCAGTCAACCCTCCGAACTCTTAGAGTTCATCAATAAAAAGTCATCCTATGAATGCATTATTCTCGATCGCCTGATTGGCTCTTTGGACACAAAAAATTATCTCAAACAAATTCGCAACAACAACCCGCTCTCAACCCTCCTCGTCGTCTCCGCCATCAATACACCTGCGGAACGCGCCGAACTTATTAATCTCGGCGCCGATGATTACATTGGAAAGCCGTTTGTCGATCAAGAGATGATTGCCCGGTTTCGCTCCCTCTTGCGCCGAGGATCTTCGCAAAGACCGCAATATCGTCAACTTGGCACAGCTATTTTGGATTTAGAAAAACGCCTTCTTCTCATGCGTGATAAGTCCGAAATGCTGCCGAGCAAAGAGTTTCTTCTACTCAAAATCCTTTCCGATGATATCGGCAAGGTCTACGAAAAGAATTATCTTCTTGAAACCGTATGGAGTTTTGAAAGCACGGTGGAAAGCAATGTTCTCGAGGTCACTGTCGCCAACCTCCGTAAGAAGTTAAATTATCTGCAAACGGACTTTTCGATAAAAAACATGCGCAACTCTGGATACTGGATTGAGATTTAGATATTTCACCATTATCTCCATCGTTCTTTTTGCCACCTCAGTAATCACTATCTTAGGCCTCTATTATATTCAGGTAAAGGATCGCAAAGAAGCCATCGATTCGCGCCTTTACGCCACCACGCAAATTCTTCTCAGTTCTGACATAATTGATAAACAAAATATTAATATGAAAAGAGCCGAACAGATCCTCGAACTCGAGGTGGGCCAAGGACAGTCTGAAAACTTCTTCCTCGTGAGAAATGTCGCGGGAACCATTCTTTACAAATACAACATTCAAGCCAGTGAATTTGAATACATTCCCCTCACAGACAACTGGCACACCGTCAACCATCCGGATAAATACATTCGCGTCCTGAACCTTTCCCATCCCCAACTCAATGATCGCTCTCTCCAAGTCGGAGTGATCGTAAGTAAGGACCTTGTGTTCCCCCGCTGGTTTTCCAATGAAACTTTATTCACCCTCCTGATCACCAATGGAATAGGTTTATTGCTCGCGTGGATTTTGGCCAATTTTTTAACCCGCCCAATCCGCCAGCTTTCAGAAATACTGAATAAAAATGCTCGTTTTGAAAAAGGCCAATTATCTATTGA
The DNA here is from genome assembly GCA_041736155.1 of Bdellovibrionales bacterium. GTDB lineage: Bacteria > Bdellovibrionota > Bdellovibrionia > Bdellovibrionales > JAGQZY01 > JANPLN01. The sequence goes on from JBGSUL010000022.1 coordinate 13,926, forward strand.
TATTATACCTGAAAAAGATTTCCGAACAACCCAAGGAAGTCGTGATGAATTACATCTCCTTGTCATCGCCACCAATGAGCTGATCTCGCGAGTGAATCGAGGACTGCAACTCTCCCGTTTATGGACATATCAAATGTCCCACGAAATCAAAACGCCTTTGACCATCATGAACGGATTGCTTCAGCAAAATAAAAGCCAGCTCCCCGATGAGCTAAATCATCATCTACAGACGCAAATTTTTAAAATTTCAGAAACCGTTAATGCTTTTCTCAGTTGGGCTGAGGCCCAAAACATTCGCCCCTCCATCAGTCATGTGGTGCGTCTTTCCCGCCTCGTGCACGAGGTGATCGACAAGGTTAAGCTCCGCGTGCTCACTCCCATCGAAGTCGACCTCCAAGACGATATTATGATCGGCATTAACTATAACCAAATGGAACAGGTGCTCTCTAATTTACTTGTGAATGCTTTTGAACATGGCGACCAAAAAAGTCACATCCAGATCACCGCTCAAAAAAACATTTTAACCGTGTCCAATGCGGGCGCCGCATTTCCTCCACAAATTTTGCAAAATCTCGGCGCGCCTTTTAACAAAGAACCTTCTACCCAATCCCTTTTTCAAGGCACTGGCTTAGGACTTGCTTACGTTTACACTGTTTGTGAAATGAACGATTTCCCTTTGAATATAGCCCATGAAAATGGCCGTACCTCCGTCAGTATAGATTTAACTAAGGCCATTCAAAACTAGTTACAGAATACTAATGAAGTTTTTTGAGAGTTTGATACAGGCTTTTCACCTGCTCGGAGGCAACATGATATCGTTTGCCACACATCTCGCACTGCACATCGACCGGCTCTTGAGCGGCAATCATTTTTTGCAGCTCCTCGACGCCTAAAAGCTGCAAAGATCCCATCACCTTGTCGAGACTGCACGAACAAGCAATCTGCACCGTATGAGGATGCGCCCAGTAACGACCTTCGTGACCAATAAAAAACATCTTCAATAAATTTTCGCCGTTCACATCGGGAGCAAGACTCTGCGAAAGAGCACCCATAGCCCGCAAACTACTCTCCACTCGCTCTACATCTTCCTGCGAATGCCCCGGCATCATTTCCACGAGCAGTCCACCCGCGGAAGTGACCACACCTTCACTTCCCAAAATCACTCCGGCTGTCAATACACAGGGGATTTGTTGGGAGATGCGAATGTAGCTGGCAAGATCATCGGTGATTTCGCCACTTTCAATAAGCACTTGGCTAATTTGCGGTCGTGATGCGCCCTTGATATAAGTCGACACAGTGAGCGTGCCCGCTCCCACATGGGGAGCTAAAATTAAATTTCCTCGCTCCACGGACATCGGTAATTGCGGCTCGGCAATAAATGCTCGCACACTGCCCTCATAAGAAGCCTGAGCAAAAACCATACGCATCGCGCCGTCACACTTCATTTGTACCGAAATCGCCTGCTCATCTTTTAATTGCGTAGCTAAAAGAGTTGTACCAATCAGCGTGCGTCCTAAAGCGAGAGTGGATGTGGGCGACGTATGTTGCAGCGTGCGTAAATGATTTAATAAATCTGTGCACACGATGGCGGAGGCACGAATTGTACCCTCTGCGTTCATAAATTTATATAAAGTAGCTTGCTTATTCATGGAGACTCATTGTTTAACACTCAAATCTATGTCAGCCTACCAAAATATGAAAATCTACATTTTAAGGCACGGAGATCGCGGCATGGGCTACGGCGATGTGGCACTTTCGCAAACCGGCCAACAACAAGCTTTGCAGATTGCGCAGAATGCCACTTTTCAGGATGTAAATCTGATTCTTTGCTCGCCCAAAATTCGCACACAACAAACCGTGCAACCGCTCCATGATCGTTTGGGCATCCCCCTGCAAATCGCCGTCGAACTGGATCAACGCCGTTCCATCGAAACGGAAGCGGAATTTAACGGACGTGTTTTACGTTTTTTTGATGAATGCCTCGAAGTTCACCGCGAAAAAACTCTACTGCTCTGCTCCCACTCGGACTGGCTCCAGGCCGCCCTCATGAATCTACCCTTGCCCCAAGCCAAAGCGGCTGGCTTAAGTTTTTTTAGTTGCGCAGATTACCGCACGTTAACCTATGAAAATAAAATATGGGATATCCAATGACTTTATGGTGTGTGGGACGAAATTACCAAGAGCATGCCCGCGAACTCAACAACCCCATTCCCGAAAAGCCCCTGATATTTATCAAAGCAGGTGCCTGCCTCCACGAGGGAAAAACCTTCACCCTTCCCACATGGGCTGGGGAAATCCATCATGAGTGTGAACTTGCAATTCAATTGAATGCTCACCTCCAACCTGAAAAGTTAGCCTTGGCGTTGGATCTGACCGCACGCCAACTACAAACCCAACTCAAAAATAAAGGCGAACCATGGACCTTGGCGAAAAGCTTCCCCCAGAGCTGCCCGATCAGCCCAGCCATTGCTTGGCCCGAAGATTTTACGAGTTTACATTTTGAATTTTATAAAAATTCTCAACTGGCTCAAAAAGGCCTGGTTCAGGACATGATTTTTTCTGTCCCCGTTCTTTTAGATTACCTGCGCACGCACTTCCCTCTGCAGGCGGGAGACTGGGTCCTAACGGGAACTCCTGCAGGTGTTGGCCCGCTCAAAACTGGTGATAAACTCACCGCCCAAATTCAAGGCAAACTCTCCATGGAGTGGGCCGTTATTTAATACTCCCATACTCTAAGTTTTGTTTTTTTCAGAGCTTTTCTTCTTTTTAAAAAAGCCCCAAGAGAGATATCGCGTGCGTGCGGGGCGTATCCGAGGCGCAGCATCGAAGATGATGCGACCCGAAGACGACCCGCGGCCGTCGAGCGCCATCTCTCTTGGGGCTTTTTTAAAAAGAAGAAAAGCTCTGAAAAAATCAAAGTGCGGTGGCATGATCGCCCATTGACGACACCCCCTGGGTCGGGACATACTCCGCCCCATAATTTGAGGGGGTTTTTCATGGACTTACAAAAGCGTATTGAATCTAAGGGTCGCGAGATTTTCCAATCCCTGGGCGACAATGGCCAATCAATTTTTAATAAAGATTGGTGGTACGGAAAAATCATGGAATGGAGCATGCAAAACCCGGCGTTTAAAACGCAAATGTTTCGTTTTGTCGATGTGCTCCCCACTCTTTCCTCCAGCTCCGAAGTCACACGCCATCTCAAAGAATATTTTGCAGAAGGTGGCGACAACCTGCCCTCGGTTTTTAATTTTGGTCTCGGCTTAGGTTCCTTGGCTCCCGGCCTCATGGCCGGCACGATCAAAAAGAACGTCGTGCAAATGGCAAAAATGTTTATCACTGGTGAAAATCCCGAAGAAGCCATTGTTGTCCTTAAAAAATCACGCAAAAACAAAATGACCTACACTCTGGATATTTTGGGCGAAGCGTGTTTGAGCGAAAGCGAAGCGCAGGATTATCAAAACCGCTATATGGAATTGATGGGCTGGCTGACAAAAGATAGCAAAAACTGGGACTACGAGCCGCTCATTGACACCGACCACTTGGGCCCCATACCCAAAGTGAATATCTCCGTCAAAATCACCGCTCTTTATTCACAAATTCACCCCGAGGCCTGGCAACATTCCATCGACATGGTGAAAGAGCGTCTCCGCCCTATCTTTCGCAAAGCCAAAGAAGATTTTGTTTTTATCAACGTCGACATGGAAAAGTACGCCATCAAAGATTTAACCATCGAAGTGTTTAAACAACTTTTGATGGAAGATGAGTTTAAAACATATCCGCATTTGGGTATCGTAATACAAGCCTATTTGCGCGACTCTCTCAAGGACGTGCAAGCATTGACTGAATTTGCGAAAAAACGCGGAACTCCGTTTTCCATCCGTTTGGTTAAGGGTGCCTACTGGGACTACGAAACTGTGGGAGCTCGCCAAAAAAGTTGGCCCATTCCGGTTTACACAGTCAAAGCCCAATCCGATGCTAATTACGAAGATTGTACCAAATTTCTTCTCGACAATCATCGCTACATCAAAGTGGCCATCGCTTCTCACAACATCCGCTCCATAGCTTTTGCGATGAGCTACGCCGAAGAGCTCGGTCTGCCTAAGAATATTTTCGAAGTCCAAATGCTCTTTGGTATGGCCGATCCGTTTAAAAAATCCATCGTCACGCAAGGATATCGTCTGCGCGAGTATTGTCCGGTGGGCGAGATGCTACCGGGAATGTCGTACCTCGTACGTCGTCTCTTAGAAAACACATCCAATGATTCTTTCTTGCGCTCTAAGTTCTCTGACAATGCCTCCGATCAAGCGCTTCTTGCCGACCCCAAAATTAAACTCACTGGTTTAAAAGATCTCGACTTTGCTAAACCTCTCTTTGTCAACGAAGCTCCGGTGGATTTTGCTCTCGCACCTGCGCGTGACAAAATGAATCGCACTTTAGATTCCTTTAAAAAAACTCAGTACGGGAAAAAATGGCCCGCGTGCATTCAAAACGAATGGGTGACGTCTTCCGAATGGCTCAACAGCATGAACCCGTCCACCGGCGAAGTGATCGGTCAGATCACAGCGTGCACGACGGAACAAGCCGAGACCGCTATGCAGGCCGCCCAAAAAGCGTTTGTCACGTGGTCCACAACTCCTGCCGAAACTCGCGCCGCCATTTTAGATAAAGTGGCCGATATTTTTGTTCGCGATCGTTATGAAATTTGCGCCAGTCAAATTCTCGAGGCCGGCAAAGGTTGGAAAGAAGCCGATGGCGATGTGACAGAATCCATCGACTTTCTCCGTTACTACGCTGCCGATATGCGCAAGTTGGATAAACCGCGCCGTGTAGGTGGTGTCCCCGGCGAAATCAGTCTTTACAGCTATCAAGGTCGCGGCGTGAACGTGGTGATTGCTCCTTGGAATTTCCCTCTGGCTATTCTCACAGGAATGGTTGCCGCCTCCGCAGTGACTGGCAATACCGTGGTGATGAAACCTGCCGAGCAGACTTCGATCATCGCGACCTATCTGATGCGTGCCTTTATTGAAGCTGGTGCACCGAAAGGTGTGATCAACATGATTCTCGGTCGTGGCGAAGTGGTGGGCGAATATCTCGTGAATCACCCGAACACCGTGATGATTTGTTTTACTGGCTCAAAAGATGTGGGCATGCGCATTTTGCAAAAATCCTCGGTTCTCCAACCTGGACAAAAACACATCAAACGCACCATCACCGAACTTGGCGGCAAGAACGCCATCATTATCGACTCCGATGCCGACCTCGATGAAGCTGTCGCTGGTGTTCTCTATTCAGCGTTTGGATTCCAAGGACAAAAATGTTCAGCGTGCAGTCGCGTGATTGTATTGGAAGATGTTTACGATCGTTTTGTGGATCGTTTAGTCGAATCCGCTCGTTCCATCGAAATGGGCCCATCAGAAAACCCAGCCTCGTGGATGGGACCCGTGATTGATAGCGAAGCTTGTGAGCGCATCAAAAGATACATTGAGCTTGGAAAACTGGAAGGAAAACTTCTTTTCCAAGGAGCCGCGAATGAAACGCGCGGCTTTTTTGTTCCTCCGACAATCTTTGCCGACATCGCTCCCAACGCTCGCCTTGCTCAGGAAGAAATCTTTGGACCTGTGCTCGCAGTGATGAAAGCGAAGTCGCTTGAAGAAGCACTACAAATCGCCAACGGCACGGACTACGCATTGACGGGTGCCTTCTTCTCGCGCAGCCCAGGCCATATCGAAAAGGTAAAAACAGAATTCAACGTGGGCAACCTGTACATCAACCGCGGCTCCACCGGTGCCATGGTCGATCGCCACCCTTTTGGCGGCTTCAAACTCTCCGGCGGCGGCAGCAAAACCGGCGGCCCCGATTACTTGGTACAATTTATGGATCCGAAGGTCACAACGGAGAACACCCTTCGTCGTGGTTTTGCTCCAGACTGAGTCCTCCAGCCACATGGAAGATTTAGAGAGCTTTATTGTTAAAGCCAAAAAGAATGGTTGGGTTGGCTCCGAACCTGGAGGGCAAAAAATCCCGCCCTCACGCCCAGGCTCGTTGGATATCACCTTCGCAGAGGGAGACTTCTTTTACCAAGATTCATTTGTTGGGATTTCTGATTTTTGTGGCCAAGAACAGGTATGTTACAAAGGGAAGCCTGTTTGGAGCCAGGCTTACTACGGTTGGATTGTTCGTACTGATTTAATCGATGGCCACCGTACGGTTGAAGTTTTAAGAGCCGCCCTCAGCGCCATGTATTGTGCGGGAAAATTTTTGGGGTCTTTTGAGTTCTCCCACGGAGAATTCCTTTATCAAGATAAAAATGAAGGAACTTTCTCCAACTTCACCGGTATAGAGGAAATCCGATTCAATAGCGAAGTCGCTTATCGCCTTCGTTACTTTGGAGGAACAGTGAAATGAGCCCAGTCAATTCTTTCGTTCATCATTTAGACAACAACGAATTTATCCAAGCCAAGGAATTTTTAGATTTGGACGTTATTTATAAATTCCGAGGCAAAGAGATTATCGGAGCTGATAATGTAATCGGTTGCTACCAAGGCAGTTATGAATCTGTCGAAGGTCAATTGGATGAAATCATATTAGAATCTGAGATTATTGATTTAGGATCTGATCGATATCGAACAAACTACATAGATATTCTTTTCAAGAATGGCAAACAGCATACGCATCGTTGTTATCAAGTCTTGCAGTTTTCCAAAGGAAAAATTAAAGCCATAGAACATTTTGATATTGATGGTGAAGTTCAGTTGCTTGAGACTTTCTTCAAAGAAAATGGAATTATAAGAAAATAATTTATTTTGAAAGGCATCGAATCCAGCGTTAGCAAAAAATATTAAAGCATTAGGGGCTGGATTTAAATAGCCAAGCGAAATGGGCCTCTTCAATCTAAAAAATTAATTAATGCGCCTTAAATCCTAGCACCTTAAAATTTCCATAGGGAGACTCTTCGATTGTCACTTCTACTAGTAAGAGTTTTGCTTCATAATTTAAGTCATTAGCGTTTGGTGGCGTAGTACCTAGAGTATATTGTTCCACAGTAATAGCTTTTGAAAAGCCTATGGCAACCAAGTGTGTTGAGGTATTTTTATAGACAAAGCCTTCTGGCCTATCGCTTACCATAAGTACATTATTATGAGTGACCTCTAACGCAGCGATGGTACTTACACTTTTTGCTTGTGTATAACCCGCATCAAGTAGTGTCTTACGTTTTTCCAAGAAAGCATCAGGCATGGGTAAGTGATTATTTCCGTTTAAAGATTCGAAAACAACACATGCTGGTAAGTCAACCTGGACTGCGGGCGTAAAGCTGGAGTCTAACACGGTGAAGAAGTTACAATAGCGGGCTGGCCCAAGCTGCTCTATATTCAGAGCATTTAGGAGTCAGGAAATGGGAAAGCCAAAGAGAAAATTCAGCGACGAGGTAAAAC
>JBGSUL010000023.1:0-10109 GCA_041736155.1 Bdellovibrionales bacterium
GGATAGGCCAAGTTCGGACAACACTTAATGCGTTAACCAGCACGCGAATATGAGGATGATGTTCAAGAATGCTCATCAAACAGACACTCCGACCCGAGGCCACTTTTACACTTGACCGGGGTGGCGTCCATATGAGGAAGCGGCCTCACAAAATGAGGATTTCGCTGCCGTGTCCAAGCAGTGCTTGTCGACACCGGTCTCTGTCTGTGGTGGAACCGCTGGCTGTAATAATGGAACAACGTCATTCAACTCTCCATCGGATATTCCCACGTGTTCCCAGGATGGCCCGGCAAAAAGTTTTGTCGATGCTTCCGGTGTATCTCGTTACTACTGCCAATTTAGACCTACCGGCGGGACCGCAAAAAAACCATTGATCTTGTGGTTCCATGGTGGAAGTGGCTCTGCGGATAATTTATACAGCGCTACTCAATTGCGAAGCAAAGCCGAAACTCAAAAAATTCATCTGGTGTCTGTTCAGTCGCGAAATTTACAAGTTGATTTAGCTCGCCTTAAAGACGGCCATCATTTTGACTCCTGGTGGTGGGATTTTAAAGCTCCCACAAAAAATTTAGATATGAGCGCCATCGATGATTTAATTCAACTCCTCGCCGCCGCGGGCGACGTTGACACTTCTCGTATTTACCTCGTCGGTTGGTCCGAAGGTGGAATGTTATCTCAGCTCTATGGCTTTGCACGGTTTGATACCGCCTCTGTTTACGGCCACAAAGTCGCCGCGGTCGGCATCTATTCCGCGTCGTCCCCGTTCCATCGTAAATACGAAAACGAAGCAGATTGTTCCCCCGATTTGCAATTTAAATCCAAACTCCCCATCTACACCATCAGTCGTTCGTGCGATTTAATTGCCTGCAATCAGCAACATCAAGACAGCTTGTGGAGCCAGAATAGCTTTGCAGATGTCATCAATATACAAAAATGGAAAGACATCTTAAGCACCACCATCGAAAACAACCAAGTCGTACATACATTATTGGATAAAAACGGCACCACAGTCTCCGCCTGCACAACCAGCTGCACACTCAACCAAGCAACAATCAACCACCTCACCTGGCCCCTCGCCTCCGAAGACCAAATGCTGACATTTTTACTGAGCCATTCTTCGAACTAATGAATTAAGGAGATGCAGCGCCAACTTCATAGGCCCCACGGTCTGGGCCTATGCCAAAGGGGCGCGCGGCTCCGAGAATGTCTGTGCGCGGAGCGTAGGCGCGATCTGCTGAATCTAAAAAACCGCTCGCAGGAGTGGGACGATAGTTAAAATTCTTAACGTCTTTAAAAGCCAGTGCAGGGTCCACGATGACTGAATTGTTCGTCGCTACGATGTTGGTGACAGGATCCGAAGGAACACTCATAGCCATCGCTACGTTATTAGCCACGAGCACATTCTGCGATGGGGATCCGTCTTTGAGCGTTGTTACCATAATCCAAGGCCATTTGGCTGGCATGCCAGAAATACTCACTACCGTGTTGTTTACGATGGTCGCATTGTGAGTTCCGTAGACTGAAATGCCATGCCCCATGTCTGTAACAACCACGTTATTGCGAATGATCAGGTTATCGTACCATCCGTCGAACATACCAATCCCCTGCAATCCACCCCTCAGTGGGCTACTTAAATCATAAGTCCATTCGATGATGGTGTTGTTTTCTAAGGTGAGGCCAGAGTACGCAGCTCCACCACCACCGGTAAAACTTTGAAAACCGTCGCTATGAAACCCGAAGGTGGTTTCAACCACATTCTTCACGAGGTTACCTCGAAAGGTGCTGTTGGACCCGGCCCAATCCATGCCATCTTGAATGAAGCCATCAATGACATTGTTTTGAACCAATATATCGGAACCCAGCGCTTGAATACCATTGAGAACTCCGGTCACCGTGTTATTCCGGACGATAAAATGGCTGCCGTCTAAATAAAAGCCATTCACTGCGGAAGATCCCCACCGCTCTGAGTCCAATTGAGATAGTCTGTTGAATCCGGTCGGCTACGAACCTCCATATTTTCGAAAGTCAGATAACTTGCACCCGTATAAGTTCCGATGACGGATGAATTTAACCAAGGTGCGCCTTCATCAAACCAGGCTTTGAGATTACGCAGTCGGATATTCTTTGCTGTAGCCGCAAAGATAATACCTATAATCCTCGCCTGACTTCCGTTTTCAGATTGAATTGTCACCATGGTATCGTAGGCATTTGTTATCTTTGAAAAGGCATGGTCTCCATCCATTAGCAGAACAGTGTCACCACTCACAATTATTTTGGAATCGAAGGCTGCGTTGATGGATGCAAACGGACAGGCGCGAGTCCCGTCGGATGAGCCACAAGTGAGCACTGTACCCACAGGAGCAACATAATGGGCTTTGCCTGTGATAGGCTCTTCAGTGGTGCTGTCATCGGTCGATGAAGTTGCTTGGGCGTCCTGTGTACTGACTGATTGGAGTTGAGTACAGTTTTGATAAAGTATTATACAAAGAAAGCCAGCAAGGAGTGTCCCCATTCTCAAAATGATTCTCATTTTTTACTCCACATGGACAATAACCATGCAATTTTATTACCGTAAAGTTGAATCATCATGGGTCAATTTATTTGCTTAAAACAAAAAAGAAGGCACAGGAAAGTATTGTCGCATTTAGTGCTGATGAACTTTTATTCAGTGATTATGATTTATTCGCTTTTTAGTTTTATTATCAAAAAAATTAGTATCTCACATTGATCCATTTTCAAAACTGGTGATGACCTATGCCTGCGGCAAAACAATCCGGGGGATTGTTTTGGTGCAGAGCCACGAGTGCCCAACACGAGACGCATGTCTCGTCAGTTTTATAAGAAAGGAGACTTTCCTGGTCTCCTTTCTTATAAAACTGGTGATGACGGCACGATTCGAACGTGCGACCGTCTGCTTAGAAGGCAGATGCTCTATCCAACTGAGCTACGTCACCACAAATCACTTATTCCATTAGATAAAGCGAAAATGCATGGGAATCAAAGAGATAGATTGTCTGACTCAGTTGACGCGACGCGCGAAGGAGCTGCATCCTTTGCAAAGTACACAACACTCACTGTTTCATGTCCCAAGTTTTCAGCATAATAGATTTTTGCCTGATCGAGAGTGGTGGCAAAAATCTGCGCATGGGCAAAACTTAAAGTGGATGATGCAATTATCTCCACGGCCACAACCTTCACCATAACACCACTTTTCGTCGTCGTGCCATCCGCAGCTTTGTATTTCACTTCAACCTGCGAACCTATACGCAAACAGTTTTTATCACCGCGATCAAGGACCGCCATAATGGTCCCATCCATATTCATCCCGAGAGGTGCTGTGATGTAGCGCCAGTCTTTCTCAGACTCTTCACAGGTTGTTGGGCGTTCACCTTCGACACTGAAAATTGTTTTTACTTCCATCTCCGGCGCATCACTGGATGCATCAGTCTGCAAACCTTCCAGTTCAAAAGTGGTCACTGAGACCATACCTTGCGCATCAAAAGAACCATCGGGACGATTTTTTGCCTCGTCCATCAGATCTTTTCCGCGATCCTTGAGTGCGGAGATCGTCATATCAAACAGCTCGGCGTGGTTCTTATTGAGTTTATTGTTAGCCACACCTTCGGTACTTTTGATTTTTGCAAAGCCTAAAACTTCTTGATCATTGCGTGTGTATTTTACTTCCACGCGGCTACCGATTTTAAAACAATTTAAATTGCCAGCAAGAAGAACTGCTTTGATTTTGCCATCAAAAATACCCTCTTCATCACTTTTTGGGATTTCTAAAACACTCCAGTTCTTGCCTTTGCACGTTTCAGAAACCTCACCATCACCATCGACAAAATAAGTGGCTGTCTTGTCACTCGATGACGTTGGTTGAAAACCCTTTTTATTTTCTTTAGCCACATCCCGTGGCGCACAAGCTGCTACAAATAGAATAACTGTTAATGGCAAAAATAATTTTCGCATAAATCCCCCAACGATCCCCTCTTATTTTTTCATCACTTCCATCACCATCGGCCAATGATCTGTAACCCCATTTTTACTATTTTCATTAAAGCGCGCTGGTCCACCAAAACGATTCACTTGGTACCGACTGTTATTTTCAATACGAATACTTGCAGGCATCACATGCCAAGACGTCGCTTTTTCCGGCAACATGTTTTGCGAAACTAATAAGATATCAAAAAACGACCACGATTGATTTTTGGGGTAGTATGTTGTGCCCGGACAATCCGCGCAGCCAAGAATGTGCGAAACACCCCACTCTTTGGCGAGAATGCGCGAAACGTAACCGGACTGAATATCTTCATCGGAAGTAATATTAAAATCGCCACCGGCAATGACATAACGATCGGCAGGTAACTTTGCTTTGAGACTGTTTAAAAACTCCACAGCTTGGTGTCGTGTTTCTGTGGGACCACCTTGCGAAGGAAAGTGCACGCCAAACACAGTGAGCGGAGATCCGTCCGGAAGTTTTAAATTCGCTTCTAAAATTCCGCGCGTTGCACGTATCTGATCCGCTTTTAAATTTTCGTTGGCTTTAAAGGGAATAATATGAAGTGTGGCGGGCCCACTGGTTTCTAGACGTGTAAGCAAACCCACATCGATGCCACGTTCATCAGGCCCTTCTATAAGGATGGCAGGCTTGTATCCAAAATCGGCAAGATATTCTTGGCGCCAACGCTCCAAAATCCCGATGTTCTCAACTTCTTGTAAAATTAAAATATCTGGGCCACGACCATTTTTCACTTGTTTGAGCACGTCGGTGAGACGTTTCATTTTCATTTCAAGAATGCCCTCACTCCAATCCTTGGTCAGACATTCTTTTAAACGATAGTTGTTGCCCTCGTTAGCCACTCGGCATTTGGCAGCGATGCGCTGATTTTTATGTGCCAAAGGTAGAAAAGGTTCGTCTTTTTTTTCCGGATCGTCTTGAGTATCAAAAAGATTTTCTACATTGAAAGTCATTACCGTGAGAGCACTGTCGGGAATTTTTTCGGCGGGTGAAAAAATAGGTTTTGGTTTTTGAACACACGAGGTTGTTAAATGGGATACAATTAAAAAAGGCACTGCTAGCAATAACCAACGTTTCATAGATCCCCTCCCCAGAACGGAAGAAGCTGTCATGATTTTTTAAGGATTTCAAGCGACCTTTTGTTAGGAATTGTTTAAGACGTTTTAAGCTAGGATGCCGCGAATCAAATGCCCGGGAATTGGCCTCCCGTGCCTGGTTTTTACCCTCTTTTACAAAAGAGCTTGCAAATCTTTTATCCTATCCATAAGAGTTTAAAACGATCTGTGGGGGGTCTATGAAAATAAATTTGTTGTTTGCTGTGCTGTTATTCGTGACGGCGACTCCGTGCTGGGCCTCCGTCTCTGCCGTGGAAGTCTCAATCGACGGTGATGCTCGTTATTGGGTCAGCGCTTTTAGTTTAACCTCTGTCGAAGCCGATGCCGCACAGGATGGTGGTGCGCAATTCAGTGCTTATAATTATTTATCTATTAACTACGCTTTAGAAAATGGACGTCACTGGGCTTTACGTTTGCCGTTTATTTATAATTCAGCAGGATTTAATAATTTTGATGGTGATGAATTCCAAAAACAACAGCTCGACCTCGCCGACGTTCTTTTGGATTACACCATCAGTTCCACTTTATTACCCGGAGAGATCGAAGTCTTTTCGCGCTACCGCCTAGAACTTCCCACCAGTCGTTACTCCATTGCACAAGGAAAAATCGCCGGGCTGCGCGTGGATTATATCGCCTCACGTTACATCAATAAGGATTTTCAATTAGAATATTGGCCCATATTCACTTGGAACATCCAAACCCAGACTGTTTACGATAACCCCGATACCAATAAACTCTCCCACACAAAACGTTACGAACTCAACCATCGTTTAAGCTTGTGGTACAAACTCAACCAACGCGGTGCCTTTTTAGGATTTTATGTAGGGACAGAAGACACCTGGTATAACGAATCGGAATCCAACAATACAACGCGTGCGCAAAATCAAAGATATGGCGAACATTTATTAAAAGTCGGCCCGTCTGTGCGTTATCGCCTGAGCCGAAACTTCGACTTTCTCTTTAACTTACAAAACAGCGTGCCGATGTGGGGCTACTCTCCAGAACGCACAGGAACTGCAAGTGATCTAGGAGCTTTTAAGCCTAAACAGACAGAATTTGTTCTACTCTCGTTTATTAGCTTCTAGTGCGTCTCCTTGCTGCCATTCAGTAGGTTTTTTTTACCATTCAGGGCGTTGATTTTGCCAAGCACAATGGAGTATTTTAATCTGGTATTGGGGTGTCTATGAATGTACGTCGTTTTTTAATCGCCTTTTCGTCGTTCTTTTTTATTTGGGTCGCGGCCGTTGCGGGAACGCCAGCAGGTACCACAACTGTCAAAATGCCACCTGCCACCTATCATCAGGTGCTGTGGGATATTCAACATCAGATGACCTATACATCGAAAAACGAAACAACCGTGTTGTTATGGACTCCGCAAAAAATCAACTTACAAAGCCAAGAAGCTCAGGCCATGCCTTCACTCACCATGTATGCACCCAATGAGGTGCTAAGAACTTATCGTTTTGATGTGAGCATGGGACATAACATGGACGCGACAGATATTTACTGGCGCACCTGCGAAGCACAGATCACCCAAATTGATTCTGAATGGGGACAGCCGGTTGTTGTCTGCGACAGCACAGCGCCGTGAGAGAGACCCTTCGGCGTCGCCTCAGGAAGCCGACCTAAAGATTCCTGAGGCTATGCCGAAGGACCTCCGCTTAAAATAAATCAACGCGCATCTCTCTCTCAGGATTCGTGGTTTCTTTGCTGACGGTAAAATAAATTCTTCCCAACTCACGATCGTCGGATGTGACTACGCGCACTTGCCAATCGCCGGCGTCATAAGAACTTTTGTATGTATAACCACGAAAACCATTTTCACGCCCACCCGAAATCTGAAAGGGAATGGAATCCGTACGCTCCCAGCCGCGCGCTGATTTTAAAAACCACTCCATTTTTACCTGTTCTTTAAAAAACTTCGGCGCAAAAATACTCACAAAACAATACACTTTATCTTGAGGCTCAGCCTCGAAAGTTTGCGCCCCATCTTGCCAAAAGCGCCACCACGTGCGTGTGTAACTCAACTGATACTGATCTTGCTGTTTGCTAATGTTATGATAAATCCCAATTTTTTCCACGGAGAGCGGAATCGGCGGAATCAAGCCACTCACATAGAGTACGAAAAACAGCACATGCACAACAATACCTGGAATTAAAACTTCGATCCAAAGTTGTCGTGAGGACAAATGCTCGAAGCGCGAAACCAAATAGAAAAAGCAGTAGTAAAAAACTCCCGAAAGAATCAACGAAAAGGTAAATGTAAAAAAACCTAAATGCTGCCAGATGATCGGCACCAAATAAATAAAGTAGGAGCAAGAGCAAAGCGAGAACATGCCGAAACGTAAAATTCCGCCGAGGCCTTTGATTTTTTCAAATTCATTCAAAACCATCAATCCCGATAAAGCGCCAATAAAAATAAATGAATTCCAGATGGAAGAACTTTTAAAGTAAAAGATGGTGTAAATGCTCAGGAGAGATCCTAACAGAAAGTGAATCACCTCGTAGCGATATTCCCAGACCTTGGCCAAAAAGCGCCACTGGAACCACTTCTCTACACGTTGTGATTTTTCAAAAATCAGTAAAAACCCAATAATCGCAAGGTACACAAATTGTTGCACCAATTGTAAATTTTCATCTATGCGCGAAAGGGTAACTAAATCGAAGATAAATCCTGCAATAAAAAATTCAGCCGGAAAATAGGGTTTATTTTTTTCAATCCATTGACGCATTTTTGCTCTCCTTCGCAATATTTTGTCATTTTAGAAGAGACTCTTTTTAAGACACGACATCCCAGTCTCTTCCGTTGCTTTTAACACCGGCGCGTCCTGCATAACGGAGGTCTTAAAAAGAGTCTCTTCTAAAATGACAAAATATTGCGAACTCGTTAGATAATTGATACATAGTTAAAGTATGAGCATATTTACCAAAATCATCAATCGCGAAATACCAGCCGAAATCGTTTACGAAGATGATGTTTGTTTGGCGTTCAAAGACATTCAGCCGCAAGCACCTGTGCATGTTCTCTTGATACCGAAAAAACCTATTGAGTCCATGGCCAAGCTCCACCAGCTCCATGACAAAGGCATTATGGGCCACTTAATGATGAAAGCCAGCGACATCGCCGCTCAGTTAGGACTTGCGGAGGATGGTTATCGCTTGGTGATCAATACCAACGAACATGGTGGCCAATCAGTGTATCATTTGCACATCCATATTCTTGGTGGCCGCTCCCTCAGTTGGCCCCCGGGTTAACAGCCCCCACTTTCCTGAATTTTTTACCTCACTGCTGTTTTTTAATGCCGTTCCCCTTTTATCAAGTAAAACGGGACCACGTACCTTCTGAGGTTTTTATGAAAACTATCACACTTATAAATCGATTTCTTAGCTTCAGTTTTTTTGTTTGCATTGCTTACACTTGCCCATCGTCTGCGGATTACGCATCGGCCTCCGGTTACACTGTCAATGGAATCACCGTTTACAGTGTGGTCGAAGTGTGTGACGAATGTCAGTTGGATGTAGACTCCTTCACAAGAGGCTATGAGCCCTTCATTACGCAAGCACAGATTGATCGTGCAAAAAATGGTTCGCTCTTTAAGTACTGGTTGTTTACAGCCAATCAAACATCGGTGGATGCCACCGTTTTGTTTGCGAATTTCGACCAACGAGATCCTAGAAAAAATCCTCTGGCACTCATGCCCTACAATTTTATTCGCGGTGGTTTTGAGGCACACATTCCCGCTCACCAAGCCGAGGTCATTTCTTTTGTCTCCCATATGCCTCCCACAGACTACAACATCCGAACCATCCTCGCACTTAATAGGACGATTGATCCCCAACGCGTGCGCGCCAATGCGGACCTTGTTGGCTTGGCTCAGTCATCTGGAAGCTGGCTGTATTATTTTTCTTCTGTTTCTGCGGATGTATTCACACAATTTGGACCTAACCTTGCCGCCATACCCGGAGAAGAAGGCAATCTGTGGAATCTCCATATTCAAAATACAATTTATGAACTCAAAAGACTTCCAGACAACTTAGAGAATCTGGACATTATGCCTTTTGTTCAAAAATATATTTTTAAAGATGTGTGTTTTGACAACGGCTACCTCAAACTCTGGGAAGATCGTAACCGTCTCTGTACCTTTTGATCTTAGATACAGAGAACAATTCATTCCATTCTCTCACTTTCAGGTATAATTGGCATTGATCTGACGGGAATGTATTACGTAGTAGGTATAGACTTCATGGGGATTAATTCTAAAGCGGTAATCTTTGCAAGCTCCTCACTGTCAATTTTGACGGAACGTCTTGCTGTGCTACGACCTCAATAGAAAAACTTTTTGTGAGGAGAATTTATGAAATTGGGTCTTATTTTTACTTTTCTGATCTTAAATGCTTCGGCTTTCGCTCAATCTTCGGGACTTTTTGTGATGGATGGAACTCAATTGACGGACGTCACGGAGTTCTTAGAAAACGAAGCCGTGAGTGACGACACCGCATTTTGCTATAAAGGCGATGCGCAAACAGTTATGAACTTGATAAAGAAGCTCGCCAAAGAGAATGAGAATTTTTACTGCGATGGCTGTGGTGGCGGATTTGCTTTTCGCGGTGTAACACTGAACCGTGGTTTTGTGACTTATGACCTCATCATACAACTGGAAGACGAAGTTGTTCCCGGTGAATACAGAACGAATTTAATTAAGCCCTGTAAGTAAACTAGGAGAAACTTGTGCAAAAATTCCTATTGTTCTTCCTATTTGGATTGTGCGAACCAAACTGGGCTGATTCGGGTGGGCCCGTCTATATTAAAAATTTGCAATGCACAGGACTTGCAGCCTGGACTGCGGGCGTAAAGCTGGAGTCTAACACGGTGAAGAAGTTACAATAGCGGGCTGGCCCAAGCTGCTCTATATTCAGAGCATTTAGGAGTCAGGAAATGGGAAAGCCAAAGAGAAAATTCAGCGACGAGGTAAAAC
>JBGSUL010000024.1:0-17157 GCA_041736155.1 Bdellovibrionales bacterium
GTTTTACCTCGTCGCTGAATTTTCTCTTTGGCTTTCCCATTTCCTGACTCCTAAATGCTCTGAATATAGAGCAGCTTGGGCCAGCCCGCTATTGTAACTTCTTCACCGTGTTAGACTCCAGCTTTACGCCCGCAGTCCAGAGGATTCTATTTCTGAATCGTCGTTTAAAGTTCGAGGACAGTTCTTTAAAGCGAAGTTAAATCCAACAGAGTGCTGTTCCGTAGTCCATTTCAGATCTATAGACCACGTTAGGAGGCGATGTCGTAGAGAAGAACATCGGCTTTCGGTGAGGTTTTGTGGGCACTTTAAGGACTTCATATTAGCTTGATCCTGAAGGAAAGAGTTTAACTGACCACTCACTTTTCCTTTTAGACATTGCTCTCGAATTTGTTTATCACTTGCTAAATAAAGATACGCATCTATATGTGATACAAGTATTTCAATTTTATTTTTAAAATTTCCTGAGTGAAAATTAAATTTTTCAGACATATCTTTCCAAAATGAACTCTTTTCTCCATTTATTGAGCAATCTAGAAGTTTACTACGATTGCTTTCGTTAAAGATACCACTGTTGATTGCTTCGCAAAGTCTGCCAGATCTGTACCCAGAGGCAGCAGTTGTTGTGATAGTCTTTGCCATTACCTCTGGTACATTTCTCCTGAGCAATAGACAGCTTGTGAAAGCTGATCCGATTATATGATAATATTTTGCTTTGAGGTGTATGTTCTCGCTTCCAAGATCTCCTTGTGTCCCTATAATCTCTTTTTTTAGATTTTCGCTTATATCTATTCCTTCACCTAACGATTCTGGCCGATACATTTTGGAGTCATTGTTAGGGCAGCTAATAAATTTCTCATCATTCTGAGCCTTATCATCATGTCCACAAATTCCGATAAGCATAAAAGCCAGTTGTTTATCACCATTTGAGTACTCCAATGCCTTATTCCACAAAAATCCGCGCTCCGAGGGTAGTGCTCTTGTTGACAAAGGAATTCCCTCTATAGAAGGGATTTTATTATCATAGCTTTTAATGTTAGAATAAAATTTCTTAGAAAGTTGAAGGAGACATTTATTTCTAGATAGTTGGTTGTCAAAATATCCAGCTAAACCGAAGTTCGCAGTAGCTGTAATGGTTGTACCTAGCGCATTTTTATATTCATTTATACCTGTTTGTTGGTTTTCTGAAAGTAATAAATATAATGGATTTTGAGCTACTGAAAATTCGAAAAGAAAAAGCAATAGAAACATACTTACAAAGTATATTCTGATTTTAAAAAAGACAGTATAATACGTAGAGCTTATTGGTCTAAAGCCTTGTACTTATGACGTGGATACAATCAGCGATTGACAACTTAGTACATAAATGGAAAAACCCAAGATATCCCATACTCTAAGTGAAATAACCCCAGAACTAAACACCTGGCCTGCCTATGCAATAAGTGCCATTCTTTCAGGGCATCAACCACACCTTTATGCAGCCAAAATATATGGAAGATACGGAAAAGATCGTTTATTGGTGCTACGAACAAAGTAAAAATCAATTTCACTGCCGCAGCGATAGTACAAGTTCTGTCTAAGTTTCAGAAAATCCGGTGTCAATTTCGAAAAAATATTTGACCACTCTTTTGGCTTCTTTATTCGACCTATAAGAAACTCTTTAGGTATCACCTTACCCGCTCCCCGCATTAAAAAAATTCCACCAGAGAATACTCATTCCGTGCGTGTAATGGTCTTTTTCGGGTAGTTTATAAAAACGGTCCGGATTATAAAATTTGCGAAAATTTGGCTAATAAAACTCATGTTATCTTTTTATTTTTAGGAGGATCTATGCGCCAACAAACTCTCACTGATTTAAATTTTAACTCTCTCTCTAATGCAAATCTCGTATCTTGTTTTAAAAACTTCGTCTTGAGCGAACGTAAAATCACTCGCCAAGTTCTGGAATGCATTGCGGAGATAGACCGACGGAAGTTGTATATCGAAAATAATCACACCAGTCTCTTTGACTTTTTGGTCAAAGACTTTGGTTACAGTCCTGGAGCCGCTATGCGTAGAATCGATGGCGCAAGGTTGCTTAGGGAGTTGCCGGAAGTGGCCGAAAAGTTCGAAAACGGCTCGCTCACCCTATCCCAAGCAACGCAAGTTCAGCGCGCTTCTCGGGAACTTAAAAAAACGAAAAACGAGTTTATAACTTCTGATCAAAAACGGGATCTTGTTTTACAAATTGAGAACTCAAGTCAAAAAGAAACCGAACAAACCATCGCAGCGGCCTTGGATTTACCAATCGCCCCGACTCAAAAAGAAGTCTTACATAAGAACCAATCCGTAACACTCACCGTTACCTTCACGCCAGAACAAATGCAAATACTGGAACAAGTACAAAACATGGTTTCACACAGTGTTCCGAATAAAAACTGGGCCGATGTTTTTACCTATTTAGCTAAAAAAGAGGTAGCTCGTCGTACGAACGTCCGCTCACCAAAGAACATTACTGTTTTACAATCGTCTTTAAAACCCATCGCTGCCGCTACGACATTAGAAAGTCGGGTCGAAACAAAGAGGATCGAAGAAAGCGGGTCCAACCATAGCGCTACTTGTTCCGCCAAAAAAATGGTGAGAGCGGATCACCTAAAAACTTATTCTCAGCAAGTGTTTTTCCAGCGTCCCACTATACCTGCAAAAACACGGAAAAAGTTGCTGAATCCAACTGCCAGCTGTGAACATCGGTATTCCAATGGAAAAAGATGTGCCAACACAAAGTTTTTACAAGTTGATCATATTAAAAGCTGGAGTCGCGGCGGAACGCACGATCCGAAAAATCTGCAAGTTTTGTGCGGTGTTCACAACCGACTTAAATACCTGCAAGAATAAAAAATTGTTGGTTGGAAGACAGTTTAAACGCAGTTAAACGATAGCAACAACCAGTCGTTCGGCTCAGTCTTTCACTGCCGCTACGGCACGGTCTAGGTATTAAAATCTGGGCGTAAGATTTGAAACTGCACTTTGTTTGAGATTGACTGCCCTGGTCAATAATTTAAAAGTAAAGATAGCTGGAGGAGTGATGGCGGCAATAAAGAAAACTGTATCACAAAAGAAGAAATCTCATTCTTGGAGAATGTGTCCCCAAGGAGAGCATTGGGTTTCAGACCATCCCTTACGAGTTCCCATCAGCGAAAAAAATCCCTCAGGAATAACTATTCGCGATGGACATTGCCATGGAAATAGGTCAAAAAAAGATCAAATTTATCCCGATGAAATTCATAAGATTTCTGAAAAGTATTTTGGCCGAGTCAAAAAGCTACCTACACCCGATAAATTAGATCGTCCGAACGGAAATGATTATGACAAAATTATTGCTGGTTGGACTAAATACTGGAATGAAATCTTAGAACCAAAAATTTCCCTAGATCCCAATCTCGTGAAAACACTCATTCGGACAGAATCTGATTTCAAAGAAAAATCGAAAGTACTAGCGAGAAAAGGCAACTGGGCCCATGGACTCATGCAGGTCACTGATGAAACAATTGAAATCCTTAAAAATGAGAAAGGTGAATTGAAGGATTTTTTGATCAACATCGATCAAAAAGAAGCTGTGGAACCTAACTTGAATATATGCGCTGGAATTAGATGGTTATTTCATAAAAAGTACCTTTTGGAGAATAAATTAAAGCGAAATGTGTCATGGGAAGAAGCCGCCATGGAATACAAATCGTACACTACTGGACTGAAAAAAGGAGAAAAGAACGCGATCGAGCAGCGAGATAAATTTCTTGAAATTTATAAGAGGCTTAAGAAATGAGAAAGTTAGCTGCAGTTTTTTTGATATTCATGGTTACAATGGTTTTTTTCTACCAAGGCGACTTAACGGATTTTTTTTATAAACAACGCCATCCAGGACTTATAAACTACGACCACGGGATACTATCGATTGAAGATCTCAATAAAGCAGACAAAAACTCTTTTCCCGCGAAGCCCTTTAAAGGCACTGAAACAGGATACCCCTACTGGCAGTGTTTCCATAAAAATTATTTGAAAATAGAGTGTCACTATGAGGAGCCACTTGATAAGCAGGGTTCCTCGTTAGCCATTGATATCGAAACCGAATCAGAGATTCATTCCTATAGCCTTAATCATGCAATTTCTGGGGAAGTTTGTGATGATCTAGTGGCGAATATCAATCGTGTTTTAAAAAGTGAAAACTATTTTTGCATTAACGGCATTCATGGCACTTTAGATCGCACTGGAAAAAAACGCGAATATTCTTGGTCATTTTATCGACTAAAAACCAAAGACGGGTATGCTCATTACTTTTTCGATTGATAACTAACTTCAAATACGCTGATGCCGTAGCGGTAGTAAGACTACCTACGACCTAAAAAGACATACTCAGTTTCGAGCACAATGCCGGTTTTGTCTCGCACGGTCTTTTGTACGTGGGTGCGTACGCTCTCGATATCCTGCGCGGTAGCTCCACCGGTGTTGATGATAAAATTAGCGTGTTTTTCGGAGACTTGTGCACCGCCAATTTGGAAACCCTTCAATCCACACTCTTCGATCAAACGGCCCGATTTATTCCCGGGTGGATTTTTAAAAACTGAACCACAGCTTGGCCACTGTAGCGGCTGCGTGGACATGCGGCGCTTGTTGCCCTCTTGCAATCGCTTTAGAACCGTATCGTCGGGGGTCTCTTGCCAGACAATGCCCACACGGGTGATCACACCTGGTTGCCAGCCGCTGCTTTTGCGGTACATCCATTGGATTTCGGATTTGGATTTTTTAACCAGAGGAAAATCTTTTTTGCTGAGATCGATCCACTCCACCCACTCGACAATCTCGTGGAACTCTTTGGGGGAGACATCATGTCCCACACCGGCGTTCATCACCACGCCGCCGCCCACATCGCCGGGAAGGCCCGCAAGAAAAATGGCGGGACTCATGCGTGCTTTGACAAAAACCTTGAGAAGATCAGCCTTCGTGGCGCCCGCTTGGCAGTTGGCGCGGAATTGATTGTTTTCAATTTGTACATCTTCGATTTTATTCCAACGATTCATCAAGATAACAAGGCCTTCAATTCCCTGATCGCTCACAAGAACATTGCTCCCACCACTGAGAACCGTAATGGGATATTTTTTCTCCTGCGCCCACACACAAGCCGCACGGAAATCTTCCACGGACTCCGGCATCACCGCCCAATCGGCAGCGCCGCCCACTTTCCAGGAAGTTAACTCAGCCAGTTTGTAGTCTTTTAAAAATTCCATTCTAAGCAAACCCTCTCACATCTTTAGCATAAGGAGTGTTTGAATTTACATTTGCAGATTGCTCTTTTTTGGATCCTTTCACAAACAGGATGTTTCGTATTGTGAACGAGTCCATGGATGGACGCGTCCAAAAAAGAGCAATCTGCAAATTTAAATTCAAACACTCCCTATAAAGTCTCGTAAAATTTATTAACGTCGCCGGCGCCAAAACACACCAGGACATCACCGGGCTGACACACCTTTTGTAAACGCTCTTTAGCTTGCGCAAAATTTCCCACGCACGTGCCGCGTCCTTGGCGAATCTCTGCAGCAAGCTTCTGGGACGTCACGCCTTCAATCGGCTTTTCTCCCGCCGGGTAAATATCCAAAAGCCAAACTTGCTCGGCCACATCAAACGATTCGATAAAATCGCTCCAGCACAGTTGAGTGCGCGTGTAACGGTGGGGCTGAAAAAGCACATAGATTTTTTGTTGAGGATATTTTTCGCGAAACGCTTGCAGAGTGGCTTTAACTTCTGTGGGGTGATGTCCGTAATCGTCGTAGACGAGCACGCTATTTTTTTCTCCGCGCAATTGAAAGCGACGGTCCACACCTTTAAATAATCCTGCCCCTTTTAAACAATCGTCCCACGGCACGCCGGCCAAGTGACTAGCGATCACTGCCGCTAAGGCATTGAGAGCATTGTGCCGACCCGACAGCTGCAACTTCATGGTGCCTAGGCTTTCGCCTTTTTGCGTGCGCACTTCGTACTCGCCGTTTTGTCCACGAAGGTAGTAGTCGTTATTTTCTCCCATGCCGTAATAAATAATTTTCTTGGGGAAATCTTGGTAAATTTCGCGGATGAGCGGGTCATCGCCACACACCACAGCGGCGCCGTAAAAAGGGACCTTCAAAGCAAAATCATAAAAGGCTTTTTTAAGAACGGCCATGGACTTGTAATAGTCGAGATGGTCATTGTCGATATTGGTGATAATGCAAATCTCGTAATTCAAGCGCGAAAAACTGCCATCGCTCTCGTCGGCCTCGGCGATCATCCAATCGCCTTTGCCTAACATGGCTGTGGATTGAATCAAACCCAGGCGTCCACCGACGGCAATGGTCGGCTCTTGTCCACCATAGACAAAAATCGACGACACAAAACTGGTCGTCGTGGTTTTACCGTGCGTTCCTGCAACGGCCAAGCCACGCTTGAGATTCATGATTTCTGCTAAAGCTTCGGCCCGTGGAATGCGCGGAATGGAGCGACGTTTGGCTTCCATCATCTCGGGATTATCTGCTTTGACCGCGCTGGAATACACCACCACATCGCACTCTCCTAAGTTTTCGGCGCGATGACCAAAATAGATTTTAATGCCCATGGATTGCAAACGTTTGGTCTGATCATTCTCTTTCATATCAGTGCCCGATACAGTCGCTCCCATTTTTTGCAAGAGCTCCGCCAGGCCCGACATTCCAATGCCACCAATTCCTAAAAAATGAAAACGCGATTGTGCAAATTTCACTGGTTCATTTCCTTTACAAGTGAGTCAACGATCATTTCCGTAGAGCGCGTAAAATCAAAATTTCGTAAGCGCGCACTCATCTGGGTGAGTCTTTCGGGGACAAATAAAAATTCTTCAAAGAGTTTATAAAGACGTTCTGGGGTTAAATCTTTTTGTTCAATCAGCAGCGCGCCTTTTTGATCAGCGACGACTTGAGCATTTTTAAACTGATGGTTGTCAGCCGCCGTGGGCAACGGAATAAACACCGCGGGTTTACGGCAAGAGACCACTTCGGCCACGGTGCTTGCTCCTGAGCGGCAAATCACCAGGTCGGCATTTTTTAACTCTTGCGGCATATTGTGGATGTACTCCACAATATCCACACGTTCCGCAAGACTCCCGTATTCTTCTTTCATGCGTGCAAAGTCCCGCGAGCCGATTTGATGTTTTAGCGAAACTCTGTCTAAAACCTCTGGAAACTTTTTGATAAAATTCAGCACCGCTTGATTGATGGCACGGGCGCCCTGACTGCCGCCAAAAACCAAAACCCGCAAACGCGGTCCAGGAGGTAGTCCGGGTGTCTTGGCAAAAAAATCTTCACGCACCGGCATGCCAGTAGTGAGCACGGTTTTTTGCGGAAAAAAAGAACGAGCTTCATCGAACACCAAGAAATTGCGATCCACCCAGCGGGCGAGCCAACGATTGGTAAGTCCGGGATGAGCATTGGCTTCCCACAAGGCTGTCTTGGCTCCAAAGATTTTGGCGATCAAAACAAAGGGCCCCGAGGCAAAACCGCCCACACCTAAAACAATTTGCGGACGGATTTTAAAAAAAATGACGATGGCGTGAAATAAAGAAAACGGCATCAACAACAATGTTTTTAACTGTTGCCAAAGACCAACGGAACTATGCAGACGCCCGATTTTAATCAGATGAAAAGGAAACTCATAACGCGGCCAAATTTTTTCTTCCATGCCACCGTGGGCACCGACAAAATGGATTGCGATGTCCGGATACTGCTTTTTCAGCGACTGAGCAATGGCCAGACCGGGATAAATATGTCCACCCGTACCACCACCAGTAATAACCACAGTTTTTTTCGCCATTTTTTTCATCGAGTGAGTTTATCCGACAAGCGCAAAAGGTGCCACGATTTTGTCCGGCCCCAACCCCAGTTTCTGTAAGCACCGCGTCCCCAAAAGGTACGCCGTACCTTTTCGTTGTACGGTGCGTCCCGAAAAGGTACGGCGTACCTTTTCGGTTAGTTGTTACATTGGCGTTGGCTATTGAGGAGGACGCCGAAAAGTACGCAGGTCATCACGAGTGAGGCGCCGCCGTAACTTAAAAATGGCAGGGTGAGACCTTTTGTCGGTAGTAAACCGAGAACCACGCCCGTGTTGATCATCACTGAGTAAGCAAAACACACCACTAAGCCCAGAGAGAGCACTTTAAAAAAAAGCGATTCCACACGATTGGCAATCTGCAATCCCCGCACGACTAAATATCCGTAAGCGAGCATCAACGTAAAGAATCCTAAAAAGCCCAACTCTTCTCCAAGAACCGCAAGAGTAAAATCGGTATGGGCCTCGGGAAGGAAAAACAATTTACCTTGCCCATCGCCCAAACCACTACCCATCAAGCCGCCGGAGTGGAAAGTGAGCATACTCTGAATGACCTGGAAACCGTTACCCATGGGATCTTGCCAAGGATCTAAAAAAGTCATCAAACGCGCTTTGCGATACGGAACAGTCATCACGAGAAAATAAAAAAGCGGGATAGCCAGTACGACCGAAGCGGCCAAATACTTCCACGGAAATCCAAAAACAAAAATCACGGTGGCAATCATCAAGATGCACATAGTGAAGGAGCCGAAATCTGGCTGCTTCATAAAAATCAAGAGTGGTAATCCTACGGCCAAAGCACGCACGAGCCACTTCCAGCGGCCCAAACGATTTTGATCGTAGACAAAAAATGTAGCGAGTAAAAATGGCAGTGCAACTTTGTAGATCTCGCACGGCTCTATACGCACGCCCATGATTCCCGGCAACCAACGAGTGGCTCCACCGACTTTCACACCAATGCCAGGAACGATTGTTAAAAAAAGAGCGACAATAGAAAGGGGTGCTAAATAAATCCC
The DNA here is from genome assembly GCA_041736155.1 of Bdellovibrionales bacterium. Classification (GTDB taxonomy): domain Bacteria; phylum Bdellovibrionota; class Bdellovibrionia; order Bdellovibrionales; family JAGQZY01; genus JANPLN01. The sequence goes on from JBGSUL010000024.1 coordinate 8,877, forward strand.
CCACTTTTCAACCCATTTACTGGGCGCCCGCCACAGACCGATCATCACCGCAAAACCAATGGCAGCAAAAATCAACTGACGTTTAAAAAAGTAGAAGCCGTCTCCAAATTTTTCGTGAGCAAAAATAAAACTCGAAGAATAGACTTGGATAAGACCAAACATGATGAGAGCAAAAAGCACGAGCAACAGTTCTTGTGATTTATCTTTAATCATAGAACTATTGTCGCTCGTTCTCGCAGAACTGTCTAGCTGGACCAAAGTTGTAGCTGGCACTCAAAAAAGTGCCAAGCCAACTATTTAAAGCTATTTACGATATCCTTATAGTAGTTACCGCGTTCCACATAGCTGTCGAACATGTCGAAGCTGGAGCAGCCGGGTGAAAGAAGAACGGTGTCTCCGATGCGTGATTTTTGGTACGCAATCAGTACCGCCTCTTCAAAGGTGCCGATCAAATAGGTTTCGCAGAAATCACCCACGTCGCGGTTGATGCGCTCTTTGGCTTCGCCCACAAGAATGAGGGATTTTACTTTTTTGCGCACAAGATCGCGCAAAGATTCATAGCTGAGGTTCGTATCTTTTCCGCCCATGATTAAAATCACGTTTTCGTCAAACGCATCAAGCGCACGTTTCACAGAATGAACATTCGTTGCTTTGGAGTCGTTAAAGAATTCGACGCCGCCCACACGACGGATGTATTCCAAACGATGCGGAATCCCTTTGAAGGTGTCGATCACTTTTTGAATCGCTTCACGAGTCGCGCCATGCTCACGCGCCGCTAAAATAGCAGCCATCAAATTCTCGATGGAATGTTTACCGCGCGCTTTGATGTTTGCCACACTGACCGACTCAATGTCTGGACCAGTACGCACACGCAATTCGTCTTTGATGTTAACGATACCACCGATGTTCATAATCTGTGGTTCAAGAGCCGCTTTGCGTGAGAAGTAAAAAATACGTCCGCGTTGTACAGCTGGGTCACGAGCGAGCTCGATCACCGCATTGTCGTCGGCATTGAGAATGCTGGTTGTGGATGGATTGGTGTTGGCAAAAATGCGGCGTTTAGCATTGATGTAATCTTCCATGGATTTGTAACGATCCAAATGGTTTTCTGCCAAGTTGGTAAAGACCACATTTTTTGGATTAAACTTTTCGCAAAGTTCTAACTGAAAGCTCGAAACTTCCAAAACAAGAACTTGTGATTTCTTTTCGGAAGCGACGTATTCAATCACGGGCGCTCCGTAGTTACCACCGATCCACGCATCCACACCTGATTCTTTTAAGATTTTATGAATCAAATAAGTCGTCGTGGTTTTTCCGTTGGTTCCAGTAATCGCAATCACCGGCTCTTTGATAAACCAGTTGGCAAATTCAAACTCGCCAGTGACTTTCACTCCATTGTGGCGAGCGTAATCGAAAATTTTAAGCTGCGGAGAAACACCTGGACTGAGAATGATCAAATCTTGCTCGATAAATTTCTTTGGTGTGTGTCCACCCAAATCGTAATCTAAGCCCAAGTCTTCAATCTGTTCCAAGGCTGTGGAAAGTTCCGCTTTGGACTTATGATCCGAAACCGTCACTTTGGCGCCTTTGTCGACCAGAAAGCGCACCAACGAAACGCCGGATTTTGCCAAACCGATGACCATGATTTTTTTATCTTTTAACTCTGATACTTCACTAAACATTTTCTACCTCAACTTCAGCGTACTTAAACAAAGTACAGCCAGTAAAATTGCTACGATCCAAAAACGAGCGATGATTTTAGTCTCATCTAAACCTTTTAATTCAAAATGATGATGGATGGGCGCCATACGGAAAATGCGCTTGCCGGTGAGCTTAAACGACGTCACCTGCATAATAACAGATACCGCTTCCACCACGAACACACCACCGAGCACAGCCAGCAACAACTCGTTGTGCGTGAACACAGCCATGACACCGAGAAATCCACCTAAACTTAAACTTCCTACATCGCCCATAAAGACTTGCGCAGGGTAGGCGTTAAACCACAAGAACCCGAGGCCCGCGGCCATAATCATCGCCGCGATGGGAGTTAATTCCGCCGCTTCGTGAATAAACGGAATCTGTAAATAGTGAGCAATCTGCGAATGTCCAGAAACATAAGCAAAGATCGCCAAGGTTCCTGCGGCAATCACCACTGGCACAATAGCCAAACCGTCTAAACCATCCGTGAGATTCACTGCATTGGCCGCGCCCACAATCACTGTGGATCCAAACACCACATAGAACCAACCTAAATCCAATTGCAGCTCTTTAAAAAACGGAATTGGTACAATCGTAGAAAAATTAAAATACGCAATCAACACTGCCAAAACGACAGCGGCGAGAAGATACTCCACAGCCAACCGAACTTTTCCCGGCAATCCTTTGCTATTCTTTTTACTCACTTTTAAATAGTCATCGATGTATCCCACCAAGCCGAAGCCAAAGGTGATCAACAAAGTTCCCCACACCAACGAATTCGTGAGATCCAACCATAAAAGTGAGGGAACAAATAAACTGATCAGTATCAGTCCTCCGCCCATGGTCGGCGTGCCGGCTTTTTTTAAATGCGATTGTGGGCCGTCATTGCGAATGGCTTGCCCGAGCTGAAGGCGCTGCAAGCCGCGAATAAAGTAAGGACCTAAAAATAAGCACATAAAAAAAGACGAAAAGAAAGCTACAAAGGCACGAAAGGTGATGTAGCGAAAAATGTTAAAGAGAGAGAAGTGATCAGAGAATGAATAGAGCCATTGATAAAGCATGTGTCGTGTCTACTTTGCTGCTACTGTTTTGTTGTAAAATCCACGGGATCAAGTTTGGTCAAAACCCGTTCCAGAGCTCCGCCTCGTGATCCTTTAATAACTACTAGTGTTTTACTATCTAGCATAGATTTGATTTTTAAAGCAAGTGAATCTTCGTAAGTGTTTAGAATTTCTAACTTTTTTGATTTTTTGGAGGAGGCCAAGCCGGCCTCAAATCCCGCCTTAAACTGCGCTGCCGAATCACCGATAAAAAAACACGTTTCCACTGGTGACTGTGCCACCTTTTGTCCAAGAGCAAAATGCTCGGGAGCCGCTTGGGACCCCAGTTCGCGCATTTCGCTAAATACGCCGATCATTTTTTGTCCTGGTTTTTCGACTCCCACAAGATTTTGTAAAAGCACGGCAAAACTATCGGGGTTGGCATTGTAAGCATCAAAGAGCACTTGCGCTCCCGAAGCCAAATGCACCCATTGATTGCGTCCCCAACCTGTACGGCACTTCACCAAACCAGAGAAAATCTTCTCAGGTTTGGTATGAGCAGCCAAGGCAAGAGCCGAAGCCGCCATCAAGTTGGCAATATTTTGTGTGCCGAACAACGGCAGCAACAGCATGCACTCCTCTTTTTGTACACGACAGCGCGTGGTCAAACCACCCGCATCTTGCGAGAGCAATTCAAAAAACACATCCGCGTCGGGTGAACCAAATGTTATGATACGCAAAAAATTATCTTTCAGGCGCTCGTACATATCGCGCGTTCGTGGATCGCCGAGATAAAATACCCCAGTGGCACCGAGACTGGCTCCGTGATAAATTTCTTCTTTGGCTTTGGCAATGCCTTCGACACTCCCAAAATTTTCGATGTGGGCACGACCGACGTTGTTCACAGCGACGACATTGGGCTCAGCAATTTTACAAAGCTCGGTGATTTCACCGGCGTGATTCATTCCCATTTCCACCACAGCCAAATCATGCTGAGGATTCAACTGCAACAATGTCAGTGGCAATCCCCAATGATTGTTAAAACTGCCTTCGTTTTTGAGAACAGTAAATTGCTCGGCGAGAATCGTCGCGGTGAAATCTTTCACCGATGTTTTGCCATTACTGCCTGTCACAGAGAGAACAGTCTTCCCCCACTTTTTGCGCCAAGCATGGGCGAACGTTTGCAAAGCAAGAAGCGTATCCGAAACTTGGATCCATGTGGTTTTTTGTGTCAATGGCGCCCATTCCTCTTTCCACTGATGAGAAACAACAGCGGCGGCACCTTGCTCTACCGCTTTTTGTAAATAATCGTGACCATCATGAGTGTCACCTTTGAGCGCAAAAAAGATTTGTCCCTGCAAACTTTTACGAGTGTCGGTGCCGATGCCGGAAAACTCTGTATGCTTTTGTCCTTTGAGAGTACCCATAGTGCCAGAGAGAAGATCCTGTAAATTCATTCGCACTCCTTCGTATTTCTGTTTCAATTTAGTTTTTTTACAAAGAAGGCTTTTTTGAGATATCGCGTGCGCGTGGGGCGTATCCGAGGCGCGGCATCGAAGATGACGCGACCCGAAGACGAGCCCGCGTCCGTCGAGCGCCATCTCAAAAAAGCCTTCTTTGTAAAAAAACTAAATTGAAACAGATCATTGCGCATTAAGAAGTTCCTTTATTTTGTCGTAGTCGCTAAAAGGAAAAACATCTTTGCCGATGGTTTGGGTGTTTTCGTGGCCTTTGCCGGCAATCAAAATAATATCACCAGGGCGACTGATCGCCACGGCTTTTTGGAGAGCTTTATAGCGATCCACTTCGTTCATTATTTTTGTCGACGTTTTTCCCTGCAAAATATCTTCAATGATCGCCTGTGGGTCTTCACTTCGCGGGTTGTCCGAGGTAACAATCACTTGCGAAGAAAACTTTTCGGCCACTTCGCGCATGAGTGGGCGTTTTCCGCGGTCGCGATCGCCGCCACAGCCGAACACGGTGATTAACTGCGCTGATCCTTGCAGAGTTTTCAGCGTGGTGAGAACTTGTTCAAGAGCATCTGGTGTGTGGGCGTAATCAATAAAGGCATTTTTATTGAGAGTGTTTGGTACGCGCTGCAAACGCCCCGGCACGCCAGAAAAATTTTGCATCGCCTGCTTGCACACTTCGTGGCTCACGCCGAGGCCGCGTGCTACGGCAATGGCACCAACACAGTTGGCTACGTTGTGTGCGCCAATCATGGGTGTGCGATAACTAAAGCTGTTAGATTTTTCGCGCACTTCAAATTCGCAGCCCGACAAATCTTGCGTGCGCAGTGTGTACTGAAAATCGGCTGCGCCTTTTTGTGCAAAGGTCCATGTTTGTGCTGTTTGTGACACTCGCGTTTTTTTTACGGCTTCGTCATCAGCGTTGAGAATGGCGTAGGCATCGCCATTGGTTTTCAGATGCTGAGTAAAAAGCTTTTCTTTACTGGCAAAATAATCGTCCATGGTGAGGTGATAATCCAAATGATCGCGCGTGAAGTTAGTAAAAAGTCCTACATCAAAGAGCGTGGGGACACGATTTTGTTTGAGGCTATGACTAGACACTTCCATGACGTAGGCTTTGGCTCCGAGATCGACAAAATCTTGCAGACGCTGGTAAAAAGTGGCGGTGTCAGGAGTGGTCAAACCACTTTTCCAAGATTGTTGTTGGAAATGGTGATCGATAGTGCCCATCACTCCGCAAGGTATGCCTGCGCTGTTGAGAATGGCTTCGATCAAATAACTGGAACTGGTTTTTCCGTTGGTGCCAGTAATTCCTATGGAAATTAATTTTTCTTCGGGATGCAGATAAAACTCGCCGAGCAGTTGCGAATACGCCAAAGCGCCATCCAGCACCTCCACCACGACACCAGAAAAGGAACTAGGAACCTTTTGGCGATTTTCCACCACAAGGGCGAGGGCCCCACCCCTGATCGCACTTTCAAAAAAATCATGTCCATCCCGCGTGACGCCACGAACTGCGACAAAGACAAATCCCGGTTTCACTTCGCGGGAGTCCGAAGTCACTCCGCTCACAACTGCGTCCGGCGAGGTCTGCTGCCAGTGGATTTTTCCAAAAAGTGTAAGAAGGTTTTTAAGTGTCATTTTTCAGCCCCATCTTATAAAGGAAAGCCCTAGAGAGTCACCGACCATCCCCACCGTCGACAAGGCGTGCTAAGATTTTAAATGAAATTCAAGGGGTTAGGCATTCTCCTCGGCAAGCTGTTCTGGCGCTGAACTTGCAATTAGCCGACGCACTGGGCTCGCTCTACGAACGAAGCCAAAAAGGATGGACGTATGCTGCAAATAATCAGGTCGTGGGCCGTTTCCCTGTTTTATATGGTATTTTCCCTGTGCGCTCACTGCACACACATCCATGAGTCCGCAACGCTTGAAATTGAAAAACCATTGATCCAAAATCTCACCACCGCCCAACCACAACTACAAAATCTTAAGTACAGCCTGGTGCGTTTACATGCCCTGGATAAACAAAACCAAAGTTCCTTTGGCACTGGTTTCTTTTTTAACACCCGCGAACTCCTTGTCACCACCCTGCATACTTTTGCGCATAACTCGTGTTTAGAAAAATCGTGGTGTACTTTAAAAATTGGCTTTGCTCAAAACGAAAAAAATATCGAAGAGGTCTCTGTCCAGGCGCGTGTTGTTTCGCGGGACCACGATCGCGATCTGCTTTTTCTAGAAATTAAAGAGGCTTCGCGCTTTTCGCAAATTCGCCCATTGAAAGAAAGTGGCGATCTGAAAGATAACAAGCAAAACACAAATTTGGTCTCTGCAGGATTTTTTCAAGATGGCACAAGTTTGACCTTTTCCCATGGCAAATCACTTAAAAAAGATCGCGGCGAACATGTGACGACCATGATCGTCGGTCGCGGTTTTAGCGGCGCACCAGTGGTCAATGGCGCTGGCGAATTGGTCGGCGTGATTTCCAGCTACCACCCACTCGAAAATAATCGCGACGTCGGCATCGCCCGCTTTGTCGAACTCTCCCACCTGCAACCCTAACAGACGCAGCGAGTCCCAAAAAGGTACGCCGATACTTTTTGCGACCAGCAGCGCCACTTTTCATGCAGCCAGTCGCAAAAAGTATCGGCGTACCTTTTTGCAATGAGGTCCTTCGGGCTTGCGCCAGCTGGAAGGTTGGTTACAATGGGGCATGCTTAAAAAATCTTTTAAAGAATCCATAGCCCTTCATCTTTTTCTCGCCGTCGTGTGCGGCATTCTCCTTGGACTTTTAGCTCCACCGCAATCTCTCGGTATTTTTGCCAAAGTGGCCAAATTGATTTTGCATTGGGTGCGCATTGTTGCGGGTCCGTTTTTATTTCTGTCAGTCACTTTATCGCTTTTGCATATTCAAACTCGTTGGTCCACGGGTTTGCGTTTACTTGCGATCGCTCTCTTTAATACGGCCTGTGCATTGGTGATTGGTATTACATTGACCAAAATGTTTCTCACTGACATCACAGTCACGTTCCCTACCACGACAACTGCCGAAGCCCCCAAAGCCACTCTCAGCGCTGATGGTTGGTTGCAAACTCTCAGCCCCGACAGTCTCTTTCATCCACTGGTTAAAAATGAAATTTTGCTTATCGCTCTTTTAGCTCTCCTTTTTGGTTTAGCCGCTCGCCAAGCCTTTCGTGCACAACCACAAACCCTGCAAAAACTCTCCGCAGGATTGGAAAATGCCAAAGCTATTTTAGAGCAAATCATTCTGTGGTTATTAAAGCTCATTCCGATTGCCGTGTTTTTTGTCATTGCGGGCTCGGTGTCGCAATACGGACTTTCTATTTTTGCCGATTTATCTAAATACGTTTTAGTCATCGTGAGTGCACTGGCTCTGCAATGTATCTTGGTTTATGGCACATGGATTTTTGCCATTGTACGAATTCCTTTACGTACATTTTGGAAGGAAGCAAAACGTCCACTGCTTTATTCTTTGGGTATTAATTCGAGTCTCGCCACACTGCCACTCACTCTGAAAGCGCTTAAAAACTTAAAAGTCAGCGATAGCTCAGCATCACTTGGCGCAGGCGTTGCGACAAATCTCAACAATGATGGCATTGTGCTTTACGAAGCGGCCGCCGTCTTTTTTATTGCACAACTGCATGGACTGCACTGGGACGTGGGGCAAATGATCGGCGCCGTTCTCGCTTGTGTGGTCGCCGCCGTGGGAATCACTGGTGTGCCAGAGGCTGGTTTTATTTCGCTGACCGTGGTGGTGACCAGCTTAGGTTTACCGAGCGAAGCTCTGCCACTACTCCTCTCTGTCGATTGGGTCATGGCACGCTTACGTTCTGTAGTTAATGTATTGAGCGATATGACTCTTTCCATTGTTGTCGACTGGTTTGAGAAATAAACGCAGGTCCTTCGGGCTTCGCCCTCAGAAATAATGGACGCCCCCTCTTGCCAACGAGGGCTGGTTACCTCAATACAGTAAAACTGTAAACAAAAGGGGGAAATCCATGAGGAACGTAGTATTTATTGGTTTAGATGTCGATGATAAAAAATTCCACGGTT
>JBGSUL010000025.1:0-39367 GCA_041736155.1 Bdellovibrionales bacterium
ACAACCGTGGAATTTTTTATCATCGACATCTAAACCAATAAATACTACGTTCCTCATGGATTTCCCCCTTTTGTTTACAGTTTTACTGTATTGAGGTAACCAGCCCTCGTTGGCAAGAGGGGGCGTCCATTATTTCTGAGATCTAATTGAATAACCAGATGATGACATAAATCCAAGACAGTTCTTTAAAAAACTTGCTGCCCATCTCTCAACGTCAGACTCTTTGGAGTTAAGATTACCATCGATGGCCTTGAGTTCGTGAAGATGCTCAGTTGCTTGATCATAAATATTTCTAATTATTCTGTCTTGTTTTGTCTCTCGAGCCATTTTATCTCCATGTTCTGTTGGAGATTTATCGGCGATTTATTTCTAATAGTTACCAAATAATTACGAATTCGGACGTTTATCTTGCTTATTCTTATTTGGACACAGATAAACAATATTTATTTATCATATTGAAACACTGTGACTATTTTTTATTCTCGAAAAAAATGAATGGAGTGACCTGCATCATTACAATATATTATAACTACTTTTTCTCATGAAACTTTGAATCGTGCGGATCAATTCTAACCTATTAATGGGCTTAGTAAGATAAGCATCGCAACCTGCCATTTTTGCTTTTTCTTTTTCTGCAACCATCGCATTGGCAGTCAATGCTACGATCGGCTTCTTATAACCCATGGATCGCAAGAGTCTCGTCGCTCCATAGCCGTCAAGAAGCGGCATCTGAATATCCATAAGCACAACATCGTAATCATGCACTTGCGCCATTCTTACTACTTCCTCGCCATTGTTCACCATATCCAGAACTCCCCCTTCAAAAGCAATGTAATGACTGATAAGCACTTGGTTGTCTGGCGAATCTTCAGCCAGCAAAATTTTAACGTCTTTTAAAAGATGTTCCTGCTGAATTGCTTCTTTCTGATTTGCGTAGCCACATCTTCCACATTTAAAACCTCAGCCTTAAATGTAGCAACAAACGTAGAACCTTTATTAAGTTCACTTTCTTTAAGAGAAAGATCACCACCTAAAGCAATTGCTAAGTTCTTAGATAGAAAAAGCCCTAAACCCGAGCCACCAAACATACGTGTCGTCGAAGTATCTGCTTGTATAAAAGACTTAAAAAGACGAGATTTATTTTCTTCACTGATACCAATTCCTGTGTCGGTAACAATAAAACTAAAATAATTCTCACCCAATTCTAAATTTTGCCTTAATGAAACTCGAACCTCACCCTTTGATGTAAACTTGATGGCGTTGCCAATCAAATTCGTAAGAATTTGCGTCAGCCGAGTAGGATCAGAACGTATAGTCAGCGGAATATCTCCCCATGATTCAACATTCAAAGCGATGCCCTTGGCTATGGCGGAACTTCTAAGAAGTGTTGTCACTTCTGCTACTATCGCCGGTAGAGAGATAGGAATAGATTCGATAAGCATTTGCCCGGCTTCAATTTTTGCAATATCCAATATATCATTAATTAATGTCGAAATTTGTCGTCCATTGCGATTAACAATCTCCGCAAAACTATTACGATCGGCCAAAGATAAACTGGGATCTCGCATCAGTTCGGTAAAACCAAGCACGGCACCTAAAGGAGTTCGAATCTCATGGGAGATATTGGCAAGAAAGTCCGTCTTTGCCTGATTCGCAATTTCCGCACGATTTTGTGCTTCCTCGGCACGCAGCTTTGCTTCTGCATTCTCCGCATCTTTTAATTTTGCAAACTCCGTCCCGGACTCCACAATCGCACGATCAATAATGCGATTCACCATGCACTGGCTTTCTATGGAGAGGGAAATCTTTTTGTTCATCTCAAAAATAGTGATTTCCCGAGCAATCCGGTACTCTTCTAAAACTTCCTCAAGCGTGTAATCATCAAGACCCGCTCTTTGCCGACCATGTTTTTTTGATAATTCATTCTGTTTTTTTGTATCGCCCGAATGATTCCCTTCGCGCAATGTGAACGCCATTGTCTCCAGAAGCTCTGGCATGTGGTCCTCGAGTGCCACTTTTGATTTACCGCGTGCCGCAGGAAGCTCTGTCTGTATTTGCTTCTTCCATATTTCTAAGATCGAATTCTTAGAGGTTAACAAAACTTCTGCCGTTTGATCGAGTTCAGTTTGGCTAGGTGTGGTTTCATTCATGGTATTCAAATCTCCTCAGAGAGATTGAAATCCACAGGAGATGCTGATTACAAATCTCCCACTGGCACTAAATACTTAAGTCATGAAAAAGGCAATGTAATAGCATTTATACTGCCGCTATTTTGGCGATGAGCTCTGTACAGCATCTGAAGAACCTGTGGAGTCATTTTTTTAGCTCTCACTACGCAATAAGGGAGATAATTTCCGACGGGTTGTCGTTCGCTCATCCTGAGGACTGGTATTCGGATCATACCCCTGAGTCGGCTTTCTCACAGTTTTTGTATCCGACTTATTTTCCATTTTATCGTTTATCACTTTTACATCTTTTTCCGTATTCTCAGGTACGTTTTGAATACGAAACTCGCGAACGTCATCCATTTTTTGTGTGGGATTTTGCGCCATAAATTCTCCTATCCATACAAAGGCTTGAGCAAACACTATGCCAACACCTAGCTTCACGCTGTCGCATTCAACATTTTTCGTGAGTAAAAAAAGGCACATCGTGGGGATTTTATGGTCCTCGAAACAACTAAGCTATGAAACTATGGGCTTCTTGCTTTAACGAGTGAATCAAAGAGCTCTTCCATTGCCAGCTGTGGAACAGAAATGAGTCCTTGGCGCGGCCGATCCAAATCCATCACAAGACTGATCACGATGGCAAAAAGAATCGAAAGTACATACAACCATAAAAAACTTCCCTGCTTTTTTGAGCCTTCGACAAAACCAAAACAAACTAATGAAGCCACAAGCGTAAGAATCACGAGAACTAAAACCGTTATGGGAAGTCTATTTTGTAAAGAGTGAATACGCTCATTGTGAATGTCGATCATTGTATTGAGGGAATCTACATACAGAGATTCGATCGGCGTACGGTGTTTTTGGGTTAATTCTTTGGCCAATAACCATATTTTGTCATGCTCTTGCTTTAACACACCAGATTGTTTGAGAAGATTTTCAGGCGTGTCTGCGGAATGACTGAAGGCCATTTGATTTTTAAGATAGCTATGAAACCACTCTTCCGATTGTTGAGAAAAAGGGGACATAAGTAGTTGTGACCTCAGATAGGCCGTCCCAATTGCATTGGCTTCTCTGACCACATTTTCACGACGTGCTTCAAAACGTTCTACTGACATCGAAAATGTAAAACCAAGCAAAAGCGCATGCACTCCTAAAATGGAGGTGGGGATCGCATCATCGATAATGAAATTTGAATTATTGCGCATGTTTAAACGAGCAAAAAAAATACCCAATCTTACGCAAAGAGGTAAAAATATCATCAGCGAAAAGAGGATCGCCCAAAGGGGAATTGTATGCACATATTGGTTCATATCCGTCAGGCTACCAATGAGGTATTGAGAAATCAAGAGTTCAAAATAGGCTTCGCCAATTGACTCACTCGAGAGAGGAGAAGATGACGATTGATGGGCTTACTGAGATGTTCATCAAATCCGCTCGCTAAACAACGCTCCCGCTCACTACTGAGGGCATGCGCCGTCAGCGCGATGATACTTCCCGTATATCCAGCCGCGCGAAGTTTACTGATCGCTTCATAGCCATCCATCACCGGCATTTGCAAATCCATAAGAATCACATTGTACGTCCGACTCAAGGCGCGCTCCACCGCTTCTTGTCCATTATTGGCAATTTCCACTTGGGCACCTGCCAAACTCAGCATTTGATTCACCAAATATTGATTATCTAGAGAATCTTCCACCAAAAGTACATTCAATCCATCCAGACGAGGGAGCTGTTGATTTTCAATTTCTGTAACTTTTGTCGGAACCGCCATTTTACTGTACGAAAGATCTCCCGAATCAATGCTAATAACAAAAGTACTGCCCTTGTCGATTTCAGATTCGGCGAGAATAACCGTTCCGCCTAAAAGCTGTGCCAAACGTCGCGACAGCACCAATCCAAGGCCCGTTCCACCGTATTTACGTTTGGCAGAAGGATCCACTTGCGAAAATGACGTGAACAGGTTTTTTGCATCTTGAAAACGAATTCCAATACCCGAATCTTTAACTACAAACGAAACCTGGGCCCCGCCCGAAGCTTTGCTGATAAGGTGTACATCCACAGAAACTTTTCCTTGTGGCCCGGTAAACTTGAGCGCATTGCCAATCACGTTAATTAAAATCTGTCGCAAACGGAGAGGGTCCGTAAAAATAATAGACGGCACCAAGGGGTGAATTTTAAAAATTAGATTTATATTTTTACTCAAAGCCTGCTGAGTCAACGTGGCCTCGACGTCTTTAAGTAGCTCGGCAATGGATAGCTGACGTTTTTGAATTTCTATTTTGCCCGCCTCCACTTTAGAGAGATCGAGAATATCGTTGATCAAATTTAAAAGTAGCTCACCATTGCGTTTTATCGCTGCCACAAAAGTGGCTTGCTCTTTAGGCGCCAAACCACCGTCCGCCACGAGCTCTGAAAACCCCATCACAGCCCCCAATGGAGATCTGATTTCGTGGGACATATTGGCCAAGAACGCGCTCTTGGCAAGATTTGCCGCTTCGGCAGCCTCTTTGGCGGCCTTCAGATCAAGATCGCTTTGTCTGAGTCGCACTTGTTCCCTCTCGCGCTCCGAAACCATCGCTCCTAGAAAAAGTCCTGTCACCGAGACCACGACAACAAAAACCAAAAGATACACATTAGCCGCTGTCGTACTGTCCGCAAATGGACCAAAACCTTGGGAGGTGTTCCACATCGCCATGATCGAAATCACAAAAGTGGTCGTGACCGATCCGAGCTGTCCAAAACGCATAGCTCCCCAAAGCAACAAAGGAAAAAGTATATAAAGATTTTTCGCTCCGACAAGAGTTGCCAAGACAGGAGAGCTGCCGAGTACCAGCATACTCACACCGACAAGGGCAAACCCATAAGATAACTTTGCAAACCAACTAGCGGAGAGCAAAGAAAACCGCGGCAATGAGTTTTTTGAAAAATGCACAATCAACAACGGTGTAATCGCTAAAATCCCAAGGGCATCCCCCACCCACCACTGGATCCAGTACGTGATCGCCTCGTGCAGATCAAAAGCTCGACTCAACCATAAACTTCCCACTCCCAACGTCGCACTGATCAGAGTGCAGGTGATCGCAATGACCACCAGGCGGCTCACGTCCCTCACTTTTTCCAAAGCGTTTCGTGTACCATTGACTGAATAAAAAAGCGTAGCACCGACGACCGCTTCAAGGGTGCTACCTATACTGATCCCAATGGATGCAAAAAATGAGGCCCCTGCGATAAAATTGACAAGGAAGGCACCGAGAAAAATTCCCGGCCATAGATTTCGATTAAAAATTAAAAGGGTGGCGAGTGCAATTCCCGAAGGTGGCCAAACCAATGCTGCAAATTTATTAACCGCACTTACGGTCAGACCAAAATGGGCCGATATAAAATAAACAAATGCGAGTCCAAGTACATTAAAGGTGTGCCGCGTACTGAAATTGCTGAAACTATGAAAGCAGAACGCACGGTACTTTTTCATGGTCGCAATCATAGTTGCTTAACTCCTCGCTCCGCAACTATTTTTTCATTGAGAACGAAGAAGATGCAAAGACCCGCGTTTCTGTCATATTGATGGCGCCATCCGCACACGGATCCAATGTCCGGTTCCACATTCGAGCTCGTCATATCAGTAGGTTGAGGTGATGCTATGGTGTGGCGATGGAATTCATTGACACATTCGTGCCTTAGAATAGCTTTGCAAAACGTATGTTAAAACACAAAAAAAAACAGGCTCAAAAACTCGCAAAAATTTTTATGGTTATGGGTGCCGTTTACCTCTGTCTCGCCTATATCATCCTCCCCCTCTTTTGGGATCATTACGAGCACCAACCCTCTCTTCAGAGCGCCCCGCGTATCACTTATACAGCCAATCATATTCCGGGTGATCCTCTCAATATCGCTATTTATGCGAGTGAAGAAGAGCTTATCAGCGCCTATCTCAAAGCCCACTTTTCACAAGCCTCTGCGCTTGATCTCCGCGATGATGTGCGTATAGGGATCAGCGTTGTTTTTGATCGCCCCGATCCCACGGCTCCTGTAAGTAATCTATTTTTATGGAACCGCAAACAAGATCTCGCGTTTGAACAAGAGGATGGGCAAAGTGCCGATCACCGCCACCATGTGCGCTTTTGGAAATCCACGCAAACAGCGGAAGATGGTCGCCCTCTGTGGCTCGGCTCCGCGTCTTTTGATAAAGGCTCCGGTTTAAGTCACCTCACCGGGCAAATCACACATCACATTGATGCCAACATCGATGCAGAAAGAGACTACGATCTGCATTCACTCCTTGAAGCTCATCAAGTTGTAAAATGGTATCAGGTCACGGGGATTGGCCCCACTCTCAACGGTCGAAATGGGGGCGGAGATCGTTACTTTTCAGATGGGGAAATGACTGTGATTGTATTGAATCTTAAAAATGAAGAAACCTCTCAGGCTATGCATTTACCAAGTCCTGTTTTGGTTCGTACAAAAAATAAAATTTTTGCGAATCTTCGTTCGTGGTTTAATTAGCGTCGGCACCATCAAAGGTGCCGACAATAAAATCTGACTACTCTTGAATGATCATCGATGGATCACCTTGTAGATGATACCACTCAAAATTATCTACAACATCTTTGCTCGCATTCCAATTTCCAGCGAGATAGAGTTGTCCTGCAAGAAGAATCTCACCCAAGTGTTTAAAGTTTTTTGTTGCATGCTCAGACGCCATCCCGCGCGCCATAAGAGCTGGGGGATCCCATGAAATATTTACGGTTCCACCATAATAAGCCGCCGCACCGTGAGCTTTGGACGACGTTGTATCGGTGAAGGTTGTGCCCAGATACCCTGGGAGCAAACGGCCATTCATGCACGCCACATCAATAATGACGGGTTTAATTTTATCCGCATTATTTAATTCAGGAACATCATTGATTGAGTACTCTTCGTTCATACTCGGCCAAGAATCGCCCGAACCATGCCCTACATAAAACAACCAGGTCGCTCCACCATTTATGCTTTTGTTTAACTCTTGTGGATTTGACTTGTAATTGTCTTGAGCAAAGTGCTTGGTTTCATAACCATAGGCTTGCTGAAACGATTGTTCGATGTCTTTGATGTAATCATCATCCGAAGGACTATTTCCTTCATTGGATGCAATTCCAACAATACGCTGCAGACCTTGTGCATCTTTAGTGCCCGTTTTATCAAAGGTGATGGACTTTTCTAGGTTGATACGAACTTCATCTGCTGTTGTCGCCACAATACGTCCGTAAAAAACATCAGGAATGTAGTCGTTAGATCCATCCAACGTAAAGTATTTTATATCTGATGTCGTCGACGATGAACCCGATGTGGATACGGAATGCATAGGTAATGTTTTCTCATCGCCCACCATAAGAACAAAATCAGTACCGTCAGCGGTATAGTGCTTGGAAATAATTTTACCAATTCCAGAGAGAGTGATTTGTGGAAGTTGTAGTTTCTCCACAATCACATTGTAACCTTGTTGCTGTTTCCAAATAACAAAGTCAGCCACCCCAGCCGAAAGAGCTTCTGGGACCACAATTAAATAGTCCTTATAATCTCCAGCCTCTAAAGAAAAGGTCTCCGCATTGTAACTCACACGGACCTGACTCAAAAAAGTCACATCGTTGTTTTGATGGTTGTAGCGAGCCATCGGCACATCTAAGCGACTGATGGGCTGTCCACGCCACATTCCCAAATATTCAAGTTCATATTGAGGAGTGGTGCGCTGATAAGCCGCTTCGTTATATTGAAATTTTATCTTGTGATCCGTAACACAACGACAAGGTTGCTCTTGCACAGGGAGCGGTTTTACACCATGGGTACGAAATGTACCTTCCGTCTGAACTTTGACCTGAATGGACTCTGGTTTGCCGATCACCAATACACTTTTCACTGGTAACGCTGGCTCGCCGACTTTGCGCGAAAGCTCGTAACCTTGAATCTCAAATGAAGTAAATCCCGCCTTTTCGCGCGACGTTTCACTTTGAGTTTTTACTGCCGCTGGCGATAAATTCCAGTTTTGCACACCCGCATGCGCCGTCGTTGATAATAAAACCCCTATCCCTACGATCCACTGATTCATGTTGTCCCCTTGTTATGTTAAGCAATTCTGAAATCATTGCTAAACTTGAGGGCACTGACAATCTCTTCACCTAGATCTTAGTACAGTCTAGTCGTTGGTCTAGGGTTGCATTTACTAAGTATGATTAAATTTGTGGCAGCATTAAATGGGTCTAGGAAACTTTAGCTCCCTGATTTTAAATGCCCTTGTCGGAAGTTGTGAATTTCTCCAAAGGTTTACTATCCACAGCAGGCTCGCGTGTTGTTGCTGGAACTGTGTTTAAACCGAAACAATCGTTAAAACGAAACGTCAGGCCGTTACCCTCCAGTGTCGCTGCCGATAAATACAAAGTCATATCAAAGACCGGGCGCTGAGCCGCCAATTCCAATCCACCTTCGAAAAAACTCCAGGTACCCATGCCTGAGCCCAAGCGATTCACTTGATAATAAAAAGTATGATTATCGAACAAAACAAATCGCATCGGGAACTCTTCTCCCGTTTGGATCATTTTTACGGAGGCGAGTTTTTTATCCACACCCTCAGCTTCTTTTGCGGAATTCACCCATTGAGAATAGAAATCTTGATCACGCGCATTGACGATCATATTCTTTTTTGGTCCACAAGCCGTCACCACAAAAAAACACAGAACACTCATCAATAATGAACGCATAAATCCCCCTGATAGCGACAAGAATAACTAAGATTTATACCGCTGTCAGTTATATTTTGACGAGGATTTGATTCAGGCAAGTGACCAAACCGTAAACAACACATCCCCAGCTCATATCGGTCAAAACAAAAAGGGCAGGGTAGTTTTTAAGTGTCGCCAAATTAGTCAAATCGTACACGCCAAAAATAATAAGCCCCATCGAGGCTCCCCAAAAAAAAGTTTTCCACAACGGGTCTGTGCTGTTGATTTGTGGAAAAACAAATAACGCCACAGACAACGCCATCAGCAAATAGGCGAATGCGGCGGGAACATAGAGTACATCAAATTTTCCATCTTGAATGCGCACAACATCGGCAAGAATTCGAAAATTAAAATCCTTCATGACAATACCCAGCCAGATAAAATCGAAAACCAGAAATGCGAGTAAAGAAATTCCAAAACTTTTAGCAAAAGGCATAGTTCCTACTTTCGTTTTTGGCGCACATAGAGAGTTTTTGCGAGTTGCGCAATCACCTGGCCACGCACATCATACACCGTTACAGGCAGATCAAACACATACTTTTCGCCAGTTTTGGTTTTTTCTTTGACGGTAGCGATAATCTCATCTGTGAGACGAAACTCGGCATACACATGGGTTTTTCCAGGCTTTATAAAGTCAATTTTAGCCGCTTTATCCCACACAATATAGTCGGGTCCCAATTTATTAATCAGTAAAAACATATAATGAGGATCGGTCATGGCGTACAGTGATCCGCCAAACTGCGTCCCCACATAATTGCGGTTGTAAAAACGAAGTTTAAGGCAAACACGAAGGTACATATAATCCGCAGAAATTTTTTCAACCTTAATTCCCGCCCCTAAATACGGCGGGTAAATGTTGAAGAAAAAACGCATCACAAAGATGGGAGTGCGCGCGGCAATGGCGCGAATCAGCTTCATCAACATAATCAAGATTCCTCTCTGTCTCTTCTCAATAAGAGACAACTCTCATATGAATATTTTAGACTTGTTTCAAAAGAATTCATCTTTCAATGTATCCATTCAACTTCCCATCGTCTTTTTATCTCCAATAGTATAGACTTATCCCAATGGGGGAATGCAATGATTCTTTGGCTTAAGAACACCAGCTGGATAATCCTTCTCCTCGTCTTTGTTATCTGTTATCAAAACTGCGCCGAAATGAACTCCTCACCTTCGTCATCCATACAAAATTCACAAGCTGATACCGATAGCGACGACGTCGATCCACCACCCCTTCCACCAACTCCGCCCACTCCGCCCACTCCACCCACTCCTCCGACCACGAACAAAGTGAATGTGTTTGTGGCCAGCGGTCATATGGCGCGCACAGTGATTTCTTGCGACGACGGCCAAACCTGGATTCATGATCAATCCGCCAACAATGCCACTCGTTGCTGGGTGGCAGGAGACCCCAATTATCTCGAATGCGATCACAGTCCGTATGCCGCGCGCGGTTTAGATTACAATGACGGTTGGTTTTTTGCGACATTTGGTTGGGGCTACCCTGGAAGCGTACGCCGATCAACAAACGCAGTTCAATGGCAAAATATTCGCACCGATAGCTCTGCCGGTGGGTTGGCTTATGCCAACAACATTCTTTTTGTAAATTGGCAAAGTGGTTTTCGCTCCACGAATCAAGGTGACACATCAACGCCACTTATCACCAATGTTATGGAGCAATTTGAGCACGAAATGGTCAGTCGCGCGGGAAATTACTTTATCGCCATTGGCCGCCCAACTGTTTCGCAACGATTTGGGGTGAGTCGCGATCAAGGGGCCACGTGGAATTTACCAAGCACTCTGCAATCCGCTGATTGGATTAAAAAAGCGGCGGCAAGCAGCACACGCCTCGTGGTCATTGGATTTAATTCCTCCAATGTTGGATA
Source organism: Bdellovibrionales bacterium (assembly GCA_041736155.1). Classification (GTDB taxonomy): domain Bacteria; phylum Bdellovibrionota; class Bdellovibrionia; order Bdellovibrionales; family JAGQZY01; genus JANPLN01. The sequence goes on from JBGSUL010000025.1 coordinate 10,807, forward strand.
TTCAGCCGCCTCCACAGATGGCGGCAACACATGGACCATTCGTCAGCAAACACCTGCGAATCTGCAATGGGAGCAGCTTATTTTTGATGGCGAAAAATTTGTATCCTGGGGAGCTGGCCAACGCTGGGTGAGCTTCGATGGCTTAAGCTGGCTTGGACAACCGCTGGCCGTGCAAAATATCGGTGGTTTGCCTTTCCGTGGCCCCATTGCCTACGATTCGACGACTCATACCTATGTCACCATTCTCGATAATTGGGATAATTATTATAGCAAACAACGTGCTTATCGTTCGACCGATGGTGGTCTCACTTGGTCCCTTCTCAGCTCTTCAGCTTTTCAGGGAGGACACCCCATTTTTTATATTGTGCCCGGCCAGGTGGACGCCTCGGTTTGCGCTAACTAACCGTAATAAGATATTTTTTTTCGTTCTAAGTTCTATCCACCCACCTTTCTTGTTTATTTTTCAAACATGACACTGATCATACTCGAAACCCTAAAAATGACGTATGTGTCTGACATAAGAAAGAGGGTTTTATGAAAAAAACACAATTGGCACTTATCATTCTCAGCGGACTTGGATTGCTTTACTGCACCACTATGAACTCAACAACGCCTACGGCAGGGGCCAGCTGGTACAATACCATGCATCGACTATCCGCCAATCATGCTGCTTTGATTCCCTATATTTCCGATCAGCGAGAATTCTACAATCCTAAAAATCTACCCGTGCTTCGCGAGAAAACGAACCAAATGATGAAGGCCGCAACAGAATTAACAAAAGATCGTGAGGCTCCCAATGCTGACCCTCTGATCACATTTACCGCCAAGGAATTTGCGAATGAAATGACCTTTATCGCCGAAACTGTAGACAATGGAATGCTGGCGCCCGCTTATTACGGTATTTCTAATGTCGGCAACTATTGCATCAGTTGCCATTCTCGTGCAGACCGAGGAAGTAAAAACTTTCCCCTTCCCTGGGCAACAAATCTTTCTCATCTGACTCCTACACAAAAAACCCTTTTTCTTCTCTCAAATCGCCAATATGAAAGTGCTCACCAAGAAGTTGAGAAAATAATAAACGACGATAAATTGGTTCTCCAAGATCCCAATGCCTGGATGTCGGTGATTCAAAAAGATCTGGCCGTTGTCGTTCGCGTTCAAGAAGATCTTAAACGAGCGCAAAATATCGTTGAACAGATCCTTAAAAACAAAAACTTACCTGAATATATGAAGTATGATGTCAAAGCCTGGGCTCGCAGTCTCAAAGATTGGAAGGCCGAAAAATATCCATCCAAGCCTGGAAGCAAAAATCTTATGTTTGCAAAACGGCTTATTGATCAAGCCCTCTCACCAGCCTACGAGCAAGGCCAGGCGGGTTTTATAATCTACTTACGAGCTTCGGGAATTCTCCATGAGCTTTTAGAGACTTCACGACAATCTCCCAACTATTCCTCCATCCTGTACTATGCTGGACTCACCTCAGAAGCGTTGAAAAATGTTGATGTCTGGAGATTGGGTGAACATTATTTTGAAGTTTGCATTGAAAACTCCCCGTACACAAAAATGTCCTTTGATTGTTATAAGCAATTAGAGCGAATGGTTTTGCAAGCGCACCCCAACATGAGTCAGATGCCTGATCTAGAAAAGAAAGTTCAGCAACGTCTCTCCTCATATAAAGACTTAGCTAAGCCAAAAAACCCTGTCATGGAAATGATTCGCACAAATGAGTCGGGTCCAGGCTTCTAAGAAAAGATTCAGAGAATAACAAGTCACAGTTCCCATCAAGGACAAAGGAACTGTGACGTTGTTTGTTAGTGATTCACAAAGCGTGAGCCAAAGCGCACCAAAATAGCTCTGAGTTTTTCCATATAGGAATAAATCGCAGGGATTACAATTAACGTGAGTAATGTCGAACTGATCACGCCACCGATCACCGCCACGCCCAAAGAGGTGCGCTGATTGGAAACTTCATTCAGACCAATCGCAATGGGAACCATCCCAGCAATCAATGCAAAGCTGGTCATAAGAATCGGACGAAGTCGCGTTTTACCAGCTTCGAGAATGGCTTTTTGCAAATCGTAACCTTGGTCGGAAAGTTGACGAATGTAATCGATCAAAATAATCGAGTTCTTGGTTGCTAACCCCATTAGCATAATACAACCGATCATCGAGTACAGATCCAATGACTTTCCACCGATCAACAGAGCAAAGAACGCTCCACAGGCGGCGAGTGGAATCACCATCATAATAGTGAACGGTGTAAAGAATGATTCGTAAAGCGAAGACAGGACGAGATAAATAAAAATCATACCCATCAGTGCGGCCACGATCATGCTCGACACCAACTCTTGGAAGTTTTCAGCTTGGCCGACAAAACGATATGTGACGCCCGGAGGAAGTTGCAACTCCCCGCCAGGACCAAGTAGTTTGTCCACATCGGCAATCGCTCCACCCATGCCCGGCCCATCCACAGAAATATCCGCCATGATCGCCACATAACGACCGCGGTTTTCACGATTAATACTGGCTGGCCCCGTGGTTTTTACACCTTTTGCCACTTCTGATAAATTGATCAAACGGTTATTCAGGTTGGGGACCAGAATCGATGAGTACGCTTTTTCCAAATCTCTTTGATCCGGAGTTAAACGCACACGGATATCATACTCAAGACCATTTTCGCGGTACACAGCAGGCGTTAAACCTTCCACTTGTGCGCGCAATTCACGACCAATCATCGGCCCAGAAACTCCATACTTCTGTGCCTTACCCAAATCTACTAAGACCTGATATTCAGGTTTTCCTGGTCGAAAACTCACATCGACATCATCCAAAGACGGGTGATTTTTCAGTTTCTCAAAAAGTTTTCCACCAATTTCTTCAAGTTGGTTTAAATCTTGCCCGACGATGTTTAATGTAAAAGGACGCATTCCTCCCCCGACATAATCCACATCTTTAACTTTCGGGTTAGCATCTTGATCATTTTTAAGTGCTTCACGAATCTGCGTTTTTACATCCGACGTAGTGAAAGGTCTTTGCCCAAACGGTTTTAAATTAACGAAAAAGCTCGCTTTGTTTTTTTCGCCTTGGTCCGTACCTACTGTTAGAACTGTATTGACCACCCATGGGTTTGCACGGATTTTTTTATCGATCTCTAAAGCGCGATCACGCATTTTTTCGAGGCTTGTCCCTGGTACCATATCGATGGAGACCCCAAACTCACCACTGTCTTGCGGGGGCAGAAATGTTTTTGGGACGCGCGAAAGTGGAATGCAACTGGAAAAAACCACAGCCAAAGTTAAACCTAACGTCAAGAGAGGTCGGCGCAAGACCTTTTGGAGAAGTTGAGCGTAATATTTTTCAATATTATCTTGCATACGATTAAACATTCGCACTGGTGTCCGCATAATAAAACGCCAGCCACTCGTGGGCTCTTCTCCATGACTTCCACCAAAGTAGGCACTCATCATCGGCGCATTGGTAAGCGCATCAAAAAGACTGATCGCCATAATAAAACACACGGTCAGACCAAACTGTTTGAAGAACTGCCCCACCACACCTGCCAAAAAACCAATGGGCATAAACACAGCAATCACCGTGAGAGTCACCGCGATCACTGCCAAGGTCACTTCCAGAGTTCCTTCAAGAGCGGCCACCTTGGGGGACTTGCCCATTTCTAAGTGGCGAAAAATATTTTCGCGCACAACAATGGCATCATCAATAAGAAGCCCTACTGCCAAACTGAATGCCAAAAGGCTCATAATGTTAATACTAAATCCGGCCACCAACATCAGCGCCGCAGCACCAATGAGAGAGACGGGAATCGCCACTCCCGTAATCAGAGTGGAACGCATATTTCCCAAGAAGAAATAAACCACCAAGATCGTTAGAAAAATGCCGATGGCTATAGATTCAAATACGTCTTCTACGTTGAGACTGATATAACGCGCTTGATTGCTGATAATTTGCAGTTCGGGCTGAGCTTCTTTAAAGCGCTCCTGAATCTCTTTGCTAATCTGCGCAATCTTCTTCTTCACGTTATTGGAAACCGCAATCGTGTTTGTGCCATTTTGTTTATAAAGATTTAAAACCAGCGTGGAAGTTCCGTTCCAGTACGTATAGGTTTTGGGATCTTCCAGCGTATCTGACACTTTTCCCAAATCTTTGAGCGTGCGGGCGCGATCGTTACCAAAAAAACTCACCGTGGAATCTTCAATTTGTTTTACGCTATCAAATTCCCCTACAGTCCGAAACACCATATCAATGCCAGTGGCTTCACGACTCACTGAGCCTGAGGGAATATTCTGTCCTGCCGAAGACAACTGTTGTACCACTCCTATGGCGGACAAGTTGGCATCGGCCAATTTTTTTCGATCCAATTCCACATGGATTTCGCGTTTACGACCCCCTACCACTTGCACGAGACCTACGTTGGAGACTTGCTCCAGCTTCGGGCGAACAACTTCGTTAGCAAGATCGTACAATTCGCCGGGTTTCATTTTCGCTTTGAGCGTTATCATCATCACCGGTTGGTCGGCAGGATCAATACGGCGAATGGTCGGTTCTTCAATATCATCAGGAAGTTTGCGACGCGCGGAACTGACTTTGTCGCGAACTTGCTGCTCGGCGTACTTCACATCTGTCTCGAGAGTGAATTCTGCCACCACAACGCCAACCCCTTCACTATTCACCGAGCGCACGGTTTTTAAACCGCTAATGGTGCCAATCTCTTCTTCAAGTGGTTTAGAGACCAACGTCTCCACTTCTTTGGGGCCAGCCCCAGGATAGGGAACAGTGACTGTAACAATAGGAAAGGTAACATCGGGAAACAAATCCACCGGAAGTTTTTGAAAAGAAAAAATTCCCATGACTAGTATTAATAAAAGAATACAGGTCATGAATACGGGGCGCTTAATGGATAGACTAGATAGATTCATTTTGGACCTCAAATGTTTTAAGCATATTTACAATTTGAATCAGAGCGAGTTGTGATTTGGCACGTTGAATTTGTGAGGTCACCAAAGTCTGCTCGAGATTGAGCAAGGTAAATGTGGTCGAACGACCATTCTGCAAACGACGTCTTTCTTTCTCCACAATCGTGCTGTAGGAAGTCTCGATATTGCGAGATCTTATAAAGAGATCATAGTATTCTCTTTGTTTCTCCACCACATCTTGCCATTCTTTCTCCAAGAGAAAGTCTACATTTTGAGAAGATTCTTGGGCGGCAGCAATATCATTTCTTATGGCACGCTTCAATTTTTGCGTCAGCGATATATTGAGTGGAAAACGCACCTGTAATCCCACCGTCCAGGATGGGTATTGGTAATCTTTGACTTCATTGTAGGCGCCGGCAAACTGCGGATCGAGACCGTTAGATGCCACCGTCCCCACCAAGTCCACTTTCGCTTTGAGAGAGGAACGTCCCGATATGGCGCGGTTTTCCATAGCATCTGCTTTAAACTTATTTGCCGTGTAATCTTCACGTTGGATTTTTTTTGATAAAAAGTTTTTGTAATCTTCCTTTTTAAAAGGGGGAAGTTCTTGCAGATTTTCTACCTGCGTATTTTCCGTTCCGCGCAACAAATTAAAGTTTCGCGCCATCGCATTTCTTTCACTGCGAGACGTCTCAAGTTCCATACTGCGCATTTCAAACGCCGCTTTTGCTTGCAACACATCCACGTCATCAGACAGCTTCATGCGACCTTGTTTTGACATCCATTCGCTCAGTTTTTGTGCGCGCTCCACATTCTCTTGTTGCAGAGTCATAATTTGATTCAGTGTTACCATCGCCCAGTAGGTGTTTTCGGCGTTGAGTAAAACTTGTTTGAGTTGAAATTTTTGATTTTCTAAGATGCTTTGTGCTTCAGCGATATCCGCTCTAAGCTCAGAGCGTACTTTTTCTCCAAAACTATTGTTCCACAGTGACTGACGAAGCTCCAAAACCGCGCGGGTTTGAGAATAGTTCGGTGGAACATTAAATGTGGGGCTCAGTCCATATAATGTATTGCGACTATTTTCAAAATAAAGTTTTCCTTCAAGACCTAAGGTTGTTTGTTTTTCGATACCTATTTTTAAGATATCCCCCTCTTTGCGACTGGGACTAAAAGGAAAAATCGGTGGTGTTCTATCATCAAACGCATTGTATTCGGCAAACATCTGCGGCGATAGACTCAACTCCGCCCGTTTCACTTTTACCTCCGAGGCTTCAATTTGCAAAATCAACGCTCGCGCCTCTTTGTTCGTGGTTTTAACAGTATCCAAATAATTCTGAAGGGTGTACACGCCTTCTGCATTGGAAATAAAAGATAAAAATATTCCTAGTATCACGACACTCATTGCACCACTCCATTCATAAATAAATCCACAATATGTTGTACGACTTTACTTCGCCATTCCTCATCTTCTAAAGACACACCATAAAATTGTTTACCAAGATGATCGTTCTGAGCTGTATCACAAGTTGCCGAAAATAAGAGCATGGCAATAATCAACGGTTCATACTTGGCATTCACAATCCCTAATTCTTGAGCTTTTTTAAAAAACTCACATACTTTCTCAAAGGTCACAAGAAACGTTTCGCGAAATTGCTGCATGACAATTTTATTTTTTGCTTTCACTTCCTGATGAATCATCTCAAACCCATCGGGATCGTGAGTATAGGAGCGCAGCATCTCATCCACAAACATTTGAATGCGCACACGCATCTCTTCCCGACTCTGCGGTAAGGTCAGAAAACGATTGAGCACTTCCATACGATCAAGAGCAAATAATTGGATGGTTTGGCGGAAAAGATCTTCTTTATTGTCGAAATGATAATTGATCAGGGAGTTGGCAACACCCGCACCTTTGGCAATCTCTTTAAGATTGGCACCATGATATCCTTTACGCGCGAAAACTTTACGCGCGCTTAGCAAAATCTTCTGTTTGAGATCCTCAGGTATGGATTTAGTTTTGGTCTTCACTTTGGCTGTCGCCATAAACTTCCCGTTTTTTAGTATTGAATACCAATATAGTAATATTGAATCCGAATTCAAATAGTTTTAATTGGAATTCACTAAAAAATAACAAGAAACTCATAAAACTCTGTATTTATTTGCTTATATTGAGCATCAATAAATACCAGAAACGTTCAATTAGGATCGCATATTAGTGAATTGTAAAGCGACTCCAAAGTTTTCGCGTCGACAGAGAGCGATGCATTCTTGAAGCTCATCAATGCTCTTAGAAGTCACACGCACCAGATCATCATTGATCGCCGCCTGCACCTTCAGTTTAGAGTCTTTGATTTTTTTCACCACTTCTTTGGCTTTTTCTTTCTCAATCCCCTGAAGGATCTTTACATTCTGCCGCCACATCATGCCCCCTGCAGGTTCGGCCTTCTCAAAGTCCAAAGCGCGAATATCAATCCCCCGGCGATGCGCCTTGGAGTGAATGATGTCCTTGATCGCGTTCATCTTGTAATCGTCTTCGGCCAACACCACAAGGGTCTTACGATCCCATTGGATTTCATACTTGCTACCCTTAAAGTCGTAGCGGCCCATCAACTCTTTTTTAGCTTGGTTGATAGCGTTGTCCAGTTCTTGAATGTTGAGTTCGGAAACAATATCAAAAGATGGCATGCGGGAAAGATAGCCAAACTGGGACCTTTTGTCATGAGCAAAAAGGAATTTTTGTGAGCTAAGAAGGATTAATGGTTGGGCTGCTGGGGTGGCGTCGGAACTTTTTTGTCTTTTTCTATGTCAGCTGCCAAAGCGCGGACTTGTTGCTTTTGTCCTTCGGAAAAATATTCCTGCATAAATTTTTCGGGATTCCTTTGAGCTTCCGCCATGATTTCCTGCATTTTTTGCGGATCACCATTGGCTTTTTCTGCCAGCGTGGCCAGCACCTGTGAGGTCAATTCATAGGCCTGCTGTTTTTTTCCTTCGTCACCTTTAAATACTTCATTCGCAGCTTTTTCGCTCTCTCGATAAGCAGGATTTTCCTTAAAAGCCTCTTGGCGCTTTTGCGCGTTCGTTAATGTCTCTTGTGTTTTGGTAAGTGCGTCTTTAGAGGAACTATCTAGCTCCGCTTTGACAAAAATAGCGTACATGGAGACTAATAAAACGATGGACCCTACTTTTCCTATAGACATTTTTTTCATTCTTTCTTATCGACCCAAAATGCTAAAACTTAAGGCAAATTTAAAGAAAAACTACGCCAAAGTGTGAAATCTCTAGACAGTCATTTCATTCCAAGAAACCCTATAAAAACCTAAAACGAACCCAACTCTTCCTGCCCTCAACACTCAAATACGGGTTCCACATAATAAGGAGATTTTATGTATCATTTTCTAACACTGCTTTTAGTCCTCGGACTCGCGACCCCCAGCTGGGCGATCAGTAAAGAGTTTCATACTAAAGAACGCGGTACAGAAACCTGGATCACGCTCAAGTTCACACCCACTGTATCGTCTTTTGCTGATGTAATTTTTGTTGTCGACGATTCCGGTAGTATGCAAAGTCATCAAAAAAATCTCGCCATGAATATTCCACAGCTCACGCAAGCTCTCTCTGTGTACACGTCGTTACATGCTGCGGTTTTGACGACCACATCCACCTCGTCCTTTAGCGCCAATAAACCTGGTGTTTTTGTCAATGGAGTGCACGATAGTTCCGATCCACAGTTTTTAAACAAACTCACACGAAGTCTCACGGTCGGCACCAATGGCGATGCCCAAGAAAAGCCCTTTGCCAGTCTTATGATGGCCTTGTCTGAGCCATTGATCTCAACAGCGAACCAAGGTTTTTTACGCGATAATGCCGACCTTTATTTGGTTTTTCTCACCGACACTCAAGATCAAAGCGAGTTCGACGAGAATCAAATTTATGCTTTATTAAGAACGCTTAAGCCCACACAAGCCATTTCTACCCTCGCCGGCATGGCGTCCGCCGACCCGCAAATTTGCGAGGGCGAATCTGAACTTAAAAATTTACCGCCCAAAATCCAAAATTTGACTGCACTCACTGGCGGCTCGGTGTTTTCACTTTGCGGCGACTTTACTAAAAACTTGGCCGACGCCATCAAAGTCACGATTGTGGCAGAAAAGTCACTTACCTTACCAACGGTCGATAACAGAAAAATCAATTACGCGTCCCTCTCCCTTATGGTCGGTAACCAAATCATCCCTGCCGGCGATATCCAAAGCGGCTGGTACTACAACTCGGCCCAATCGCTCCTTCTCTTTTCAGACCCATTTCTGGCATTTTCTGCGTTGAATGGCCCGATGACAATTACCTACCAAGTCCAGTAATTAGATTCTACAACAAGGGCTCACGGTGGTGAGCTCTTGCTAAACGACTATGACCAAACAATCACGCGAACTTTTTGATTTTATCCGTTCTTTCCTACTTCCCCTGCTCATTGGGAAGACCTTGGTGATGTTTTTCGGTCTCAACTACTCGCAATATCCCGGTCACGGGTACGGTTATGGCTTATTGATAAGCATTTTCATTACACTTTTTTCGCTGTTTCGCCTCATTTGGAAATACAAAGATCGCGAAGACTTATGACGAAAAATTCACAGCTGTAATTATTCCAGCAAATTGTTTTTTGATTGAGTCAAACGGAGATTCTGTGTAAATACATTCCTAGAGGATTTGCCAATGAAATTGTCCGTAAAATTATTAACACTTTTTTTAACACTCTTTTCCATTCAACAGAGAGCGATGGCAAATCCCGCTGCACAAATAATTAATTTCGATTCCAGTGATGAACTCATGGCAAGTGTTTGCGACTCACAAGCTCGCACAGCGGCTTTAGCCGAGCTCAAAGTTTCTGATGTCGTTAAAGATGATCTTTATGTAGATGCGGTAAGCATTATAAAAACCTCGGACACTGCGATGTCGGTAGAAGTTTTTATCAAATCTATGGACCGCCCCACGGAATCTCCAATCTCATTTTCTTACTTCTGCCACAAATGCATGAGCCGCTCCATTGAGCCCATCATACTTTCGAACGATGCAGATACAAAACTCGCTTGTTCTACAAGTTCCGGAGAAATCCTCTAAATGTACTCAGTGGAAGCCATAACGGCGTTGGTCACTCTGACTTTTATGGAAATCGTTCTCGGTATCGATAACGTCATTTTTATTGCCATTTTAACCGGTCGCCTCCCCGCTAAGGATCAAGATAAAGCGCGAAACTTAGGACTCACCTTTGCGCTCGTCACTCGCTTGCTCCTGCTTTTTTCTATCAGCTGGCTGATGGGACTTAATGAACCGCTGTTTACAGTTTTTGATCACTCCTTTTCTTTTCGCGACATTGTTTTATTGGTCGGTGGGGCTTTCCTTATTGCCAAGGCAACAAAAGAAATCCACGACAAAATGGAATCTCTGGAACACGAAGCCAGTGGTGCCTTAAAGCCCACTCAAAGTTTACCTTTTGTGATCGTGCAGATCATGATCATCGATATCGTTTTTTCTTTAGATTCGGTTATTACCGCCATAGGAATGGCGCAGAACATCACTATCATGGTCGTCGCTATGCTTCTTTCCATGCTGGTTATGCTGTTTTCTGCCAAATACATCAGTCGTTTTGTAGAAAACCACCCGACAGTCAAAATCCTCGCACTTTCGTTCTTGATCCTTATTGGTGTTTTCCTTACTCTAGAAGGCATGAAGTCGCATGTAGATAAAAATTATATCTACTTTGCTATGTTTTTTGCCTTTGCCGTGGAGTTAGTAAACATGCGTTATCGCCAAAAGAAGCAATGATAGTTAACGTCAATAAAGCCCTCGATATCCTTTTGGATGGTGGCATTGTCGCTCTCCCCACAGAGACCGTTTATGGTCTTGCGGGCTCCATCAAAAGTCAGGAAGCTCTCGAAAATATTTTCCACGTCAAACGTCGTCCGCATTTTGATCCATTGATTGTCCACATAGGCTCTATCTCACAAGTTTTTAAAGTGGTGGAACACTGGGCACCGTATTGTCAAAAATTAGCAGAAGCCTTCTGGCCAGGTCCGCTCACCATCATTACCAAAAAACATCCCGACATCAGCCCACTCATTACGGCCGATCAGCCTTACATTGCGGTCCGCATGCCGAAGAAGTCGGTATTCCAAGAGCTGGCCAATGCGGTAGGACCTCTCGCAGCTCCCAGCGCCAATCGCTTTGGAAAGACCAGCCCAACAACGGCTGCCCATGTCGAAAGCGAGTTTCAAGGAGAAGTCCCCGTTCTCGACGGTGGCGAGTGCGATATTGGCATTGAATCCACCATTATCAAAGCCGATGAACTTCCTGATGGAACTTTGTCCATCACCATTTTGCGCCCTGGTGCGATTACCGAAAAACAAATCCTCGAATGCCTATCTCTTTATTACAAAAAATTAGAAGTCACCTACGGGACCTCCAAAGATGCGCCCGGCAATTTAAAAAATCACTACCAACCCGATTTCCCTCTGGTGATCGCGCAAAGTAGCATTCGTTGGAATAAAACCCTCCATCAAGAAATTTCCAAAGCACTCCATACATCCGAAGATACGGAGCCTGTGTTCTGGGATTTTTCTTCTAGTGATCCACTCATCGTGGCCCGAATTCTTTATAAAGAAATGCGAGAAAAGTGTGCAGAGATGAAAAAAAATTCATACATCTTTCTCACTCTTCCCATTGCCTACACTAAGCCACGATGGGTCGCAATTAAGGATCGCGTTGATAAAGCTTGCTCCGCCAAGGTAAAAAAAGTAAATGGCATGCCTGAGATCTACTTAAAAAATCGAGCGTAGTTATTTGATGAGCAATTCTTCCTCTCTCCCATCCTTTAAAGCCAAGTGGCCGCTGCAAATTCAAGCTGAAGATTTTACAGTAAAAATCGCCGAGTCTGCCGAAGACATGATCAAAGCGCAAAAACTTCGCCACAAAATCTTTTTAGAAGAAGGCTTAGGACTCACTCATGATTCAGGCTTGGATTTTGATGAGTACGATAATTTTGCTGACCATTTAATGATCCTCAACAATAGCACTGGCGAAGCCGTCGGTACATATCGCCTGATTCATTCCTCGCACACATCCAAGTTTTATTCACAGACCGAATTTTATCTTGATCCCTTTTTAAAAATCGAAGGCGCTAAGCTTGAGATGGGCCGCGCTTGCACCCACATGGATTTTCGTAATGGCCGCACCATGGATTTATTGTGGCAAGGACTCTCGCGCTACATCACTCTCTCGCAAACCCGTTACCTCTTTGGATGTTCAAGTGTAAAAACCACCGATCCGATTTTTATGTTCTCGATGATGAAAAGTTTATCCAAAAACGAACAGCTCAAGTGGGATCATCAAATTCACCCTCTTCCCGCCTTTGATTGGCCAGAGAGTCAAAAATACTTTACAGACGCCGAGCCTCTGACTGGCTACACCAAAGCCCTACCACCGCTCTTACGCTCTTATTTGAATGCAGGAAGTTTTGTTTATGGCCTTCCTGCCTATGATAAAGATTTTTTGTGTTTTGATTTACTGACGATTCTTGATCTTCGCCAGCTGAATAAAAAGTTTCAAGCCCGTTACAATCCCGACGGCGATTGGTCTAATAATTAATTTAGAATAAGCTCTTAGTCTTTTTTTAATTTAGAAAGCACCGAAAAAGCAGGATGACCCTTCATGGCCGACTCTTGGTAGTACTTTTGATTTTCTGCCTGGCGTTTTTCACAAGCCGCCGTATCTAGACAGCGCGGATAAAGAGGCACAGCCAAAGCTAACATTTCGGCGATGAACTCCCCAAGATCCAATTCATGACCCGTAACAAAGGTCACATCTTTATCGCTGTCGATATTTAAACCGCTGTGCGGTGCATGGCCTTTTTGATCCGCCTTTGTTTCATTCATCAAAAATTCAGTAAATTTATTTTTAATCGGCAATTCCATATCTTCAGCGCAGAGAGAACATTCGATATCTTTTTGAGAGACAGAGTAGTCGCCGGTAGTTGTATAAATATCGCCCGTTTTTTGAATAAAAATGCGAAACGAGAAATCTTTAAGATTCTCAACGGCCGCCGCGACTTTTTCATCGACGTCTTTTTCTTCTTTTCTTTTGACTGTAAATTCGTGACCGTCTTCGCTGATATCCAATAAATTGATTCTCATATTCTAACCCTTAAGAAATTCTTTAGACTTTAAACGCAACTGTTCATCCAGCTCGCACACCAGTGGTACGCCGGTTTCAAATTCAAAATGAATTATGTCTTCATCACTCATACTGGCCAAGTGTTTGACCAGAGCACGCAAACTGTTCCCGTGTGCAACAACCAGAAGGCGCTGCCCCTGCTTAAGGAGTGGCACCATAGCTTGTTGCCAATACGGCAACACACGCTCCACCGTTTGCTTAAGTGCTTCACCGGGAGGAATATTCACACCCTGATACCGACGATCGGCTTTGATTTTGCGATTCTCTTCGTTCTCCTCCGAGGGTGGCGGAAGTACATCGTAACTGCGACGCCAAAGAAGAACTTGCTCCTCACCATATTTTTGCTTGGTCTCATTTTTATTAAGTCCTTGCAGACCACCATAATGGCGTTCATTCAAACACCATGACTTGTATTGGGGAAGCCAAGATTGCTGAAGTTCCTCCGTCACGAGCCACGAAGTTTTTATTGCTCTTTGCAGATACGATGTAAAAACCGCATCGAACTGAAAACCTTGCGAGTGAAGAATTTTTCCGGCTTTTTGCGCTTCAGACACGCCCTGAGGAGTGAGTGGAACATCCACCCAACCGGTAAATCGATTTTCTAAATTCCAAGTACTTTGACCATGACGCACTAAAACGAGTTTCATGGCTCAATGTATAATCAATTTTAGTGGAATAGTTAAGACATAAAAAGGCGATGCCACAGCATTCTGCTATCGGGTCTTTCATCCTAAAAACCATCGCCCGTCCCAATATCAAGGCTATGAGAATTTTGGGTGTACAGCAAAGCCTAACGCTATGCGTAGCGACGTAGAATTGAAAATCAACACTTAGGTCTAGTGTTTAAGAGCGGAATTTGCATGATTCTCGATCATTTCGGATCTATCGACCCATGCGATTGCGACAGTACAGCTCCGGCCACTCTTTAAGACACGCTTGATAAAGCGTCTCGGTATCCACATTATGACGGTTCATCACCTTAGGTTCTTGATAAGGTCGCCCTGCGCGACTGGCTGGTGCTCTCTGAGAGGACGAAGACGACGAGCACGAAGTGATTAACGCCAGCGATACGACAAGAAAAAACAGTTTCATAGGATACTCCTTGATGCACGTATCGGATTAAGGCACGGGCGCCTTGAGGAGACTGCGCTTTTCTCGACTTTGAATGGGGATTTTTTGCGAACTACTTTTTTAAGGCGCGTCCCTCCTGGACTCTGCACGCAGATGCGGCCCATCCATGGGCGCGTGAGGCCTTAAAAAAATACTTCGCAAAAAATCCCCATTCAAAGTCGAGAAAAGACTTCGTGCTGGAGTGGCGCTTTTGGTGGCGCGGCGGGGGCTATGATCTCAAATGCAGAACTCGAGCCTATGAACTTGATGCAATAATTTAACAGGCCACATAGAGGCCAATAAATTTGAAAATGTAACTAGCAGGCGCAGAGTTGGTTAGAATGGCACTTCTTTTATAGACTGGCGAGGTCTGGCGGCGCGGGGTTATTTCATAGACTGTCCGGGCCTATAGAGCTTTTGTTAGCAGTTGGTGCGTCGCAAACTTTACGACTATTTACATAAGGCGGGCAACTTGGTAGCTTGTCTCTAAATCAGCCAGGGGGACATTGCAATGTTGAAGTTTAATCTGCAGATGCAAAATTTAATTTTATTCATCTTTTTAATTATTGGCACTCAGGCGCAGGCTATTTCCCTGCAGATGCCAACATTAAATTTTGGGGATGTCTTTGTATATGAAATTTCTCCATACATGGGATATTCACAGTTTAGTGAGGACATTATCTCCATGAAATATATTCGTCAGGAAACGAACGAAAATGGCGATTTTTATGTTTTTGAAGAAACATCTCAGAATACGAAACAGATGACTTTACGAAAGATAACAAAAAAATTGATCGAAGATCAGCATACTCTTTGGGCGAGGACATATCAAAATGCTAAGGAGTGCAAGAAATACGCAGATAGTACTAATTCGTTGGGATACGTTGGGGTTTCAGAAGGTACGGCTTCGTATCTTTTTTTTAATGGGCACTTTGATTCTTTCTGCTTAGTCGCTACTTCTGGGGATGCAACTTATGGCCAAGAGGCGCACGGCCCAATTCCTGGCCCCTATCCAATTTCTAAAGGAGACACCTCCATTACACATATTTTAGAGCGACCGGAGCCTTATCCACTTATTCAGCTCGTTGGGTACACACTCAGCAAGCCGAATCTCCAGATAATTGGCAATGAAGAGTCTGAAGTTATGATCGCGGCAACTGGTGTATCTGGTGATAATACTATAATCGCTTGTAAAAACGGGATGATCGGAACGATATCCATCGAACATTCAGACAAAACAAATTTGGAAGGTGCTCCATGTATCAAGCGATGGGAGCTTAAGCAGAATAATAAAAGTATCTACAGTGATTTTGTAAAGCCATATTTGTCTATAGAGAAAATCCAATCTTTTGGACAGATCAAGGCGACTTCCACATTCGGTACCAGCACTTTCTCATCGATGAGTGACTTTAAAGATATGTGTCTGGTAGTACCTCGAAACTGTCCTGCCTCCGATGGTCTTTATAATACGTATAACTTCTATGACCTAAAAAATCCTACAGTGCAGAATTGGCTCCCCGTGTATAGCAACACGAAAACCGACCAGCCCAATGATGAGATAGAATTGATCTTAGTTCAGTCTCCAAGTGATCAACAGGTGTTGGCGAATTCTGTATGCACAGCCTCCTTTCAAAGGCCAGCGACGGGGGAATCTCTCATCGTAAAAACACTTGAAAAAAATGACCTTTGCTATGGCTCGAATAAAGCGCTTATTTTTGATAATTGCGGCGACTTTTGGGACGTGTCAGATCATGCTTTCGAATTTAGCTTAACTACCATGGGAGAGATCACTAGCCGCCGTCCCTTGGAGCTTGGTTCAATGTATATTAAGAGCTTGAAGTGCTCGATCGATGATTAATAGGGAGCCCTTGGAAGTTGTTTATTTTCTGCGCTACCTAAACCCTAGTTAAATTTCCAGTACGTGTTTCAATTCATACGGACATCATAGCCTAGACATTCTCGGAATAAATCCCGAGAACGCCACCAAAATCCCCTATGCAAGAAGAACCATTATTTCCCACCTCCCTCGGCATTCGAAGGTCCCCCACCCATACGGTCTCAGTCGCTTTTCTTTTGTACAATTCATGAAGTGTTTTTTTTAGACCTCACGCGATCATTAATTACTCGTCGGATGGGTCGCATCTGCGTGCAGAGTCCATGGATGAACGTGTCTAAAAAAGGCCGTGAACCTAACTCAGTAGTTCGCCCATTTTTACTTTGCCGGGATCTTGTTGTGGCCAGTTGAGTTTTGGTTCAGCGAGGACAACGACTGTGCTGCCTAAGTTAAAGATGCCGAGCTCGTCGCCCACTTGTACCGTTTTGGGTGTGGGGTACTCAATCAACAAGCGGCGGTTTTTAAAGGGATATTGGTTTGTGCGTACGGAAGGATCAAAGGGAAACGTCATGCTACCTACGTTGGTGGCGCCGACCATGACCAGAACGAATCGACCCTGGAGGGTTTCGATACCGATAGCGACCCGCTCGTTGACGGCAAGCACGCCCGGAATATTGCGCAAGCTCCAGTAATTCACTGGCCAGAGTTCGCCGGGGAAAGTTTTAATCCAGCAGATTTTACCTTTTAATGGTGCATGCACTCGGTGATAATCTTTGGGGCTTAAATAATATGTGGTGAATACGCCGCCCTCGAGCTGGTCGGCCCAGGGAGTTTGCGGTAAAAATTCTTCCAACGTGTATTTGATGCCCTTGGCTTGAATCAAAACACCCTGAACTATTTTTCCACTTTGAGTAATGCGACTGTCGCAAGGATGGACTCGCTCACCCATTAATGGGCGGACGCCTTTTTTCAGGCGGCGAGAGAAAAGTTCTCCGATACTTTTGTATTCGCTAATGGGTTTTTCGGCCTCATCGGCATTGATGCCTACTAATTTTGCAAAAGTGCTGACGGAAAGTTTCGCTAAAGGGAAGGGCCAATCTTTATAGGCGACGGAACCGACGTAGTGGCTCAGATACTTTTTAGGTAGCTGAGGCATCACTGCACTGAGGAGTTGGTTGCGAATCATTTTGGAGAGGAATTTTCTATCGACAAATCTGGTCATGAGCATATCATTTTCGAGCACCATCAGTAGGTATTGTTATTAACAAATCGACGTTTCCCAATTGTTTTGTTAGTCTAGTGTACATGAGCAAAATAATCAAAGACTTAAAGGTCCCCTTGGGAGAGGATCTCAAAGAGAAACTAGAAATCCTCGAGCCTGATTATTCTTCTCATCGTATTTTACGCCAGTCGATTGATGCAAGAGGTAACAAACGTCCTCAGTGGATTTACAGTGTTGAAGTTTTTGCACAAAACGAATCCATCCCCAACGATCGCATTCATATAGAGAAAAAATCTCCCCCCGCGCAATTGAGACCGCTTGTCATTGGCTCCGGCCCCGCTGGTCTCTTCGCTTGCTTGCGCTTAGCAGAGCGTGGTTTTAAACCTATTTTGTTTGAACGCGGTTCCCCGTGCGAAAAACGCATTGTCGCCATCAATCGTTTTTGGCGTTATGGAGAATTAAATACCGAAGACAATGTGTGTTTTGGCGAAGGCGGCGCGGGTCTTTATTCCGACGGAAAATTAATCACCCGCATCAAATCGCCACATATTCCCTACGTCATGGAACGATTGGTGGATTTTGGCGCGCCCGAAGAAATTAAATATCTTTCAAATCCGCATGTGGGCTCCGATCGCATCCGCCGCGTGATTCCCAAGTTGCGTGAGCATCTGAAAACTCTTGGCTGCGAAATTTATTTCAATTGCCGAGTGAGTGAGATTTTAACGGAAAATGGAAAAGTCTCCGGCATTAAAACTGCTCAGGGCGAAATATTCCATTCGCCCATTGTGATCCTCGCCACCGGCCACTCCGCCACCGATATGTTCCACCATCTGCAAGAGTCAGGAGTTCAGCTCGAAGGAAAATCTTTTGCGCTGGGTTTACGTGTGGAGCACTCGCAAGAGTTGATTAATAAAATTCAGTACGGCAACTATCAAAACCATCCCGAGCTCAAAGCCGCCAACTACAAACTCACCCACCACGACAGCGAAGACCAAATCGGCGTTTACTCCTTTTGTATGTGCCCAGGCGGTTATGTTCTTTCCTCAGGCACCGAAGCCGACGGAGTCGTTGCCAACGGAATGAGCAATTACAATCGCGGGTCACCTTATGCGAATGCGGCCATCGTGGTTTCCATCGATCACCAAAAACTATTCGGCAACGACATCTGGGGCGGCATGAAATTGCGTCAACAGATTGAGCAGTCAGCATTCAGTCTGGTGCAAAAAAACAACGGCACCAAACAACTCCCCAGCCAAGACGTGCTTAGTTTTATATCAAAAAAAGATTCTACACTCACTACCACCAGCTCCCCCTCGGGAGTCATCCCTGTTCGCCTCGATCGTACACTTCCGCCAGACATTTACTTGCGCCTCGCTGAGGCCATGGAAATTTTTGATAAAAAAATGCGCGGTTTTATTTCCTCGCAAGCCCAACTGCACGGTGTAGAGACTCGTACATCATGTCCTTTAAGAGTTCCTCGTTCTGCGGATACACTCCAATCCCTATCCCACCCAGGACTCTACCCAACAGGGGAAGGCGCAGGCTACGCCGGTGGCATAACCAGCGCAGCGTGTGACGGCGTGCGCGTAGCAGAGGCGATTGTTGACCAGTATCTCCACTAATGATGTGATGATTTTAGATTTTAGGGTTTCAAAATATGTGAAGTTGTTTTTTAAGGCCTCACGCAACCAGGATGGTCCGTACTGCGTGCAGAGTCCCATGGATGGACGCGCCTTTAAAAATAAGTTCACATATTTTGAAACCCTAAAATCTAAAACACCAAGGAGCCTCAATGCTTTTGCTTACAATTGTAATCCAGCTTTTTTCATCTCAAGTCTTTGCCGAAGATTCTTATAGTCTTTTGCGTCTAGAACCGCGAAACAATCGAGCCGTGATTGCTACGATCCATGCGCAAAACTTTTCTGTGGGTCAAGAATTCAGTGTGGAAACGCCACAAGGTCTTTGCCAATTGTTAATTAAAAAAATTGTGACAGATTATATTTATGTCGATACGGAACAATGCCAAGCGGAATATCTTTCTGCCGGCACACCTGTTTTTCCACGTAAACCCATTGTGATTGAACGTGTGGTGCAAATGACAGTTCCTGTAGTGGATGCCTCCGTGAGTGGCGACAGCGTGAGTGCGGATGTGAATATTCTTAACGGTGAGTTTTATGAAAGTTTCATCAAAAATAAACTTTCTGCCACCGCTTCCTACCTCACAGGTAATTCTTTGGACGGCCAAGCACAAATCAACTCCAATACAACCATCGAAGACTTTCGTGGCTCCAATACAATTTCTTTTGGTGCAGATTATATTTTTGCACAACTGCCCTACAACCTCAGTTTCTCTGGTGGATTGGCCTACAGTCTTCCGCGCTCCTACGGTCGTTTTACACAAAGCTTTAATGACTCATCTCCTTCTGCCGAAGTTCCGTACACTGGTACCGCTAAACTGCAAACTTTTAACTTCTACGCCAATCTTCGCTATCAATGGGACGAAAAAACCTGGGCTTATTTTGGCTTAAATCGTTTATTTGCCGACAGCTCTGGTTTACCAGGTAGTTTTTCTGGCGATTTTGGTTTTCACTTTGGTGGCCGTCGTTATGTTTACGAAACCATGTTTGCCGAAGCCAGTCTCAATTTTTATAATTTGGACTACACCTTCCAAGGACAAACCACAGATTTTAGCCAGACGGAACTGGAACTCAAAGCTGGCTATACGTTTTAAAGGAACAGGTAACAGTTCCCTTGGACACCTGTGCGGAAGTCGAGTCCTCTCTCTTGAGGAGGACTTTGCTTCGCGCTTCCTAGGAAATTGCGCTAGGATAAAGGCGTGTACATTCACGGAGGATTTTACATGATCTTAAAAATGATCGCGATCTTTTGCGCTTCTTGGTTTGTTCTGATTTCCTGCGCTTTCTCTCAACAGCGCGGAATCGCCACAGAGGAAGGCCCTTCGGAATTAACGACTGCAGCCGCTGGCGCCGCTGAAGTCGCCAACAACAACTCGTGTGAAGGGCGACAGCTCGAAACCTGTATCGCCATTGATCGCAACCCTGCTGTACAAACCATGAAAGTTTATCATAATGGTCGATTGGCTTACACGTTTCCCGTGTCTACCGGACGCGAAACTTATGATGTACCCAACAACTTTGAGAGAACTCCTGGATGTTCCTTTACACCATTAGGAAGTTTTACAATCTCTGGACTTTATGAAAACTATTTATCCAACACTTGGCGCACCGACAGAAATGGCGATGGCCAATACTCCGCTGATGAACGCGCCGAGATGCCTTTCGGAATGCGCTTAAGAAACTCTAAAGGGGAAGACACCGGTATTTTTCTTCATAGCGCCACGTCAGAGTCTGCACTCAATGCCCTCGGCCCAAAAGAATCCATGGCTGGATTGGGCTCTGGTGGCTGCGTGCGCATGGACACTCGCGATGCACAAACACTCTTTGATGATTTAGCGAGCTGTTCAGTTCAATCCGATGTGGAATATTTCTCGTGTGCACATCGCGAAATAGACACACCCGCTGGACGCAAACTCGCTTGTAACAGAGGGACCTCGCAACTGCCTATTGCTTGCTGCGAGTCCGGCAATGCGCGCAGAACCTGCGCCCAGTACGCTGGAGGATCGCCGCGCTGTCATGACAGTACTCCAGCTTGCTTGGCCGCACAGCAAGCGTCAATCACCCCTCGCCAACGCCAAATGGTTGTGGAAATTTCTGACTCTCGCACAGACGCTCAAGAAGCCGCCGCTCATGCTGCATGCGAGAGAGATCGAACCAATTACGAAAATCTTTTCGCCAACTGTGTCGCACGCAAACTTGGCAGCACCAGTGTCACAGCATTTAATGCACTCTCAGAAACTGATAAATTACGCTATCGTGTAAACTGTAACTCCGAAATCTACGCAATAACACACCCAACAACTCCAGCTGCAGGCGCATCATCTACAACAGCTGCCGCTGCTGCCACGACCGTTGATGGTCGCGATACACCAGCAGCAAATATTCCCGCAACCACAACTCAACGTACCCCCTTCTTTGAAGGTATACGAAACTGGTTTCGCGGCTTACAAGGACATTAAACCTCTATCACTTTGAGATCTTCAAGGTGGATTGTTCCATTTTGAAAATCTATTATTCATAAAATGTAAAAATAATCATGATTCGCCTCACATTAGAACATCAAAGACTAAAGTCCTGACCACCCTTCTTCCGATGAGTACATACACAGGGGGGCCGTGTATGAAGACGTATTTAATCCTTTTTGCTTTTGCTGCTGTAGTTGTGACTTTTCAAAACTGCACAAATCAACAATTTTCACCAAGAACAGATGTCAATAAAGCCATCGATGGATCTGAAGAGTTAGTGCTAGGCGATACGCCCATTATCGATGATGAAGCTATTGAAACAGATGATGAAGACGAAACTGTTGTTAAAGAAGAACCGAAGAAAGAAACATATCCATCTAAAGATGATGATGACGACGATGTTGTTAAAGAAGAACCGAAGAAAGAAACGTATCCATCTAAAGACGATGATGATGACCATGTTGTTAAAGAAGAACCGAAGAAAGAAACACATCCATCTAAAGATGATGATGACGACCGCGTTGTTAGAGAAGAACCGAAGAAAGAAACTCACTCATCTAAAGACGATGATGACGACCATGTTGTTAAAAATGAAAATCCTAAGGAAGAAGAGAGTGGGAGTTCCTGCCACAAGCACGATGATGGGAATGGACGTTACCTCTGTGTTCTCGAAGGAAAAGGCAAGTCTCAACATATAGCCTTAATTGACGGAGCGATTGTTTCCAGCAATTCCACACCAAAATCGGTTTGTATGAGTAAAAATGCCTGCGAAGTCATCGTCGGCAAAAAAATGAATGTGCAATCTTCAGAGCAACGGGGTTTCTGTAAAAATGGAGCCGCACACTCTTTAGTCCTCACGGATAAAGAAGTTCAAACTCTTGTCGATAAACTACAGTAGGAGCTAAACGTCTTCGCTTGTGTCCACAGAGTCTGAAGTTTCTTCAGACTCTTCTTCCATCTCAACCAATGCCACATCTTCGACCGCAATGGCCGTCATTTCCATAGAAACTTCACTGACGCTGATTTCAGAGGACATTGCGGCAAGTTGGGCTTTTTCTTCAGCCGCTTTTTCCGCCGCAGCTTGCTCTAAGGCTTTCTGAGCTTCGTATTTCTCTAACCAACGCACGTCTTTTTGTTCGACAAGCTCACCCACCGCCATCGCTTCGCGAATGTCTTCGGCGCGCTCACGCTCACGTTTTTCTTTTTGGCGTTGTTTTTCTTGTTCAAAAAATTCACTGGAAGTGTCGATCCCGTTAATTTTAGACGTGATATCAAAAAGCTCTTCTTCACCCTCGGAGTACGAAGAACCAATGGCTTGCGACATTCCTGCTGTTACATCACTGAGAGTCTCTTTTTCTTCCTCTTCGCCGATGCCTTCCGGTAAGAGTTGATCGATCTCAGATAATGTTGGAAGTTCTTGCAGATTTCTCAAACCAAAAATTTCCAAAAACTTACGAGTTGTAGAGTAAGCCATGGGCTTGCCCGGCAAATCAGTTTTTCCTTCAAAAGACACCAATCCCTTTTCCATCAACGCACGAACTAAATGTCCCGACTCCACGCCGCGGATTTGGTCCACTTCGTTTTTAATAATCGGTTGCTTATAGGCGATGATGGAGAGCACTTCGAGAGCCGGTCCGCTTAAACGGAACGGTCGAGCTTTGCTCATGCGTTTTAAAAAATCCATATTGTCGAGCTTTGTGCGCAACTGCCAACCGCTGGTCACTTCTTCGAGAGCGACTCCACGAGTGGGATCGGCATACATCATTTGTAATTCTTCGATGGCTTTTTTGAGAGTTTTTGTATCGACGTTGGTATTATGAAAAACTTGCTTCAGTGTAGCCAAACTGATGGGCTTGTCAGAAGCAAAAAATAAACTCTCGAGTGTTGATAACAACTGAAAGGAATCGACAAATTGGGTTTCCACCGTCTCAACAGCAGACTCTTCTGAAGTTTCAGCAACAGACACTTCATTCGCCTCTTCGCCCAAAACCATATCCGTTTGTTCATTTTCATCAAACATTGGCATCCCCTTCAAATTTCTGATCGCGCTTTGCTGGAATCTCTGACTCTTCTGTGAATTGCAGCTCCGTTGTCATTTGCAGCTCCGTTGTCATTTGCAGCTCCGCTGTTAGTTGCAGCTCCGCTGCGGCAATCTCTTCATCTGTTGCAGCCTCTAATAAACTTTCGGATTCTGTGTTTGCTACTGCGGCCGCCAGAGGGGCCACGGCGTCATCTTCCATTTGCTGTTGTTCAGCAGCTTCAAATAAAGTTTCGGCCACTTGCTCTGCATCGAGGGAGTTGTATTCTTGCACCCGCTCCAACATGCTTGCATCGATGGTTTGTTTCGCCGTGAGATAAATATCGCCATACACTTCGGATTGGAAAACTGTAACCAAACCCATTTTCCCCAACTCCAGAGCTGACAAAAATGTGATAAGCAGTTCACTACGAAAATCGTCGGCCTTGCTAATTAAATCTTTCAAGACCACTTGCTGGCCAACGAGCAAACGATCTTTGATTTGCATAATTTGCGAAGCAATAGATTTTGTTTTTAAAGCCACACGATGCACAGTTTTTTTAACTTGGCGAAGCGCCCGACGATAATGAGAAATCAGCGCGAACAGTCCACCATCTTCGATGACAATATCCCCTTCGTCCTCATTCTGTGGTAACTCTTCTCGCACTCCTCTTACCCATACGTCGCGTCCTAATAGAGGGCGAGCATACATTTTTTTGGAGGCATTTTGAAAATTTTGATATTCCAAAAGGCGATTGACCAGCTCTTTGCGCGGATCTTCGATTTCGATCTCTTCACCTTTTTCGTTGTACTGCGGAAGAAGCATTTGCGATTTGATCTGGATCAACGAGGCGGCCATAGCGACAAAGTCCCCAGCCATTTCCAAGTCCAACTCTTTCATACGGCGGATATAATCCATATACTGAGTGGTGATTTGATGAATATTGATGTCAAAAATGTCCATCTCTTCTTTACGGATGAGATAAAGAAGGAGAGCTAAGGGGCCTTCAAAATGCGGTAAATGAACATCTATACTCATAACGCCTCTACGAAGTTTATAGCTTCGCGTAATATCCATTCTACAGGCAAGGCTAATATGGAGAGGCCGCCGGTAATGACTAAAAGCAGCAATATCCATTGTAAGATATCCTGCTTACTTTCCAGCCATATATCCCATTTGAGAGGCAAAAAACGTGAAAACACCTTGCCACCATCCAGAGGATGGATCGGCAAAAGATTGAAAAACGCCAAGAACAAATTTAACGCCAAAAATGTATAAAACATTTTCATCATCTGCACAGATGGCGCAAAGGCCTGGGTTTTAAAAATTACCGCTAAAAAAATCAATCCGACGATAAAAAGGAGGATGTTGGACAGTGGACCCGCGAGAGCCACCCAAAACATATCATTGCGTGGATGACGGAGGTTGCGTGAATTCACAGGTACTGGCTTCGCCCAGCCAAAGAGGGGAATTCCCGGGATCAAGATGGCCGAAATGGGTAAAATCACTGTGCCGATCCAATCGATGTGTGCCAAAGGATTCAGCGTCAAACGCCCCATTACTTCGGCGGTATTATCGCCTAATTTTTTGGCCACCCACCCGTGCGCGTACTCGTGAAAGCAGAGAGCAAAAAGAAAAGGAATATAGAATGTAATCACATTGATAATTGAATCTGGCGTCAGCATGTTATGACTTTAAAACGATTCTCAAGTCTCTGTCTAGAGATCCTTCATTTACAGCCACAAATTCATCAACCATCCAAAAAAGAGAATCTGCGGAACAGTCAGCAGCGGGATAAAGATGGCGGTTTTCCAGGATTTGGTGGTTTCACGGATCGCCATAAACTCGGTAAAATCGGTGGCCACACCCGCCATGAGAAAAATAAAGGCATTGCCTGGGGCATGGGCGACGCGCACTAAATCAGCAGCCAACGGCACCGAACCCTCCGAGCAAACTTCCAAGCCTGTAGCTGCCGCTAAAGTTGCCAAGAGACCCTTAAGAGAAGGTCCAAAGTAGTTTACAAAAATATCGGTGGGAACAAACGTCGACACTAAAGCCGAGAGAATTGTACCGACAAAAATCCATTTGAGAATCATCTGTGATTCGGAAAAACCTATCTTGAGAATCTCCCAAAACTTTTTCCATGAAAACTCTATCTTTAAAGAAACGCCTTGCAATTGTGCACCCTGAAAGCGATGAGGATTGTCTGGAAGAATTTTACGCGCCACCATCTCATCAAAAATCCAACCAGTGATGACGGCAATGATCATAGAAAGTATCAAAAAATAAAAAGTCAGCTCGCCGCCCACCAAAGTGTAGAGAATTAATGTGAGCGAAAATGAATTCCACGGACTGGCGATCAAAAACGCCATAGTTTGCCCAAGGCTTGCTCCTCGCTCATAAATTTTCATCGCTAAAACGAGAATACCGTGACTGCACAGATCAAATAGAGTTCCCGCCATGGTCGCCTTAAACAATCCCCCCAGACGTGTACGAGCACCAAAATAAGTCATCACCAGTTCTCGCGGAACTTTGGAAAGAAAACCCACCGCGACGATGCTGATGGCAATCCCCCAACTCATCTCAATGAGAAGCTCCACTGTTTTGTGTGCCAGCATCTCTAACCACGGCTGATTGGCGTACCAACCAACAATATGGAGCGCCGAAAGGACGACCAAAACCACAACCGAGCTCCAATAAAGCCAATCTAACCGATGCTCATGGCAATGAGCTTCTTTCAGATCGTGATTGTGACTGGCGTGACATGTAGATTCCATTTAAAATAACCTATCAACAAGCCCAAAAAGAAGCCAATTAAAAAGAGCATTGCGGAAACCCAGTAAATTCATAGACTTTTTTTCTCTCTTTCAATAAGGTGGGAACACTTTTTTTGAGGAGGATAGATGTCAGACGGAATTTCATCCAATACACGCTATGCGTCGACTGATTTTACTGAAGAAGAAACGGCCTTTCGCCAAGCCGTTCGTGAATTTGCTGAGTCGGAAATCAAACCGAAAGTGCACCAAATGGATGCCGCTCAACAGATGGACCCAGACATTATAAAACAAATGTTCGAGATGGGCATGATGGGCGTGGAAACTCCCGAGTCCTATGGGGGTTCCGGCGGCTCTTTCACCATGGCTTGTATCGGTGTGGAAGAAATCGCTCGCGTCGATGGTTCTGTCAGCGTCTTGATGGATGTGCAAAACACACTCGTCACAAATGCCCTTATCAAATGGGGTTCTCCTGCTATCAAAGAAAAATATCTTCCTCTCATGGCCCGCGAATGGGTCGGCGCTTATGCTCTTTCGGAAAGCGTGTCGGGCTCCGATGCTTTTGCCTTAAAATTGCGCGCCGAAGATCGCGGCGATAAATATGTATTGAACGGCCATAAACTTTGGATCACCAACGGCAAAGAAGCGAGCTTGTTTGTGTGTTTTGCCAATTTGGATCCTGCCAAAGGGTACAAAGGGATTACAGCTTTTATCGTAGAGAAATCTTTTAAGGGTTTCACGGTTGGAAAAAAAGAAGACAAGCTGGGAATTCGCGCCAGCTCCACTTGCGAGTTGTTATTTGAAAATTGCGAAGTGCCAAAAGCCAATGTTCTCGGTGAAGTCGGCAAAGGTTACAAAATTGCCATTGAAACACTGAACGAAGGTCGTATCGGCATCGGTGCTCAAATGGTGGGCATCGCCCAAGGCGCCTACGAAGCTGCTAAAAATTATATTCAAACTCGTGAGCAGTTCGGTAAAAAATTAAGTGATTTCCAAGCCGTTCAGTTTCAGTTAGCTGAAATGAGAACACAGCTCGAAGCCGCACGCGTGCTGGTCTACAATGCCGCTCGCCTTAAGGATTCTGGTAAGAGTTTTATTCAAGAGGCTGCATTTGCTAAACTTTTTTCTTCTCGTGCCGCAGAGAAAATCACCTCCCAAGCCATTGATCTGTTTGGTGGGAATGGTTTTACCAGTGAGTATCCCGTGGAAAAGTTTTGGCGTGACGCTAAAATTGGTCAGATTTACGAAGGAACGACCAATATGCAACTCCAGACCATTGCCAAAATGGAACTGAGCTAACAACAAGTTTTAGAAAATATTTGACCTTTAAGTTGATTTTTAAAAACTCAGGCGTAGCCTATTCTGACAACAACAGACGCAGATAAAAAAATCCCTGCGTCTTAAGAAAGGGCTCCCATGAAAATGTTTTTATCAACTGTAATTGCTTTAGTAGCTTTCCAAGCTTCTGCGGATCATCACAACGCACCTGTTACTCCTGAGTGCACAGCGATCGTTGACCAATGTACAAAAGCTGGTTTCACACCTGGCGACCATAAAAAAGGCGGCAAAGGTCTGTGGATGGATTGCGTGAAAGTTGTAGCTACTGGTGGAACAGTGACTGGCGTTACTGTAGCTAAAGCGGACGCTGAAAAATGTGTAGCAACTCATAAAGAAATGAGAGCAGAAAAGAAAGCCGCGCACTAGTTTTTTTTGCGATTTTCTCTTTGCAGAATGAAAGGCTTGCTTAGGCAGGCCTTTTTTTTATCCACTCAACCGAAGGGCCTTGAAAATTAAAACGGAAATACCTGATAGCGCAGCGGCTTCTTCGCCTCACTGCCTTTGTCTTTCTTATGTTCACCCACAGTAAACACACGGAGCGCATTGGTCTTATTGCCTTTTTGGATCGGCAATCCCAGAGTGATAACTACTTTATCACCTGTCGTTACCAAACCATGACTTAAAAGAACCATCTCAAGCTCCCTCATTAACTCATCGTTCATACTAGAATAGCAGGTGACAGCAGGTAACAGTTACCTATTGTTATTCCTCTGGGCAGGGAAAAATACGGAGCTCATTTTCAATTTTGTTCCTTAAAACTACTGAAAGGCTCGCTAATTTATTTATTTTGTGATCTGAGCATAGATTATTTAAAATAATTTTCTTTAATGGCTCATTTTGTCGATCAAATAATTGTTTTGATGCCATAATAAGTGGACTGCGGGCGTAAAGCTGGAGTCTAACACGGTGAAGAAGTTACAATAGCGGGCTGGCCCAAGCTGCTCTATATTCAGAGCATTTAGGAGTCAGGAAATGGGAAAGCCAAAGAGAAAATTCAGCGACGAGGTAAAAC
>JBGSUL010000026.1:0-5534 GCA_041736155.1 Bdellovibrionales bacterium
CGTTTTACCTCGTCGCTGAATTTTCTCTTTGGCTTTCCCATTTCCTGACTCCTAAATGCTCTGAATATAGAGCAGCTTGGGCCAGCCCGCTATTGTAACTTCTTCACCGTGTTAGACTCCAGCTTTACGCCCGCAGTCCACCCAAGACCACCCCACTGAATAACAACAGCGGTGTGACCTCTTGCTGTACAAAGGAATAAATCGAAAGAGCGGCGTACACTAATGGTCGCGACTCATATTGAACTTCTTCAAAAAAACTTAAGAGACTACCCACGCCCAACCCCTTATAATAAGATCACTTTTTAAGAATTATTTAATATGAACGATTTCTACAGAGCTAAAGAAGCGCTTTTTGATCACATAAGCACTGCAAAATGCCAAAGTGATTCCGCACACCATAAGCAGTGGACTCGCCTCTTTATTTAAAAAAGATATCAGCGAAAAAGCGGCGTAGATGACTGGTCGAAAATCATAGATTAATTGTTCAAGAAACTGTCCCATCATTCCCCCCGGAATAAAGTTCCCTTTCAGTATAACTGAACCAACTCGACGCGCCTTAATTTTTAACAATTTTTTTGTAAGTGGCCTTTATTTTAATTTTAATAGGCCGAAGCTGACTTGTTCTGAGAAGATGATCGATTTTGAGACGTTGCCATGACGAGATAATTTAACATGCTGCCAGAGGGTGACCAAAGACGGCATTTTCAACAATTTCTTCCTGCTCTTATTTAAGAAATGATTGGATCATGTTCATGAGCTCTTCACGAGTCAAAGGCTTGGTGAGAAATTCCGAAAAGCCTGCAGCAAGGCAGCGCGTTCGTTCCTCTTTCATTGCGTGTGCTGTCAGTGCAATGATGGGCTTCTCATAACCACCTTTGCGCAGCAATTGCACTGCGGTGATACCATCCATGACCGGCATTTGCACATCCATGAGAACAATCTCATAGTCTGCAGAAGTGGCCATTTCGCATCCCTGTGCACCGTCAGACGCAATGTCGACAATAGCACCAGCACGGCTAAGGTAAATAGAAATGAGAGCCTGATTGTCCGGTGAATCTTCGACAATCAAAACACGTAAGCCAGCGAATTGACCAGAGCTCGTCACAGACCTTGATGGTGTGGTCTCAAATCCCAATCCAACGGAGGCTTGCGCCTTTACACGTACGACAAATGTACTGCCTCGCCCAAGCTCACTGCATTTCAACTCAAAGGTTCCCTCTAGGGCTTCTGCAAGACTGCGAGTTAAAACGAGCCCGAGTCCGGTGCCACCATATTTTCTTGTCGTTGAAGCATCTGCTTGAGTGAACGGTTGAAATAAAACTTTTGCTTGCTCCTCAGAAATTCCACGCCCTGAATCCTCAATTTCAAATTCTAAAAAATTGTCCTCAAATTTCACGCGCAGCTCTACAAAACCCTTGTCGGTAAACTTGATCGCATTACCCACGACGTTCATTAAAATCTGACGCAGCCGTGTGGGGTCCGAAACAATAGAAAGTGGCAACGGAGATATCACTTTTGAATTAAATTGAATACCCTTGGCTTGCGCTTTGTATCCCATCAGTGACGAAAAATCGGTGAGCATTTCGGGAAAAGAAAATGCGATGTTTTCGATAAGCATCAAACCTGCTTCAACTTTTGAAAGGTCAAGAATATCGTCGATGATGCGCAAAAGTTGTGACGAGTTTCTTTCGATCACAGAAATAAATTCTTCGCGTTCTTTGCGCCCAAGACCATTTTCCTTAATCAATTCCGAAAAGCCGATGATGGCCCCCAGAGGCGTGCGTATCTCATGACTCATGTTTGCAAGAAATTGTGATTTTGCAGAGTTCGCACGATCGGCGGAAATTCGTGCTTCTTCTAACTTTTCTGTTAAAATTTTCTGATCATGAATATCGGTATTGGTCCCATACCATTTTTTAACTTCTCTCTTTGTTTCGTCTTTGAAAATGGGACGCGCTCGCGCTACAAACCAGCGATACTCGCCTGAGTGATGACGTAAACGGAACTCATTTTCGTAGGGCTCGTTGGTTTCTAAAGCCCTTGTCCACAGCATGATGGTTTGGGGAACATCTTCGGGATGAACAAACTGAATCCAACGGTCCCCCTTATTACTATTTAAGTCGGAGCCACTGTAATCAAACCAAACCTTGTTAAAATAATCGAACTCCCCACTGGGATGTGCGCTCCATACAATCTGTGGCATAAAATCAGCGAGCAAGCGGAGTTCCTGCTCACTGGCTTCGAGACGGCGACGAGCTTCCATGCGATCTGTGATGTCTATTGTCGTTCCAGCAAAGCGATGGTCATCGATGTTTTTATCACCCGTAATGCCACTCTTTGCCTCAATCCACCGTATGGTCCCATCACGATGTATCACTCTGTACTCAATATGATAGAGCGATCCTGTCTCCATACTTTTTTGTAGAGCCTCGCTCACACGCTCAACGTCCTCTGGATGAATTCGAGAAACCACAGATTCCATCGCCCCATTGAATTCGTTGGGTAGAAGACCTAATTGTTTTTCTATCTGTTCACTAATTGTCGCTTTCATTGAACGTTTATCTACGCTCCAAAAACCAACCATGGCATTTTCTACGGCCTCATTGAGATCCGACTGCGTACGCAATAAATTGGCTTCCGTCTCTTTAAGTGCCGTAATGTCCTGAAAAAAAATGATTCCGCCGGCCGCGCGTCCGTACATAGGTGGAATTTTTCCCGAAAAAATACGAATATTGTAACGGCCTGTTGACGTAACCAAAAGAAACTCTTCACCATCGACGACCTCACCGCGAATTACGCGAGCAGTGGGTAAATCTTCTCGCGGCACCAAATTCCCGTGAGTATCAAAAATTGAAAGTTTTTTTGGGTAAATATCTGCAATGTCTTGAGTAGAATAATCTACCCCCAACATCCGCCGTGCGGCTACGTTGGTAAACGTGATACGTTTCTGTTCGTAATTGACTAAAAAAAAGGGCTTAGGCAAAAGATCTAACGCCTTGGTGAGCCAAAGTTGACCCTCGTCCCTATTTTCATCCATCGCAGATCGACTGCTGAATAGAAATTTTAGACGTTGGACAAAACTGGTTAATCCCATGGAAAAAAGAGATAGCACCTTTGCTGTCTCAAATCCACGAATTTCACTTTACAAATTCCCATGAAGGGCAGGTTGAAACCCTCTTAACTAAGCTAAGAGCCTGTTGGGAAACAGGCTCTAAGAGGGTTTTGCTTTGGCAGCTTGAGCGCGAAGGCTAGCTTCTTTTTTTGCTTCGATTTCTTCAGGAGATAAGCCCCAAGGTGATGGCTTAGGTCCACGTGGGCGATCTTTTTTACCACCAGCACTCCGGCGATCTACTTTTTCTGTGACTGGCTTCGCCGCTACGACTTCGCCAAAGTATTCTGGAACAAAATGAAGTTCTTCAACTTTAACTGCATTCTCGGGGATCTTCTCTCCTTCATTAAAAGAAAAAATACGCACGCGATATAATTTTTCTGTCTTGGGCTCGACTATAGAAACGGCGGTGATAAAGTTTTTCAACTTACCTTCCGTATATTTAAAGGTTTCGCTGATCGATGTGGAAACTTCTTCTTCCGTTTTGCCTTCAGCCATCAATGCTTTTCTCGCTTCGATACCTTTAGTTAGAATGTGTGCTGGAAATTCGCCCATAGCTTTCATAGTCAGTCCTCGTTAAAGATTTGGCCCATATTGGAGAAAAATTGCTCTGCGGTCAATGATTGAGGATAAAAATGGCAAACTATTTGGCTTAAAACTCGAAAATCTAGTGCGATCCATGATAGATCTCGTTTATGGCATTGGAAATATGGGAAGATTTTTTTAAACCTGAAGTAAGGCGCGCAGGGCAAGTCTTTGTTAGCAAAGGGAAAGTGGCGCTCATGCATCCCTCAGATACCGAACTCCAGGCCTACATTCGGTCCTCTCCCCCCTTTAAAGTTCAGTTTAAAAGTCCATCCGTGGCTAGCACTTTGGTCACTGCTACATGCACCTGCCCGCAATCCAAAAAAGGGCAGCTTTGCAAACACATATGGGCCACGCTCGTGGTCGCCGAAGAAAAGAATCCCGATTTTTTTTCGATCAAAACAGACCTCTGTGCAGCAGCAAAAAATACGACGGAAAAAAATACAATAACGGATCCTCCGACGGTTTCTCCCGAAAGACCTCAGCAAGCAGCCTATAAACTCAAACAAGCTGAGTACAGAAAACAGCAGTATAAATTACAGAAAGAACGGCAAAAAGAACGTTCGCAAAAATTTAAAAAAACAAAGAATCCAAAAATACCCGCAGCCGTCAGTCACCCTGATGACGTGATGGAAGCCCTCCGCTATTTTTCACAAAATGGTTTTATCTTAGAAGAGTCTTTAAATGCGGAAGCTATTGGCTCGGCGCGAAAGAAATTAGCCCGCGTTTTTCACCCTGATCGCGGCGGCACACACGACGAAATCACAGAGTTAAATCAATTCACTGAAGTTTTGTTGCGGTACTCTGTAGACTAAAATCTGTATTCAGTAGCGATATCAGATAGAAGTAAGCTCGCGTGCCCTTAAACTAGAACTTTGCGAGCTGTCGGTCGAAGTTAGAATTCGCAGACGGAGAATTGGCCGTTCACAACGGGAATACAGAATGGACGCGATGGAGCGTTTGCGCACTGAACCGTACCATTGGGTTTCACCACACAGCCGTATCCGCATTCAGCAGTGCCATTGGGTTTTACCACGCAGGTCTCACCTAGGTTGTTCGCACATTGAGTCGTACCGTTAGGTTTCACTACGCACCCGTAACCACACTCTGCTGTGCCATTGGGTTTTACTACGCAGGTCTCACCTGGATTGTTCGCACATTGAGCCGTACCGTTGGGTTTCACTACGCACCCGTAACCACACTCTGCTGTGCCATTGGGTTTTACTACGCAAACTTGCATTCCGCCCGGAACGACTTGTGACGTATGAGCGAAAGACGTTTTAGCGTTCATAAAAAAAGCCACAAACGCGCAAATTGTCAAAACTCGATTCATATTTTACTCCAAATGAAAATAGATAGACCTTCTTAAAATTCAAGAGTTTCTAAAGCATTTTTTATGCCAGCAATATGCGTAAATGGCCGCGATAATTTTGAGATACCTGTGGATGTCTATAACAGTCAAGGGGTACGCTCCATTATATGAAAATGGAGATCGGAAAATAGACGAAATTTCCTATGGAAATTTGGTAGGGGTGCACGTTGTGCCCGCGCTAAAAGCCGCCGGGGGCGGGTTTTAGTGTGGAGCATGCGCAAAGGAGTCGTTGATTTATCATCGACGACATGCGCGACCGCGAAGCGGTCTGTCCGTGCGCATTGAATGAGAAATGAAAATGGAAAATCGATAATAGACGAAATTTCCGGTTCTTCCCTATTGAAGGTGGGAGACGGAGCGTTAAATAGCAAGTGAGCACAGGCCTAAGACTCAGTTAAAGTGTTGTTACGACACAAACATTTTAACAGGAGATCTAAGACCCATGCTCGACGTCAAGTTAACACAATT
>JBGSUL010000027.1:0-17179 GCA_041736155.1 Bdellovibrionales bacterium
GTTTTACCTCGTCGCTGAATTTTCTCTTTGGCTTTCCCATTTCCTGACTCCTAAATGCTCTGAATATAGAGCAGCTTGGGCCAGCCCGCTATTGTAACTTCTTCACCGTGTTAGACTCCAGCTTTACGCCCGCAGTCCACATACAGTGGCAGTGTTTTTCTATATCTGACTGTTGTTTATGGAATAACCTACTTTTGGCTCTCGCTGCAAAAAAAGAAATATCAAATAGAACAAACAATATCTTACCCCGTACATTTCGCCATTAGTTCTATTGCAGCAATTCTAGGGGTTGTTCAGGGAACATATTTAAAAGCGCATTTATTAAATTATAAACCACGCTACGAAGAAATCGTGTTCTCATCATTGACTGGTTGTTTTATCGCTCTGATGTTTATCTTTAGAGGGCTGTACACAGAAGCTAAAAATAAGAACGCCGAATTAAAATCCGCAAACACAGAAGCAGAGCTTCATGCGCTTAAAAACCAAATGCAGCCTCACTTTTTATTTAACTCTTTAAATAGCCTTCTCTCGCTCATAGAAACTAATAGCAAGGAAGCCCCTCTTGTCACACAAAGGCTCTCAGACCTCTATAGAGAAATATTAGTCAACTCTAGCAAAAACGTAGCAACGCTTAAATCAGAAGTGGCTATCATTGAAAAATATCTTTCGATGGAAAAAATTCGCTTTGGTGATCGTCTTGAATACAAAATCAACACTCCTTCTAATAATGAAAATATTTTTATCCCGCCGCTCATCTTACAAACGTTGGTTGAAAATGCAATAAAACACGGGATCAACAAAAGTATTAAAAGTGGATATATTGAGATTGATATCATGAAAAAAAGTGGTGGTTTTGATGCTACCATTAAAAATACTGGAGATCTCGATGCACAATCAATTGAATCCGGTACTGGTATGAAGAACACAAAAGCCCGACTTGAGTTACTTTATGGAGAAAAGACAAGCTTCGCTCTCAAACAAGATGGGAATGCAGTTTTGGCAAATTTCTGGTTTTCAGGAGAAATGCTTTCATGACTCAATCAATACTCATTGTTGATGATGAAGCTCCTGCTCGCGAGCGTCTCGAAAGAATGATCAAATCAATTGATTCTTGCTCCTCTATTACGTCCGCCAAAAATGGATACGAGGCTCTCGACAAAATTAAATCATCACCTCCAGATATTCTCTTTTTAGACATCCAAATGCCTGAGATGAATGGTTTTGATATTTTGAGAAACTTAGAACACCGTCCATTTTCTATTGTGTTTCAAACAGCGTATGATCAATTTGCAATCAATGCATTTGAAGAATCAGCGTCTGATTATTTATTAAAGCCTTTCGAAATCGATCGACTAAAAAAGGCCTATCATAAGGCGATTCAAGACAAAATATTTAAGGTCCCACATCAGCTCGACAATGTATTAAATAATCACAAGCAATACATTGAAAAGTTGATGATTAAACAGGGAAATACATTAACTCAAATTAAGGTTTGTGACATTGATTTTTTTACATCAAAAGATCACTACACATGCGCCTACATTGGTGA
This sequence comes from Bdellovibrionales bacterium, assembly GCA_041736155.1. GTDB lineage: Bacteria > Bdellovibrionota > Bdellovibrionia > Bdellovibrionales > JAGQZY01 > JANPLN01. The sequence goes on from JBGSUL010000027.1 coordinate 1,550, forward strand.
AAAAGAATACGTACTCGACTTATCTCTTTCGTACTTAGAAAACCAACTAGACCCAAAAACTTTTTTTAGATGCCATCGCTCTCAGATAATTTCTCTATCAAAGATAAGTCGTCTGGAGCTAGGCCCACAAATGTATGTTATCTATAATTCCTCTATTCGCGTGGAAGTTTCTCGGCAAAACAGATCTAAAATGAGAGATTTATTTAGACTGCAAAAAAGTTCTTCCAAATGCTTTAACTTAAAGCGTGAAGATTAAGCGATTAAAATCTTGCTCAAGTTTCCAGTCTATGTATTTATTCAAACGGACTTAATACCCTAGACATTCTCGGAAAGAATTCCGGGAGCCCCGTTAAAGTCCTCTATCAAAGAAGAACCATTCTTTAACTCAGAATCGGGGTTAACTGGTCAGTCTCCGTTAGTGTGGCACTTATTTAAAAGAGCTACGGGGTTTTGGTTTGCGGGGTTATTTCGTATTGGGGCGTAAGATTTTGGCCCAATACGTGCTATTATTTAGCTATTTTCCTGAACGCTAAATTGGGAGTATATGTGAGGCCGATTTTTGTCACATTAGTTACATTTTTCATTTTATTTTTTGATTCTCAAATAGATGCTCACGCCGATACTGAGGCTCAATCTACTGCTAAATTTGAACTCAACATTGTTGCTCCGAAGTACCTGTATCACTGGACAGATTTGGATGGCTTGAATGCAATGGCAAATTCATCACGCGGTCTCCTGAATTCTGGTAACGGCTATTTTTATCACGCGTTTGCAAGCCAACTTTTTAAAACCACATTAATTGAAACCATTGAAATCCCAGATGACGGTTTTCGAGAAATTTTTCGTGTAGATCATGATATGCGCTTATTATATACTTGGACTGACCCGGTTGGTGGGATTGGGAGCTGGGCAGGACTCTATCCTGAAAATAGAAACCAACACTTTATTGCACCAGATATTGATTATGATTCTTCAAATCGTGCCCTGCTGCGTTTATCGATTGATAGAGAGAAAGCTCGGGTCATCAAAATTATTGTCGATAATAATCATCCATGGGGGGACCTTAATGATAGTCAACTAATTGGCTCGAAGGCTTTCAATTTGGTTGAATATGATCTAGTTGATTTCACTTATATGCAAGGAGGAAAAATTGTTCTTAGAGAATGGGTTATTTTGAATCAAAAAATAGTCACTAGCTACACTGCCGATCCACGTAAAATGACCGCACTCAGTTCCGCACTCACTCTGTTAAAAGACCCGTCCTATGTTATTCCAGAAAAAACACTTCATGCTGGAAACCATAGTGTATTAACTAGTAATCATGGTCGGAAAGCAGCAATAGAAGCTATCGAAGACTATTTAAGCGGTCGCAAGCGTGATCAAATTCCACCGGTTTTTCTTGGAAGGAAGTCAGTGGCTCTTCGCTGCGAGAAATTATTCTAGTTCGAATCTGCGAACGGTGGGTAATTTAAAAAAACAATGTTGTAGACCTAGCAATTCTCGCAAATAATCCCGAGCTCCCAGTCAAAACCAGACCCGAAAGAAGTGGCCATCTTTCAGGTTAAAATAATAAGTATAAGTTCTCTTTTTAAAAGAAGGCTATTGATGCCTTCGACGTGCCATTCAAACAGCAGATAATCTATTGCCTAAATCTACTTAATTATACGGACGAGTCTATTGGATGTTTTTTCACAAGGACTGTCTTTTATGAAGCCTTCTAACAAAATGATAAATTGTTAGGGGTCTTCCTTATGGAAGACCCTAGATGTGAAGAATCACGATACTTGAGAATCCTCTACTGAATAACCCCTGCCGCTCTTAAGGCGTCGTTAATGCGCGTGCAGACGATTTCGTAGCCTTGTGCATTGGGGTGGAAATTATCGGCCATGTACTTTGTTCCCCAAAGTCCTGCCATGCCGTCGACCGTGATGATGCCTTTTTGCTCGGCCATTTGAGTGATCAGTTGTAAACGATCTGTCGTCGCCGATGGGTGATTCAGTGATAAATACACAACGATCGCTCCTCGTGCTAACAAGTTGTCAAAAGACTCCTCCATATTTGTTAGAGACGCGCTTTTGGGAAAACTATTGGGCTTGATCACATTCATGATCTCATCATTGCCACCCATGCTGACAAAAATAAGGCCCGCCTTAGGATCATCCACCCAAGTGCGAAGCTCACCAATCAGCGTATCGGATTTTTTACCGGGAACAGCAAGGTTTGTAGCTGTGTTGTTGGGAAATGTTTTTTGTAAACAATTGGTGGGCGACAACGCTGTTTTTGTTGCTCCCGTTCCGTAAGCTAAACTGTCACCAACCACATAAACGGCGCCATCCAGCGGAGTTTGTGCTTGTACTTTAAAAGATATAATTAGAATAACCAAAAAGAAAAAAATCGATTTCATAATCCCCCCATGGAAAAAATCAACTCTATAAAGCATTACTTAAGCTTGATTTTTCCGCAAGAGGAATCTTGACGCATTCTTGACAGAGTTGTCAGCGAGATACTTCGCTTTTGCTTCAGGAAGGTTAAGCGCGAGATCCTTCGCTTTACTCAGGATGACAAAAGCTTTACTCAGGATGACGGAAGCTACGCCGTCAACAACGGTGGTTTCATTCGACACACTCTTTGTCATCCTGAGTGGAGCGAAGGATCTTTCTTGTATTACTTCTTTAAGATCTGTTCTATCAGCGCCGTCAGATCAGCTTCGCTGGGGGCACCCTGCATCTCTACGCCGTTGATCATATACATTGGTGTTCCATTAAAACCGAGCTTTTCGTGCTCATCCAAATCTTCTTGAATACGCTTGGCCACCGTTCCTTTTTTCAACTCCTTGAGAGTTTTCTCTTTTGAGATGCCTACTTTCTTGGCAATCTCCCAAACTTTTTCGTCACTGGCCCACTGACCTTGTTTTTCATAAAGCTCGCTGTAGAACTTTTTCGCTAGAGTTTTATCCAAAATCAAATTGGCCTCGAAAATTTCGGCCGCCAAAGGGGCCTGTGGATGCATTGGCAACGGAATGTTTTTATGGATCATTTTAATTTGAGTCGGGTATTTCTTTTTAATTTTTTCTAAAGTCACATAACCTACACGACAGGCTGGGCATTGAAAATCGGCGTATTTTACAATGGTCACAGGCGCGTCTTTCGTACCAAAAATCAAACGACTGTCATCCACCGCCACCGGACGTGGACTTTTTAAGTCTTTTTCCCGTTGCGCTGCTCGATCGCCCTTCATTTGTTTGTAATCATCTTGCGCAGCTTTCTCTGCCACTTCGCGAAGAGTTTGCATAAACTTCGTTGGATTCTTTTTCATCGCGCTATAAAGGGCGTCTTCCGACGTCGAAGCACAGCCGAAAATGGCCAACGGCAAAATCAATAATAGGTATTTCATAATTTCTCCTTGATGAATTCGTTAGTACAATGTTCGGTTTTTATTTTAGATAAATAAACCCAAGTTCTTGGCCATCTTCACCCAGCGGTGATCTTTGTCCACTAAGCGGGGTGCACCCATAATCGTCTGTAAAGGCGCACTGGTCACACGCCCCTCACGAAAAATCACTGCCGCACCCCAACCCTTTTGCAGCGCGAGCTCGGCCGCTTTTAAACCCATGGCCGTTGTAAGAAAACGGTCCGTTGTGGTGGGCGTGCGACTTCTTTGCAAATGCCCCAGAACAACGGACCGCGATTCCCAATCCACTGTTTTTTCTATCCAACGACTCAACCGATGCCCTACTCCGTAATCATGCACAATGACCGAAGCACCACTCTTGTCTTTTTTTCTCTTTTGTTTGCCTTGCAAACTCACACCTTCGGAAACGACTAATACCAAACCTCGCACTTCCTTCATTTTTTGTTTAAGGAAAGCGGCAAAACGCTTTTCAGCAAAAGGGATTTCCGGAATAAAAATCGCATCCGCATAAGATGCAATCCCGCCACCAATGGCAATCCATCCGGCTGTGCGACCCATCACTTCCACCACAATCACGCGGCGATGAGCCAGTGCTGTGGCCCTTAACGAATCCACGGCATCACACACTACCGAACAAGCGGTGTCATAACCAAAAGTGGCTTCAGTACCCGAAAGATCATTGTCGATGGTTTTTGGAACACCAATGATCTTCACCTGGTCTTGCACAGATTCGAGGCAGCGAAATGTGCCATCCCCACCCGCAACGATGAGACCATCCAACTTGAGTTGTTTGTATTTTTTCAAAAATTCTTTTTCGCGACCTTCGATTCCCGAACGATTGGACGTACCGATAAATGTCCCCGCCTGAGCATGAATTCCATAAACATTTTGGTGATTGATCTCAATCACGTTTTGTTTAAATACACCTTCAAAACCATCGCAAATTCCAACAACAGAGACTCCCTGATTTAAAAGAGTTTTGCTTGTCGCTTCGATAATACCATTGAGGCCAGGAGCATCTCCGCCACCCGTTAACAAACCAATTCTCATACAACCACTCCTACCCTACTGATTGCTACCGACATTCGATTTCCATAACAAACTCACGATAACGACCGTAAACACCACCCGTGCGCTGAGTCTCTGATGTTTTAATTAAATGATATCCTCGTCCTTCACAGCGATCCGCCGCTTTGTAAAGGCATTGCTGATGAGCATCTTTGCACACAATCGTATACCGCACACCTTGGCGAGGATGCTCTCCGCTGCCACTGCCCGAAGAACACGCCACAAGAAGAAAAAAGGAATTCATCAACAGAATTTTCATCTTCTTAGTCTAAAGTTCTCGTCCGAGAGGTTCACGTTTCACTGCATTAGGACCTCGGTCTAGCTCAGATATTCTGCACACTAGCTACCTGCGTCTTTACAGTGCACCCGATTGCTCGAAAAATTATCTTAATTAAATATTTTTTTGGGGGATCATGTTTCAAAAAATAGGCTTCAGCCTTTTATTCATTTCCTTACTCTCCTGTAGCCCCAATCATATTTCTCACGAACCTCACAAAACCATCGAAGACAAAACGGACGATCTCGTAGATGAGGGAATTTTAGATCCTGCCGAAAAAGAATACGAGCATTTACGCTGGGCCGCCAAAGCGTCTCTTCTCCTGCGCGGACAAACTGAACTCTCCCCCGACGTCGATGACTTTGAACAGCTCAAAAAAATGAGCAAAGAAGAAATCACGAATATGTATTTACAAGGGGAACCCTTTTACAAAACGGTGGCTGATTTTTCTCTCTATTACATCGGCTTTCGGCAGGACAACCTCTTTGCCGAAGATATGCCAACAGAGACTCTCTTGGAATTCCCCCAAGCCATAACCTCCGCCCAATCCTTGTCCCAAGATCGAAGTTTTTTTGAGCTCTTCAATCTTAGACATGGACTCTATACCTTACCTTTTGACGATTTTTCTCCAGAGGCATTTACGGAGATCCAACTGCCCCCGCCCTCCGCCACACTACCTCTCTCCACACAGCGAGATATTTTCTATGATCAAACTCTTCTTCTTTTTGAAAAAAGCATACAACTCTCCGATGAAGAACTTCTCATTGAATACCCTCGCCTTTGCGCCATAAGCATGTCCTTTCAAGGTTTTTTCACCTCGGGCCCTATATCTCTTTTTCGGCTCTTGGGAATTCCCTATCTTAATGTCTACTCTCCTTTGAAGGATCAAACGCTTGGCTTTATTTATTGTGACCAAAGCACAACTCCACAACTCGCGGATTTACCATTCTATCGAGACTTTTTTAAAAGTTTTGTACCCTTCTTGCAAAGTCTTAAATCTTTATCGAGGGATTTCTCTAAGGAGAAATACCAGATCGACTCACTTACCGACCTACAGCGACTCCCTGAAGAAATATTTGAAAGCCAACTCACTTATCAAAAATTTTTGATTGCTACGACACTCCCCAACTCATCTACCAATCGAAATCGTCGGCGAAGTGCCTATATCCTTAAACACTTTTTTTGCGATGACCTAACTCCCATCAATGTGGAAGCACCCTCGGGACACACTGATGTGCACGGACAAAATCCTTCCTGCTATGCCTGCCATTACAAACTGGACCCCATGGCCGGCTTTTTTAAAGACCTAGGTACATTTTTCAATGATTTCTCAGAATCAGATACGATCACGTTTGATGATAACAAAACAGTCGATCGAAAAGATTATCAAAAATATTGGCTCAAACCCAACTCAAATGATGAGTGGAACATCGGCTATATCCAATCCACCCAATTTAATGATCTCAATCTTTATGGCGAAAACCTTGAAGATCTCCATCAGATTCTTAAAACCTCTCCCGAAGTCAAAAAATGTTTTGTCAAAAAAGCACTCGAATACGCCACAGACACCTCACAGGTGTTTGATCCAGGCTTTATTGACGACCTCACGAAAAAATTTATCGAGCAAGAACAAACATCTCCGCGCGAAGCGTTTAAAAATCTATTTCGCCAAATTGCTCTCAGCAAAACCTTTCAAAAAAACAATCGCGACCCCGATTTATGCTATGATTTAAAACCAGGAGCCGTGAGCAAAGGCCGCCCACCTTGCGAAGTGGCCTCTGTCTTAGAAGTTCATTGCGTTAAATGCCACAACAATGTCGCCGGGGTCAGCGGCTTAGATCTCTCGCGCTGGATCACCCTGAACAACGGAACCATGGGCTTCCCCCACAAACATAATCACAAACAACTCTCCCATGAAGAGAGCTTTCGCCTTATCACCGAGCGTCTTACCACTACCGATGCAAAAAAACGCATGCCTCCCGCCGATATGAACCCAGTGGCCCGCCAAAATCTCTACAAATGGCTACAACAAAACTAAGGAGATCCACTTGTCTATTATTGCTCTGCTTATTTCGTTGAATCTACCCTGGGCCGCTGCAGAACCCAGCAAAATGATTGGCTTCGCCGCCCTCGAACAAAAAATATTCAGTCGGGTCTATGAAAAACCTCAAGGCGAACTTTTAGAGCTTTACGGTTTCATCGTACCTCCGCAAAGTTTTTCTCAACATTTAGGTTTTTACGATAACGGATCCACCCTCAAAAATGCCGAGCCTAATAGTTTTAATATGGTCCTTTTGAGTTTTCTTATGGATCGTATCGCACACAATCTCGCACAAACATGTAATCCCAACGATCCCAACAATTTTCCCCCGCTTAAAAGCACATTACAAAAATCTCTCAGCGCTTTTTGTGATTGGCCTGCGCCTTCATCCTTAGAGCAAAAAAACTTTGATCAACTCTTGCTAAGTATGACGGTTTTTGATTTTTCCTCAAAAGAACAGCTCGCCTGGAAACAGCACTTTCAATCTCCCAGTCAGTTTACAAAGTCACGAGAACAGATAATCTATGAAATGAGTTATTCCCTCTTAATGAACCCTTATTTTCTTCTAAAAAAATAACAAGGACTGCTAATGACCTACCCTCTAAAACGACGAGACCTTTTAAAATACGGAATTGCAGGAATTGGACTTCCCTTTTTGCCGCTTCGATCCGGCTGGAGTCAGATCCAGGATGATCATTTTCTCTATATGCTTCACCTCGATTCTGCGGCGGACTTTACCTATCTCTTTGATGCTCGCCCTTTGGAAATGACAAAAAATAATTTGCAGGTCAATTACATGGAAGAAGAGCCTACCCTGTGGACTGGACTCAACGGCCAGAGCTGCTGGGCTTCTACAGCCACAGCCCCTTTGCATGCCTACAAAAATGATTTTTCCATCGTCAATGGTGTCTTTGTTCACCCGAACGACATAGGACACACAGGACCTACAGATATTCTTTTTAGTGGCAGTCAGTTCGGCGGACCTTCCTTTTTGCCATTGATTAATACTTTGAATGCCAAAAATCTTCCCACAACGCTCGATGGGATCAAATTGAATGGCCGAATGTTGTTTAGTGTGGATCGACACCAAAGTTCGTTAATTGAACTCAGCGGCAGTGATGTTTCCTCGCTGATTGCTGCCCTTAAAATAAACCCACAACTCAGTCTTTATCCCGACTCTCTGGCATTTGTTCTGCAACGAATGCAGGAAGGCGTCCTCCTCAATCCGCAAGGACAGTGGAGCCAAGGCAGTGGTCAATTGCATCAGCAACTTCAAAAGGCTTCTCAACTCGCTCGGGAATTGTCGCATTTGGATTTTTCGCAATTGGACACGCAAGCACAACGCCAGTTCCTGCAAATCTTTTCTAAAATTTCGGAAGCTCGCATGGGACGAGTGGCACTTGAAGTCACAGCCTTTTTCGCAGGAGATCCCAGTGAGCAATTCTTTTTTGACGATCACGGTTTCCCCGGTGCCAGCGAAACCCGTGATAAGTATCAGCGACTTTCGCAAAAAATTGCCAACACACTGGAGTTTTTTAAAACTACGGCCTTTGATAGCCAACGTTCTCTGTTGGATGTAACTACGTTTGTCGTCACCACCGAATTTGGGCGCACCATGCGCCAACAGGGTGTGGATTTTGCAACCTCTGGCACCGACCACAACCCCCTCTGCAACTCATACCTCTTTGCCGGAAAAGGCATTCGTACAGGTTGTGTTTTCGGAGCCTCCGACTTTCAAAGTTCCCAAGAAACATTGTCGGGCGCACATCTACAGCTCGATAAGGATCAATTATGTCTCATGGCCAAGCCTTTTGATTTTACCAACGAACTGCCATTAGACGTGCTGCCTGAAGTGTTCAACGAAGATCACTATCTCAACGTCAATAGTATTGTGAATACGCTCTTGCGTTTGTTTTCTGTACCTGAGGAACATCATCGTCGCAAAAGCACAGCGGTGAATTCGCCACTCTACCCATATTTGCGTAGCCTGCTTAAATAAACTACCAGCGCGCGTAGCTCGCGCGTTTTAAAGAATAGTGAGCAAGTAAATAAAATGCCCCAAAGGCGATGAGCGACACAATAAAGGCCTCGTACACGCCGACATCACTCATTCCCAGCATTCCATAACGAACGCCGTTGATAAAATAACACAGTGGATTTAAACGCGAGATCAGCTTCCAAAAAGGATGAAGCGTTTCGATGGAAAAGAACACCCCTCCGAGATAAATCAGTGGCAAGAGGATAAAACTTGTTACCGCGCTCAGTTGATCAAAAGTCCGCGCCCAAAATGCAATTGTGACACCAAACAATGCAAAACTACTTCCACCCAAAAGTAAAAATACCAGCAACCACAGCGGCGCCACCACCGGCAATAATTCGCCATTCATAAAATAATAAAAAGCTTCGCCAGTAAGGAACGTCACCACCCCAACAACAAGGCCACGTGTTAAGCCACCGAGAGCGAGCGCCAACAAAATTTCGGACTCTCGCAAAGGAGAAATCTTCCAGTCTTCTAAATCACCACTGAACTTCCCAGAAACAATAGAGCTGGAAGAATTTTGAAAAGCATTGTTCAAAACCGACATCATCACTAAGCCAGGAATTAAAAAAGCCAGATAGGTGACATTGTGACCAAGATCAATACTATTCCCTAAAGAAACACCAAAAATAAGGAGGTATAAACCCGAGCTAATTAAAGGTGAAAAGACCGTTTGAACGGAAACCTTCATAAAACGCTTTAACTCACGCACATAAAGAGTGATGAAAGGTGTCCATTTTTCATTTACGGTGATCATAAAGTCCCCAACACATGTCGAAAGGCATCTTCTAACGAACCTTCTTCGATTTTGACATCCAACAAATCAGCGATCGGAATTTTTAATTCTTCCAAAAGCTCACCCACACCCTTTTCTGGCGAAACCAAAAACTCCCACAGATCTTCGTTCATACCAATCAGCTGGGGATGATTCATGGGGGGCGCTGCTCGCAATTTAAGGAACACTTTGCGTTTGGTGAGCTTGCGCACTAATTCGCGCGTCGGTCCCTCGGTCAACAGTTGGCCTTTTTGCAAAATGCCGACACGATCGCAAAGTTCTTCGGCCTCTTCCAAATAGTGCGTGGTCAGCAAAATAGAAATACCTTGTTTTTTAAGCTCTAAAACAAATTCCCACAATTTGAGACGAAGCTCGATATCCACACCGGCGGTCGGTTCATCGAGCAATAAAATTTTTGGATCGTGCACCAGAGCTTTGGCAATCAACAGACGTCGCTTCATTCCGCCACTTAAAGCTTTTACTTTTTTATTGCGATGTTCCCATAGTCCCAAACGCTGCAGGAGGTAGTCGATTTTTTCTTTGCTGTTACTACGCCCAAAATATCCCGCCTGAAACTCTAAAATTTCATAAACATCAAAATATCCGTGATTGATCACTTCTTGCGGTACAAAACCAATATATTTTTTAGCCTCGAGAGGTTCCTTATGAGGATTTTTGCCAAAAATCTGGATATCGCCACTGGTGGGATCTTGCAAAGTCACAATGCACGAAATAATGGATGTTTTCCCAGCACCGTTAGGCCCCAAGAGACCGTAAATCTCTCCCGTCTTCATTTCAAAAGAAACATCGTTCACAGCGGCAAAAGAATTATATTTTTTAACCAGATGGGAGATTTTGAGAGGAGAGTCATTCATACCTTCAATCTAGCTTAAAATGGCAGCCATGTCTAAACAGAACGTTTTATGGACTGAATAATTTGATCGAGCTTATTTAAAAAATTGGACCGAGCCTTTTTATCCATCGGCGCCGGTCCACCGCGCATCTCACCCATATGCCTTAAATTTTGCAGCAATTCCCGACTGGCCACCGCAGACCCCACATTGTCCTCGGTAAACTCTTCACCTTTAGTGCCTAAAACTCGAACATTCTTTTTAACACAGCGATCCGCCAGCAAAATATCAGCAGTGATGACAATATCCTTGGCTTGGCTTTGTTCCACAATCCAGTCATCAGCCGCATCAAACCCACCACTGACCACTTGCATACTAATTAAAGGATTTATAGGCACATTGATATATTGATTCGCCACCACAATGACCGACAGCTGATAGCGCTCCGCCACTTTATAAACTTCGTCCTTAACCGGACAAGCATCCGCATCGATATAAATTTTTGAAGTCATAACCACCCTCTCGATAATCCTGAGCATTAGCCTAGCGAAGGATCTAGCCTTTGCCGCAACCGCTGACGAACCATCTTATCAAGAGTTGAAAAATTTTTCTCCACTTGGCTCGCCATCGATCGGCTTGTGTGCCCACGCACCCAGACCACTTTAGGCTGAATCAAATCATAGATTTTGTAAAACTCTTTATACAAGTCCATGTTCGCTAAGGGTTTGTTTTTGCTTTTGCTCAAGAATTGAGATGCCTCAAGGCGTGCACGTCGTTGCAGTAAGCCACTCACCGTTTGGCAGTCGGTATACAGAACAACCTGTATGGCTCCCTGCTCTTTTAAACAGGACTCAAGAGCCCAGATCACCCCGCGAAGTTCAGCTCGAATGTTGTTGGTCTCCGTCACTTCGAGAAAAACCGGTGACTGCTCAGTGGTAAAAAAACCTAAAACGGCCAGCTGCGCCTCTCGGCTATAGCTGGCATCTACGTAAATAAATAGTTGTTGGGAATCGTCGCGCATTAAGCTTTTTGCTTGCCCGTTAGCATGCGGTAGATAATGAGAGGCCAATACTAAATACTAAGGTACCACTGTACCAATTTCGTTTAATCAAATTTTACTCCTGAATAATAGATAGGGGGATTACAGTTAAAGAATTTTAAATATTCCCTTGAGTTAACCGTACACTCATTCCAAATCAATACAAGACAATTAAAAAATGTGAGTCTTCTACGCAAATAGATAACTCTAAGCTCTCACCAACGAGTTGGCGTTTTTTTTATGACCGATTTAGGCGCTGAAGTGCTCGCTCTCGATATGACCGCGAGCGGCGAAACTACCTAAAAAAGAAATGCTGTAAAATTAAATGCTCAGTAGGATTTATTTCATTATCCCTGCCCTTTTTGAGGCGCATCACTGTTGCCCGGAGATAAACTCAAGTTTAATATTTCTAGACGAGCTCTTAAGAAAATTCTAATATCACGTCGATGTCCCGACCCCTGCGTGCGCTTTACGTAGATCTCAATTCTTTTTTTGCCTCTTGCGAGCAACAGTTACATCCTGAATTGCGCGGTCGACCCGTCGCGGTGGTTCCTATGCTCGCCGACTCAACGGCGGTCATTGCCGCGAGCTATGAAGCCAAAGCCTTTGGCGTCAAAACCGGTGTGCGTGTGGGCGATGCTAAAAAAATGTGCCCAGGAATTGTTTGTGTCCCCGCCCGTCACGGCCCCTATGTAGTTTTCCACCATAAAATTCGCGAAGCTATTGATAAAATCTTGCCCATTGCCGCCGTTTGCTCCATTGACGAAATCGCGTGTGAACTTACCGGAACACAACAGACCGCAGAAAAAGCGACTCTGATGGCTATAGAAATTAAAAAAGTCATCGCCAGTGATGTGGGAGAATTTATGAAATGCTCTATCGGCATTGCACCCAATTTTTTGGTCGCTAAAATCGCCTGCGACATGCAAAAACCGGATGGACTGACAATCATCGAAGATCACGAGCTTCCCCACCGACTTTTTACTCTTAAACTACAAGATATTCCCGGCATTGGTCGACGCATGGACGAGCGTTTAAAGGAACAAAATATTCACACTATGATTGATCTTTTATCCAGCGATGAACACAAAATGCGCGGTCTTTGGGGAAGTGTGCACGGCGCGCGCCTGCATCACCAGCTCAATGGCGGGTGGATGGACTTTCGTAAAGAAGTGGCCCCCAAATCCATTGGTCATTCCCATGTGCTTCCTCCGAGTGAGCGGCACCGCGAAGGCGCTCTGACGATAGCCCATAAACTTTTATGGAAAGCGGCGGTTCGATTGCGGGCGCAGAAAATGATGGCACGGCGACTGAGTTTGTCCGTGCGTTATCTAGATGGCCATCGTCACGATGAAGAATGCCGCATGGAAGGCACACAAGATTCTAGTTTTCTTTTAAAACAGATTAATTCCATGTATAAAACAGCGCCGCGTAAAAAACCGATCAAGGTTTCCATTGTGCTTTCCGATTTTGTATCGGAACAAGAATTTCAACTCTCACTCTTTGGCAATAATCCCAAAGCCCAAAAAGCCTTTCAGGCGGTAGATAAAATCAATGCACGTTACGGAAAAGACACCATTTATGTCGGCTCTCTGCATGAAAAGCTGGGTTCCGCACCGACCCGTATTGCCTTCCAACGTATTCCTGGCTTGGACGAAGTAGACAGCGAATAGTCTTGAGCTTCAGATTCCTCGACGAATCATTTAGCAACAAATATCCAAAGTGACTTTATGACTGACGGTGTTGCCCACTGCGATTAAAAGTATCGGGGTAAATGGTTAAAGTCATTTTTAGAATATTTCTAGACAGGATTTGAACAACGGAACAACATCTGTCGAAGTTTGTCCAAACACCCCATCCAAATAGGAATTATTGCGAATCTTCTGTGCCATCTCGCGCTGGAGATAATCGGCTCGAATGACAATCGCACCGTTGAGCTGAACGATCCTGCGATCCAAGTGATCAAGGAATCGATGTCGAGGGTTTCTTGCGTGACTATCATTACGAAAGATTTTTGAAACGACGCCTAACAGTTCTCCGTTGTTGTTAAAAATACCAGCGCCCATCATGCCGAGATCGACTTCGCCATCCACCACAAATTGTTTTTCAGGATCAAGAGTTTCAGATTGCTTCGCCGCCCATCGTGCGCTTCGTTCTCCATCTAAGACATGTACAACGGCGTAGCTCATGCTCTCCCTGATGCCTCTTGAATTGGTTTGTGAAGACGAAAATAAATGGATAGCTCTTCCCATAATCAAAGCTTTGGCGTCTCCTTGCGGTGCCGCCACGGGCAATTGCGGTAAGCGGGTCGCCAATGGAAAGCGAGCGCGCAGTGAATTGTCCAAGGTATACATGTGGCGCGACATGTCTGCGGACTTCGTTGATCCAACATCCACGAACTCTCTCGACTCAGATCGATTCACCATCATTAAAATGCTAAAGTTATCATCCGCGTGATAATTGACTCTTCCCTTGTCGATAAAGAAAAGCGGATGATACACAGGAATACCATGCCAGGCTGTGATTCTCTCGTTGTGGCTGGTCAATGAATGTGTAGATTCCAAACTCGGCACACGTAAAATTGTTTGGCTCTTTGGAACCAACAGACTCTCTTGAATCGCCTGGTGCGGATCGTTGACCTCTACAGCTTCCGTTTTCCACAAATTATCTTCTACTGGATTATAATAGACGGCTTGAGCCGAGCTTAAGATCAAAGGCTGATTGCGTTCTGAGAACCCAACAATCACACCCGTATAGGACTGATTGTTGACTATCACATCCACCATGTAAGGACGCACTTTTTGAATGACTTGGTATTCCCAACTGTCGTGCTCCAAAAGAAAAGTTGCTAATTCCACAGGGGTTAACTCAGACTCTGTGCCGTTAGGTAAGATATCGGATTGCCTACGAGCGTCTGGATACTTCGCCATATCTAATAGAAGTTCAAAATTTGGATCATATTGGGGGTCGGAGCTGGAATCATCATTGGTGTTCTGAGGAAAAGCACAGAACGCTAGTAAAAACAGCGCAAAAATGGTGGTCATGGATGTCTCCTAGCACACATCTAAAATCTTCACCGCTTCCTTTAAAAAAAGCGAAATTATTTCAAGTCATCTTTGAATTAATTTCTCTCGGTCGTCGACAAACGAACCATTCCCAGGCAGAATCACGGCATTCACATATTCAACGGAGGTATTATGTTACATCTCATGACACTCTTTATAGTTTTCTTTGGAACGGCAGCTCAAGCAGCCGACCCAGGGAAAGTGGTGCCCTACAAAGCGGCAGCTGCAACCTTAGAAGGTTACCTAAGTTCTCCCTCAGGAACTGCGGATAAAAAAGTAACCAAAAAGCCAGCCGTGATTATTGTCCATGATTGGATGGGCTTAGGAGACTTTCAAAAACAAAAAGCTGATGAATTAGCAAAACAAGGGTTTGTTGCTTTTGCCGTAGATATTTACGGAAAAGATGTACGCCCTAAAGATGCCAAAGAAGCTGGCGAGATGGCGACGAAATTCAAAGACAATCGTCCGCTTTTACGTGAGCGTATCAATGCCGCTTATGACGTAGTAAAAAATCAACCCAACGTTGACCCAACAAAAATCGTTGTAATGGGTTATTGTTTTGGTGGAACAACCGCTCTTGAACTCGCACGCAGCGGAGTTCCTCTGGCCGGCACAGTGAGTTTTCATGGTGGTTTAAACACGCCCACGCCTCTTGATGCCAAAAATATCAAAGGCCCCGTTCTCGCTCTTCATGGCGCCGATGACCCATGGGTACCCGCCGCAGAAGTCGTGGCCTTTAAAAAAGAAATGTCCGATGCAAAAATTCCAATGACGTTTGTTGCTTATCCTGGAGCCGTGCACGCGTTTACGAATCCCGCCGCTGGCAACGATAACTCCAAGGGCGCTGCATACAATGCAGATGCCGATAAAAAATCCTGGGTCGAGTTCATGAAGTTTTTAAAGAAGACGACCGGGGTTTAACAGCTCAGAAATAATGGACGCCCCCTCTTGCCAACGAGGGCTGGTTACCTCAATACAGTAAAACTGTAAACAAAAGGGGGAAATCCATGAGGAACGTAGTATTTATTGGTTTAGATGTCGATGATAAAAAATTCCACGGTTGTG
>JBGSUL010000028.1:0-2272 GCA_041736155.1 Bdellovibrionales bacterium
GATCTGGATAAAACATTACAACGAAGAGCGTCCACACAGTTCACTTGATTACTTAACACCAAAAGAATTTGCACATCAGGAAAAGGCTGTGTTACAGAAGAAAAATAATTTACTGGCACTAAAAACGGGGTAAAGGTCAGAACCACTGCCGTAGCGGCAGCGTTTGTTTTCAAAATAACAGTTTACTTTTTTTGCAGTGCAGTTCGTCAGCTGACTTTCAGTTGACAATTTACGGTGCAAATATGGAACTGTTAGCAAATTTTTAAAAGGAGCCTCTCCATGAATTTGCCTCGAATCATTCTTCTCCCTTTGATTTTATTCTTTGTCGGTTGCGATAGTGGTAACGGTTCGGGCGCCGTCGATACAAATCCTCCACCCGCCACTGTTGGGACTTGGGTTGGGAAAACCGATGTTGAATCTCTGAACAACTTTATTAATCCCGATGGAACTTGCAAAGAAGTTATGATGGGCGATGCCTCAGATCTGGGAAAGTATTATTTAGAAGCTTTTAAGATTACACCCTCTGGCACTTTACTAGAGTTGTCTACGATTACTGCCAATTCCTCAGCTTCTGGTGATTTTATAAATAAAGGTCAAGTCTACACGGACGGCAAGTTTATACTTAACCCCGCCTTATTAAACCAATTGGCACAACAAGGAATCGTTTTTAAATCCTATGACCATGCCCTCTCTGCGAACGATGATATTTTGATTTACACAATCAAACATCAAGAAGTTCTCTTTGAAGGAAAACCGTGGATCATGGATGATAGCAGCAATGAATTTATCCGAGTCACAGATGCAGAGTTTTTAAAATTCATCGCTCAATCCAAAGCTTGTACTAAAAATCAAAAGTTAATGCCGTAAACTCACGCAATCCACTGCCGCTACGGCAGTGCCCCTAGTATGAGCATCAAACTGCTCATACTATAAGCACTTACTAAAATGGAATGATGGGTCGACAAAACTGCTTGCTTGTAATTTAATATTTAGATACTTATCTAAATATGAAATTACAAAAAGTATTCGAAGCTCTCGCAGATGAAAACAGAAGAACCATCTTAGAGCTTCTCAAAAAAAGAGATATGGCCGTCAATGAGATTGGCGAACACTTGCCGATCACGGGCGCTTCTCTCTCTCATCATTTAAACAAATTAAAGTCTGCTGACTTGGTTACTTCCAAAAGAAATGGCCAGACCATTATATATTCGATTCACACGACCGTCTTTGAAGACGTCGCGGGTTTAGCGGCAAAGTTTTTTGAACTTGGAGGAAAAAATGAAAAGCTTTCTAAAAAATAATTGGCACAGTCTTCTGTTAATTTTAGGAACAGTCACCTGGGCAATGATGCAAGCCCCAGAGCTGCCCGACTTAATCCCCAGTCATTTTGATCTCAGTGGACGGCCCGATAAGTTTGGAGATAAATATTTTAATCTTGCGCTTCTCCCGACTCTCACGCTCATCACTCTCTTATTATTGAATTTTCGCGCAAAAATTTCGCCCAAAGGTTACGACATGCCTAATGGTCAAAAAGTCGTTGGTCTCTTCAACCTAGCACTGACTTTTTTCCTCATGACGATTTATATCGGCATTGTGCTCGAAGCCAAAAATCCAGAGCAAGCTTACTTTGCATGGATTATGACCCCCGCACTTGGCTTATTTATGATTTTTATAGGAAATTACTTTGGAAAATTAGAAAGAAATTTCTTTATCGGAGTTCGTGTTCCATGGACATTAGCCTCTGAGGAGAATTGGAAAAAAACACATCGTTTTGCAGGGAAAGTATTTGTGTTGGCAGGCATTATTTCTCTCTTGCTCACAGTGACTGATTCTTCATTCCTGACTGGGCTTGCGTTATTAATCTTTGCCTCGACGCTGTCTGTTCTCTATTCATTGTATTACTTCTTAAGATTTGAGCGACTTGCTGCGAGCTAAACTATTCCCATAGCTCTTATTTATAACAGCTCGCGCAAAATCCACTCATTCACGAGCTGAATTTAAAGATTGTGTTCGTTTCCAATGAAATCACACTTCAAAGTTTACAAAAAGGAAATATGTGCCTATATACCTTAAAACTTTTGGGAGGGAGATTTATGAAAATAGTTTTAATTCTAGCGCAATTATTTGTGACATTGGACTGCGGGCGTAAAGCTGGAGTCTAACACGGTGAAGAAGTTACAATAGCGGGCTGGCCCAAGCTGCTCTATATTCAGAGCATTTAGGAGTCAGGAAATGGGAAAGCCAAAGAGAAAATTCAGCGACGAGGTAAAAC
>JBGSUL010000030.1:0-20953 GCA_041736155.1 Bdellovibrionales bacterium
GTTTTACCTCGTCGCTGAATTTTCTCTTTGGCTTTCCCATTTCCTGACTCCTAAATGCTCTGAATATAGAGCAGCTTGGGCCAGCCCGCTATTGTAACTTCTTCACCGTGTTAGACTCCAGCTTTACGCCCGCAGTCCAACCATTCACTAGTACACTTTGCGTACCGTTTTAAAATGTAGTAAATCGGTGCTCGCGCCACTTTTTAGAAAGAACTACAATTCAAAGCCTTTTTTGTCTATTTTTTAGACGCAAGAAATATTGCTAGGGTGATTAGTTCGTAGCGTGTTTCACCAACCAGTGTGGCACGTCTTGTTGGCGGAGGAATTCTTCGGGATGGGGTTGCAAATGGCTGACGGTGGCAAGAAGGCCGGCCATGGTGCAGTTTTCGGCAAAGACGGTGATGGAGGCGATGCCATTGGCAACGGGGTAACCTGTCTTGGGGTTGAGAATATGTGAATATCTTTGGCCTTCATAATCAAAAAAACGATAGGTATTACCACTGGTCGCCAAAGCGCCTTTGCTCAGTGCGAGCTGTGATCCTTGGATACGATTTTTAAAAGCTTCTTCAATCGCCACACGCCACGATCCCTGGCGAGGGGCTTTGTTCACGGCGAGATCGCCGCCAAAGTTCACCAGTGTTGCGGGGCCGTCTAGAGGAATAAACGAAAGCGCGGCATCCACGGCGTATTCTTTGACGATACCACCAAAATCTATTTCCATACCCGGGGGCATTTGCAACGTGCGTCTGCTCCACTGAATTTTCAGAAAGCCTACTTTTTGTAAACAAAGATTCACATCTTTTTTTGCAGGGAAGGTTTTAAAATTTTTAAAGTCCCAAACACGGCGTAAAACTCCGGAGGTGATATCAAACAATCCGCCGCTCATATCATAACACTGCTTAGAAAACTCCAGAAGCGCTGCGGTTTCTACGTCGATATTGATTTTTTTTCCGTCGGCAGAATTAATGGCATAAACGATATTATCTTTTTGATAACGACTGAACTTGGCCTCGAGGCGTTCAGCCTCGGATTTTATTTTTTGAAAATAACTTTCACCCACTATGGGGTCCTGCGTATCCATAAGGACTTCGCAGGGACTGGCCATACAGGTAAAGGTTTTTTTTATCATAAGGGTTTATACAATACTTCTTGAGCAGACTCAAAATTTATAAATGACTTGCCCAATGACTGCGGTCACTGACGGATAGAGATCCACCGACTGCAGACTGCCAAAAGCATCGGCCGGGTGGCTATCACCGCTTTGCGTGTACATTTGGGCTCGAAAGCTGATCTCTTTTCCGTAAGAATCCAATTTTCTGCCGATCTCCACACCCAAGGTGATCGCCGTCATTTTTCCCAACCGATAATCACTGGTCATGTAGTCAGGCAGAGGTGTTCCTTGCGAAAAGAAAGCTTTGTAAAAATCAGCTTCACTTTGCATGTAATAACGCACACTGGGTTCCACAAACCATTTTTTGGTCAGAGCCATGCGATAATCGATATTGAATGTATGGGAGCTAATTCCCCAGTCGTCAAAAAAGTAACGATAGGAAGAGCCAATAATACCCCAACCATCAGTATGATATTTGGAGTCGACAAAAATACTGTGTTTAAGGCGTTGATCGGGACGCTTGTCATAGTAATACGTGCCGGTGGGATCGCCAGCGCCAGGGTTTCCGGCCGCCACAACTTCACTGGTAATTTTGTACGGATCGTTCATATAACCGCTCGACATACCCAGATTGTAATTGATCTGTACAATCCACTGACGGCTCATCACTTGCGTCAGACCAAACAGAAGATCCAAGACTTGCTTAGAATCACTTGCGCCCATGGTTCCTTTTGCGGCCATGGTGCTGAGGCCGACAGGCGCGCCACCCACTGGATTGATGCTGTCGAATTCTCCAGAAAATCCCAGAGAGAGTTTAGTGTTTTTGTTGTTCATGTAGCGCGACAGACTGCTGTTGAGAGAGAGGGAGGTAAAATCGTACTCTCTCGATCCGTTGACTCCTGCAGTGAGTTCATAGTCAGTCCCTAAGGGCTGAGACCACGAGGATGATAGGGCCAAGCGTGTATCTTTAAACGAAGGATCGAGGGTCACCTGTCCTGGAGCGATCGTGTAGTGGCCAGCACCAGAAGGTGTTGTAAATGTTTGTGGTGTATTCGCCATGGCGGCGCCGTTGTGTGAAGCTCCAGTTAACGTATCGATGACAAATTTATTGGTCCATTTGCGCTCGCCGGAAAACTCTGCGGTTAAACTGATAACGGGTTCGATCGCAGTGACACGATCTTGTTCAGCGTAGTAGAGATTGCCAATGGTGCCGCTCCATTTTGCCCAAGGGGCTTCGGGAAGTTTTACTTCCTCCGCACGCACCTGCGGAAGTCCCGCGAGAAGACTGGTCGTCGCTAAAGCGAGGGTCATTTTTAGCGATTTTTGTTTTTTCGGCCTTAGTTGCATCCGCAGCCTCCGCCAGAAAATCCATTGCCACCACTGGTGGCTTCTTTACTAAAATAAGTATGCTGTTCATAGCCGAGTTCAACAGCATTAGAACCAAAGGTCATTTCGTCTTGGGAAAGAAGGTCGCGCTCCCACGGTTCAACGCCCAGGCTGGCGCAGTTGCTGAGAATCACTGAGGCGAGTATCCAAAAAAGTATTTTCACTTGAGGGCTCCTTCGATGGTTTGCACGTACTCATTGGTTTTATCCATGTGAAATCCGATGTGAGAGTGGAGAATTTTGCCATTTTTATCGATGATAACAGAGAAGGGCATTCCTTTGACGCCATACTTTTTGGCCAAATCTCCTTGGGTATTATAAATAATTTTAAAAACAGCCGGGTGTGATTTTAAAAATTCATCGGCATTGGTTTTATCTTTGTCGAGATTAATACCAATCACCGTCAACCCTTTGTCTTTGTATTTCTGTTGAATCTGATTAAGCCACGGGAAGGACTCTTTGCACGGACCGCACCACGAGGCCCAAAAATCTAAATAAACAACCTGCCCTTTATAGGCGTCTAAAGAAAAATCCTCAGCCCAAGTATTGGCTGAAAAAAGAAGAGTTAAAATAAATAGGAATCTCACGGTGCCCACTCCTTTGTTTTGCCAAGGCGTTTTAAAAACTCCTCGGCTTTTTCAAAACTGTTTAATGTTAAGTCGTCACGTTTGTTGCCGTCTTTATTATAAAATACCACGGTCGGCAAACCGATGACGTGATGTTCTTGTTTCAGCTTTTCTATCTGCGGAGTTGCTTGTGTGGCATCGACCACCAAGAAATTAAATTCTCGCCCTTCTTTAATAACAGTGGCATTTTTAAAAGTTTCGGATTTAAGTTCTTTACAGGCCAAACACCAGTCGGCGTAAAAATCGATCACCGTGGGTTTTCCGTTTTTTAATACAGAGGAGATGGTGGCTTCGTCGTATTGCTGCCAGCCTTCGGCGAGAGCTGAGGGCTGTTGTGAGTTAATTTTACCAGAAAAGAGAGGTGTTATCACAAGACCTACGGCAAGTCCCACAGCGCAGATACGAAGAAACGTTTTGTTGCGTTGGGAAAGCGGAAAGGCAAATTTCTTTTCATAAAAAACCAGATAACAGCCCACGAGAACAAGAAGAATAAATTCCACATACAGAATCAATTCTGCGACACCCAGAACGGGGAGGACGTAATAGATGGAAAGACCCAACATAATCGAGGCAAAAACATATTTTATATTATTGAGCCAGCCGCCCGATTTGGGAAGAAGATGGAAAACATCACCAGCAACTCCGAGAACGATAAAGATCAATCCCATACCAAAAGCAAAAGACATCATCAGCAGAAACCCAGTTTGAATATTTCCGGTTTGGGAAATAAAGGTGAGGATTGATAAGAGCACAGGCCCCACACACGGTCCGGCAATCACGCCTGCGGCCAGTCCAAAGACAAATGTGTTGGAGTGACTCAGCCATCCCGAAGAGTGCAGTCGTGCCGGTGTTTTGATCTCAAAAAATCCCAACATGGAGATTGCAAAGAGAACAAAAAAGAAGCCAATTCCCAGAGCCACATATTTATTGCCAAGCAGAGAGCCAAACATCATTCCCGAGGAAGCCGCTATAATTCCAAAGACCGAATAGGTCAGGGCAATCCCCAAAACATAACTTAAGCTGCGTCCCAGTTTTTGCGAGAAGCGGAGTTGTTTACCGCGTGGGACCAACACCGCCAAAGTGAGTGGGATCATTGGGAAGATGCACGGTGTGAAGCTGGTGAGAAAGCCTGCGAAAAAAACAAAAATCACCGCGAGAAGAAGGCTTTCCGACATCAGGCGATTCAAACTTAATGTGGAGTTTTTAAGCATGAGAGAAACCGGGAATTTAAAATCCTGGGGGAAAAGGCAGTACTCATCCGAACAGGCCTGATATTCCAGAACCAGTGGATAGGCTTCATCTTTGATTTCTTTTTTGGCAAAAACATCAGCAACAATATCAAATTGGTCTTTTACACCTTCTTTGGTTTTATGCGAGTACTTGTCCTCAAAGGTCATCAAGGGACTGATGGCCACGTTCTTAAAAGCGACCTCATCGCCAAAGTGGGAACGCAATTTCAGAGACTCTAAGTACACGCGATGCCCAGCCTTGACTTCAAATGTCATTTTGAGACGGTCTGGCTGTAACCATGTGGCCGACTTAAAGGTGAGAATGTCCATAGGGGCTTCATCAGGCGTTTGGGCAAACGCATAAGGTGAGGTCCAGAACAAGAAAGCCATAATAAACGAGCGCAAAAGAAGAAGTTGGTTCATATACCTACTTTATTGGAAAAAACGATATATTCTCAATAGGACAAACGATATATAGTGTACACCCATGGCACGTATAACAAATATGATAGTCCTTTTAAACGCGCTTGGCCCTCTTTTGGTCTCGCTTTTGCTTATTATTTTTGCAGCTTTTGATATTATCCACGATATCCAAAATACCAATGGTCTGCAGCACATTGTCACAGAGACGGTGATCTTTTTCCTCGGTTTTTTACTCAATCTTTATTTTGTCGATAAAGCATCCCGGGCGATTCAGGGGCTGCGAGAACAAAATCTAAAGCTCGAAATAGAACAGCAGAAGTTTCGCGAAGGGCTCACCTCCGAGATCGAAAAACAGATGAAAAAGTGGGGACTTTCCCCGTCGGAAGTCGAGATCTCCTTTTTGTTATTAAAAGGCTTGAGCAACAAAGAAATCGCCGAGGTGCGTTCCACGTCCGAAAGCACGGTGCGCTTGCAATGTTCGTCCATTTATAAAAAGTCCAGCCTAAGCAGTCGTGCAGAACTGGCAGCCTATTTTATCGAAGACATGCTGGCACCCCAGGAGAAGAACCTGTCGGTTTAAAAAGCCATTCTGTAGGTGAGCGTTCTAATAATTTTAAATAGTTAGCAAGAGACATGGAGGGGGGAGCCTCTTTGTTATTTATGGCCTGATGTAACGATATTTTTAGGCGCAAGTGGCCTCCGATTGCTCAATGGGCAATAAATTGATTGATTTTGACGCACTATGCTATTAATAGATAATCTGCAGCTGAGTAAGGCAGTACGGAGCTATTTTTGGTGAGGCACTAAGTTTAAAATAATTAGGATTTATGAACAAATTGATGGCGATTTCATTCTTTATTTTAATTGGCACTCTTGGATTGTCCGCCCATGCAAACTCCGACAAGATCATTCCCTTTTCATCGAGGCGCTCTTGTTCAAGTTTGATGAATGGATCGGGAGCCGCGCCAAATGAGTCAGGAAAAGTTCTTGTTCTTCCCCAAAAAAGTTTAGCAAAGGTTCTGGCCGATTCTCTCGCGCCAGGAATTGCCGGAGCAACTGAGTCTTCCCGAGCCGATAATTCTGGAACCTTTGCTACGTTTATGAAGCGTAAAACGCAGCGAATACTTAGCTCGACGACCCTATCGAGACTTTTCGCAAGTGGTCCCGGCCGAGAATCAAATAGGACCTACTCAGCGAGGGCTAGAGATGTGAACTTTGGTTTAGCGGAAGCCTTAGCAATCGGTGATGACAATCCCACCTTCGTCTCATCTGGATTTGCGAAACCTTTGCTACTTCGTGATCCCAAATACATCGGATGGAGGGTCCTTCGAGAAGGGAAACGGCGGATCGGGGAACTTGTTATTTTGGATGAGATGTCCCCAGAGTCTTTCATAGACGAAGTCATCGGTATCGAGCCTTCGGCAGACAACTTATACAATTACAAAGATGAAATGATATTCCGCAAATCAGCGGATGGTAAAGCTGTACAGCTTGAGTCCATTGATCCTTCCCCTGGTGAGTCTGCTGAGGTTCAAGCGCGGCGTAAAATTGTCGAATCGTTTCCACGGATTACCTATATCGACCAGTTATTGTCTTCGCCAACGCAAAGTCCAGCTTTGACGTCATATTATGGTCGAACCGATGTAATTTGTGATTATGGCGGACGCTCGTTACAGGAAAATGATTTTGCATCGGTTCTCGCCCAATATAATTCGCTTCTTAAAATGGGTGGTCATCTCTTCCTTGCCATTCCCTATGAAGGGCTCACGTCAGAAGGCAATTTTGAGGTCACGACGTTCGCATCCAGAACCCCTCGGCGACGAGTTTCTATTTCTGGAGATAACTTCTTTGACCTAGTTCCCGGGTTTCGTCTTCGGAATGCTTACACCGTACAGAGTGGGTTATTTGAAGGAAGTGTCGAATCCTTAGCGTAAATGCGTGCTGAAAATTATATTGTGCCACAAAGGTTCAATTCAAATTTTAATATCCTTGTTGTGATACTTGAAAAAATTGGCGATGCACAAACAGAGATTCAATCTTCTGTTCATACCACTTTTAGCTTTGGGACTAATCAAAAGCATCTTTCAATTGATTCAATTTATCCAACGCAACCTGCGTTTTCTGGTGGAAAGTAGATCTCGAGCCTTTTGAGGCATGCTTCCACCGTGGGTTCACTGCATAAAAAATTTAGATTTGAAATTTTGTTTATCTATATATAGATCTTTAGCGGGGGCAGATGTAAAGTCTGCCTCGGTTTTGGTGAGTCACTCACACAGGAGATATGCTTGACGAAATTATTCATTATTACTTTTTTGCTCAACTTCAATGCAAATGCAGGTGGCGGTCCTTTTTTCGACGACGATGAAATCTTCGAAAATTTAGATTACGATCTATGCTGGGAACAGATGGCGTCGTCCGAGATGGAGGACTATAAAAAAGAATTTAAAGCCTTTGTCGAGACTTACCATCAGCAAGCACTTCAATCGGGAAAAATAGACAAAGGATTTGCAAAATCTGCTTTTAGTGAGCCTACGATTGTTCCTGCGGCACAGACTGTTGCAGTAAAAAACACTTTGGATATGAAAATAGAGGTTCGCGAAGATGGATCGTCAGGAAAATCTTGGGATTACATAACTTACAATTACGTCCTCTCTTTCTCTAATCCATGGGTGAAGTCAGGGGTCTTGGCAGCAGCGAGCTGTGCTCAAGTAAAACCTGTACAACTTAAAATGTACTATTGGAAGTATGCGAGTTCGGGTTTTAAATCCGTGGACATTCCGTACCCCCAAAATTAAAGCCTTCGTTGAGGCGAGTTAAAACTGCTTCTCGCATTCATTCACTCGCCTTAAAAAGTTGTTCTGTAGCCAACAATCACGCCGTCTTGTAAAGGGGCGACGTAGACTTTGGCGATTTCGCTTTTTTCGTCTTTGTAGAGATAGTGCAGACTCAAACCATAGGAGAGGCCGACAACGGCGCCGCCGACCACATCATGCAAACGGTGGGCGTTGTCGTTTATGCGACTCAAGGCTACAAAACCTGCCAGTGTGTAGGCCGCCGCACCCCAATACCATTCGTGTTCTGTGCCGACCACCGAAGCAAAGGCAAAGGCCGAGGCGGTGTGGCCCGAGGGAAAAGAGTCGCGATGTTGATTGGTGGCTTCGGGCCGAGGTTCGCGGATGGCGGCTTTAAGAATGGAGGTCGTCAGTCCTGTGTAGATGGTGGATTTTAACATGTGAATGGATTTACTTTTTGAGCTGACATCATCGGTGAAATAATAAACTCCATACATAGACAAAATATAAGCAGCATTGGGGATCATTTGCCCTGCGAGATCGCCAAAGGTCGACATACTGCCGAGTGGCTTATTTTCTACGGTTTCATCTTGCACATCATGACCAAGTCCATCTTCAACACTGTCGATAGTTAAAAATGCGGTGAGCAAAGATCCCGACAGCAAATAATATTTAGCGTCTGTAGTCACCGGGGAAACAATCTCTTTCCCAGTTTGTGTCCAAAAACCAGCATGTCCAAAAGAAGTCAGTAGCATCAACAAATAGATCATTTAGTTCCCTCATCCATGTGGGTTTAATTTTTAAGAAGATCTGTGGGCCATCTCCTTATCATTTTGTGCCAAAGGTCCCAAAAACACACGGGCGTAAATTCTTAAAATACAAAGGCCGTCAAAAATATAAGAAAGACTCACAAACAGAGCCACAATCCATTCTTCCCGATGCACGTGGTGGAAGACAATGTCTTCGCCAATAAAAGTTGGAGAAATGGGGAATCCTGACACGCCAAGGCAGCAGATAAGAAAGCTAAAAGCATACAGAGGATATTTTTGTGCGAGCCCTAAAAAGGAATTGAGCGACAGACCATTTTCTTTTTGTTGCAAAAATCTTAAGCAGACCAAGCCACCTAGCCAACTCAACATGACACCGCTGAGATAAATAATGATTTCAAAGGAATTGAGAGCATCGTAAGTTCCCACGGCGAGCAAAATCCAAATATGATTGGCAAAAATCAATGTCCAAGCAACAAAAGGGCTGGAGCGTTCGGTAAGAGAGCGCACAACAAATAAAAAGGCAATTCCCGAAACTACAGAGGCCACGAGGCTTTTGATAAGCGGATCCGACACGTCAATCACTTCTACAAACAAGACGCTGAGTAAACTAGTTCCCACCAAAAGCCATCCGACAGAGTTCCACACCGGTCGTCGTAAAAAAAGACCAAAGAGTTTAAAAGGGCGCCAGAGAAGCAGTTCCATCCACTTGTCCAAATACCATTCCTTCAATGATAAAATATAAAGGGTGTAGGCTAATTTGCGTGGGAAAATAGATTCGATCGACTCGGCGATGATCGAAGGACGATAAAATTGTTCGCGAATCAGATAACTCACCACCGATGGTGATACAAGAAGCTGATAAGTGCGCAAGAAAGCGTTGCCGGCAAAGTGGAAGAGTGCCAAATATTCCAGTCCCAAGGACACTTCCACAAAAATAATACCAATTTGTGTGAGCGATGCATATGCCACTTGGCTTTTAATGGTCGATTGCACGCGCGCACTGCCATTACAAATCAAAGCGGTGATAAGCCCCACGGTACCAATCGCAATACGCCCAATCCATTGCTCCTGCCATAGAGGAAAGGTGCGCAGTAAAATAAAAACACCGATGTGCACGGAGAGTGATCCATAAAAAATCGCACTCGAAGGCGTGGGACCTTCCATCGCCCGCGGCATCCACGAGCAAAAGGGAAATTGCGCCGATTTGGCGGCAGCCGATAATAAAATGGCCAAGGTCAGTAACAGATAAAGCCAATGGGCTTGCGGTACATGACTGGTTTCATGAAGAAACGATAAATCGGCAAACTGAATATTCTTATGCCAAATCAGGTGACATAACCATGTGGTTAAAATTAGACCCACATCGCCAAAACGATAAATGGAAAAAACTTTAAAAGCGTTTTTCACCGGCAAATAACGATCTCGATAAAAGCTGATTAGCAAAAAGGACGAAACCCCCAAGACTTCCCAACCGGCAAAGAGAATCTCAAAATTTCCGGAGAAGATAATGAGATTAAAACCGGTATAGAATAGTAAAATGGTGGAGAAAAAACGTTTGTAGCCCGTTTCGCGATGGAGATAAATACGACTGTACACCACAATCAGTGTCGTTAAGAGCGACGCCACCAACGAGAATACCGCCGTGACTTTATCGAACATCAGGGAGAGGAGAAACTCAATTCCTCCCGACGAGTAAATCGCCGGCCCCATGTAGGAAATTTGCGGACTATCGCCTAAAATCCAAAATAGCGAAAAGGCTTGCGAGAGCAATGCATGGGAAGCCACCGCCACTAGTGCAAACCGCGAAATCAATCCCTCGCGGTTGGGAAGAATCAGGCTTATAACAAAAGCAAAAAGCGGAAAGAGGGCAAAATAGAGAAGAAAAATACTCATGGTGCCACCTGCTTGGTTGATTTTTTCATAATTCCTGTCGGCAATATTCCTACAGCTAAATTCTCGCGAGACGACTGTACGTAATGGAGAATGTTTTCAATGACCGGCGCTATTCCTTGTGGAATAAAGGAGCGCATGGCGCCATCTGAAAACATATGAATTTCTTTGGTTTGCGGATGAATAGAAACGTAGCGGACCCATTCGTTTTGGATCCACTCCATAGTGGCAGGATTTCTTTGCACGGCCAGTAAGGCCACATCGTGAGAGTGCTCGACAACAATCAATAACCTGAGAGGATCATGCACTTCAATCATTTGGCTCGGAAGACCCGGACGCAGGTCTCCATCAATGCCATTGGCCACGCCAAACAAGCCCATCACGTTGTGGGGAAGTTTGGTGCCCGCACCCAACTTTTGATTATCCACGCGCGAAAAATAATACTCCAGGTTAATCCCTCCGCACACAGGCACGGCGGCATTGAGAATGCGCGTTAGTACCTGGCCATCGGCATCTAGACTCGCATCGTAAGAATTGAGGAAGGCCCGACGATCCAAAAATACACCTTGGGTGAGGGAACGTCGCCCCACAATGCACATGGAGTTGGTGGCATGGTTGAGCTCGGGCCGCGGCTCAAAAAGAGAGACGGAGCGTGTTTGCACAGCGATATTGTAATATTCTGGCGTTTGATGCAGAGGCGTGTTCAAAAAACGACGACTGCGTTCTCGCGAGTTGAGCTTGAGCGCCTCGCGCAAGGTCTGCTGGTTCTTCTGGTGTTTGGTGGAAAAATCTTGCGGCCATTCTTGCTCTTCAAAAAACTCAATCTCATCACGCGTGGTATCGTGAATGGCACCGACAAACAACGTGGTTCGAGGTATTATCAAACCTCGTTCTCTGAGATTCTGACGGACCTGTTCATGGTTAGCCATATGGGCAAACACCCGTGCGTTGACCGATCCGGGGCGACCCGAGCAGGCTCCACAATCATAAGCAGCATAGTGAGGATTATTGATACTGCTTGACCCATGTCCCACAAGATAAACCAAGTCGGCAAAGTTCTTTGTCAGTCCAATGCTGTACAACATATTGTAAACACGATCGGTCATTTCCTGCAGAGTGAACCCCACCTGCAATCCATGTTCGTGGTGATGGGGATGATCATTCTCAACGGTGAGTTTGGAAATTTTGTCCATGTGTCTGAGGGATGTGGCCGTCGCTGGTGACAAAGACGGTTTAAAAATATTGAGAAACAATTTAAACGCCGACCAAAATCCCAAGGTTTGCGAAATCAACCAGCCTCCGATAAAGGAGTGGCTGGACGATTCCAAATGGAGATCTTTTTTACGGCGCAGTTGCGAGTTAGTTTGTTTGATCAGATATTTTGGCGTAACAGGAGCGGGACACAGCTTGGTGACGTGGAAGCTATTTTCCGGCTGGTAAAAGAACTCCACTCCAAAAAATCCAGGAGAGCCAAAAGTTTCGGCATTGGGATTGATCATCTCAATATATCTGCGAAAAGAGCTTTCGCGATCGTCGATACAAAAAACTGCTTGGAAATCTGGAGATTCGGGCGCTGGCACTGGGTGTGCTTGTTGAAGCACGCGCAAGACTTCATTGTAATACGTTTTTTCGTAAGCTTCTTGCCAACGGCTGAGGGTTTGAAATTCCTCGCGACCGGGCGCTGGCTGCAAAATTTCTTTGAGATCGGGGCCTTGATAAAATGGATCCAAGAGATTTCGATCAGTACCCAGGGTGGCATCGAGTTCGTCCAACTCTAGTAAAAGCTCAGCCAAGATTAAATCTTCCAAAGAAATCTTACGTTGAGCAATGAGCGACTCGGGTTGTGCTTCGAGATAGGAAACCAATCCCGACCAACCTGGGTGCGAAAACTGTTGGTCAAAAATATAAAGTCCATGGAGGGATTCTTTACCGACAATCAGCTTTAATACATCATTGATTGTTGTTTTTTTATCACGCAGCAGTTGGCGAGCGCGAGGAGTGCCATGCATAAAGATCGACACCAAAGATTCTTGATCCATTTTGCGAAGGGCATCGAGAAAACCGGTCGAGCCGGAGGGAAAGGACCATATCGAGATGCCTTGATCTAAATACCCACAGAGCAGACGGAACAGAAACGAATGAACTTTGCCATCGAGATCGATATGGAAATGATCTTTCCACAATCGACGAAATTGAAGCACCCTCTTCTCATGAGGATTGACAGGTACCACCGAGGCCGACGTCCCAAGTTTATTGAGTTCCTGTTGCAAAAAGGTTTCATCGATGTCGCCTTGTTCTTTTCGTTTGAGGTATTCGGAGCCGCTGAGATAGACCTTGGCACCTGTGAGACGGGCGCAATGCTCTAAACCGGCATGAAACGGCAAGTGTTGATAAGCATGTAAGGTGTTGTGATGAATAAAATCTTTGAGTGGGCCTTGCGCGGGCAAAAGATGTTTTAACTCGTGAAGCGCAAACTCAACAGACGGAGAAAGATTCGACGGATTCATAAATCGACTTTCAGTCCGAGTTCAAAAACTTGCGAGTTTCTAAACGAGGACCAGCGGGGTTGATCGACGGGGCTTAAGAGATGTTCAGTGTACAGGTGTGCGGTTTCAAAAAATGCGGTCATTTTTTTCTTAATGAAATATTCATAACCTAAACGAAGAGTTGCGTTTTGCACGATTCCATAACCGGTGGATGCCGTTGTGGTGGATGTCAGGTTGAGTGAGGGGCGAGAAGGTGTGCCGCTGTAGGAATACGAGGGCGTTAAATTTTCCGGATTCAGAATTTTTGCGAAACCTGCGCCGTAGAAAAACCCTTGTTTTTCACTCAAACGGTGACGACCTGTGAAAAACGCTCCCGTCTCACGCAAGGTGAGCAAGGAGGGTGAGTAGCCCAGCCCCTGAAGACTCAAATTCTCGGTGTTGTGGCCGTAGTACGATTCAAAATTAAGCTCATTGGACTCATCTTTATACTGCGCAAAAAGATTCACTGCAAAAGGTGTTTGCGTACGAGTTCTGTTCGTCAGTTCTAAATGACCGACAATTCCTGAGGTTCCATAGGTCCACGCGTCCGCGTGATAGGTTTCACGCAAACTCAATGTTGGAACTTTCGAAAATTCCGCAGTGGATGCGGATGCTCCATTGTTGAAGTTCGGAAAGCCAATGGCCATTCCGTGTTCGAAGTTGCCTTTTTTAAGCAAAGCTTGCGCTTGAATTCGCATAAAGCCGAGATCGCCGGAAAGGAAGTAATGGCCGATGTAGTTGTAAGTGGTGGGAGCCAAGGGCGAATAAAGATCCCACATTTGTCCTACGTTAAACGTCCAATCTTCCTCATGCCAGGTGACTTTGGCTTGGCGCAGACGAGGTAGAGCTGCTACGGTCGGCGTGGACTTATTCATGTCCACAAAGTCGAATTCGAAAATAGTTTCCAGCTGTTCATCCAAATGGAGCTTGAGACCAAGACGCGACTGTTGAACCTGAAAGGATCCAGCAGTTCGGCTGGGGTTTGTTGCCAACACAGGGTTCGCCGCAGAATTGTAGGCGACCAAATTGTTTCTGCCAAGGGAATCTACGCCGCCTGCGGCGTAGGTGGTGTTCGCTAATAAAAAGCCGTAGAATTCAGCACTTTTTTCTTCGGCGTGCGCACTAATAACAGACGCAACAATTAAAATAGGAATAAGAATCTTCATACGTCACCTCAATGGCCGCTACCGGTGGAAGAGATATCAACGTTTTTAAACAAAAGAATGCGCTTTTCGTTTAAAAACTTTTGTTGAAGATTAAAGAGTAGTTCCTTGCTGGTGGTGTCGACAAAGCTTTTTTCTGCAAAATGCACCGTCATGATCTTGGCCGCATTCGACTCGATGGCGTCTTTCAAAAACAGCATATTGGTAAATACACAGCTGCCTTCAACGCGCAGAACGGTTTGGTTGTTCACTTCATCGGTGGTGGTGCGCACTTTAAACAGATGGAGAGGGTTTTTTACTCGGATAAAGTTCAGCACTAGCTCTAAAACTGCTCCGGTAAAAATACCAATGAGCAAATCGGTAGAGAGGGTGGTGAAGATCGTCACCAAGAAGATAAGCACCTGGCTTTTGCCAGCTTTGTAAATGTTAAGCATTTGCAAAGGATTGGCCAAACGGAAACCCACAAAAATCAAAATCGCTGCAAAGGCAGTGAGTGGGATGTGGCTGAGGAACTGTGGGAACAGTAAAATAAACAGCATGATAAAAACACCATGTGCAAAATTGGAGACACGATTGGTGGCACCACTGGAAATATTCGCCGTACTACGTACGATTTCCGAAATAATCGGCAGTCCACCGATAAAACCCAAAAGGATGTTACTTGCACCTTTCGAAAACAGATCCTTGTTGAGATTGGATGTTCTCTTGAGTGGATCTAACTTATCTATGGCATAAGTACTGAGCAATGACTCGATGGAGGCCACTAAGGCAATCGTGATCACCGCTTGGATAAAATGCGAAGATGTGAGGTTTTCAAAAAGAGGTTGGAAAAAGTAACCAGAGATTTCTTTAGGGATCGTTAAAAGATACTCAGGTCCCACATGGTAATCGTGATTAAAGATGTTCAAAAAGTGATCATGCTCGATATCGATAAACAAACTGAGGGCATATCCAATCAGCACAGCAAATAGGGCTGGTGGTGCCACTTTTTTGACACGTGGTAAGTAATTCACACCGATCACGATACATAGACAAAGAAGTCCGATGGCCAAAATCACCATGTTGT
Source organism: Bdellovibrionales bacterium (assembly GCA_041736155.1). Taxonomy (GTDB): domain Bacteria; phylum Bdellovibrionota; class Bdellovibrionia; order Bdellovibrionales; family JAGQZY01; genus JANPLN01. Next base: position 14,981 of record JBGSUL010000030.1, read on the forward strand.
CATCGAGCAGACGCGAAGGCAGCTCTGCAATTTGTCCAAGAAGTTGTTTAGATTGGGGTTTGATCCCACCCAAAACATACATTTGCTTCGTGATGATCGTAATGCCGATGGACGCCATCATTCCATTGAGGGCATTGATCGGAACGGCCAGACCCAACGTGCCTAAACGCAAAAGCCCCATGAGAATTTGAACGACCCCGGCGATGATAATCGCGGCCAGTGTGAGTCGAAATCCTCGCATGGCATCGCCTTGCCCGAGAGAGTTAATGCACTCAAGCACCACCACAATAAGGCCTGCTGCCGGGCCACTGATGGTGACGTAACTACCACTAATAAAAGAGGCGACGATACCGCCGATAATAGCAGAGAGTAAACCGGCCGTCGGTGGAGCTCCTGACGCCACGCTGATACCAATAGATAATGGAAGAGCAATAAGGAAAACGGTAAAACCCGCGATTAAATTCACTTTAAGGTCCAAATTTTTGAACGACATCATAAAAATCCCCAATCATAAAAAGATGGTTTAAGAACAGAAATGAAACTGAACTTGGTGAGATCTTTTTAAGCTTGTGGGGGACTGATGGTAAACAGAGAGCAAAATTGCAGGACGGGATTCCACAGAGATGTGGAAGAAATATAAAAGAGATTTACATAAGTAGGTTGAACAGGCTCGAGGAGAGCAAGGAGCATGGCCAAATGAGGGAAACTATCACCCGACTCTTCGGTTGTTTGTTCAAACTCAACGGCATCTTTATGAAACGAAGCAGATTCCACCCAAGATACGGCAGGCGTTTTAGTTTTTTCGAGTGTTGAAAAAGTCGAGCCCGTCTCTGAGTTGAGAGTCAAAGGCGCTAGAAGGAGCAGATAGAAAGGGATAAAAAATAAAGCCTTCATTACTTCCATAGATAGGCCTCTTTTCGGAAGATGACAAGTCCATATTAATAGTGTTTTTCAAAGCTCGATTAGGAATCAAATGGCTTTGTTTTTAAGGGGTATATTAGGTCGGACGTCTCAATATGGGACGCCTCACAAAGAACTTCCAAATCTAGTCTAGACCATCGCTAACGAGCATCCGACAAAAGTTGTTTTGCGTGGGCGATACTGGTCGAGCTGAGCTTTTCCCCCGAGATCAAGCGAGCGATTTCTTCCACGCGTGCTTTGCCGTCGAGATGAATCGCATTCATGTTCATTTGACCTTTGATGTTCTTCTTGCTGATGAAATAATGTTGATCCGCAAACGATGCCACTTGCGGCAGATGGGTTATGCAGATCACTTGTTGACCCTGCGCAATCTCCTTCAGTTTTTTTCCGACTTTTTGCGCGGTAGGACCGCTGACCCCAGTGTCGACTTCATCAAAAAGATAAGTGCGTGGAGAATCCATTTCGCCCACCGATAATTTCAGCGAGAGCAGAATGCGACTGAGTTCACCTCCGCTCGCGCTTTTTTGCAGCGGTCGGACTTCGCCTTTGCTCCCGTTTTGAATAGCAAAAACCACATGATCTTGGCCGGTGGCGTTGACCGGTGCTGTTTCCATTTGAATGGAAAACAGGACGCCTTTCATGTTCAGCTCACTGAGCTCGGCATTGACGCTCTCGGTGAGTTTTGTTGCACCTTTATGGCGCTGTTGCGAAAGTTTACTCAACAGCGGAGAAAGCTCCGCCATGAGCGCCTTTTTTTCTGTTTCCAGCTGAGCAATTTTGGCGTCGCCGTTTTCCAATGTGTCGAGTTCTGCTTTCATTTCGTTAAATGCTTTGAGGATATCGGTCACGCCGGGACCAAACTTTTTTTGCAAACGTCGCAAATCCGAAAGCCGAGATTCCAACCGATCCAACTCGGCTTCATCAAAAATTTGTCCAGCCAATTGATTGAGCTCAAAGGCTGCTTGCGCGAGCGCTTGTTTAGACTCTTGCAAAAAGGTGACAATTTTTTCTAAACCGTCGGGGCGATGTTTGAGAGTGGTGGTGGCCTTAAGCAAACGCTCGACCACGCTGAGGGCTGATCCACCTTCGCCTTCGAGGGCGTCGATGGAATTTTGGTAAAACTGAGTGAGCGTGTTTTGATGTTTGAGCGTTTTCAGTCGCTCTTCCAAATCAGCATCGGCAGTCTCATCGAGATCGAGTTGGTTGATCTCCTCAATTTGAAATTTAATAAAATCGATGCGTTGACTGCGATCGCGCGAGGAGTTTTGCAGCTCTTCGATTTGACCTTCGATGGTGAGGCAGCGGTTGTAGAGTGTGTGAACCTTTTTGCGTAACTCCCAGCTTTTGCAAAACTGGTCGAGCATGTCGAGGTGGTACTGTGGAGAAAGTAAATTTTTATTTTCGTTTTGGCTTGTAACTTCAATGAGCGGAATGTTCCGTCCGGTCACTTCCACTAAGGGCGCCACGACATTCTTGAGATCGCTGAGAGTGGAGAGATGGCCGTTGATATACACACGGTTTTTTCCATCGCGACTGATAATGCGTCGAACGAGGAGTTCGTCTTCTGCGGCGGTGATGCCAAACTCTTTGAGTGATTGCAAGATGTCTTCGCGTCCGCTCAGATCAAAATGTCCCTCGACAATGGATTGCTCTAAACCTTCACGCACATCATCGCCTTGCGATTTAGCACCCATCAGTAAACCCAACGCACGCACGATCACAGATTTTCCTGCACCGGTTTCACCGCTGATGATGTTGAGGTTGGCGCCAAATTCCAATTGAATCTGGTCGATGATGGCAAAATTGGAAACTTTGAGTTCAACTAACATGGATGTATCCCCCTGTTTAGCTCAACGAGCTTTCCGGCAGTTTTTTTGCGCCGGCTTTCGCCTCTGCAGCGCTAGTCTCTTTCGCCGAATTTGAGTTTCTCTCGCAGGAGAGAGAAAAAGTTGTGCGACGACTTACGAAGGACAATATGCTCCAACTTATGCCGCTGAATCAAGATCTCACATTTTTCTGTGATATCCGCGCGGCGTTGTCCATCAATGGACAGAATGCCGGAGCGATTTTGTCCGAGAATTCGCACGGATAGAACTTTATTGTCCGGAAAAATAATGGGTCGTGATGTCAAACTGTGGGAGCAAATGGGTGTGGCCACAATGGCATGCACATCGGGTTGTAATATAGGCCCGCCCGCCGCCAAGTTATAAGCGGTGGACCCTGTGGGGCTGGAAATAATCATGCCATCGGCTTTGGTTTCAGTAACGAGATCGCCATCCCAGTACATTCCCACGTTCAACAGGTGGGTGCTCTGACCACGTTCGATGACGATATCATTGAGAGCAATAAATTTTTGTGTTTTTGCCGCTTTCACTTCCACGCTTAGCAAAGCCAGTGGCACTTGCTTCATTTTTCCTTGCAGAGTGGCTTCGAGAACTTCGTATACTTCGTCCACGCGGTTTTCCGTAAGAAAACCCAGGGAGCCGAGATTGATCCCGAGTACGGGAACTTGTTGATCCCCCAAAAACCGCACCGCTTCGAGATAAGTGCCATCGCCACCGAGCACGACCACGAGCTGAAGACTTTTCAGTTGCTCTGGAGTTTCGATAGTCGGACAGTCTTTGTGGGTGGCTTTGTCTTTTTGAAAAAAGACATTTAATTTTTTATTTTTAAGCCACGTGCATAGCTCTTCAGCAAGAGACTGGGCGCGTGGCGTTTGATCCCGATAGATTATGGCAACGTTTTGTATCTTCATTTGGTCTACAGTAGGACGTCGCTTGGCATTAGTAAAGCCTTTGGGCAGAGCGAAGAGTGCCTAAATTGCGGGCACCGATAAATCTACCATAACCTCATCTTGTTTGATCGTCTTTTTAAGATCATCGATTATAAAAACTCAAAACGATACTCATAACCGAGAGGGAGAAGAAGGCAGCTTTGTGTATGAGAGTCTGTTTATCAAAATTGGGATCATCTTAAGCAAATAAATCCATTGATAGCAAAAGTACCTGATTTTGTTAAAAATGAAGTGGAAGCTTTTTTAAAATACGGAGTTGTTAAGAAGAACTTTTGGGATTGATCCTGAAAAGTGCAAAAGATGCGGTTCAAAACTTAAACCTATTGCTGTCATTGTCCATTTTGAATTGGTGGATCGTTAAAAAACCGCTTTTAAATTTCCTAACCTCTATTTGAAAGCGATCTTACCACAGTCTAGTCTGGGCAAATGCTACACTGGTTGAGGGCGTCGCCGCGCTCCAAAACACCCATTCGATATGAGTTGGATCCCCCGCTGCCTCGTCCAATTAGATCTTGTGCTAACTGTGTTCTGACGTACAATTATAACATCGATTTCAACATATTTTGGAGGTTACATGCTGCAGTTGAAGATGATTATTCCACTAACGTTAGCGGTTATGTGCGTCCAGTCTTGGGCAGAGCAGTCCCAGGATGAGTGGCTCAGGCAAGAGGTCGTTAAGCGTTACGATTGTTGGTATGGCGATGATCGCAACACAGATTATGCAGAATTCAACGTATTAAAACCTGATTCGTGCGGCAGCACCATCTGTGTTGTAAAAGTAAATTGTGAGCTGAAGCCTTCTTATCGCGATCAAAATTGGGCCCAGGAGACGGGGTTTACCGTCGCGTGCAAAACAGGTAGGGGCGACCTGTGTCCTCAATATCCAAAAGATTGCATGAGTGACCCTAGTCTGACGAATGTCGTTAGGTCCCGCGCATCCGAGGGAACCTTTAAAGATGAAATTGGAGTAGTAAAATGATCACCAGACTAATAATTCCAACTTTGGCTTGTTTCGTGTTGGTTATTTCGATTCATGCGCATGCAGCTATAACTAACGCGCAAATCAGTGGACGAATTTTGCGAATTAGTGACCAGAGTGTTGTACTAAAACAGAAAAATGGCGGAAAAATAGAAATTCCAAAGAAGTACGTTCATCAAACGAATCTAAGTGTGGGCAATGAATTGACGGTTAAGTTTACGACTCAAGAATACGTAGATTTTATGAAGAATAATGCGACATCCAAGGGAGTAGATTAGTTGCTCCGCGAAAACAAACAACGGCTTTGGATAGTGCAAAAACATTTGCTCGCGATTGCGGAAATGTGTGAGTGCGCTTGATCGGGCTCACACAATCCTGAAAAAAAATTGCATCATAAAGCGCGGCGATTGAGCGGCAGAATAGTTCTCCCAGACCGGTTATTCAATTTTCTGGATATTAAAGTTTTTAGGTAATAGTTTGATTGTTAAATAGTGGTGGTTACTGGATGAGCCAGGGCTGAAGGCGGGCAGGGTAGAGGGTTGTTCTGCAAAAAACGCTTTAAAAATTCTAAACCCTCTTTCCAAGATCTCCGTCGCGCAGGATGCTCTGTATTGACGTCAGAGACATAGATGTCGAGTCTCGGAATGATGATTTCTTAAAAAGGCCGTTCAAGTGAATACACAAACCTGCATTAACTGTTTTTATTGTTGTGATGGTGTGGGGTCTTGTTGAAGCCAAGCACAGCTATTTCTACCAACACTTTGAGTATTCAACAACTTTTCAGTATATTTTAGTCTTTCTCTCTCTATGGAATCAATAACACTTTGGTGGCTTTGTACCATTGCGCAGGATTGAAAATTCTTAAACCGTCGTTCTGTTACATCAGATTTCATTACATTGGAATGATCGAGCCAGTCATTCATGAATTTCAATTGCCTGCTGATATCAATACCCCTAACGCCAAGGGTACTAAATGTTGGACCAAAATGTACATGAGGCTTTTTTGTTTCAATATCTGTGTATACTTTAGTTTCAAGTAGTCTAGCAAAGAGCTGGTAATCTTCCTGAGTAGCCAAGTAGGGATTCTGATTTCGAGAAACATTATTATTGTCCAAAGAATTAAACATGACCAACTTCAAAATGTTTGTGACCCCGATTTGATTTGGACACCCAACCCCAGGGGGTCTTTATGGAAGTAACGCCTACAAAGCGTAAACGTTTTACACAGAAAAAGAAGAGTTTGATCGTTAAAGAGCACTTTTCGACGGGAATAGCGATC
>JBGSUL010000035.1:0-109859 GCA_041736155.1 Bdellovibrionales bacterium
TCCACTCCTCCGCGAGGTGAAACACCAGATTTTGGGCGTAGCTGTGCCTCCCAGTCACCGCCGGTGACCGTGGGAACAATTAATTTCGTAAAATGTGTGAAAATATTTTTTTACGCAGGGCTAAATTCAGATTCGGGTTAAAAATAGCGCAATGGGGCCTTAGAACCTGATTTCGCCCATGTGAGCGCCAGTGAGCCAACCAATTGAACGCAATGACCTGGTGAATGTTAATGAACATGATTAGATAGAATGAAGTGGTAGGGACTACCGGGATCGAACCGATGACATCCACCTTGTAAGGGTGGCGCTCTACCAACTGAGCTAAGTCCCTAAAGATTACATTTGTATAAAAGAAACCAGTTTTTTTGTCGAGAGTTATTCTTCTCCGAAGGGAAGGTCTTTATTTCGTGGAGCGTCAAATGACGACTTATCGCCTTATTGCCCCTGGGAAATGTAGACCCGCCAGTCTTGCTCCGAGTTTAAATAAAAGCTCTCCGTGGTCTCTTTAAAGTACTTATCGTAGTCACCCTGGAAACTTCGGAAATTTATGCTGAGTGGGTAAAGCTCCTGGGCCTCTTTGCTTCTATCTGCCTTAAATAAGCGAGGCTTGCCCTCTCTCACTTTGGCCAAAAGCTCACTCCCACGGTTGTTCATTTCCAAGGGACCGCGAAACTTATTGTGAACGCGGCGATAGTGATAACTATAATCTTGCTCTAAAATCTGTTGATCAAAAAGGAACATCAACCCGGGACGTTTTATTCTCGCTGTGTAGAATTCTTTTGCCTGCTCTTTTTCGGTTTTCCAAAAACACCCATTTCGGTTGAACTCGCAGGTGAAGTTTGGTTTCTGACTCTCTGGACGCCCGATATTAACGCGATAATCATCAAAGACCTGAAAAGGGTTTCGATACGTATAACCAATATAATCAGATATCATTAAGGCTATCGGCGCATCAAAAAGACCACTCAAGTCTCTATACGGTAAGGGTGTGAGCTCTCCAGAGAAGCCAAAAGGGACCGTGCTATCATACTTCAACAGCAAACTCATACTGTTCACGTTGATGTATCCACGGCCATTGATAAGCTCCATGTACTTTTCTTTTTCTTCATCTAACTCGACGATAGAAAAGATCTTCTCCATGGTTTGCGCCACATCGTCCATCGTTGCCGTGTATTTTAGATAACAATCTTGTGGAACTTCTTGATCTTTCCACTGACGACAATGTGTTTTAGAAAAATCAAAGTACTCGATTTCTCCCAATTGATATAATTGGACCACAAATTCCATCTTCCAACGGCTAAAATCCACAAATCGCGCAGCTTCAGCCGTGTCCCAGCGAGTGAGTTTATTTAATGAAGGTATCACGGAATCGTCGACGCGCAACTCATCCGTCAGTGCGTTCACCATATTGCGAGAAAAAGTCTGCGCCTTATCGGCCCCTGTACCGTTAAAATCCATCACGGTATTTAGCTGCATCGATGCTGTCGTAGACAAATAGGGATTATTTTTTCCAATACGTAAATCTTGCGGATATGGGATAGAGATGTTGCTCCCCACCACAGCCGGAACATCAAGGGGTGCGATGATCACTTCCTCTTGAATTTTTAGACCAGCAAATTGTAAGCCGGAGATAAAATAAAGGCGCACACGACTCATAAAAGTAATGCGATCCACGCGATACGATAAATTGCCACTTCCTGATCTAAAAATTTTATCATTAAACATGGGGAACGTTCCGTGTATTTGATGAAGAACATTGTTCGCCTCATCAACAGACATTTTTCCTTGCGAGATGGCTGTCATCAATGGGTACACCACATCGTGCTCGTAGATATACTCAGCCTTTGCTACTTCACGCGCACGTCGACGAGATTCTTCCGCAGCTACAATGTCACAGTCTTGCACTTTTTGATAAATAGTTATCTGTGAACCCCAGTACGCTTTATTTAAGTTTACGAGAAAATTGAGATATCCTCGAGCCTGAGTAATATTTCCAAAATCAACCGTTGGGTTTTGTTCCACAAGTCGAGACACAAGACCCACCATTTGTGAGTAAATATGAGTGATCGGTTGGACCTCGAGGCGGACTCGATCATTCATCTCGTAACCTTGGATATTCACTGGCGTGGCAAAACTTCGGTAATAATCACCATAAAACAAGCTCGGCTGCGAGTTTTGATCTACATTTCTGATAACATCCGAGTAAGGAATCGCTGCCGAATTTAACTGGTAGAAGTGGATACTCTCTTGAGGTTTTTCTCCGGCCTCAATATCACGGCACCATTTTAGGAAAAGATCTGCGCCGTTGTCATTTTGAAAATAAATACCTTCTTGAGCCTGCAGTACAGAATCAACCAAGGGCTGACGAATTTTCATAACCGTTTCGCCCACCGTGAGCAAAAAATCATCCGCTGGAATTCCATAAGCTTCATGCGTTCGTGTTGCGAAAAAATAATAGACACTGTCTAGCATTTCCGAACGCAAGAGTGAGGATTGTGTTTCCGCATTGTTGCCAACTTTTTGCCCTGAGGCGTTTGTAAAATCAAACCATGGTTCCGAAAACTGTCCTGTTAAAAAATAATCAAACATAAGAGTTGTATCCACCCGTCGATTGAACCAACCAAATTTCAACTCTACAGACCACTCCGTTTTTGCCATATAATAAAAAAAGCCCAACATATTGGGGTACACTACCGTCTTTAAAAGATTTCTATTAATAGCACTAAAAAAATTACGAACTTGCTCGTCAGTCACGTCTGATTGAGCTCTGTTTGCTTCAATAAAAGACTGCATGGGCTTGATGCGATTGGCATGCAGATCATTCCATAATTGTTTAAGTTGAGAACTTTCCTCAATAACCGTTTGAACAAACTCTGCTGTTTTAGCTTCTTGTCGCAAAAATTTGTCTTTGAGTTGCTGCGTTGCCTCAAGAGACGTCTGCGCCAAATCCCAGCGAATAAGTAATTTTGCTAAATCAAAGAAACTTCCCATCGCTTCGCGATGATTTTCCATTTTGGCCAGGTATGTCCCAGCCGCGCTAGTTTCAATCGTGCGAGAATAAATATTCAACAAAAGAAAGACGACCAAGGGATCTTTTTCGGGCAATACACTGAGGTCGATATCTTTATATGCTGGGTACTGCATAAGATCGCGACGCCCTTGAACCAGCACAGCGATTTTTTCTGTGACTTTGACTTTCACTTTTTCAGCAATCGAAGGACGCTTTTTAGCATAAGCTGGAATTTGCAGAAGTAGCTCTTCACGCAAAAAATCAATAGTATTTATGGAAGGAGGCGTGTAATCCCACACGTTCAAAGATTCAAATAGTTCAGCATCTTCGTCTGTGATGCTTGTCCAGTCTTTGATAATCAAGATATTCATAATATTTATAGAATGCCGACGACGTTCTTCGTGAGAAACTAGTATTGCCGTCCCTTCCTGCTGCAATTTTAAGACTGCGCTCACATAAAGCTGCTCCAAACGAATTTCTTGTCGACTTCCAGAAATGTCGTATCCGACTCCCAAATAACCAAGCTGTCGGACTAAATCTGTTTCGTTTTGCGCATAATACACCAACAGGGCGACAGTGGCCTTTTCCTTCTTGAGTGATTCCTTCACCAGCTCGCAACTTCTCAATTGAGGATCAACACACGATTCAACATACAGTTTACGAAACTCTTCAAAAGAATTTCGAAACACAGAATCTGAAGCCTGCAATGCCTCTTGCCGCTGCCCCTCCCACTTCTTAAAAATATCTACATATAAGCCCAAGTACCCAGAAAATGTATTCGACGTATAAACTTCTGGCTCCATCGCTGAAGGTCCAAAAAGAATTTCCTCCGTCATACTTAAGGCTTTTAATAAATCTTCGCGAGATTCAGACTGAATCAACGAGTTGATCTCATCTTGTCGACTATTAAAGCGAATATCACTCTCTTGATTCTGCTGATGCACAATCACAGGTGTTTCTTCCGGCAAAACCGTTTGATGGCGAGGTGTTGTCTCACTCTTACAAGCGGTGACAAACAAGGCTATGGTTGTTAGTTTTAATAAATTAAAACGCATAGGCAATTCCTACTGAGTAGAGTCGACGGTATTTATCGTAGTAATCAACAAGCAAACGATCATTTTCGGGATAGGCATTGTTGAGCATGCCCGCTGAAATCTGGAATCCAAAAAGATTTCCATACATGGAAATCCTATTTCCAAAAGTCATATCCCAACTGTTATCTAAAAAACGAGTATTTTGCGTAACAAAACTGACGCGAACGCCGAGTCCAGGAAGAATAAGATAATTTAAACCAATAATATTCGAAAAGTTCCAATCGCGATTGAGAGTGTCGCCTTCGTAAACAGAAAAACGCAGACGGTTCGATAAATAGTCTCCAGTTAAGCGATAAAACAACGATACTCGGTTCCACTGATTTGACTCTAAGTAGTTAGATAAAGTTAAATCAAAAAGTGTTTTGTCATACTGACTTCTTTCGCTTGTTGGCAGGGAAAGGGTCAAAGTTGTTGAATTCATTAATAAATAAGGCGTTGGTTTTCGTATATTATAAATCATTCCAAGACTGATATCCGACATCTGATGATAGTCGTTTTGATCATTATCTCGTACAATTTTATTTTTATTAGTCTCGTGATCAAATCCCACAGACAAAAATGAACTCAAACGATCTGTAAAACTATAGGTGGCTGATATTCCCAGCGAATGAAGAACGGTTTTCTCGGTGGTTTGCTGAAGATCATCGTAACGACCGCCATAATAAATCACCGCGCCATAATTGTTGGCCTTCGGCATAAAGTCTGACTGATCGACACCTAACTTTTTTCTTTCCATTTTGGGTTTGTTTAAATTATTCGATGACGCCTTAACGTCTGCGGTCGCAGTAATAGGAGTGACTGTAGTTTGCGCTACAGCCACGGCAACCCATAAATAAGAAAACAGACCCATAACGAAATGCAAAGTTAATTCCCCTCAGGTGCGTTTAAGACATCTTTTAATAAATTCAATTGTGGGGTGATGGTCCCACTAAAATAATAGTTTGTGTTTTTGTTCATATCCGTAACAAATCCACTGAATTTTTCATAAATGAGAGAACTAATCAGATGTTCACTCGGATGCGCCACCGTCGAAATAGCTGGATCTCCCACAGTAAACTGTCTATCTGTGCGATATTTAAATTTAAATGGCGTAACCTCCCTGGTCTTCACCTCTTGCAAGAACTCCTTGTTCAGCTCGAAGTAGTTGTTCAACCATGGTCTATAGTTGTTCACAAAAATATCTTCCAGCTCGGGAGGAAAGGGAAAGATAAACGTTGAGCCTTTTAAGTTCTGATTAGATGTTACATATTCGACCAGCACTGGCACAAACCAAGTGTTTTCGGCAACCGTAACCTCTTCATCCGAAAAGATACGTCTGTAGACCAGATCGTAATAAGAATACAACCTGTGCTCTTTTTGCTTTTTGATAAGTTTCTCATAATTATTTTCGCCATATTTGGTAACATTCCCCAAATAATTGAGAACAATTTCATCGCGTTCATCAATATTCATAAGATGAATAAACTTTTCATAATGATCTATCACTTCTTTAGCGCTGACTTTGCGGCAATCATTTGCAAATTGCTCATCAGAAGGATCTAGTGCTTCACAATTGACTTCATTATTAATGGATATTTTGTTCAATTTATATAAGCTGACCAAAATATTTCCTTTTTCTTCAATCGTCTTGGTCTCCACTGCTGTTTTAGCCCACGGAACTTGGCTAGCAAATGTTCTCACACCAGAAGCTACGAATTGTGCACGTGCGTTTGCTTTTTGTGCAGGACTCCAAGTGCTCACGCCTGACCAATTAAAGTTGACGCTCACTTCGCCGTTTTCTTTATAAATCTCCTCAGTCTCCATGTTGCTCACTGGAAAAATTTCGTATTGACCAGGGAAAATCTCATTTAAATAGCTCTTTAACCGCGCCAGGGTATCCAGTTTGAAGGTCGTCACACGTCCCACTTCGAATCGTGTGTACCCTTTTCGCTCTCTGTATGCCTGAGGAAACATAGGGTCTGTGGAGGCCACCATAAATTGATCACGTACGACATTCAATTGTGCACGAACGGCCTCAGATGAAGATATGTTCTGCAATACATCTAACTCATTGATAGACGGATCAGCTTCTTGTTCGATACGTAATGGACCGAGAACCTGCTCTCTTTGCGAACTCATATAGATTGTTACGACATCATATACTTTATCGAACAATTCGCCCCAGTACTGGGCTTCACGAAATATAAGAGCCTGTCGAATATCGCGGTCCCGATTGGCAAAGTCCCACTCACAGCCATTGATGGCATCATGCATACCAAAGAATGTTTCTGAGTATTCAGCCTTCAATCTTTTAAAATCTTGGAACTGCTCTTCGATGATGCCTGCAATTTCATCTGCAGTGCCAGTCTCTTTGCTATATTGACGATAGATTTCCAAAAGTATCTTTGCCATAATGTTTTTCTTCTGAAAATCGGCTTTTAAGTTTTTAAGCGCAGACGTTACAGATGAACTGTAAGTACTACTCACCAACGATCCCGTTTTTAATGGGCGACTTGCTGTTGCGTCATAAACACTGGAGTCTAAATCTAAAAAAGAGATTTGATTTTTAGCTTGCGTTCTTGGCTTCATCAATAAAATCAACTGCTCTTGCCAATGGAATTTCTCACCCATACTCTGCTGCATTTCGGAATGAATGCGAACTTCCTGAGCCTGAAGTTGACGTTCTTCACGACAAGTCTGTTGCAGACTATCAACGACGTTTGAGTAATTTTCACGCACGCTTTGCAAACTAGTTGTGGCAGTTTCTAAACTATTCTCTGTCTCAAGAACCAGCCGCTTAACTACGACCTTGAAAAATTCTTCTATAGAAAACTTCAAAAGAGGCTTTTTATTTGTTGAGTAAGTACTAAATATTTCTGTCATCAACGCATAATAAAATGTGTAGAGAACCTGCGTGGTGTTTAAAGCATTTCCATCATGACCAAAATTGAAAAGGGGCTTAAACCCACCACCAAAAAATGTCTTCATGACGGTTAAACTATCAATCGTAAACTCACCAAAGAATGTTTGAATTTTATCATTCATTTCCTGTGAAGCAAAAATGTGCACCAGAGAATACATACTTGGATAGGTGACAAGATATTTAATATTTTTTCCCAAAGCCTCAACATTCGAAGTGATTTGATCCACTTTCTGCTTATTTGCGGGAATATTTTTATTGACCACGCGATTAGCAAAACTTTGTAAAGTTTTAGAGCGATCAATTGTTTTTCCCCACGCTTTGCGAATCTCCGCTGCCTCTTTTTGTGCTTCTGTCATAAGCTCAATGATTTTCGTATCGGTGCTTTCGCCGTAAAAACGATTCATTCGAGTATTTGTATAGACAATATTGTTTACCACTTGGAGTTTGATCAAGGACGTGATCGCATCCATAAGTCTATTTTGGTCCTTGCCTGTGCTCTGCCAAAAAGCAGCCGCATCGTCGATATTATAATGCTCGTAGTATATCTGATGAACTAAGAAAAAGTATTCATCCGCGGGAAATTCGACATCTGCACCCATACTGGTAAGGATGGCTTTGCTCTCTTGACCAAAAAGTTCTATGCGTTCACCAACGGCCGTGGTCACACTTTGGTAAACTTCTTGCTGCACATCAGTCAAACGTGCGATTTCTTCAGAAGCCTTCCACGTTTCATCAGCGTTTTGAAAGCGAGTCTTCCACTCGCCGCGAATATTTTCTTTTTGAAAAGACACACCCTGCTCATAGTCAGTGCCAACGCGATAGTAGAGACTCTCGACGGCCTCGTGGAGTTCCTTTGATAACTGACGTGGTTTTATCGATGGAATAGGCGTGCCCGCCGGACCAGGCACTGTGGTTTCAACAGGTAAAAGGCTCACCTCTTGTGCATAAATAAGATTTTGAGCCGCTAGGTGCAAAAGCTCGGTCATCGCCGGACTTTGTGGGCTGTCTTCGTTCCGTGATAAGAGCCATGGATTTACAGTGCGAATAAGATCAATGTATCTCTCGGACGAATTAGCCAAGTTTTCGTCCATATTGATTTTAAGGACATTGGCAAATAAATTGGCGTCCTGTGACAATCTTCGTTGGCTGATGGTGCGAGATTTGTCTTGCGAAAGACTCGCCGCCAATCTTTCTAGAAGCATAAAGCGTAAGTTTTCGTCCAAACGACGGTTGGCTAAATCAAATGCCGCATAAACTAGACGTAATTTTTCTTCTTCTTGTGATTCCTGGTCATGAAGGATTCGTACAATGCGTACAATGTTATTGCTGTCTGCTCCACGATAGAAACTAATAAACGAACATGTGCCTCGCAAATCTTCATCGCAATCCCAAAGAATCTGACTTTTCATTCGTGGCAATAACGTTTTGAGCATCACATGATTTGGATCTTCCGTGTACATAAGGAGAACCGCTTGATCGAACAAAACCACCAAGCGAGGAATCAGCTGAATTCCCGTTGCTGTCTCAAGGTATCTGTGGTCGGGATCTAATAAATAATCCACGTTCAGCACAACATCTAAAAGAGGTGTTATCACCTGAGCATAGAGAAGAGCTGTGTTGATAGAGCCTTTTTCTTTTGCAAGTTGCTCGATAACAACAGGTTCCACTTGTTGCAACAGCTTTTCGAGTCGACTGACTTCGCTCAAGTTAAAAGGAACGACGCCTTGTCCTTGTTGATTCGTAGTCGCTACACCATCTGGCAGGGCTCTTTTTCTTGTCGATTCTTGCGAATTACAAAAACTCAAGGAGAAAGCCAGAGCTACAAGAAGTGATATTTTATTAAGATTTAATCTCATCATATATTATCCTTACTTGTTTATGTACTCGTACACCTGAGGTAAAATCCAACCATTCAACGAGAGCGCTGTCGAACTGATCAAACCAATACCTTTGGTCGAAGCATCGCAGCCATTCTGCGCAGGGATTAAACCTTCGCGCGTTTGGTAAAAGTCGAAAGCTGCATCTACGCTTTTTTCAAAGTTAATCTGCGCATCACCATCGACGTTAATATTGGGATCAATCTGGAATCCTTGAAAGTCTGGATTGCTAGCATTAAAATAGCTAGCAAGGCCCGTGACTCCACCAATACACTTTTCTAATTCTTGATTGGTTAAGCTGGAAATCGCATTTTTAATGGTGAATCCCTCGAGAGGATCATCATATGACGTTTTATCATAGGTCACTTCTAGGGCCCAGATATACGAAGAGTCCTGACTTAAAAAACGTAATTTCGTCAGCGGCATGATTAGCTGATTCTCGTTACCACGAATAATCACCTTCCGATTCCGCAGAATATACGCATCTGACAAGTCGATGAGTTCACGTTTTGCAAGATTGTAAAGTTTGGGAGAAAAAGTGAACATCTTATTTTGTGCCTCACCATTCTTAGGAACGGCTTTTAACAAAATCGCTACGATATCTACATTAAAACTCGTTTGTCCTTTAAGATCTTCAATGTAATCACTATCAAAACCACGAATCTGACCGTCATTGCTCAACTGGAAAGTGCGTCGCAAGAAATACGATAAATACAGGTTGGCAATACTCATGGTTGCTGAGTCCTGTAGAATAGTTCCGCCAAATCCCATGTTGGTTTTAATGGCCGTACCCATGACATCCGTAAACTCTTCAGGATAGAGAGCGTAGTAACCCGTTTTTCCAGTATTAGGGTCAGAAAATCTGGGCTTTCCTATTCTCCACCAGCCATATTCCATGGTCGAAGAGGTGTTGGTAAAGACATCTAGCGCGGCAATTTTTAAATAGAGAAGACCCAATTGATCATAACGCCCAAAAATACGCGAATAATCATACGTCGCATTTCCACCGCGCAAACCCGTCGGTAAAATAGCATCGTCGTAATTCATCAAGGCGTGGTCTGGTCCTTTCAAGCTCAGCAATACTTTTGCCACATCTAAAGATTTTCTTGTCGCACGGCAGAGCTTTTGCACTTCCGTAAAAGCCACTCCCTTTTCATAAAGAGTGTTTTCTAAATCGCGAAAACCCTGTTCATCAAGCTCAAGGATTTCGCGACTGCCAACAACATTTTTGTAAGTTTGCAATAGTGATGCGGCATCAGAAGCTGCTTGTATCCCACGACGCGATGTCGTGCGAGCCACTCCGGGTGTGACTTCTAAGGTCAGTCGAGCAAAATCCAAATCCCAACCTTGGGGAGCTTCTTGTGGATCGACACAAGCTCTCGAAAATCGCAGAAGCGCTTTTTCATCTTTCTTAAGTCGATTAAAAACGTCCAGGTAAACTTCATTGGTCGCAATTTGATAACGAAGTTCATCGTAAAACGTACGATTCTTATTCATCAAACTATAGGTTTGAACCCAGAGTAAATAATTGGCCCAATTCGAGTTACCGCCAGTGGCCGTAGTAAAGGAATTCATGCGCGAAACAAAAGACTCCGTATACTCTTTAAAGCCCTCATTCACATTCGTGAAGGCGTCGTAACCGCGATCCCAACGCTGACAGTAGGGACTTGTTCCCACCCACGCGTCCATATCGGAACACTGAGGTAGATAGGTTGTTGTGTACTCACGCCCATCGTCGCCCGTGCGTTTTCCAGGAATTGTTCCATCTTTGTAAATTTCAAAAAACGTAAACTTTTCGTCACCGGGGATGTACGTAGCAAACTGCTGTTTGTATAAATAAGTGAGGGTGAGCTCATCCTGTGCTTGCATTTTGACTTTGTCATAAGGCAAAGCGACTTCCGTATGACCACTTTGGTAGTCCATGATACTCGAGTAGTTTTGCATGAGCTTCGCTTCTTCAGCGAGATAATTGTAAACAGAGTCTGGCACAGTTCCGCGTACAGGTAGACGATTGCCTTCGAATTGGTGACCTAATCCAACGCAATGACCCCATTCGTGGAGCATGACGTTTTTAATCATCGACTTAGCTGCCTCTTGTTTTTCAATGGAGTTCAGACCCGCCGTTGCTTCTTGCATGGCAAAATAATGGTTTTCGAGACGATTTTCCATATCGTATGCGATACCCATTTTAGAATTAAACTCATCTGCCAAGCGCTGGTTATCTTGGGGACCCATAATGCCCGTATTAGCAAAATTCCTTTGCTCTGTTTCACCATCTGAGAAAACGGGATCCACACCAAAACGTGAAGCATTCAAAATTTTGGCGATATGGTCTTCTTCTGTCAGAATTTCTGTTTTGAATTCTTCAAGTAAGTCCGTATTCACATAACCAGGATAAGCATCACGGAAAGTCACAAAGTCTTTTGAGGCTTGAACTTCTACGATAGATGCTACGAAAGCGTCTACGGCTTCACGCAACTCTGTTTCGCGAGCCGAAATATCTTCCTCACTATCTTGTCGATCTCTCGACGGTGGCGCTAAACGTTGTTGCAATTCTTGGATTGCACCATTGATGTGATTATCGAAGAAAGATCTGTCGGAGAGTTGCGCAAAACTGGGGTGTGACTGGATTGATTTAAACCCTGGAGACCACGCAGCCAAATTTAACTGTCCCTTAATATCAAAGTAGTAAGGATTGTGTTTTACCGAGTCCAAACCTTGAAACAAAGATTCTGTATTGCGGATAATTGCGTCCGCCACAGATTCACTGTCACGGTTGACGATATAGTCAATCAAACCACCCCACACAATGGTACCTGCCCAGAGGATTTCACCGGTAGTTATGTCGGCATTCGCAAGACCGATACCGAGAGGAGCGCGCATAGAAAGAGCCGGGTCATCGACCCATGTGATGCTTGGACAACGTAGATCGTAGTCATATTTCATCTTGCGAGGAGATACGACAAACGCTTTTTGTCCGGGAGCCACAGCCTTGATATTCACCATGGCTTTGTTCATTTCTTCGAGTACATCGACGCCAATTTGACGATAATTGCGATAATCCTCTGGGAAACTATTCAAGCACACTTCTATGGGTTTTTGTAAATCCCAGTGGGCGGCATAGTTCACCTCGTTAAATCCATTGGGTTTATTTCCAAGGATATGAAGTATGTTCATATACTGAGTTGTGCTCTGTTGATTGTATCGCGTCTTTACAAAACCAGGCGTTCCTTTGAATTCTAAAAAGTTAAAACGCATTTCGTGTTGATTGAGAGACCCAAACCAACTCGATAGCAACGTTCCGTTAAATGCTAAAAAATTCGCGTCTGGTTTGACTTCGACTTCGATTTCATAAACATCGGTCAGCATATTTCCGCCTGCGGCTTGTGCTACCGCATCAGCAAAGCTATCAGGCCCTGGAGATTTATTGCTGTAAAATCGAATTCCTTTTAAGTTGATGTCCATGATCGGACTCAACTCCCAATTTTTACGATCCATTACTTTTTTGTAAACGTTCAATTCACGCCCCTTAGAGTCCACATCTCGCTCGTAGAAGTAATGCGCGGTGATAGGTAGAGTGAAAATCAGCGGCCACAATTTGGTGTCGTTGGGATAATCCTGATCGATTTCTCGAGCTTCGAGATTTGTGCCATCGTGACTGATCATAAATTTCATATTGCAGTGACGAGAGTCATACGGTGTCGCCGTCAATCCCAAAGCATTTTTCCAACGTCCCGCCTGTGAAACAGATGCCCAGCCACAGAGCCAGCGTTTATCGGCGATGGTGACTTCGTTCGTGGCTTGACTGATGTCGATCCCAAAGAAAACCTTGCGGATGGAAAGCGTTCCGTTCTGTACGATGGACATTGTTCGTGGGTTTTCGAGACCAGGCGAAGGATTGAGCGCCTCGGGTGTCGTATAGGTACACGAGCTAAGGAAAACCCCAAGGAGAAGAAGGTGAAAATTCAATACTACATTACGACCTACAAACTTTTGCATTCTTGATCCTTTGCGTTTGTTCTTGTCTTAAAACTTATTGAATTATCCGTAAGGTAGGACATTTGACTTGTGACTTTTGCCGAAGTTCCCAAGCTTCTAAAACACCCAATTCTTTAAAAAACCCATAACCCCAATTTTGTTCCAGGCTTCTTAAAAAACACCCTATGACAACCCAACCTAGGTGCTAATATATAAGGCATTTTGCAAATTTTATTAAGACGTGATTTGAATTGATGAAATGATTATACGGTTGGTGCCTTTGTATTCACTCACCTTGCGTTATAAAAATAAAAAAACGGCTCTATTCAAGAGCCGATCTTGTTGAGAATAAAATCTGATTAGCTTAATGATTTCGCTATCTTGACATCTTATAGAAGACATCCTGATAAGCCACTTCACCTGTCTCGCTATGATCGTAGACTGTAATGCCTAAATATTGTTCACCTATCTCGATGGCATCTTTTGGCTTCTGAATACCAATGATCTCCACCACTTTTTGGTTCATTCCCTGCTCATCATTCATAACAAAGAAGAGTTTTCGCGAGAAACTCGAACAAAGAATATCAATGTCTTTGCCCGTGGGCTTACCATTAAAAGGGCTGATCTCGGTGATGGTAACCAGGTACGGACACGCTAAGTCATAGGTGGTTAGCTGCAACTTGATTTCAAAAGCTCTTTGCGGACTGTTGAGATTTTTGCTCACCCACAATCCCTGGAGGTCTTTGATAAATACCTCTCTCTGAATGACTTCTGGCCACGGAACTTCTGGTCCGGCAAAAATCATTGGCGCGGTCATGAACATGAATATGAATACGAACGTTTTCATTGCTGCTCCCTGGTTTGCTCTTCGACGACGACACTCGACTCTTTATTAAAATAATAACCGTTTTTAGATCTGAAAATATATTTGGGTTTTTCGATATCTGGCTCGATCAATTGACGTAAACGTTTGATCGTCACATAGATTTTATTGTCATGAACTTCTGGGTTGTAAGTTTGTTTCCAGATTTGTTTTACCAACTGTTCTTTACTAAAAGATTGGCCAGGATTGGTCAAAAATAACTTGAGCAAATCAATAAGAATAAACTGATTATTAAAATCAATCCGCCCTTTGCCTTTTTCAAAAACAGAATGGTCAGAACTATTAAAAATAATATCGTAGCGATGCTCTTGCGAACTCCCGATCGATTCGGCCAACACTTCGACAAAACTGTAAAGTCGGCGCAGATTCTTTTTATCAATCGATTGTTGTACAAGCTTGATATATTTTCGCGCTTCTTCCAGCTGTCCGGCCTCTTTGTAAGTTAACGCCATTCCATAGAGGAGTGATTGCGAAATGTGAAAGTTTTTTTGTTCTTTGAGTGTGGCGTACCCTTGCCAAAGAATATCAATGGCCTCTTCAAATTTGCGTAATTTACGCATGATGTGGGCCTTTAAAAGATGCATCGACACACGTACTTCGGGCATGGGCATGACATTCATGAAGACCTGAAGATTGTAGATTTCTTTGAGCGCATCTTCGAGACGGTCTTGCGAGTAATAAGAAACAGCCAAGCCAAAGATCGCAAAACACACAGTCTCTTTGTTGTCTTGCGCGAGAGAATGTGTGAGCGCTTTTTGGCAATATTCAATGGCGCGGTCGTGTTCGTTTTTATAAGACGAACAGAGTGCGAGGACGTAGTAGGTCTTGCCATTGACGGGCACACCCTCTTTGCTCACGCGTTCTAAAAGTAAATTTTTATAGAATTCAATTTTATCAAATTCGAGGAGTTCAGCATAACAACGGAACAGTAAATGAACGACTTCTAAAAATTGCTCATCATGCTCTTGAGAAAGTAATTCGGCAGCAGCGGGCACAAGCAAGTCCACGGCTTTTAATACATCACCGCGTTCATAATACAGACGACCAATCTCTAAAGGTGCGATTGATTTCGACTCCATTTTCCCCCTCAAGCAAACTCAATTTTGCCTTCCCAAAGCCGCGTTTGGAGGGAACAGTTTATCGCGAGATTTTGGATTTACAAGGGGGTTGCTGGGAGAATTTTAAATTTTTTTCAAAGTTCGACGCACCATCTCCCCGCCCAGGCAGGCGGAGAGCGGCTTTGCGGTTAATGATACGAATGGCCCGTGTATTGAGCTTTAAGCCCTAAATTCGTATCGCGAGTGGACTTAAACAAGTCTTTCGCGTTACGGATATCCAGAGCGTGCACCAACACCTGATCCACGTGATCCACCAGAACGATTTTAAGATCTTTTACAACTTCCTCAGGAATATCGCGGAGATCCTTTTCGTTCTCTTTCGGTAGGATGACAGTACGGATTCCTCCTCGGTAAGCGGAAAGGATCTTTTCTTTGACCCCGCCGATCCCAAGAACGCGCCCACGGAGAGTGATCTCTCCCGTCATCGCCACCGTACGCAGAACTGGTGTCTTCGTCACGGCGGACACAATGCTCGTCGTGATGGCACAACCGGCAGATGGACCATCTTTCGGGATGGCACCTTCTGGAACGTGAATGTGGACGTCGATATTGAAGAAGAACTCTTTATCCAAACCAAACAATGGGCCGCGAGAACGCACATAGCTCATCGCTGCGGAACAAGATTCCTTCATTACATCACCCAATTGGCCAGTAACGGTAAATTTGCCTTTACCAGGAACCACCGTCACCTCTATAGGCAGAAGATCTCCACCCACTTCGGTATAGGCCATCCCATTTGTCAGGCCGATTTCATTGGCTTCTTCAATTTTACCATGTCGGTACTTATGAGGTCCCAACATGTCGGTGAGTTTCTTCGCCGTAATAGTGTAAGTCTTTTTGATGCCCGCTTTGCTGACTTGTGAGCGTGTCGGTTTTTTTGCATTGCTCTTCATGTGGCGCTCAATCTCTTCTTCGCGCACAATTTCTTTGGCAATCTTACGACACACATTTGCTAATTGTCTTTCCAAGTTTCTCACACCCGCTTCGCGTGTGTAGTACTGGATGATGTCTTTGATCACACCATCAGCCAGTTGAATTTTGTAATCGGACAAACCGTGCTGCTGTAATTGCTTCGGAAGTAAGTACTTCTTCGCAATATGCAATTTTTCGCTGTCGATGTAGCCTTCGATGGAAATAACTTCCATGCGATCTAACAACGGACGCGGAATCGAGTGCAGTGAGTTTGCCGTAGTAAAAAACATCACTTTGGAAAGATCATATTCCACTTCCAAATAGTGATCTTGGAAGGTGGCATTTTGCTCAGGATCAAGAACCTCAAGCATGGCTGCCGACGGATCCCCTCTGAAGTCGTTGCTCATCTTATCGATTTCATCGAGAAGAATCAGCGGGTTGCCGAACTCCACTTTGCGAAGGGATTGAATAATTTTGCCAGGCATCGCTCCTACGTAAGTCTTACGGTGACCACGAATCTCGGCTTCATCACGCACGCCCCCGAGGGAAATACGCGTAAAGCTGCGGTTCAAGGATTTTGCCACAGACTTCGCCAGTGATGTTTTACCAACCCCTGGAGGTCCGACGAGGCACAAGATAGGCCCCTTGACCTCACTGCTGAGACAATGCACGGCAATGTGTTCGAGGATGCGTTCTTTGACTTTTTCCAATCCCCAATGATCTTCATTAAGAATGTTTTCAGCAAATTCCAGGTCTTTTTTCTCTTCCGAATAATTAAACCATGGCAAAGTGAGGAGCCAGTCGATGTAGTTGCGCACAACGGCCGCTTCGGCACTCATCGGCGACATCATCTTTAATTTTTTCAACTCTTTGAAGACCTTTTCTTTGGCCTCTTTGCTCATCTTCTTCTCGCGAGCTTTTTCTTCCAGTTCCATCAACTCAGCTTGGTAATCATCTTTTTCACCCAGCTCTTTTTGAATCGCCTGCATTTGCTCGTTGAGATAGTATTCTTTTTGCGACTTCTCCATCTGCTTTTTCACGCGACCGCGGATCTTCTTCTCGACTTCGAGAATTTCGATTTCGCTGGTCATCATGTTCAGTAGCTCTTCGAGACGTGTTGACGTATTAATTTGCTCTAAAAGTTTTTGTTTATCCTCGAGCTTTAGGTTGAGCTGAGCGACAATAATATCCGCTAGTTCACCCGCTGTTTCAATACTCGAAACGCGCATCAGGATTTCTGGTGGGATGCGTTTGTTGAGTTTTACATACTTCTCAAACGTCATTTTAACCGAGCGTATGAGAGCCTTGAGCTCCACTTCGTCGCCAAGATCTTCGTCAAAGACTTTGACTTTGACCTTAAAAAATTTGTCGTTGTCGGTGAAGCTTTCGATTTTTACGCGCTTTTTGCCCTCGATGAGCACTTTCACCGTGCCATCTGGTAAACGCAAAAGCTGTATGATCGTCCCCAACGTACCAATTTGGTAAACTTCATCGGGATTAGGATTGTTGGTCTTCGCATCTTTCTGCGCAGCTAAAACAATGTCCACTTGTTTGGACATGGCCTCTTCGAGAGCATTAATGCTCTTTTCGCGGCCCACAAACAACGGCATCATCATGTGCGGGAAAATAATCAGATCTCTCAGCGGCAGTAACGGTAATTCAAGCATTTCAGCCATCCTTCCCCCTTGTTGTTAAGACAATTTGGAGGAAGATTTCGGTTAGCTTAAAATCCTAGGCACTCTCAGCGCCAGAGGACTTCGCTTTCTGAACTTCTTCCTCGGTTCTATGCACCAAGACGGGATCTGCTTTCTTGCTGATCACGTCTTCATTTATTGTACATTCCTTCACGTTCTCCATGGAAGGAATTTCATACATGATGTCCAGCATTGCAGTTTCAATCACACCGCGAAGTCCACGCGCCCCAGTTTTTCTATCCAAGGCTTGCTTGGCAATCGCCTTGAGAGCGGGATCCGTGAACTTAAGGTCTACATTTTCATAAGAAAAGAGCTTTTGGTATTGCTTTATCAACGCGTTTTTTGGTTTGACGAGAATCTCGATCAGTGCATTCTCATCCAGCTCCTCAAGAATGGCCACAACCGGAAGTCGCCCGATGAATTCTGGGATCAATCCGAACTTCGCCAAATCGTCTGGTTCTAATTTTTTCAAGGCGCTCGATAGCCCCATGTGATCTTTTTCTTTTTGGGTTTTGATATCTGCACCAATACCCAGAGTTTTTTGGGTCACGCGATTTTCAACGATTTTATCTAGACCAACAAACGCACCACCACAGATAAAGAGGATGTTGGTTGTGTCGACCTGAATAAACTCCTGCTGCGGATGCTTTCTTCCCCCTTTAGGCGGAAGATTGGCGACCGTGCCTTCGAGAATTTTTAAAAGAGCTTGCTGAACACCCTCTCCGCTCACATCTCGTGTGATCGAAGGGTTCTCTGATTTGCGGGAAATCTTATCGATTTCATCGATATAAATGACCCCACGTTGCGCTTTTTCAATGTCGTAATCGGCAGATTGTAAAAGATTGAGAACCACGTTCTCCACATCTTCACCCACGTAGCCGGCTTCTGTTAATGCTGTGGCATCGGCCATCGCAAAAGGCACGTTCAGGATTTTTGCAATTGTTTGCGCTAAGTATGTTTTCCCCGACCCGGTGGGGCCGATCAGGAGAATGTTACTCTTCGCAATTTCGATATCTTCTTTTTTGCGTGATTTACTGAGGTTATTAATACGCTTGTAGTGGTTATGTACCGCTACCGAGAGCGCTTTTTTCGCTGTGTTTTGGCCAATGACGTATTCATCCAAGAAGGCTTTGATCTCAGAAGGTTTTGGAACCTTAAACTGATGCGATTGTTTTTCTTCGCGCCCTTTTTCTTCTTCGATAATATCCGTACAAAGATCAATACATTCATCACAAATGTAAACGCCAGGCCCCGCGATCAATTTTTTGACCTCGTTCTGGTTTTTACCACAGAAACTACATCTTAAAAGGCTCGCGCCCTCGCGTCGGCTCATTGCTTATTTTCCTTTTTAGAGGATTTACGTGAAGCCACAATCGTATCAACAAGACCAAATGCTTTGGCCTCTTCTGCTGTCATATAATTATCTCGATCCATAGCGCGATCAAGAACATCATAATGTTGCTTTGTGTGGTGTTCATAAATTTCAGTCAAAGTTCTCTTCGTTCTCAGCAACTCACGGGCGTGAATTTCGATATCACTCACTTGGCCACCAAGACCACCGCCGCTAATCAGAGGTTGATGAATCATTACGCGCGCATGCGGTAAGCAATAACGCTTGCCGGGGGCGCCCGCCGTTAGCAAAAGCGAACCCATGCTGGCCGCCATCCCAATGCAGGTTGTTGCCACATCGCATTTTACGAACTGCATAATGTCGTAGATACCCATGCCCGACGTCACAACGCCGCCAGGTGAATTGATATAGAGTTGAATGTCTTTTTCTGGGTTATCCGCCTCAAGAAAAAGCATTTGCGCGATCACATTGTTGGCAACGGCATCATTAATGGCTGTACCCAAGATGATAATGCGATCCTTTAGCAGCCGAGAATAGATGTCATAACTTCTTTCGCCGCGTGAGGTTTGCTCAATGACTATTGGAACTAGTGTATTCATAATTTCGTTGCTCATAGAACTCCCGGTGTAAATATGTGCTTTTTCTTCCTATGACAAGGTCTCTTCGGGAAAATCTCTTGTAATATAAAGCCTAAAAAACCCTCTTCTCACTCAAATAGGACTATGGTACTGTTTTGGACCTTCGTCGTACTGACAATACAAACTTTAACGACGATCTTGGGACTATCTTTGTAAGAATCATCCCAATGAGACAACCATGGAGATTATATATGAAATTAAACGTCGCTGCGTCATCCGGAAATTCAACTGCTGATGTTGTCATTGTTTTTTGTGGACAAAAAACCGTGAAAGAGAAAACACAGACTTTGGTCTTAAGCCCAAAAGCTCCTACCCATTTTGGCGATTTGCTCAAATCTCTTCCAGAAGAGCGCTTTAAGGGGGGCGAAGGCGAAATCGCCTTTTTACGTCAGACTAAAACTCCCCACACCCTCTTTGTGGGCTTAGGTGAAACTAAAAAGTGGAATGCGGAAAATGCACGTCGCTGGAGTGCTCCTCTGTTCAGTTGTTTGAAGAGCGAAAAGTTGCGCTCGGCCCGCGTTCTTGCGCCGTCTGGTCTTTCTGCCGAAGAAGCTGTCATCGGGTTTACTGAGGGCTTTTTAATTGCGAATTACCAATTTACCGCCTTCAAAGAAGAACAAAAAAACAAATTCTCTGTGGAAAACATTGAGATTGCTGTGGAAAAGTTTTCAGCGCCGCTGAAAAAAACCATGGAAGAAAGCGAATCTGTGGCGTGGGCCGTGAACTTCGCTCGCTACCTGGGAGATTGCCCCGGAAACTTTATGACACCGACACAACTCGGCAAAGAAGCAGAGAGTTTAGCTAAGGGCACAAACCTTAAAGTTCAAGTTTGGGATAAAAAACGGATCGAAAAAGAAAAAATGGAATCTTTCCTCGGTGTCTCTTACGGTAGCGATCAGGAACCTAAATTTATCTGCATGGAATACAAAGGCGGCTCCGCAAAACAAAAACCAATTTGTTTTGTCGGTAAAGGTCTCACTTTTGATAGTGGCGGAATTTCCCTCAAGCCCGGTGCCGGGATGGAAGAAATGAAATTTGATATGTGCGGAGGCGCGGCCGTGATTGCCACAATGGGTGCCATTGCAAAAATGAAACTTAAAGTGAACGCCATCGCTTTTGTTCCAACTACCGAAAATATGCCTGGTCCTTCTGCCAACAAACCTGGTGATATTCGTAAAGCGCGCAACGGGAAAACCATCGAGGTGAACAACACCGATGCCGAAGGTCGCTTGATTTTGGCCGACGCTCTTGTCTATGCCAGCGAGCAAAAACCGGCGATGATTCTCGATGCCGCCACCCTCACCGGCGCCATGATGATTGCCTTAGGTAATACCCACACTGGATTTTTCACTCGCGATGCAAAACTTCGCAAAACAGTGGAAGAATGTGCC
Source organism: Bdellovibrionales bacterium (assembly GCA_041736155.1). Lineage (GTDB taxonomy): Bacteria > Bdellovibrionota > Bdellovibrionia > Bdellovibrionales > JAGQZY01 > JANPLN01. The sequence goes on from JBGSUL010000035.1 coordinate 20,849, forward strand.
GAGTCCTGTGGCGAACGAGTCTGGGCAATGCCGCTGATTGATGATCATGGCAAAGACATGAAGGGCTATTATGCTGATTTGACCAACTTAGCTCCATCGCGCAATGCGGGCAGTTCTACAGCTGCGGCCTTTTTAGAATCCTTTGTTGATAAAGAGATTCCATGGGCCCACTTTGATATCGCTGGCACCGCATGGAATGTGAGTGGGCGCCTCCCCTACATCACAACGAAAGGTGCTTCGGGCGCTATTGTTCGCACCTTTATTGAGATGGCCCGCAACCATAAATGAGTTACGACAAATAAGTTGCAGCTATTTTCTAATATCTAAACCTTGCTTTCGCGCCTCTTGCATAAAGAGGCGTAAGAATTCGCGATTGTACTGGTCTGGCACAATGTTCAATTCTTCTCCACTGTCCATGGTTTCAATTTGCTGAATAAATTGCTGAGCTGTCGCCGCTAAAAATACATTGATAAAAAGTGGGATTTCTTCGTGCGGTAGGTTTTTCATATAAAGTTCCCACAAAACACCGCGCGCAGGATCTAACAAAGTATAAACGTGTGCGGGTTCTTTTTGCCAATTTTTAAAATCAACTAATTGGAAATCTCGTGGCGAGACTTCTACATCTTTGTTGCGCCCTCGGTAAAGTAAGTTCTGCTCTATCATTTCCAACTCATCTTCCGGAGCAAGAGCTTTCATCACAATCTGAGGGTCCTTCCAAAATAAGGCCGCAAAGGAATCCGCAAACAGTTCGTTGTGTGCAAGGGTTAACTCGTGAATCTTTTCAAACCAAAATAAATTTGGCACTTGCACGCCCAACTCTTCAGTTTTTTGATGGTTGAGTTGTTGAAGACGCGCCAGCTCTTTGGGGGATTTAGTAGACTTTGCGACTTTTATGAGGGCTTCAATTTTTGTCAGCTCCTGTCGAAGCTTTCGCAAGGCTGGAGTCTGATTAATCTTATCAATTTCTTCCTCGGAATTGATAACCAAATTTAAATATCTGATAGTCTGACCATGCCACAGCAAAACAAGATTCTCTCTAAAAATGGCGTGACCAAATTCATGAGCATAAATAGGCGCAATGACCCGCTCCACATCAGCTAACTCTTCCTGATTGTTGAGAACACCAAGACGAATAAATCCTTTACCTACATGGAATGCTGAAACGCCCACATTTTGCGGTAGAATATGAACATCTACCGTTGGAAACTGATTATAGGGACTCAGTAAATTGAACCACTCGTCACGAAGCTGAGAAATCCTTTCGAGAGCGGCAGCGGCCGCTAAATCGAGTTCACTGGGCTCAACTTCGTCTTGGAATAAATCCTGGCAACTCTGCTGTGCTTCGCTCGGAATAATAAATAATATTAGAAAAAATAAAACAGTGACCTGTTTAAGGAATCTCCCCACGACAACTCTCCCCCATTAAAACCAAAGACCCCTCTTTGGTTGAGAAGACACTAATGGAAATACAGTGGTACATCAGGAGTTTTGTGAAAAAAATACCTGTTTTGTAAATTTTATACTCTCAAAATGCTTGATGCGTGAGCATTTCAAATTTTTATTGAGGAGTGACGATCAATCCCGAGCGGTATCTCTCTTTGGGTGTCCAGCGTGGCCCGCCACCCGTTTTTAAAGGATTGAACTCACTGTACTCCAAATTGTTGATTGAGTTGAGGTCGCGCATGCTGTGGGCCTCGATCACTTCACCCGCGCGGCCAGAGAAAACATGGTAACCGGCGTGGGCGATTCCCACAAAAAATGGAATTCCTTTAAAAAAAGCGGGCTGAGTCTCATTAAAACCAACGAGTGAAACAGCATCATCCACTGTAAGGCCACGCTCATAGTAGAATCCCTTTTCTGTAGCCTGTCTGTAGCGCTCCGCATGTCCACCCCAAACCGGCATCCACTTTTTGCCCTCTTTCAACTTATTCAATGTTCGATCCTCTTCGTCCCAATCAGCATTTTGCCAAGGGGCTGGATTCCAATAGTATGACTTCCAACCGAGTAGGATTAAGTTTTTCTGCAAATCTGTACCAAAAAAATTATTTCCCTTTTTAAGCTCATCATTTATTTTTTCAAAAGTGGCTTCTGTTCCAACCGCGGCAAAGCCTTCTCGCAAACAACGCAAGGTGAGGCCAATGCAACTGATCGGTTCCAACTCATAGACCAGTTCTTTGGGTTTTTTATAAAATGCCAGTGCAGCCATCAACCCTGCCTTGGTGGAATAATCCGACCGGCGATTCCCGTAGTACTTGGAGACACCCCACTTATTAAAAAATTCCAGGTGATCTTGATAAACCCAATCTAGACAATCCGCCGCAGTCGCTGCAATTTCATCGATATTTGCGCGATGAACCTGAACTTCCTCGTCGGTGAACGTGGCCACTTGGCTCCACGCTATTTGAGAAAATGACAAAAGGATTAAGGAAAGAATCAATAGACTTTTAAACATGGGACCCCCATGCCGTGGTTGTAGCCCTCATAGATATAAACGGAAAGCCTCTTGCTCCCCGGCTGAAGATTTTGGAAAAATTAAAAGAGGCATGTTGAAAAAAAGTGAGACTGTTCCGCGCGTCTCTTAAAACCGAATAAAGAGTGGCTCTTTGTTCACTTGGAGGAATTCTTGTTTAGTAAGTTTTAAAACATCCTCTTCGTTTTGCGGATCTTTATAAAACTCAATGCTTTCCAGCTCCCAAAGGTGTGGCCAATCACCAAATACATTTTCGATTTGCACGTCGACTTCGAGATTTAAGTCTTTCCATGAGAACTGCTGATCCTGGGCTGGGCGACGAAAGATCTCAGCAAATGGCAACGGAATATCAGAAACACGGTCGCGGTTGCGCGGATGCATATTGCAAGGTGCGCGTACAAAAACTTGGGTTTGGCGTCCCCCCACAGCGGCGCCTTCGGCCACCAAACGCAAACGGATATAGGGATACTCTAAACATACGAGGTTCAACCCGCGGCTTCCCGGCACAGGGAATTGCCCCAAGCTGATTTTGTGTTTTCCTTCATGGCTTTCGAGGGAGATCGAAGAAATAATTGTTTCACGTTTAAACACACGCATTGGTTTATCAAGGATTTGTTGGAAATCTTTTGATTCTCGAATGGCTGCCGGAGCGCGGTCATTCATATAAGGCACAATCCATTCAAAGTCCCGATTGGACATCCAATAAGAATAAAATGAACAGCCAATCAACAGCACAAGAAATGCTAACGATTTAAAATGTTTCATTCCCACTCCTTGGGTTTTCATTCGAGGGCGTCTTGCCCTCCTACACTCCTCAATAGTGTACCTATTTTTTTTGATATCCGCGATAGTTTACGTGCATTTTTTGAGTCTCTCGACCAATGGCCAAGAGGCCCATCTTCCCGACCCAGCCATAAACATTTTCTAGCGGGCAACCTTCCGCTTTGATTTTTAAATCGCTCAGGCAAAGCTTTTTGTAAACCGCGCCTGGACTATTCAAACTGTCCTTCTCGTCTTTTTGTTCGTGGGTTCGCAAAAAACCACCCGCCAAAGAATCACCGATCATATAGATCGTCGGTTCCGCCGTCGTCGCCCCCGATTTCACCACTGTCGGTACACCTTCTTGAATAATCACTTCGTCAAAGCGTCCGCCGCCTTTTTGTGCTTTCATTTTTTTTCGTGAGTCATAGCTCCACTTTAAAACGTCTTCGCCCGAATTGACCCGTGTCACTCCCAGCCCATAAGTTCCCGAGTTGTTTTTGATAAAAACATAGGGCTCTTCGGAACACTGGCGTTGCCGGTAGTCATTGCGAATTTGCTCAAGTACGAAATCGGTTTTCTCGGCCAAACGACGACGGCTGGCTTCGTCCCCCACATCAAACTCTTGGAAAAGTTCCGTACGCACCTGAAAGTTCCAAGGGTCTACTTCTAAAATCGTGGCAAATTCTTTGGCCACCTGATTGTAACACTCAAAATAAATACTTTTTTGTCTCTGATACCAACCCATCTCCATGGGGGGCGTCATTTTGAGCTGGGTGAGATCTGTCCATGCATCATAGGTCTTGGAAAAATCATTATTGCTAATCACCACATCTGGCTGAAAACCTTCGACGGATAAAGTTCCCTGTTGATTTTGCACGCGGTGAACTAACACTTTGTTGCCAAGATAGGATTCCATTTCCATTTGTTCTGACTCTTGCAAACCCGGCATGCCGACGCGCACATCATAACCTGCCGTCGTTAGCAGCTCGAGAATGGCGTACACATTGCCCCAGTAGTACATGTTTTTAAGATGATCTTCGGTGATCAAAAGAATTTTTTGTGCGTTGGGATAATGGCGAGTGAGGTAACGTTTGACCAAGTCTGGCGCATGGTCACGATCCGTGGGGCAGATATTATTAAATCCCGCAGGATAAATGTTGGCATCGACATTGGTGACCTTAAATGAAGAGTCGCGAATGTCGTAGCTAGAATAAAATGGAAGTTCTAATGCTGAAGATTCGCTTTCGTACCAAGCGCAAAGACGATCCATCTTTTTAAGTATTTGTTGGTGAAAGTCCGCACTCATACAACTCCTTGATTCTTCATGTCCGCAATCGCTTCCGCACCACCCGCAATAAAAAGCGGGAGGGAAATAGTAAATAATCCTGGAATAAAACTAAAAAAGAGAATGATGCTCGCTAGTCCTAAAAAGAAGGGCCATTGCACGCGAAAAATGCGCCAACGCTGCGACAAGGAGTAATTCATGCATTCAAAACTAAAATCGATACAGTCATAGGCCATCATTAAACAAATCAATAGTGGCACAAAGATCACTGCAAAGGACCAAAAGGACAAGATGAAAAGAATGGCAGAAATTGTCATAAACACAACCAACTTGATACAGCTGATAATGAACATCTTTAATGTGGTGTAAAGCCAACGGAAAAAATTATTTTTAAATACCGGAGCCACTCCCTTTTTGACTAAAATACGATCGGCGATCAAAGAATAAAAAGGGGCTCCCAAAATACAAAGAACTAAATAGGAAAAATAAAAGGTAAATAGAACCAGAAAAATCCAAAACAAACCCTGATAGAGTGCAGCAAATAAGGAAAACTCTCCGACTTTAACAAGATCAATAAAAGACGCGAATCCCGGCATCCAGGTGAGGAAAAATTGGAGGAGCGCTCCCGATTCATTCCACAAAAAATAGATGACATAAACAGCAACTACAATCGCCAACCAAAAGGGAATCGCCGCGAGCAGAAAAAGGGGCAAGCTGGTAAAAATCCAAAAAAATCCCTGAAAGGGGACAAAAAATCCTTTAAAAAAAGAACCGACTGATGACACTCATCCTCCGAGGTGAATTGCGCGTTAAAGAGTATTATTGACTGGGCGATGGGGTGCCGGTGCTGCTTGAGGCTCTGGCTTTTTCTCGTCCGTATTGTTTTTCTTTTGCGCCTTTTGTAAACCAAACTCTAAGTTATGTACAATGGTTCGGGCGTTTTGCTCAAGAACATCCATATGTCGAAAGAAATCTACATTGAGTTGTTTATTCACTACCAACTCTGGTGGACGGCGAAGGGCGCGTAGTTGATTGATTTCGTCGACAAACGTGGCCAACTCACCGATTTGTTGACGATTGTTCTCGAGCATTTTTATGGGCGTTGTGCTGAGAGGCTTACTTTTGACTTGTGTAAAATATCTTTCATATTCATTGCTGAGGACCTCGACAGATTTCTCCGCCTGATCCCTCGTGCCCATCTCGGCCACTTCGAGAAGTTCTTTGCGACAGTGATCAATAATCTGTTGGGATTTATAAGGTGTAATGGAAATGGGCTTCATCCCTTGAAAAGCCATATACAAGCGGGCTTGGAATAAGTTCTTTTCGTCCTTAGCTAGATACTTGTACTGTTCAAAAGATTTTTCGTGAATAGCGTCGCGCTGGGCGAGAGCTTTGTCCCATTTGCCGAGAACATAATACGTGTTCGCTAACCGCGCTGGGGTTTCGATGTGTTTGATAAAATTATCGCCCGCACCCAAGACATTCTTTAAATCTGATAAGGTGATTTGTAGATCGTTGTATTGCAGTGTTCTCTCATAGATCCACGACATCCGATACAGCGCTTGCGCCGTGATCGCCGAATTATAGCCAGCCCCATGGCGCACAGCTTGCTTGTAGGCTTCGATGGCCAAATTCTCTTGTCCTACACTTTCGCGGATTTCCCCCAACATAATGTACGCTTGCCCCAACCAATACACATCCTTGGCTGACCCTAAATACTTCTGCACTTCAGCTTCTGCACGCTCGGCATTTTGATTGCGTAAAAAGTACTGCGCCTCTTTCAACTCAACAGGATAATCCACCGTCGAAAGCATCGACTCCGACGTCCAACTGGAACAACGAACCATCGCTAAGCCGACGCACAAAAAGAGCAGGGCCTTTTTCATAGAAATACCTCATTCAAAATTTTTTGCATATCCGCAAGCTGAACCTCGGACGTGTGTGCACTGGTTTCGGGGAGAAAATACACAGGCACTTCACGTTGATCTCGCTGTAGCTTTTCTTCCACTCTCTTCATTTGATTATGATAGTAGTTGAAGACCTTGTCATAGAAATTTTGCAGGAGAGGCCAGGTCTCAAGTCCCGTTATTTTTTGCGCGGATAACCAATCGGGATAGGCTCGATTTACAATAACATGTGGGGCGGAGATTCCCTGCTGCTTAAAATCGGCAAGGACATCATCCGTTTCTTGCAATTTTTGTGGCTCGGGAGACACCACCAGAAAATAACACACTTGCGGGTTTTTGAGTCGTTGTGCGAGATACTCTGCGGCCTCGACGATTTCGCTCTGTAAAGAAAAGAATGCCGCAAAAAAATTCTCCATCTGGCGAACAAATTCACCGCCCGCCAACACACCGATGACGGTCGAAAAAATCTTTTGTGAAGCGCGGCTAGAAAAAGACGTACCCTCGAGGACTGTTTTAGCTAAAAGGTTCTCTTTAAAAAGTTTCAAAACTCTTTGCGGTGAACGGAAAAAGTCAGCGGCATGATTGACGGGGGGCGTGTCGACGACCACATAATCGTACTCTTCCGAGCGCAAAATCTGCGCGAGTTTGTATATGGTCGAAAGAGACTGGTTCTCCGCTAAACGTGTGACCACTTGATGAAACAATGAATTCTCATTCCACTTTTTGTATTTTTCTTCACCAAATTTTGACACAATAAAATCACGAATCATTTTTTGCGAGTGAATCAAATGCACGTCCACATACACATCACCCACGACATGGCGCTTATAATCGTCGGTCTCGAGATTCATGCCAAAGGCTTCCCCTAACCGCCGTGCCGGATCGATGGTCATCAGGCCCACTTTTTTACCACGACTTGCCAGCTCCAAAGCCCATGTCGCTGAGAGTGTTGTTTTGCCCGTCCCGCCGTTTCCGACAAACAGAAAGACTCTATACTTCTGTAAATAATCTGCTAATTTCATCGCGATTCTCCAGAGTCTTTGACCAATCCGTGTAGAAAAAGGGAATTTGATAAACAGTTCCTGTCTCTTTCTTTAACTCCTGTAAAGCTTGGTCTTGATAGTTTTTGACGTCGTATTGGGCTTTTAAAAATTTTTGCAGCTCCTCAGGCATGGCGGTTGAAAGCGGTTCTAAGTCTTTGGGCACAGAGAAAACTTTATTGGCCACCAGTTGGCAGTCTTGTTGAAGTTTTTCTTGGAGCTGTGTGCGCAGCTCTTGGGATTCGTGGAGGGAGTATCTTTCCAGGTTGGTCACAAGAAGCGTGCGAGTGAGTTTTGGATCTTGTAGCACCTGATGAATCTGCCGGGATTGCTCATACATGGGGCCGCTGGTTACTGTCTGCGACAAAGAAAGCGGCGTTTTGAGCAAAGCCAGAAAATGCCCCGTACTGACGGCATCCACCACAATCACATCGTAATTGAGTGGCGGCCCGTGACGACGGGTCTGACTGGTCAGTTTTCCCAAGAAAGCGATCTCACGTAACCCTGGAGCCAAGTAAATGAGCGATTTGAGCCATTGGTTGCTTAAGAAAATCCCACTCACGCGCGGCACTTTTACCCAATATTGTACATATTCGGCCAAACACGCCTCTCCCAACCACAAAGCTAAGTCGAAACCATAAGGAGTTTTTTGCGCCGTTGTGCCTTGGAAGGGTTGCGAAAAACCTAGAGAGCGTGAGAGGTAGCTTTCTGGCACCATATCGACGAGCAGGGTTCTCTTCCCTTCACTGGCAAATTTGCGTGCTAATAAAGCCGCTACCAACGACTTTCCTACGCCTCCTTTACCTGTAACCCATTGAATGTGTTGCAAAATATCTCCTTAGTCGGCGATGAGTGCTCAGATTTGGTGCCATTTATTTCACCAGAACCTTGATTTTAACGACGCAATTTCCTATATTCCAGCAAATTAAATGCTCGGCCTTTCTTAAACCAAAGTATTGGAATCCGTAAACTTTGTCGAGTTGCATTGTAGATTTGAATAGCAGAGTTATAAATCACTGAGGAGACGAAATTATGAAGACAGATCTAGAAAACGTATCAAGCCTGGAAAAAAAATTAAAAATTGAAGTGCCTCCTCAAACTGTGAATCAAGAATTTTCACGCGCCTTTAAATATTTGCAACGCGAAGCCAACATCAAAGGTTTCCGCAAAGGCAAAGCACCTATTGATACCATTAAAAGTCTCTACGGCGACAAAGTAAAAAACGATGTCGTGCAAAACTTAGTGCAAACGGCTTATTGGAATGCGCTGAAGGAACATAAACTTGTTCCTGTCTCTATGCCCTCCATTGATTTTGAAGAGATTGCTGAAAACGCACCCTTTACATTCACAGCAAATTTCGAAATCCGCCCCGAAGTAAAAATCGTTAAGAAAGACGGCTTTAGTGTGGATAAAGAAAAGATTGCGGTCAGCGATGAGCGCATTGATTCCGTGGTGGAAAATGTTCGCCAGAGCAATGCTGTCTTTCAAACAATCAGCGAGACACGTCCTCTTGCTACTAAAGATTTTGCGATCATTGATTTTGAAGGTTTTATCGATGGCGCTCCACTCGAAAATGGTAGCGCTAAAGGTCACCAACTAGAAATCGGTGCCAACCAATTTATTCCAGGCTTTGAAGAACAACTCATTGGCATGAATGTCACCGAGCAAAAAGAAATCACTCTGGCTTTCCCAGAAGACTATCATGTTGACACACTCAAGGGAAAACCTGTCACTTTCAAAGTCACTCTTCATGAAATCAAAACCAAAGCACTTCCTGAGTTGACGGAAGAGTTCTTCCAAAAAATTGGACAAAAAGATTTAGCCAGCCTGCGCGACCAAATCCGCAAAGAAATGGAAGACAGCGACACACAACGAATTGAACAAGAGCTCCGCGATTCGTTGATGAAGGTGTTTGTCGATGCCAACCCGGTAGAAGCACCCAAAGCTCTGCTCGAAGAGCAACGCAAAGCCTTGGTGAATGATTTCCAAAGCCGCTTAAAATCACAAGGTTTCAACGACGAAAACTTTGATGAATACCAACAAAAATGGAATGACGACTTTGATAAAACCGCAGAGTTTATGGTGAAGTCCGCCTTCTTGATCGACAAATTGGCGGAAGAAGAAAAACTGCACGCCACGGATGCTGACATGGATGTGAAGTTTGAAGAAATGGCAAAGAAGTTTGGTATCGAAAAAGATAAAGTGAAGTCTTTCTACAAAGAAAAAGATGGTCTTCAACGTTTGTCATATCAGATCACCGAAGACAAAGTGTTCCGTTACTTGTTGGGCAATTCCAAAGTTCAAGAAGTGGCAAAAAAGGCTACGACTTAATAAAAAAGTTTTTGAGTAGGGCTTCGCCCTGCTCTGACAGAATGGACTCGGGGTGGAATTGCCATCCCTCCACTGGCCAATTTTTATGCTTGAGGCCCATGATGATTCCTTCTTCCGTATGAGCATGTGCCTCAAGACACGAGGGCAGACTTTCACTCTCCACAATCAACGAATGATATCGCACCGCTTGGAACGCATTTTTGATCTCATGAAAAGAACCTTGCTGCTGGTGGTAGACAAGACTTCTTTTCCCGTGCATAGGTTTGGGCGCTTGGATCACTTTGCCGCCAAATACTTCCGCGATCACCTGGTGCCCTAAACAGACACCTAAAATGGGATGGCTTTGCTGATATTGTTCAACAACCCAACGACTTAAAACAGCATCTCGTGGATGACCGGGGCCTGGTGAAATAAGAAAAGAGTGGATCTTTCCCGAGTTTGCACTGATCCATTCTTTATTTTCCCAATCACTTTTTAAAACTTTAACTTCTTGGTTGAGCACCTGAAGCATTTGCACCAGGTTGTAAGTAAAAGAGTCGTAGTTGTCGATGACCAGAATCATTCAAGACTCCAGCGCACGCTCACTCGACCACGCACAGAGTTAGTTAGCAATAGCTCTTCGGCCTCTTGTAAATTTTTAAGTGTGAGATTTTTCTCTACAGCTTGAAGATCGCGCAATGTCGACGCCCGCTCGATGCCAGGCAAGGCTCCAGCGCTGAGTGGTGGTGTGTACCACTTTCCCTCTCTTTTTAAAAAGACATTGTGGCGACTAGCTTCCACCAGCTCGTCATTCTCGTTGAGAAAAAGAACATCATAAAGTCCACAAGCCTGTGCCTCTTCCCAGGATTGATCATAAACTTCACGTTGAGTTGTTTTGTGGCGACGAAAAATATCGGTAGATACAATTCGCTCTTTCGCAAGGCCGACTCGGTCTCCTGGCGGACGAAGAATATCTTGGTTGGAGATTTTTATTTCGCCGTTCCAAAAAATTTGAATTTTAATTTTTTGTGGTGAATTCAAACGTTCTTGCAGGAGCTGTAAATTTTTTTGCAATCCTTCTTTGTCGAATTCAAAATCAAAATACATGGCCGATGAACTCAAACGCTGAAGATGCTCTGTGAGATTTTTAAATTGTTGACCATCATAAAGAAGCGTTTCAAAAATTTGAAAATAGGAATTTAACTTACGCGCAAAACGTGCTTTGAGCTGGGCCTCGTACCATTCTTTTTCTGGTTGCGAATCGGAGACAATTCCCCCACCCACTCCCAAAGTGTAAATGCCTTGACGATGGACCACGGTACGAATCGCCACGTTAAAGGAGCCGTTTCCTTGGCCATCCAAAAAGCCCAAAGCACCGGTGTAATAACCCCGCGGCGAAGATTCCTTCTGAGAAATGTGCTTCATCGCACTCCACTTCGGTGCCCCGGTGATCGACCCACATGGGAAAAGGCTTTGCAAGATCTCGTGGAGACTGGTGTTGGCATTCATCTGCGCAGAAATCTTCGAAGTCATCTGGTAAACTGTAGAGAGTTTCTGAATGGCAAATAGCTCTTCGACTTTCACTGTTCCTGGCTTGGCTAAGCGACCCAGATCGTTTCTTAATAGGTCCACAATCATCAAATTTTCGGCTCGTGACTTTTCATCTTGTGCCAAAGATTCAGGAGACTCGGTCAGCGGCGCCGTGCCCTTCATCGGTTCTGTGGTTATTTTTTCGCCTTGTTTTTGGAAAAAAAGTTCCGGTGAAAAAGACAGGACTTGATAATCGTCAAAATCGAGAAATGCACAGTATTTGGTTTTTTGTTGCTCACGGAGAGAATCATAAAGCTCTAAAGGGAGGTGTGTGCTGCGAAACTTTTTTTGTAACGTTTGATTCAGCTGATAGAATTCTCCTGAGTGAATAAACGACTGAATCTGCTCTTGTCGACTTTGATATTCTTCTTTTGTTGTGTCGCTTTGATAAGCAAAGAGGGTCGGCTCTGATAAAGGCAAAAGTTTTTTCCCTTGCACTCTCTTCAGAGTTTTAAAAACGTAAAAATGCAAAAAAGGTGTGTCGAGGTTGGTCGGACTTGTATTTTGCTTGGGAAAAAAGACATAACCAGCCTCGTAGGCCACGGCTCCGGCAATCACGTATTGCTCGCGCTGATACCTTTGCAACCGTTCCAATGCTGGGATCACTTCTTCAAGGTGTTCAGCGCGAACTTCGTCCACGTAACCTTCAAACTCAACTCTCTCGCCGGTAACGGCATCTTCAAAAAAGAAGAGTTGAGCCTCCTTCACAGCGCCTGAGTTTCCATTTTCAGTGCTTCTGAGTAGCGCGAGACCTCCATAGAGAGATCAATAAGGGTCAGTTTTTCTTTATTGGACTTCATGAGTTTATTTTCTTCGCTTTGCAGATCCATCATTTGATCGACGGCACTTGATAATTTTTCTAAATGATCCACACAAAGCTTGGTTGAGCGTTCTTGCAATTGAATCAAATAATTTACATACATTTCGGCATGACGAAGATTAAAACAACTCGAAGTCTGGGTGGTTTTTTTGTTTAACAACAAACGATCACGTTTGTTATAAAACGCTTCCACGCTCTTTTTTAAATTATACAAAAGCTTTTTGTTGATGATTTTTTTTTGCTGCGATTCACAGCGGTTCTCACTGGGAAAGGCCATTTTACATGCTTCTCCTGCGGAGCAAAAGAGATAAATAAAGATGATCAAAAATGGGTGCTTCACTCTGCTGGTTATATGCGAACTTTGAAGAGAAAGCTAGCGCAGATCCATTGACTGGAGGTCCTTCTGCCTGAGGTCCTTCGCATTCGCTCAGGGAACTACCTTATTAGGATTCCTGAGCGGAACGAAGGATCTATGACCTTTATAAACTCTTAAAGACTTTCCATGCTTTGATGTAATTATAGGCCTGCTGAACTTGATAATCTTTGAGCAGATCGACCTTTTCCGTGCGTCCTTTAGCATCAAAACGCTTCCACCATTGCGCCGATTTTGTTTTAGAATGATCCTTTTCAGCCTCACCCTGAAGATGCCCTTGAATGTCCGCTTCCCGTTTTGCCGACTTACTAATCACCGCTTTGCCAAACGTATCTGCATCCACGTCTTCCACTTCGACATCTGGAGTAATTCCTTCCGCCTGAATCGATATGCCGCTCGGCGTGTAGTAACGGGCCACGGTCAGTTTTAAACCCGAACCATCGCCCATTTTTACAACCGATTGAACAGAGCCTTTACCAAAACTTCTTTTGCCCATGATCAAGGCGCGTTTATTATCTTTGAGGGCCCCGGCCACAATTTCGCTGGCACTCGCAGAATATTCGTTAATTAAAATAATAATTGGGAAATCGGTATAGGCCTCTCCCGGTTTGGCCATGGTCACTTCTTTTTTACTTTTATCGCGACCAATCGTAGATACGATAATTCCCTTGTCCAAAAAGAGATTACTGATTTGCACGGCTTGATCCAACAGGCCACCTGGATTTCTGCGTAGATCGAGAATCAATCCCTTGATATTTTTATTTTTCGCTTTGAATTCCGCGACCTTCTTCTTCATCTCTTTCCCAGAATTTTCGATAAAACTTGTGAGTCTAATATAACCATACCCATCTTCGAGATCGATAAACTTGACCGACTTGATTTTAACAATATCGCGCACAATGGTGAAGGTCTTGGGCTCTTCAAAGCTGTCACGCATAATGCCCATGCGAATCTTAGTGCCGTTTTTGCCTTTCATTTTCTGGGCAGCATCCACAAGACTCATTCCCTTGGTGGATACACCGTCAATTTCCACAACCTTGTCCCCAGGCTCGATCCCGGCTTTCCAAGCAGGTGTGTCCTCAATGGGAGAGATGATTGTGAGAATTCCATCCTCCATAGTAATTTCGATGCCAATCCCGCCAAATTCACCCGACGTTTCCGTTTCGAATTCTTTATACATATCAGGAGGTAAAAAATTGGTATGCGGATCCAGCTCCCTCAGCATTCCCTTGATCCCACCATAAATGAGTTTTTGTGTGTCCACCGGCTCCACATAGTACTGTTGAACGATGTTAAGAACCTTGGCGAAGATTTGTAAATTTAAATACCGGTCCTCTTTGCCATCCTCAGCATACAACTTCCAACTCAGTGTCGAAACCGCAACAACCACTAGAAAACACAACCACTGCAAACTTTTCTTCATAAACTCTGCTCCTTCACTGATGACAAATTAAATTTTGCGTCTTTAAACCAACCCGACGGATCTTCTGATTGAGAAAAATGTCTTAATTCAAAATACAAACCATGACCATTGAGACGAGAGTAACCGGTTTGACCCAGTGTGCGAAGGGGCTCCACCTCTTCACCTACGCGAAGTTCTGTGTTCTGTAAATTCGCATACACCGAATAAAAGTGATCCCCGTGATCTAAAACAACAACAAAATTATATTCATCCAGTGGGCCCGCATAAGCCACTTGCCCACGATGCACGGCCACCACTTCTTTTTGTGGAATGGTGGTGATAAACCAACCTTTGTTATAAACGCGAATTTTTGGAGAATTCATTTGTAAAAGTCCAAAACGCTTCGAGATCACTCCGCCGGTCACTGGTAAATCGAGAAATCCCTTTTTTTCATAGAGACCGCCCTCATACAAAGATGGGAGTTGTACTGTTTTTTTGCCTGGAGCAATAAAGGCGCTTTTTTTGATATCTTTAATTTTTTGCAATAACGATACATCTTGCTGACTGAGCTGCTTGAGCAAATCCATCTGTAAGGAATAGTTCCGCTTAATCGCTCTCTCTTGACGGTCGAGAACTTTTTGGTTTGTTTCAGACTCGGCAATTTTTGTTTCCAACTTCATTTGCTGCTCGCTCAATAGATTTTTAAGACCCCGGAATGTCCTCAGCTGCTCCACGTCGGCTTTTGATATTTTAAATAGAATTCGTGCATTGCGATCCATCTCGGTTAAATCCTGTGCGCCCAACAAAGATTGAAAAATGGTCGGAGCACTCACACGATGAAGATTGCGCATGCGTAATATGATTTTTTTTCGTAAACCTTGTATCTGTACTGTGACATCCTGAATATCTCGTTGCAAATCGGCAACATCCGCCTCCAGCTCTTCACGCTTTTGTAGCTGTTCCGATTTTCTGACGGCCAAGGCCTTTTGTCGACGAGTCATCTTGTAAATATCGTCGAGCAAAAGGTTGGATTCTTGGCGTTCTTCGACAAGGGACTGTGCTGGAGACTTTGTTTGTTCAACTTCTTGTTTTTGCACAGCAAGTTGTTCTTGTTCTACAGGTTGCGATCGTTCAATGGGCTTCGTCTCCGCAAGAGGATGCGTTTCCGCAAAAGCAGAAATGCCGCAAAATAAAAAGACCACACAAACCCAAAAATTCATTTATTTTGTCCTTGAGGACAGCGCCCAACCGGTGTTGATCGATCTCACTGTCAAAAAAGCCGAACTTAAACCCACAATCATACTGACAACAAAACCGCCTAAAATGATTTTCCAAGACGGTGAGGCCACAATCTCTGCCAAATGGCTTAACATGGCACTTCCCGCAAACTCATTGGAGATCCAATAAAATAGACTGAGATTCAGTACAAGGCCGCTCACATAGGCGGCTAAACTAAAAACCAAACCTTCCATAATATAGGGGCGTCGTATATTTTGAGACGTTTCACCAATCAATTCTAGAATTTCTATTTCTTCTCGCTGATTATAAACAAGGACGCGAATCAAGTTAGAAATAATCACTAAACATGCCATCAGGAACAAGGCGACAATGGCCGAGACTAAAGAATTCGTAAGTCGGAGGAAAGCTCCATAACGCTCCATCCATCCTTGACCGTAAGAAACTTCTTCCACTCCGACGATATCACCAATGACTTTGGCAGCGGACTGGACCTTAGCAAAATAGCTTTCATCTCGAAGGCTGCCCTTAAGAGTGACATCGAAACTTTCCGGAAACACTTCTTGGGATTTTAGATCTTCGAGGAAGTCTTTGGAAAAAATGGAGTTTTTCGACTGAAACTGCGAGATCGCCTGTTCTTGAGAAACAAACACCACATTTTTAACTTCGGCATGCTGCCAAATGGCATTTTGGATTTTTTCACGGGTCTCTTCGTTTTGACCATCGGCCAAATACACAGTGATCCGCGTAGAATCTCCCCAGCGGTTCATAATACTTTGAAAATTAAAAGCAGACTGAATTAAAAACATTGTGACTGAATAGGTAAACACCAAAATCAGCAGCGTCGATAAACGTAAGCGAGTTTCCGACTGCCACGATCTTTGTGCAAAACGCAGGTATTTATGCAGAAATGGCGTCATTGTCGACCTCTCCCTTACTCAAAATTATGACTCTTTTTTTCTGTTCCTGAACCAATTGCTGGTCATGGGTGGCAATGAACACTGTTGTTCCCAAGGCATTACATTGCGAAAAAATCTTCATCACCTCGCGGCTCAAGTGGGCATCGAGATTTCCTGTCGGTTCATCGGCAATAATGACTTCTGGTTGGCCAATCAAAGCTCGTCCAATAGCTAAGCGTTGTTTTTCCCCACCAGAGAGTTGATCTGGATAAAAATTTTCTTTTTCTTTGAGACCCAACGCCGCCAACATGTGGTTTTTTTTGTCTGTCATCATCTGCTGACTGGCATTGATAATCTCGAGCGGAAGGGTTAAATTTTCCTGAACCGTTCGATTGTTTAATAATTTAAAATCTTGAAAGACCACGCCCACTTTTCTTCTGAAAAAAGGAGCCTCTTTCTCACTCAGACCATGAATGTCGTAATTGGCAACCGAGATTTTTCCAGAAGAAGGACGATCAAAACCAGCCAGTAAGTTGAAGAGTGTGGTTTTACCGGCACCGCTGTGTCCGGTTAAAAAAACAAACTCACCTTTGTTGATTTTAAAATTCACGTCGCGAAGGGCATGAATTTCACCACGGAATGTTTTATAAACGTGTGAAAAATGTATCATTCTCCAATGATATTCAACAACTCGTATCGTCTCAATGAGCTTCAACGAGAGCCCCATATAGGTCGAGGGATTTTATAGTCCTTAGTCAGGGACTTTTTTGCCCTTAATTCATACGTCTAGGAAAGCGCCAGCAGCCTGCGCGGCCATCAGCTTTTCGAGAATGCGATTGTGTTGATTTTTAACCGCTACTTCCACAGCATTTTTATCCCAAATGGGCGCATGAATAATATCGGAGTACGGTGTTTTAATGCTTTTTAAAACTGCGCCATTTTTATAAATTCGACTTACAATGTACGGACTTGCCACACCCCAATCTTCTGTTTGGATGTGGAAATGATTTGCGCCTAATTGAATATCTGAATTTAAGCTTAATTCCATTTTTTCAGTCTATATTTTTCTATATTTCTATTTTTTATGAAGTCCTATCTCATATTGAAACACAATTCACTTCGAATCAAGATATAAATCCGATTTTAAAAATCACGACTTCATTTCATGATTTTTTGTCCCGATACGTATTCATGCGTTTGATCCTGGGCCTTCTCTTTATTTTGAATTTTGTCCTCGCGGGTTGCTCGAGCTCTAGCACTGATGGCAGCTCTTCCTCACGATCTTTTGACCCTGGTTGCGTCACTGTGACCTCTTATTCGGGAGGCATTACTCTCTCGGGCGATGCCGTTTATCAATATCGTAATGATACAGATGGAAACATCAATGGAACGCCCAATCCTATTCGCCAGGCCCAAGTCTCAGTTTTAAATTCTTCGGGAGCCATTGTTCAATGTGGAACGACTGACGATAGCGGACAATTTTCCGTATCTGTCCCGGTCAGCTCTGGTAATTATACTATTTTGATCAGTGCTCGTATTTACGATGCCGTCACCAAAGCCGCTGTTTTTAATAATCCTACAGAGTCTGATGTTCACAGCATTAGCACCACTGTTTCTGGCGCCAGCAGTGCCGCCGTTGGAACATTGACCGCCACAGCAACGGGCGAACTTAAAGGCGGTGCTTTTAATATTCTTGATAAAATTTATGCGGCCAATGAGTACTTACTTACGCAAACGAACAATTGCACGAGTTCTTTCACAGACTGCACTCCCTTTACTGGAGCGCGAGCCGTATTTATTTTTTGGGACAAAGGGGTGAATCCTGGAGCCTATGTTAATTCCGGACCCTTAAGTTTTTATCTTCCTGGTGATTATGAACTCTATATTTTGGGTGGTCTCTCGGGTGATACCGACAACTCGGACTGTGATCATTTTGATAATTCTATTATTATTCACGAATACGGTCATTTTATCGAAGATATATTTTCGGACTCCGACTCCCCAGGAGGTAATCATAATGGCAATACCATTCTCGATCCACGACTGGCTTGGGGTGAAGGTTTTGCTAATTTCTTTCAAGCAGCAGTCACTAACATTGCCTACTACCGAGATACCTCGGGCAATACCGATGGTTTTTTCTCCTCCATTTTTGATGTCGATTTAGAAAGCGGAACGTCTGATTCTGCATCAATTATGGGTGAAGGAAACTTTCATGAATTTTCCGTCACACGTCTTTTATGGGATGCTATTGATCCCGCCAATGATGATACTGTGGCTGCTTCTTTTGCAGAATTTTGGACCGTGTTTACCAGTTCCACGGCTGGACTCAAAAATTCAGCGCATGTTTTTAGAAGTATCGGCTTGTTTCACACGCTCCAACAATCGCTCAGCGGCCACACGGACTGGAGCTCCTTAAGAACTGCGGAGAAACATGGCGACGATCAAGATGATTACGCGCGCGATGTCGCAGCGCTTGGTTCTTGCTCTCCCACGCATACATCTATACACGGCGCCAATATTCCCAACGGAAATCCTGAAAATGGTTCCTCTTCGCGCTCCAACCAATTTTCCTCTAACGATTTTTACAAATATTATCATCCTGGCGGAGCTTTTGCTTTCCAATTAAGTTATTCCACCACTAGCTCCAACGCCGCTGATCTAGATATTTATATTTTAAAAAATGGCTACCGCTTTACCGATAGCACAAGCACCTCCATCGCTGCATCTAACAAAACAAATGTGGATGGGCAAGGCTCCGTCACGAAGTCTATTTCGACTTCTCTCTCCGCTGGTTGGTACATGATCAACATTCGTGTGGATACCGGGGTGCGTATTGGTTCTGCCTCAACTTATGCAATGACCTTGAATGGGAATTCACTATGTCCAAATTAATGACCAAATCACTTCTAAGTTCCACTCTCCTTGTTTTAATTGTTGGCACTGCACTTGTTATTCATGCACAAAACAAGACTACAAAAGCCACAGTGTCGGAACAAATAACTTCTCTTGAACTCCCCGAGGAAACCCGTCTTTGGGGGAAAGCGACTGGCCCCGTTCAATTGCGCATTGATTTTAAAGAACAACACGATGATCAAGTCACACTCGTGGCTGCGATCCGTTCTTCCGTTCCAAATTTGAAAATAAAATGGATGTTGCCTAAAGGTGTAGAGTTGGTTTCGGGCCAACGCCAAGAAACTCTTTCGCAAACGGAAGACATCAAGACCTATGAAAAAGAAATTACCGTCAAAGTAAAATGGCCATTAAAAAAGCCACATCTCGTTTTACGAGCGCTTGTTGATAATGGAAGTGGAAAGCCGCAAGGCGCTTCTACGGTGTTTAATTTAGACCCTTCACTCCGCGACATGGAAAAAGAAGACATTATCAAAGCCCACATGCAATCCCGCAAAATCCGCAAACTAGTAAAATAATCCTCTTAAGAACGCATCCAATCGCAAAAAGGTACGCCGATACTTTTTGCGACTGGTTGCGTTTTAGCCAATCATTACGGTGAGCTCGGGGTCGAACTCGTTTTGTAGGATCGATTGAATCGCGTCGAGTGTTCCATAGGTGGAACTTGGGCAGGTGCCGCAGGCTCCTTGGTAGTTGATCGTCAGTACGTGGTTTTCGTAAGATAAAATTTCTAAATCGCCGCCGT
The DNA here is from genome assembly GCA_041736155.1 of Bdellovibrionales bacterium. Classification (GTDB taxonomy): domain Bacteria; phylum Bdellovibrionota; class Bdellovibrionia; order Bdellovibrionales; family JAGQZY01; genus JANPLN01. The sequence continues at coordinate 40,598 of JBGSUL010000035.1, forward strand.
CCGCCTGCAAACCTGGGCGAATGGTGCGCTCTAAAATCTCGTCGATTTTTTGTAACTCAGGAGAAAGATCTTTCTTTTTGGCTTTTTGCTCACGTTCGGTGGGAAGCAAAAAATCAGGATCATGAATCGGTAAACGTGTTTGCAGCACCGCCGTCACTTGCTCGATGAGTTTCTCCACGGGCGCATCTTCTTTAAAGGTCACCGTCATCACATTTTCAAAAAGATGCACCTGTAATACCTCAGGAATGACAAAGAGGCTTTCGACGAGAGTAATCCCCGTTGCTTCTTCGGCAGAATTGAAAGTGGCTTTCCCGCTATTCTTCAACCCGCAGTTGACGATAAATTTAAAGGCGCTTGGATTCGGCGTCTGCATGGTTCTGACTAACACTTCATAGGATAACATCATAACAACTCTCCTACTTTTTTCATCGCTGTCGTAAAACGTTCGATATCTTCGTTGTTGTTGTAAGGAGCTAGAGAAACTCGCACCGTACCGGCCACTCCCAGCTCTGCCATCAATGGTTGGGCGCACATATGTCCTGCACGCACGGCGATTCCCATCTGGTCGAGAATTTCCCCCACATCGGAAGAGTGGGCACCTTCGTAGGCAAAGGAGATAATATCCGTCTTTTTAGCTTGCGTATAAAGCGGACTGAGAATTTTTATTTTTTTTTGGGTTTGCAAATAAGCTTCGATTTTTTCACCCAATGCGCGGCCGTGTTTTACCCACTCAGTTAAAGGTGATGACTGAATCAGGTCCACAGCCACACCTGTAGCAATCACATCGGCAATATTGGGGGTCCCCGCCTCAAACTTAAAAGGCGGATCTTGATAGACCGTTTTATCCCACGTCACCGAGGAGATCATGCTCCCCCCACTTTGATAAGGCAGCATTTGCTCTAATAACTCATAACGTCCATACAATATGCCTACGCCAAACGGACCAAACATTTTATGCGCCGAAAAAGTCAAAAAATCACAATCCAACTTTTGCACATCGATCGACTCATGCAACATGGCTTGGGCCGCGTCGACGATGGACACCACTTCCTTCTCACGAGCCATTTTTAAAACGGACTCCACATCGAGGCGCACCCCGGTCACATTGGAGTACAACATCAAGGACACGAGGCGAATTTTTTGCGTAAAGATTTTTTGCAGAGCTTGTTGGTCAAGCTGTCCCTCTTGATCAAACGGCAATGTGACCAATCGACAGCCGGTGTTTTCTGCCAGGATTTTCCACGGTAGGATATTGGAGTGATGTTCAAACGGACTCAGTAAAATGACGTCACCCACACCGATATGTTCAAAGCCATACGCATGGGCAATCAAATTAATAGACTCGGTCACTCCGCGTGTGAAAATGACTTCTTCTTTGCGACTGGCACCAATCCATTTGGATATTTTTGTACGAACGTCTTCGTATTTTTCGGTGCCCTGGCGACTGAGGTAGTGCGCCCCGCGATGAATGTTTGCTACATCGTGAGTGTAGTAGTGATAGAGCGCATCAGCCACGGCTTTGGGTTTGAGCGACGTGGCTGCACTGTCGAGATAAACTAAGGGATGTCCTTCGATTTCTCTTTGCAGTTGTGGAAATAAAGCGCGGAAAGAAGTAACATCAAAACTCATGATGGCTCCCCTGGGTTCGCCATCAATTTTTTGAGTTCCTGTTGAAAAAAACTACGCAACGACTCTGGCAATTCTTCGGTCAAGCGGGACAAAAAGGCTTGCACTAAAAATTGTCGCGCTTGAGCCTCGTCGATGCCTCGGCTTTGTAAATAAAATAACTCATCTTGGCTGATTTGACCGACGGTCGCGCCATGCTTGGCTTTGACATCATCAGCCTCAATCAGAAGTTCTGGTTTCGTATCGATGTGGGCTTTTTTGGAAAGCAATAATGTGCGATGATTTTGTTCTGCGGCCGACTTCTGAGCATCGCGGTGAATATAAACTTTGCCGTTAAAAACGCCGTGGCCATCTTCGGTTAACACCGTGGTGTACTTTTGCAAGCTGGTGGTATTCCCCACTTGATGATCTATCCAGGTATGATGGTCGATAAACTCATTTTGCGCGGCTAAGGATGCCGACAAAAAACGAACTTCCGAGTGCTCTCCACTCATGCGCGCGTACAAATTATGGCGAGACCATGTAGCATGGGCCGTCGCCGTCATCACCATGAGTTGTGCACGTTCTTGCACATTGAAACGCACCGTCTGACAGCCCCGTCCCTCTTTTTGCCCATTTTCAATTTTAATCAAAGAGAGGGAACTGTTTTTTTGCAGATCATACTGGACTTCAAGATTTAAAAAGTTCTGCGCTGACAAGATGGATTTTTCTACAATTTTGACCTGCGCGCCGGCCTCAATAACGACCGAGAGGGCGACATGGTGAAAACTCCAAATGTTGGCTGTGGAAGTGGTTGGCCAATGCCATTCGACGACATAGTCGGCGGGAAAGTCTTTAGCAAACACGATTTCGGTGCGTGATGGTTGCAACTCTTTAGACAAATGTGAAAAGAAATTTTGATAGTCCCAAGAAACTTGTGGGTTTTGGCTCGTACGCACCTGCATGCCTGCGACTTTTCCATGCCAATTCCACTTTTGGGCATCGCCCGACCCTAAGGTGATCACTACTTTTTTTTCTGCATCGATGACTTGGATATGGTTGTCCTGCGCGCTCTCAAAAAGCTGATACTCGTTTTTTTGCAAAAATTTAAAATCAACGTAGCGCCAATCCTCCATTTTTCTGGAGGGCGGCTGCGCTAAATGCTCTCTAAGATGTTGAGCCCGTTGTGCCGTGTTTCTCATGAAATCAAATCCTCGTAGCCTTGCTTCTCGAGTTGTAAGGCTAACTCTTTACCACCAGAGCGGATGATTTTTCCACCCGCTAAAATGTGTACGTAATCAGGAACAATATAATCCAAAAGTCGTTGATAATGGGTCACCAGGACGAAAGCATTTTCTTTACTGCGCAATTGGTTCACGCCATCGGCTACGACTTTGAGAGCATCGATATCAAGTCCTGAATCGGTCTCATCTAAAAATGCCAAACGTGGCGAAAGCACCGCCATTTGAATGATTTCGTTTTTCTTTTTTTCTCCACCAGAAAATCCTAAATTCACTGGGCGGTACATAAAAGACTCGTCCATTTTAACGATCTGAGTTTTTTTACGAAGGAATTCCGCAAACGCTTTTTCGTCCATGGTCGGAAAGCCTTGATGTTTGGCGGCTGAGTTATAAGACGCTTTTAAAAAATCAAAATTGGTCAATCCGGGAATCTCTGTAGGATATTGAAAAGCGAGAAAAATGCCTTCGCGCGCACGCTCCTCGGGGCTGAGCTCAAGCAGATTCTTCATCTTAAAGTTAATTTCGTACTCAACGCTGCCTTCGGTCACTTCATAGGACGGATGCCCGGCTATCACTTTAGACAGTGTGCTTTTTCCAGAGCCATTGGGTCCCATGATCGCATGCACTTCTCCCGGCTTGACCGAGAAATTGAGTCCCTTTAATACACTTTTTCCATCCACATTCACATGGAGATTCTTTACATTCAACATGATCAACCCACACTGTTTTCTAGTTTCATTTCAATCAACTTGACCGCTTCCACGGAAAACTCCAGCGGTAACTGCTTAAATACATCTTTGCAAAAACCATTTACTAAAAGTGAAATCGCTTCTTCCGAACCAATCCCGCGCGATTTGAGATAAAAAATTTGTTCTTCGCTGATGCGCGAGGTGGAAGCCTCGTGCTCCAAAATCGCGCTGTCATTTTTCACTTCGAGATACGGATAGGTATTGGCCTTGGCACGTGGGCCGACGAGCATAGAGTCGCACTGCGAATAATTGCGAGCGCCTTCCGCCGACGGCATGATCTTCACCATACCTCGATAATTGTTCGTGGAAGAATTTGTAGCAATGCCCTTAGAGATGATGGTGCTCTTGGTGTTTTTACCAATATGGATCATCTTTGTGCCAGTGTCCGCCTGCATGCGATCATGGGTGAGCGCCACAGAGTAAAAGGCCCCTTGCGAATCATCGCCTTGTAAAATGCAACTTGGATACTTCCAAGTAATTGCTGACCCCGACTCCACTTGTGTCCAAGAAATTTTGGAACGAGCGCCGACACACTTTCCGCGTTTGGTGACAAAATTATAAATACCGCCGCGCCCTTCGGGATCGCCGGCATACCAGTTTTGCACTGTCGAGTATTTGATCTCCGCATCGGCTAACGCCACGAGCTCCACGACAGCGGCGTGCAGCTGATTGGAGTCGCGTTGAGGCGCCGTGCAGCCTTCTAAGTAATTTACGTAACTGCCTTCTTCGGCAATGATCAAGGTGCGCTCAAATTGCCCGGTCTCTTCGGCATTGATGCGAAAATACGTTGAAAGATCTAACGGACAACGCACGCCCTTAGGGATGTGCACAAACGATCCATCGGTAAAAACGGCGGCGTTGAGGGCGGCAAAAAAATTATCCTTGTATGGCACAACCGAGCCAAAATATTTTTTAATCAGCTCTTCGTGAGTTCTAATGGCCTCGGAAATGGAGCAGAAAACCACACCGTGTTTGGCCAGCTCTTCTTTGTGAGTTGTTCCCACAGAGACGCTATCAAAGACCGCGTCTACCGCCACACCACTAATGCGTTTTTGCTCAGAAAGTGGAATTCCTAAACGCTCGAAAGTTTTAAGCAGCTCTGGGTCGAGCTCGTCCAAGCTCTTCGGTTTTTCTTGGTGTTTTTTGGGGGCGGAAAAATAACTAATGTCTTGATAGTCAATTTTTTCGATCTTTAAATCCGCCCACTCCGGAGGAGTCAGCGTTTGCCAATAGCGAAAGGCTTTGAGTCGCTCATCAAGCATCCATTGTGGCTCATTTTTTTTCTGAGAAATAAACGCAATAACGTCCTCGTTAAGACCTTTGCCAATGGAATCCGTCTCGATGTCAGTGACAAAGCCGTATTTGTACTTGTCTTTATATTTCTCTATATCGAGAGCTGGTAAATCATCACTCATTGCACTGCAACTCCTGCTTGGACAGTCTCCACTTCCTGCGTCGGGGACCCCGTAGAATCTCCTATCGATTTTTTTCTCTCATTGGTGGAGAGAAGATCTAAAATGTTGATCTCTTCATAAAAGCGAATCAATTTTTCGTTGAGCGAAAAAATAGGCGTCATGATATTACACGTTTCACGGATCTCGCAGGTGGACCCGGCGGAAGATTCCGAAATGCATTTTGTCACTTCGACGGGACCCACTACATTATCAATCAACTCGCGCAAACTGAGTTTGCTCAGATCGCGCTGAATAAGATAGCCACCATAGGCGCCTTGTTCTGATTTTAAAAATTTGCCCTGCACCATCTGCTGCATGACACGAGCTGTAGCATCAAAAGGCGTGGAGTATTTCTGGCAAATTTCTTTGACGGTGGTGAGTTCACCCGGTCGTTTTTGGTTCATATGTTTTAAAGAAATAAGCGCATACTCTAATTTGCGATGAATCTTATTCACAAAAGACCTCTCATTCGTTATAAGTAACGTGAGGTCTTTATTTCATTATGCTTTCATTTGGTCAACCTTATATAAGGTAAAATAAGACGTACATTCGCCTTGGTTTTGAATCGGTCTTGTTAAAATATTTTACCTGTTAATTCAACATGTTATGGGATGTGTCTGTGAACAAAAAATCTCTCTTAATTTATTCTGTAGCGTTATGTGCGCCTATTTTAGTCTGGTTTGTGCTCTGGACCCTTGCACAAAACAGCTATCACTCCCACGACCCCAATCCGTGGATCCAAGGATTTGTAAACAACCCCGGCCAGAAGATTTCCACCCACGGCGACGCCAACCAAACTGAGTGGTTTCATGTCGCCTCAGAGGCCGGAGAACTTTACGTCACATCCGTTACACCAAAAATTTTGCTCAAGGATTACGCTCCCTCGGCAGAGCATGTGATTCTTCTCGTAGAAGCTCAGGGGCCCCAACTCGCCAGCCAGTTGTTTCATTTTTTAAAAGAGAAAAGTCTACTGAAGCGCTCATTAGTTCTAGCCGTGAGCGATGGATTCCTGAAAGATCTGCGCTATTACGATGGTGAAATCGCCCTCGGCGCCGGCCAAGCCTACATCGTGCGCTTTCGCGCCTTACAAACTTTTGGTTTGGAAAATTTCCTCTCTGTGCAAATGAGTGGCATTTGGCTGCGCCCAGAAATTTTTAAGGAGAGCACAAAGCAACTCACCGATACTTTCAACAAAATGAAAGTTCCCGTCTTCATAGGACCGGTGAAAGAAGCACAGCTCTCCGATCTCCCCTCCAACGCCAACTACCTCATCGAAAACTAATCCCCACATCTACAAAATCCAAAAATCCCAAAATGCTTATTTTTGTATCATGCGCTGTGCCTCGCCCGCACCAACAGAAACGCTTACTCTCAACGTATGGAAACTCTTATGATTTTTACATCTTTTGCCTCCGCAGAAACTGCCGTTAAAGTAAATTCGGAATCTCACAATTTGCTTAATGGACTCGCCAACGCCGGCATCGTCGTTCAGTTGCTTCTTCTCTCCATGATCGCCCTTTCCGTTTGGAATTGGTTGATCATTTTGAAAAAGAAAAATCAATTTGCCGAGATCAGCAAAAAAAATGCGGCTTTTCTCGAAGTGTTTTGGAAATCTCCGAACCTTCAGCAAATTCATTCGCAGATCGACCCACACAAAGAAAGTCCTCTGGCGAAAGTTTTTTCTTCTGGCTACGAAGAAATCGAGCGCTCTATTCAACAGCAAGGGACTTCTCTTTCTACCGGCATGGAAAATCTCGAGAGAACTTTGCGTAAAGTTCACGATGATGAAATCGAGCAACTGGAAAGCCAACTCAGTGTCCTCGCCACAACCGGTAGTACCGCTCCCTTTATAGGTTTGTTGGGAACGGTCATTGGCATTATGAATTCTTTCCAAGACATTGCGCAATCAGGCTCAGCAAGTTTAGCTGTTGTTGCTCCAGGAATTTCAGAAGCGCTCTTTGCTACGGCTGTTGGACTTTTTGCTGCTATTCCGGCGGTGGTTTTTTACAACTACTTGATCAACAAAATTAAAAAGTTTGAAAATCAGCTGAATGGCTTTAACTCTGATTTTTTGAATATCGCGCGACGCAATTTTTTTAAGACACCTTCAACTTAAGGCGAGCATGGGCTTTTCACCGCAAAAAAAACAATCGCGAATGGTTCTGAGCGAAATCAACGTCACTCCTCTCGTTGATGTGATGCTGGTTCTGCTGGTGGTGTTTATGATCACCGCGCCGATGATGCAGCAAGGGATCGACATTCAGCTTCCGAAAACCGCTACCGCGGGGATTGAAACTCATGCAGAGCCACTCGTTTTAAGTATCAAAGCGAACAAACACATCTACTGGGGCAATACACCCGTAGCGGCGGATGGTTTGCGCAATAAGTTGCGAGCTCATTTTAAAACTCAAAAAGAAAAACAAGTTTATATCAAAGCCGATAAAAGCGTTGATTACGGCTTGGTGGCCGAAGTCATTGCCGAGGTAAAGGCTTCGGGCATTGAGAATGTGGGTTTAGTCACTTTACCGAAATAGCTGTGCAAAATGAATGACTCCTATGAATGACACGTCTGACTTAAAATATTTTTTAATCTCCCTCTCCATGCATCTTGTGTTGGTTCTCTTTTTAGTCGTGAAGATTGTTATTTTCCCAGGAGACCGTCCCGAATTTTTACGAGCGGTCCGCGTTGATTTTGTGGCTCTGCCTGACAAAGATGTGCAACTCGCTCCTCCTGGTGAAGAAAAAGCGCAGCCCACACCTACCCCACCGCCAGAAAAACCGGCTCCTGTAAAAGTTGAACCTAGCAAAACGACAGCCACAAAACCAGACAAGAAACCCGAGACGCCTAGCAAACCACCTGCAAAGACGGACAAACTGAAAGATCAGCAAAACTCCGCTCTGCAACGATTGGAAGCGCTCAATCGGTTGAAGAAAAAAAAGAACGACGCGGCCGCTGAGGGCGTTACGATCAAGGGAAATCGCCTCAACCAAGGTCACGCTTTAACAGGCGTGGAAAAAATTGAATACAACCGTTACCTCGCAGATCTGGATATCCACATTAAACGTTTTTGGAATTTACCGGAGTGGTTGGCCGGAAAACCTCTCAAAACGGCGATCTGGATCCGTTTTGACGAAAATGGTCTGCTTTTAGAAAAGAAAATTTTGCGCTCCTCTGGCCAAGCGGATTACGACAAAGAAGCCGTGCAAGCCGTGGTCAACTCAGCGCCCTTCCCCGCTCCGCCAGAAAATTTGATAAGTTATTTCAAAGACAATGGAATTGAGTTAAGATTTCCTGATTAGGTAACAGCTCCCGAATCCAACGCTGCGAGGTCCGCATGAGAAATTTCTTCGTGATTATTTTTATCGTTTTTTTAAGTCCCGTCCTCATCCTGGCTCAGGACGTGGATGCGCCCTCACCCTCTACGCATATCAATGTGGGCCAAGCTACGGTGAAAAAAAGTCTCGCCGCTGTCGCGCCGGTCCGTTTTTTAGGTACACCCACACTGGCCAAACAATATTTAAAATATGAAAAAGAAATTCAAGACATTCTAGAAAAAGATCTCACTGTCTCTTCGTTTTTTACCCTGCAAAATCCTCAGTCATTTTTAGAATCCGCCGACAAAGGCCTCCGTCCCCACCCCATGGAACCCAATGGTTTTTTGTTTGATGCATGGAAGTCTATTAACACAGAATTTTTGATCAAATCTGGTTTTAATATCGTCGGTAACCAACTGACCTTTGAAGCCTACGTCTACAATGTCAATCGCGAAGAACCTGTGTTGGCAAAAACCTACTCGTCTCCTGTACGCGATCTTCGCTCGGCTGTTCATATGTTTTGCAATGACTTGATTGAAAAAATGACCGGCAAAAAATCTTTCTTTTTGACCAAGATCGTCGCTGGCCGCAGTGTCAGAAATAACAATAAAGAAATTTTTGTGATGGATTGGGATGGCGCCAATACCGAACAACTGACCTTTCACAACTCAGCCTCTGTCTCGCCATCATGGTCGCGAGATGGCCGATACATCGCCTATTCGACCTATAATTATCACTCTCGTGTAAAAACACGCAACGTTGAACTCTTCCTTCTCGATCTCAAAAATAAACAGCGGATTGTTCTCTCTGCGGAAAGAGGCATCAACTCCACGGCCACTTTTTTTCCTGACCAACGAAATATTGTTTTTCGCATGAGTCCCAACGGTCAGTCTTCTGATTTGTACAAAATGTCTCTCGATGGAAGAAATAAAATAGCCATCACCCACGGCCCCCGCGGCGCGATGAATGTGGAACCCGCGATCAGTCCTGATGGCACAAAGTTGGCATTTGCTTCCGATCGCAGCGGAAATATCATGGCGTACATTCTTGATTTTAGCACCAACGCCACTCGCCGCCTTACTTATGCCGGAACCTACACCGCCAGTCCCGCTTGGTCGCCCGATGGAAAACGTATCGCGTTTGCGAGTGACACCGGAAAGCATTTTGATATTTACATCGTCGATGTGGACGGAAAAAATCTTCAAAAGCTCACTTCCGCACAAAAACCCAATGGTCGTGGAGCGAATAACGAAGACCCCACCTTCTCCCCCGATGGACGCTTTATTCTTTTCCGCAGTGATCGCACTGGAAACTATCAACTCTATGTGATCAGCGTGGACGGAAAAAATGAATACCGACTCACGTTTGACCAACACAACTATTATCGGCCCCAATGGTCACCCTTCCTCAACTAAACGAATGGTCCTCCGCAGATCTTTTACGAGCTCGCTCGCTGTCGCCAGCTATCGATCGCTATCTTAAAATACTTACAGCGCCGACAGTCTCTTTTGCCGATGAACTCCGACACCAACGTCACCGCGAGTGGACACGGGCCGCACTGGCCGCTCTGCTCACGGATTTGCCCGCACAAAACATTTGCCAGTTTTGGTCGGAGTCCTGTTTGCAAATTTTGCGACGCGCTTGGGAAAAAGAAGAATTGCAAAACGAATCGGTATGTTTGATCACCATGGGGAAACTCGGCGCAGGAGAGTTGAACTTAAGTTCTGATATTGATATTTATTTTGTTTCCGAAAAAGAACCCAGTAAAGTTCTTATTAAAAAAGTTCGTTCTTGGCTCAATGATCTTACCGAGATTCGTCCCAGCGGTTTTTGTTTCCGAGTCGATTTAGATCTGCGCCCCGGTGGCAGTACGGCCCCTTTGGTGCAAAGTTTTGAGCAAATGACCAACCACTATGGCTACCACGGAGAAACCTGGGAGCGCGTGGCCCTCATTCGCCAAGACATTCCCCTCGGCCCCCCACAACTCACTCAAGATATTGCAAATTTCTGTCGAAAATTTTCTTTTCGCAAACACATTGATTATGGGCTTTTCCACGATTTGCAATCTTTGCGCAGCAAAATTCAAGCACACAAAATGACGTCCTCAACAGCAGACTTAAAATTTCGACGCGGAGGAATTCGCGACTTGGAACTTTTGATACAGTCCTTGCAACTGATCCATGGCGGAAAATCTCCCTCTCTGCAAACGCGCTCCCTCTCCAGCGCCATCGCCACACTGCAACAGGCAGGTCATCTGTCCGCCAGCGATGCAAAAACCCTGGCTGAATCTTATTGGTTTTTTCGTGATCTAGAAAATAAATTGCATAGCGAAAACGATCAATACACCTACGATCTCAACCAGTCGCATGTTTTGACTTCCGAACAAAAAGAACTTTTCACGATAAAAGCGGAGAGCATCGCCCAGATCGTCGATCAATTTTTAAGTCCCTATCAAAAAAAGGTCCCCGCAACGCTCATGACTTCCGCTGAGATAAACGATCACGACGAAAAATTTAAAACGGCCTGGGAAGAGCTGCAAAAAATTAAATTGCAGTCCCGCTCTCTCGACCGCGATCGCAATGAGTGGGCTTTGTTTTTAAATAATGTGCTTGTTGTTTTGCAAAAAGGTGTGGGCGATCGTTTCCGTGCCGTCGAACATTTGCACCAGTTTCTTCTCGCCACCAAAGCAAAAACCAGTTTTCTTAGTCTGCTCAATCAGCATCTCGAGCTTCTCGAAGAACTCCTGTGGATCTTCTCCTGCTCCCCCTTTCTGTCGCAAATCTTGATCCACCGCCCAGAATTGGTGGATAGTTTTTTATTAAAGACGGCTGATATCAATACTCAGGATGAAGACCTCTTTTTTTCTTCTATTCAAGATTTCAAACTCATGTCGGATCTCATCGCCAGCTCGCGTTTTTTGCGTCAAAAAAACGTTTTAGAGCTCACCCAAAATCTGTCGCAAACTACCGACACGCTCGTTCTCGCGGTGTTAGAATTTTTACGCAAAAAGTGGAAAGAGCCTCTGCAAATTTTGTGTCTTGGTAAATGGGCCACTGGGCAAATGGGCCTCACCTCCGATTTAGATTTTGTATTTCTGTCCGATACAACGGCGAGCGAAGCACAAATGAAGTTGGCGCGACGTTTTATTCATGTGCTCAATTCCCCACACAGCGGCCAAAAACTTTACAACATCGATTTACGCTTGCGCCCCAGTGGCAGCGCCGGCCCCTTGATTGTCACCCGCTCCGAGCTGCAAAAGTATTTAACCTCTCAAGCCGCCGTTTGGGAAAGACAAGCCTATTTGTGCTATCGTATTTTACCTACCGAAGAAAGTGTGCCTCTCTTTACCCCGCGCCCCCTCACTACCGCTGATCAACATGAGCTTCGCGATATCCAGAGCAAACTGCTGGTGAACGATCCCCTGACCATCGATTTAAAAAAGAACAAAGGGGGGCTTTTGCATAGCGAACTCGCCGTCCAAGCATTTGCCTTGGCGAACGAGCAGTTTCCCTCCACTCCGAGCTTTGAAGGCCTTTGCGAAATCGTAAAAAACCGACGTGATCCCGTCCTCGGGCAGACGATTTATGATAATTATCAAAAACTGCGCACGTCACAGCAGCTACTCATTCTCCTTAGCCAGGCCGCCGAAGCAAAACTCAGCGATGACTCGGCCGATTTAGAGCTCTTAAGTGCTCTTCTCGGTACCTCTCCAAAGGTCGTGCTGAGCGAAACACAAAGTTTACTCAATGAACAGAAGATGTTGTTAGATAAACTGACTGACGAAGCTGACTGAATATCCTTGACGACCTGAGCCAGCCTTTTAAACTAGATGAATGAGAGCAGTCCTTCTCCTTTTTTTATTCTGCAGCATTTGGTCTTCGGTTTCTTTTGCAAAAGAGAGCTATGCTCGCATCATCACGAGCGCTGGAACTATCAAAATTCGTTTTTTAACAAGCACAGCACCCAAAACGGTGGACAATTTTATTAAGCTTTCCAAAGGGGAACAGCGTTTTGTCGACAAAGAAGGCAAAAAAGCCATGCGTCCTTTTTATAATGGCTTGGTAATTCACCGTGCGCACCCCGAACTGGGAATTTTTTCGGGTTGCCAATGGGGAACAGGACGCGGCTGGCCTGGATACTATCTTTTTGACGAAATCCACGATGGTGTGACTTTCGATGCCCCAGGCAAAGTAGCCATGGCCAAGCTCTCAGCCAGTGACAATCGTTTTGGCAGCCAGTTCTTTATTACAACCACCGCTGCGCCACGTCTCAATAAAAAGTACACAATTTTTGCAGAAGTGGAATCGGGCATGGATGTGGTTAAAAAAATCGCCAGCACACCGACGGACGCAATGATGATGCCCAAGAGTCCTATCACCATCAATTCCATCGAAGTTTTCGAGCAATAAGTCTCCTTGCCCTTCGTTACAAGACGGTTCTTTCGCCGCGTCGTACTTTGAATCCTCCACCATCCTCCTTTATCGTTCTGAACTGCATTCGGGGGGAATATGCCACAAAACAAAGACCGCACTCTGCGCATCTATAAGCAGCTCGTCGACGAGCTTTTAAAAGAGACAAGCGATGAAAAATTAGTTAAGGATTTGATGCAGAAACTAAGCATGGAATACTCGTCAGAAAAGGTCGATCGTCTCACGACCGTTCTCGCATTTAATCCACGCCCAGACAGTTTTCCAAACGAAAAGCCTCTGGACCCAATGAAGGAGCCTTCATGATTTACAATAGCATTTTAGAAACCATTGGCGACACTCCGATTGTTAAACTTCACAAAGTAGTGCCCAAAAATAGTCCCCATACTTTTTTAGCAAAGCTCGAATATTTCAATCCAGGTCTGAGCGTGAAAGATCGCATCGCCTTGTCGCTGATTGCTGGCGCTGAAAAGCGCGGTGATTTAAAGCCGGGTGGTACTATCATCGAGGCGACCTCCGGCAATACTGGCATGGGCCTGGCGATGGTTGCAGCGGTAAAAGGTTACAAAGCCATTTTTGTTATGCCCGACAAAATCAGTGAAGAAAAACGCGCCGCTCTTCGTGCTTTTGGCGCCAAAGTGGTCATTACTCCCACCGCCGTTGAACCTACTGATCCGCGCAGTTATCTTTCTGTCGCTAAAAAACTCGGCGAAATCACACCACATAGTTTTTTGACGAATCAATATCACAACCCTGATAATGCTCGCCAACACTACGAGACCACGGGACCAGAGATTTGGGAACAAACCGAAGGTAAGATTGATGTCTTTGTCGCCGGTGCAGGAACCGGTGGAACTGTGTCGGGTGCCGGAAAATATCTGAAAGAGAAAAATCCCAATCTCAAAGTTCTCTGCCCAGATCCTGTCGGTAGTATTCTCTACGATCTGTTTTATTTTAAAGAAGTCAAAAACCCGCCACAGCCTTACAAAGTGGAAGGGGTCGGCGAAGACATGCTCCCTGAGAACGTGCACATGAACGTGATCGATGATTTTGTGCAAGTGACAGATAAGGAAACGTTCACTCTCGTGCGCGAGATTGTTTCAAAAGAAGGGATCTGTGTGGGTCCATCTTGCGCGATGGCTCTGGCCGGCGCGATTAAGTATTCTGAGAAATTTACTAAACCTATGACTTTTGTGATCATGATGGCGGATAGCGGTCGCGCGTATCTGAGCAAAGCCTTCAACGATGATTGGATGAAGGATAACGACTTCCTTCCTTCGCCAATGCGTACAAACACTGTGCGTGACCTGTTGATGAAACAATCCCAACCCGATTTGATTTCGGCCAAGGTGGGACAAAGTGTGATCGACGTAGTGAATCTTCTCAAACAAAATAATATTTCTCAGGTTCCGGTATTCTCGGACAGTGAGATTGTGGGAATCCTCGACGAGTCGGATTTAATCTTCCCTCTTGCCACAGGAAAACTCAAACCCACAGAGCCGATCATTCATTTGATTAAGGGAAATATTATTTGGGTGGATCTCGAGGACAACTTAGAAAGTCTCTCTGATCATTTCCAAAAGGGCTTTATTGCTCTGGTCAAAGATGCTGGACAGAAAACACGTTTGATCACAAAAATCGATTTGCTTGATTACATGAGCCATTTTCTTAACTAAAATAGGAGCCACTATGAAAGCGACTGACCACAAAGTAGGATTTGCTACACGCGCGATTCACGCAGGACAAGAGCCGGACCCTACAACGGGCGCGATCATGACTCCCATTTATCTGACCTCCACATTTGTGCAAGAGTCGCCCGGTGTGCACAAAGGGTATGAGTACAGCCGCACTTCCAACCCAACTCGCAAAGCCTACGAAAACTGTCTTGCCAGCCTAGAATCTGGAAAGTTCGGTTTTGCCTTTGCTTCGGGTTGTGCTGCGACAACGACGGTGATGCATCTTCTGAAAGCGGGCGATCACGTTGTCGCCAGCGATGATATGTACGGTGGCACATTTCGCCTTTTTGATAAAGTTCTCCGCCACAATGGTATCGAGTTCTCGTTTATTGATATGACGAAACCAGAGAATTTTGAAAATGCCATCAAAGCCAACACCAAACTGGTGTGGATCGAAACGCCCACGAACCCCATGTTAAAGTTGGTGGACATTCGCAAACACTGTGCTCTAGCACAAAAGAAGAGCATCATCTCTGTGGTTGATAATACCTTCATGAGTCCCTATTTTCAGCGGCCGTTAGAATTAGGCGCCGATGTGGTTCTCCACTCCACAACAAAATATATCAATGGCCACAGTGACATCGTTGGTGGGGCATTGATTATGAATCGCCCCGAGCTGGCAGAGAGAATCGCGTTCCTCAGTAACTCCATGGGCGGTATCCAATCCACTTTTGATTCCTACATCTGCATGCGCAGTTTAAAAACTTTGCCGGTGCGAATGCGTACCCACGAAAGCAATGCCAATAGCATCGCAACTTTTTTAGAAAAACATCCCAAAGTGGAACGAGTCATCTACCCAGGATTGGCCTCCCATCCCCAGCACGCGTTGGCCAAAGAACAGATGTCCGGTTTTGGTGGCATGATCACTTTTTACATAAAAGGTGGCATGACGGAATCGCGACAATTTTTGGAAAAAGTGAAGATTTTTTCATTGGCAGAAAGCTTAGGCGGCGTGGAATCCTTAATTGAGCACCCAGCGATTATGACACATGCCAGTGTGCCTGTAGAAAATCGCAAGGCTCTGGGGATTTCCGACAATCTCGTGCGCCTCAGCGTCGGCATCGAAGACATCAACGATCTTCTATGGGACCTTGAGCAAGCCTTGAAATAAGTCTACCAAAGTGAGTTCGCACCCTTGACTTAAGAGTGCGGTTTTTGTAGCTATATTGGTTCTTATTTTCCGATGTGGTCAGGTAGCTCAGTCGGTAGAGCAGAGGACTGAAAATCCTCGTGTCGGGGGTTCAATTCCCTCTCTGACCACCACTTTAAAGACTCGAACCTTGGTCGTCTTACAGACTCACCTATCTTCGTCGTTAATAATATTGGTCGCTCCGCTCCATTTTTGTTCTGAATAATGCGATGGGCCTCAACTCAAAATTGGATTCGTATGGGAAAAAGCCGTTTAGAAGCATTCAGTGATGGCGTTCTTGCGATCATCATTACCATTATGGTTTTGGAACTCAAACCTCCTCACGATACAACACTCGAAAGTCTCTACCCGCTTCTTCCCGTTTTCTTGGCTTATGTTTTAAGTTTTATTTATGTCGGTATTTACTGGAACAATCACCACCATATGCTCCACACCGTTACAAAAGTAACGGGAGGAATTTTATGGGCCAATCTGCATTTACTCTTTTGGCTTTCTCTTGTTCCGTTTGCCACAGCCTGGGCTGGCGAAAATCATTTTGCGCCTTTACCTGTCGCCGTCTATGGTTTTGTACTTCTTATGGCAGCGATCTCGTATTGGATTTTGCAGAATGCGATTATTTGTTCTCATGGAGATAAGTCTCCACTTAAAGTGGCGGTTGGTAACGATCTTAAGGGAAAACTTTCTCCCGTCTTTTACCTTCTTGCTATCGCTTCGTCATTTTTTTCTTCAGCCCTCGCCATGGGCTTTCTGATTTTTGTTGCAGGGATCTGGCTTATCCCCGATCGGCGTATTGAAAAACACTTACGTTAGATCCTTCGCTCCGCTCAGGATCTAATTTACTTAAGTGGTTTGCAGACTTCGTCTTTGACTCCCGCAACACGCTCGGTGGTTTGCGGGTGACTGGATAAATAATTAAATAATTTATTTTTTGGATTCGTGGACATTTTGTACGCTTTTTCGAGATCGAGAAGAGCTTGTTTAAAGCACGACGAAGAAAGACCCGTTCTCTTCAGCGAAGCATAGGCCCCCTGATCTGCCTGTTGCTCAAATTTACGCGAATACTTTGCGCTGACTAAAAAAACACCCATGTTGAGAATTGTGTCTGTGGTTCCCACCATATCGCCGATAATAAAAAAGGAAACCCCCGACAACACAGAGGACGAAAAAATGGTCGACAATACATGTCGGTTCTTTAAGTGGGCCTCTTCGTGGAAGACAACAGATAAAATTTCTTCATCTTGGCTCATGGCTTCTACCAACTCATCGCCGATAATAATGGTGTTTCCAGCAAGCGCAAAGGCATTGGGTAATTCTAGCTCTCTAAACAAAATTTTGATTCGAGGGTCAATGTGCTCGCGGAGGTAGTCCGTCAGCTGTTGCTGTCGTTCTGGTGAAAGCTTACTTGGGGAAAAATATTTGCTATCGAGTTGCTCCACCAGGATCTTATCAAAAGAGTTCGCCCATTCTTGGGGCACACGAGCGGCCAAAGATCCACTGAGCTTGGGTAAAACCACTTGCACTAGGAAAACAAGCCCAAGCACTACCGATATTAAACTTAAAACCACGCCCAGGCTATGAGATTCGAGCCAATAAACGAACCGTGATCCCGACGTAAACAGATTTCTGATTTGTTCAAAATGATAATATCCACTCTCGACTTCGAGACGACCTCCATCGACAAGTTCAATAATCAATGGTCCGTTTTTTGTTGGAATCATCGCACGATATTGACCTTGCGCAAGTGTCCGCTCGTCACCGTCCACAATGACAATTGAATGATTGAGAACACGCAACTTTACGTCGCGTGCTTGAGAAGTTTTTCCATCAAGAAAAGTGGCTCTTAACTCGATCACAGGCCAATCTCAAAATCTAAATCAAAGATTCCGAGGATCTCCTCGGCGATGGGAGAGGCTGAGCTTGCCGCTGTCTCGACAAACTGATCGAGATTGTCGACACTCAAATATTTAGACTCAGTTAAAAGCTTTCGATAACGCATTTGTGCCCATGGAATCATAA
Organism: Bdellovibrionales bacterium; assembly: GCA_041736155.1. Lineage (GTDB taxonomy): Bacteria > Bdellovibrionota > Bdellovibrionia > Bdellovibrionales > JAGQZY01 > JANPLN01. Next base: position 58,291 of record JBGSUL010000035.1, read on the forward strand.
GACCAAAACTGAAAATCATGACAAAAAGATTGGTGAATACGACCCATACAAAATCTTTTTTCGATAAGACGATTCTACTCTGGTAGGGTCCCGCATGCAGACGACCCCAAATATATGTATTCGTTAAGTAAGGAAAAAGTACGCTCAGATAAAATATTAAACCGTAAAATGTAAAAATAAGCGGAACTATGAGAATTAGCATTATGGTTCCAGTAATCCGTATCAACCCCAAACAAGCTACCACGGTCAGCGCTATCAGAACCATCCAACCTATAGCTCTTAGGTACGGCATGAATACATGGCTGAAAACTGCCGAAGAGTCAGTGTGAATTGAAACTCTCGTCCCGCCATAAGATAAATTATTATAAATGTAACTATAGCTGGCGTTAAGTATTTTGCGACCCATGATCAACATATAGATGATGTTCACTACCGCGATACTCATAATCGTTATCATCGTCGGGTGGGACCAAATTGCGAGAGCGGCCGCTTTATCTTTTCCCGTCGTCACCGGTAATTGGCCAAATATTTTTAAACATAAAATGGAGATAAACGACGTAACAAACAAAAAGGCGCCATAGCGAAACCATAGTCGATAAGCATCGTCGAGTTTTCCATGAAAACCAAAACGTACATTTCTGTAACTTGTGTATTTGGTCTTAAATCGCATGGATTTAACAAACAAAAATGGACCGACAAGAACCATTAAAAAGAATCCCAGAATCCCCACGGTCCAGTTGATTTGCCCACCCCAAAAATACAAACCAAAAATCACCAATGCAATAATCCGCCCTATCAATATGGGAAGTGGCTGAGCGTGATAATCCATCCGACTTCCTTTAAATTCGGTAGCTTGGTTTATGTACTTCATTTTTCGAATTTTAGCCCATGGACTGTAAACTCCGAGTGTCACCAATGTAAGGAACAAATTGACGATCCAAATACTGAAATAATCACCCGAACGACCATGAAACTGTAGGCGAATGAATTCGGGTTGTGATGGGGGCACCTCTAAATGCATAGGCTTTTCTCCTGTTAAAAGGGAAGAAATTTGCATGACCTTAGGAAAAGTGCAATGTTCTAGAGAACTTTTCATGTATTTTTTTCGTCAAAATAGTCAGTCGCTTGCTACTCGTGTTTTTTTTTCAATTTTTTTAGAAAACCTCCTCAAAAATGCGAAAACTGCTATAAATCTCTATGCTTTTGCGCTGGTTCCTGTTCTTTACTTTCTCCTCCTGTTGTTGTTTTGCCGAAGCCGCACTCCGCTGCGATACTTTTTTTCCTCAAAATCTTATTAGCCCCTCTCTTGTTGACGACTCCGTTTCCTCTGAAGAAATCCAACAGATGATCGCGGAAAGCCGCAAGAGTCTTCGGGAGCAATCATTTCGTGTCTCTTATCAAGAATTTTTCGCACGTGTGCTCAATCAGCCCGCAGAGGCTTACGAATCCTTGAGTCCTCAAGAGAGCCTCGCTTATCTTACTTTGTTCGCGCGCTGGCGTCTGTTGCCCTCAGACAAATGGAGTGCTTTCTTTTTGCAGATCGTTGAGCGACAAATCTTTGAGTGGTCGAATGAAAGCTTTCTCACCTTTGCTCTGCAGAGAAAATTAACCCCGTTGGTCTTTCCGGAATCTTTTGTGGCGTCTTACTACCAACGTTTGCGCGAAATTTTCCCGAGTCTAAATGTAACCACTCAGCTTGAAACCTTGTCGGCTGAACTTTATCACGACGGAGAGCTTAAACATTCGTTGAGTACTGAAGACTTGTCTTTTTTTATCAGAGTACTCACCGAAAATTTAAAAAACTTGCCTGAAAGCTTGCCAGGAAATTTACCTGCAAACTTACATATTAAACCTGTAAAAGAAATGTACCGTGGCCTGCTTTTTTTAAAGAACGATGTTCGTACTTCGCTCACCTACGAAATTTCACTCCTGATAGAGCAACTCGAAAGAAAACTGCAATATTATAATATATCTCTAGCGGACGGAGGTAAAAGTGGTGACACTCGCCATCGTTCGTCCCCTGACGACTCTCGCTATCAGATCTTGGAGATCGACCTACAATTACTCTTTAGAGGTTCCGAGCTCATCACCGAGTATTCAGATGCCCAACTACCGGGTTTTTATGATGCTGTAGATATTCTCGTTGTAGACGCTCGACTTGTTGTGGAGTGGGATGGTGGTCATCACTATTTTCGACCTCTCCTCATGGATGGTTCGATTCTCAATGAGCAAGACGATCTGGTATTACGTCCCTTAGACCGCGCAAGGGATCGATTGCTGCGAACGCAAGGATATCGAATATTGCGGATTTCTCCTCCCCTCGCAAATCAGCTTCATAATTTAGATATTGAGACTTTGATTAACGAGCAGAATCCGTAAGCTGAGATCCTTTGCCTCGCTCAGGATGACGGAGGGAGACAGGTCCTTCTCTCTGCTCTGAACGACGCAGGCCTAGCCTGCGCTTCGCTCAAAAGTCTAACAAAGATTCCTGAGAGCAGCGAAGGATCTCTCTTACTCTCCGAAGATCTTTTCGCAAATGAAATGTCTGCTAGGAAATTTAACGATTTCTGCGGTGGCGATACGTTGTGTTTTTTCATGCGTAGCGACCTCCGCCACTGGAAGCGCCGGGCGTTTGTACGCACCATAAAGCATTTCTTCACGATCCTGCGCTAACTGAGCCAACTCCTCCAGAGGAATCGATGCTGTGCTTTGTTTTTCAAAGCCAAAAGTTTGAGAACGTGTATCTTTTTGAATGTTCTCTGAGCCTCTATCTTGTACCCATGGCCCCCAGAAAATATATTTTCTTCTGTAATACTTTCGCACGAAAACATAATAAAGCTTCTCACCGTCGCGAATCAGACGTCGTTCTTCCCTACGCATGTGACGCTCGTTCTGATCCATTGTCGTTTCGGTTATGACAAGTACTCCCGGCTCTCCGTGATATTCGATGCTGCTCTTGTAACTACCATAACCGCCCATGTAGCGAACATCCCCTCGCAAAGACTCCTGTTCTTCTTTCGTTTCATGAAGTGCCAGAGGATACAAAAAATCTTGCCATATCATGACTGGGTTTCCACCCAGCTCCCATGCATGGAGAGTGTTCTCACTGAGAAACACGCTTATCACCTTTTCTCTTCCCTGTTCATCATGGGAAAAGTAGGTTCCTAAAAAGGGTTCGAGGATACTTTCGAGGTGAGCGTTAACTCCAGAATCTTTTGCAAAGACGACTGTGGGTGGAAGTAAAAAGAACACGACAAAGAACGCTCGCAAAATGTTTAATTTCTGATGAACTTGCATACGACCACCGCTTTTGTTTGTGATCGGGAATATAGCTAGGTGTTTTGAGGACAGCGAGAAGTATGTGGGAACGAGTAAAGTTTTCATATTAAACGAGATACTTCGTTTAGCGGCATTGACGCCAAAGGAGGTGATACTGCATTTCGCCGTTGGGGGACGCGCCGATGGCCGCGTCGAGGGAATCGACGGTGCCCATCACATCTTCACCTTGCGCGTTGGTAACGGCAGCCGCCCGGGTTTCTATGCGTAGTTGTCCTGAACGTCCGCAAGGTGACCAAACGGGCTCTGTGGAAATGTCGGTCGATAAAGTGTATTCGTCATCGAGAGGACCGCGAAAATCAAAGTGCCGGCGCACACGTCGACCAGCTTGTTTACCTGTTTGCGAATCGACAAACGAGTATAATGTAAAATAACGAACGCGCGCATTGCGCGGAATCAAATTGTAACCACGATAATCTAATTTCACCACGGTAAACTGAACTCCCCGAGGCAATTCCAAAGGAACTTGTACCGTACAACTTTTCAAATCGCGTCGGTTACCGTAACTGCGTCCCGCTTGCACCACATAATTATCAAATAGAAGAGCGAGCGTTTTTTGATCCGGTGTGAGACTCACGCCCACCGTTCCTTCGGGGCATCCACTGCCGCCCCATTGCGGTTTTTTAATCTGCAAACCTGGAACAAAAATCGATCCCGCATTTTTGGGTCTCTCTCCCCAACCGGGACGAAAAGGTTTCGCGCTTTCGTCGTTTTGCATTTGTGGCTCTGCGGATTCACCAGCATCGCCAATAACTGCGGCCCCCGGTGCTCCCACAAAAGGAGCGCCAACAGCTGGCGCCCGCAAAGAATCGATAAAGTGAGGAGATCCTTTCCATTGAGCCTGACCTTCTTGGCTTAGCAACATCACAACAACTAAAAATACAGACTTCATGTGAGTTCTCTCCTCAAACAGTTTCGTTAGTAAGCTTAAATACACTTCCGCCATTGCAGCTGATAAATCATACCGGCAGCAATGTCGGTACTGTCTACCGTTGCTAGAACGTCTTGGTTTTTAGAATTTGTTTTCGCCAACATCGAAGTATTGATGCGCAAATTCACGTCCTGACCACAAGCGGACCAAACGGCGGCAGAAAGAAGAAGTTGGTTCGACACTAAATAATCACGATCGACCGGCCCCATAAATGTGCGGGAGCCTTTAGGCCCTGTGCTGCTGCTGTTAAAACTTTTGAGAAAGTATTCCACAGAAAAACGCGCCATAGCACCCGCAGGTACATAAGTGTATCCACGATAATCCACTTTCAACACACTCACGCTATAACCCTGTGGAACATGAATCGGCACTGCCAAATTACAACTCTTGCGATCGAGGGCAACCCCTGCGCCTTTTCCCGCTTGCGCCATAAAGGCATCAAAAATAATACTCAGCACTTTGTTGTCAGGTGAGAGCGTCGCCCCGACAGTTCCTTGTGGACAGCCCGTTCCCCCATACGCTGGCTCACCCAAAGCAATATCATCCGCTCTCGCGATCGTGCTCATTGCCATGCTCACGATACTCACTAAAGTAAATACTACGTTTCTCATTTGTCTCATATGTTCTCCCCCTCATTTTGACGAACACCATGTTCATCAAGAGAGATCCAGTCTTAAAAATCTTCGCCGAAGTTGTCTAACAACTTTGCTATAAATTATTTCGATAACGATTATTACGTTCTATTTTGAGTTTGCACATTCCCGCAGAAAACAAAGACCTTATCCTGTGTTTCAAAATGAGATTTAAGATCTTACACCGTGTTTTTCCGTTCACTACGTTTTCAACAATACTTAAATTGTCTGAAAACGGAGGTTCTTTCAGCCGTCAGAACTTGTACATTTTTGGCGAGATTAAGGTTTGCAGGACTTTTGCCCGTAAAGAACATATGCGTTTCGTCCAGTGTCTACTTTTGATTTTCAGTCTATCTGCTTGTGGGAAGTTCTCTCCCCAGACCATGGGCTCATCTGAAGACAACGGATCGTTAGGTTTTCCCGATAGTGAATCCGTTACTGACATTGAGGACGACTCGACGACAACCAGTTCATTTAAACCCTCAATCTGTTCAGATCTCTCTTTTGATCAAGTGCAATGGCCGAAGAATATTTCTAGCAATCTGTTGATCTCTTTTGCTCTTTCTATGAATATCTCTGGAAGTTTTGAAGGCCACGATGGTTGGAATAACATCTCTAATAACTTTGACGGCCAAGGTCTCAGTTTAGGATTATTTAATCAAAATTTAGGCCAAGGTTCCCTGCAACCGCTCTTGTTCACATTCCGCGATAGCAATACCAAAAATATGCCCTTGGCATTTTCGTCCACACAAATTCAACAGGTAAATCAAATGCTCAACGCTTGGGGTGATAGCAGTGATGGGATTGTCTTAAGTAAAGTACAAAAGAGTTCTCATTATCTAAAAGACACCTCTCCTCTCGATAAGGAAGATTTTTTCTCTAGCAAAGCGTCCGACTCTACTAACCAGGCCAGTGTCGATTGGGCTGTCGCCACCCTTTATAATGGTTCCTCTTTTAAAACAGAATGGAAAACCTCCTTGCAAAAAATGGCGGCCCTCCCAGAATTTGTCACCCTGCAAGTCGCAGCCGCAAAAGATATTCACAATAAAACTGTGGATTATATGGTTCGTCTAAAATTCAAAGAACTTCGCGCCTATCTCTTCTTTTATGATGTCGTTGTTCAAAATGGCGGGGTCACGAGTGGTGTGGAAAGCCAATACCTCACTTGGTATCGCAGCAATCCAAACGCCACAGAATCTACGCGTCTAAAAAAGATTTTAGAGTATCGTCTCAATCTTGTGCGCTCCGAATACGTGAATGATGTGCGCGCGCGAAAACTCGCTGTGATTGATGGCTCTGGCACTGTGCATGGAGCTAGTCGCAATTTTGTTAAAGAGTATTGCTCGCCCTCAGGCGCGACTCCTGTCCGCTAGATGCGCTATGGATCAACCGACTACGACTAAGCGGTTTGTGAATAAATAAGAAGAAGCCCCGCCAGCGCCCATAAATAATAACTAAAATATGTAAGCTTAATTTTACGAGTAAAAACAAATTGCAACATCGATAGCGATACATACCCCACAACAAAAGAGACCACAGCTCCTATTATATAGGAGGACATATCGCTATCTGAGATCTTCGCATCATGGAGCTCCAACAAACACGCCCCAAAAACAGCTGGAATGGAAATCGCAAAACTATAAAATGCCGCCACCGGTCCTGAGCACGAAAAAATTAAAGCAGTCGCGATGGTTGAACCAGAACGACTCAATCCTGGCAAAACAGCTAACCCTTGCGCTATGCCAATAAGAAAAGCTTTTTTTGCAGTGATTTGCTCCAACACATTGGCCAACGATACTTCCGTTTTTGCCATCGTATTTAAAGATCGCTGGGCATAGAACAAGGCTAAACCCGAAAGTGCAAAAAAAGCTGCAACAACAGCCAACGATGTGTTTTCAAAATCAAAATACTTTTTCATCAGCAGACCAATGATGGCCGTAGGGACCGATGAAATAAAACCAATTTTTATAAAACGCCAATCGAACATCTTTAATAAATCGCGATAGTAATAACAAAGCACAGAGAGCAATGTTCCCGCGTGGAGCGCGACGTTAAATGTCAGTGTCCCGCCGTTCATTCCCAAGATTTGTTCAAAAAGAACGAGATGCCCATCACTGGAAATAGGTAAAAATTCTGAAATACCTTGAATGATTCCTAAAATGATTGAATGTAGATAGTCCACGATGATTCCTCCCTCAAGCACTTCGTAAGTTACTAAGGAATAAGAATACGTTGGTTTTTTTCCAATTGCACTAAAATGCGCCCCGATTTTTTTTGTGTTTTCCACAGTAGTAGATACGTTTGATGGGCGAGAGCCTTCCGGTAGGGGGCGTACTGCTGCTCCACCAGCCCCCAACGTCCCTGTTTTTTTTGATAGATCATAATCTGCGACCATTGACGACTTCGTACATCTAAAAAGAATTTTTCAGCTTTTTGTGAGGCTCGCACAGAAGGAATAATGGAAGGATGTAAAATGTGCGCAGGGAAAAGAAGGGCGGCCAGCACAAAAACAAATATTCTCGGCCGCCACCGGGTCGACGTATCTTTTATGGCCTCTTTTGTTGCCTCCTGGGTGGTAAACAATGATGTCTGCTGCAGATTCCCCTGCTCCTTGAGCGCCTGCTGCTGTTGTACAACACGCGCCAATTGCGAACGACGCGCTTTTTCAGACTTTATTGGTAAAAAATCGCGCTCACTGAAGCTGCGTTTTAATAGAGAATTCTGATCCACCAGAAGTCGTGCTCTCTGAAAAGCCTCGTCGCGGGTCTTGACTGTGATCTCACTTTGCATTTCCTGTTGAATCAAACCCAACGAAAACAGATCCGAAACAAAAGACAACGGCTCCCCTTCCCACCCCTCTACGGCAAGATAAGCCAACGTCGCACCTCTTCCCTGCAAAGAGCCGCTTAAGCCAAAATCGAGAAGCTTTACGATTCCACTTTTGGTGACAAATATATTCCGTGGACTTACATCACCATGAGAAAGTCCCGATTCTGCTAAATCTTTGAGACCCTCTTGCACTTGTGCGATAATTTCTTCTTGCAAGGCGGTCTCCTGCAGCGCCTTGGATTCCATTAAAGTTTGGAGAGGTAACCCGTCGAGATATTCTAAAACCAGTGCGGGTCCATCAAAACCATCCGACCAACTATAAAATCGCACACAATGACGAGAGTTCACATTGCAGAGGGAGGCCATCTCTTGTTTAAGAGTGTGGACCTGGGTTTGAGACTTAAAAACTTTGATGGCGACCAGGTGTTCAAGGCCCCAACCGCGATGTTTTTTAATTGCTTTGTAAACACAACTAGTTACACCTTCCCCCAAAAATTGGATGATTTCATAATCGCGCTGTTTATGAAGAAAGGTCGTACGCATACCTCTACGTCATACAAAATATCTGCCAATGTTCTCGGCAACCTTAGAGCCCGTCCAAGAAGTATTGTGTCATTAAAAATGATCAGGAATGTTTTGATCGAGGCGCGACGACGAAGGACGGGCTCTTAGCCTCGCGTAACTCTTCCCGGTATCTCGATGGTTTTTTCCAGTAACGGACCGTCGACTCGGTGTTCTTTTTGATAAAAGTAATCTTTATAAAGTTCTTGTAATGAAGAATCGCATTTTAACAAAAGATACTTGGGGTTTTTAAAGATCCAATCGCCTGTCTCACCTTGACGCCGCATTTTTTGTACAACGTGTGTACAATGTTGGCGAAATCTTTGTTCGAGTCGAAGTTTTTCATTATTTGACATCGACGTGTGCTCCAACATTTCAAAACAAAAGCGCGGTAACCAATTTTGGCGCAGCTCAATGCGACATCGCTCCTGAAGAGTTTTTTGTTTTTGTTCATGCTCAAGAATTTGGATCACTTCCCCCGCATTTTTTGCCAACAGCCACTGTGGTTCTTGTGCCAACGATAATGAAATGATCATCCGTAAAAATATAACCATTAACCTACTCCTTCAATAAATTGCAAAATGATGGGTCCCAACATCACAAGTAAGAGCGCCGGGAATTGGAAAAAGAGGATGGGTATCATCATTTTATAAGGTAACGACGAGACGTGTTGCTCCAGATGCTCTTCACAAATAAAACGTACCTCTTTTTCCAGTTCGTAGAGATTTGTCAAAATGCTTCCACCTGCTTGTGAAATATTGAGAAGGCTCCAAATATTTTTCTGTAAACCGGTTTGAAAGTGGATTTCCACTGTTTGATTTTGTTCCGATTGCAAAAAAAATAACCAGGTTTGCAGAAAGCGATTCCATGGTTGTGGACGCAGCTCCACATACTTTTTAACCGCTGTACGAGTTGATCCGCCCGATTCCATTTCATAAATAAGGAACAAAAGGAAATCGTGCGCCGGAGCTAGATATTCCATCGCACCCTCCGACCAATCAGCAAAACGCACAGTAAGCCGATCAAATAAAAGAAAATGGAGGCAGTAATAAGCATTTTGTAACGATAAAGTGGAAACATATAGGCATTAAATGCAAAAACAGCGGCATAGATAATAGTCATTAAAGTGACTTGCAGGTGAATTTGTCCGCGAATTCTCCCCGACTTACGTCGGAACTTCTCGAGGATGTCCATTTTTCGACGGTAGTTCTCCACTTTTTCTACCGATTTGTGCCTTGTTTGGTCAATTTTTCTGAATTCTGTAACCACTTCTGACAAAAAAACGTGGCCCCAGCCCCATTCTAGCACCTCTTTTTGTGGTGAAAAAACAACAAGATCGTAAACTTGCACCATTGCGTTTGTCATTTGTGTTTGCGACATCCCCATGGAAAAACGCAGTGACTGTCGAAAGCTATTTCCCATTTTCATGTTCAAAATAATTTGCGAGAGAACACCTTGAAACTCGCTGCGGAAGCGGCTTTCAAGAATTTTTAGTTTTGCAAAATGAAATAAAAAAAAGGCGCAAAAACTAAGGCCCATCAAAAGCCAATTTGCAAAAATAGGCGCGATGATTGTTGTCTGTATCAACTGCACTAACAAAAACACGGTGCCAATTTTTGCCAATGAAGATTCTTGTCCAAATTTTTGTCGCAAAAAGATTCGGATAATGAAAAATCCGATTCCGATTCCGAACATTTTCAAAAAAACTTCGTACATGTCACATCTCCAAGGTTTAAAAAGATGATTCAAGCAAAAAAAGTGCTAAAGCTAAAATTTTTTATTGACGATGAGGTGTGTGTAGGTAAACTGAAAGCATCAGTGACAACAAACAACAACTGATGCATCTAAGGAGGCAACATGGCTAAGAAGAAAAAAGCAAAAAAGAAAACAGCTAAGAAGAAAAAAACTGCTAAAAAGAAAAAGAAGTAGTTTTTGATTTCGCTCTAGAAATCAAAAAGCCCCTCGATGAGGGGCTTTTTTTTTGCTCTTTTTGAGTTGGTACTCAAAAAGTACCAACCTTGTGCGCTCCCCAACCTTTGTCGGTTCAAAACTCTAAGAAAACGCCTTTTGTAAATTCTGATCGATCGCTTCCAGGAACGGAACCGTGTTCATGTATTTGTCGGCTGTCACTTTCTCGCCATGGATACAAACTGCCAAATCTTTTGTCATTTTTCCCGATTCTACGGTTTCGATGCACACTTTTTCCAAAGTTTGCGCAAATTTCACCAAATCTTTGTTACCATCCAAGTTTCCGCGATGCTCAAGACCGCGTGTCCATGCAAAGATCGATGCGATGGGATTGGTCGAGGTTTCTTTTCCTTGTTGGTGCATGCGATAGTGGCGCGTGACCGTACCGTGTGCGGCTTCAGCCTCCATCGTTTTGCCATCCGGTGTGACTAAGACGGATGTCATCAGTCCCAAAGATCCAAATCCTTGCGCCACGATGTCGGATTGCACATCCCCATCATAGTTTTTACAGGCCCAAACAAATCCACCGGACCACTTCAGAGCCGAGGCCACCATGTCATCGATCAAACGATGTTCGTAGGTCAACTTGCTGGCTTCAAACTTACTTTTGAACTGCTTTTCGTAAACATCCTGAAAAATGTCTTTAAAACGACCATCATACTTTTTAAGGATGGTGTTTTTGGTCGACAAATAAAGGGGCCATTTTTTTTGCAGAGCGATATTAAAACACGATTCCGCAAAACCACGGATCGATTCATCGGTATTGTACATAGCCAGAGCAACACCATCACCCTTGAAATTAAACACTTCATAAGACTGCTTCTGACCGTCTTCGCCCTCAAACATAATAGTCAATTTGCCTTTGCCCTTAGTTAAAAAATCGGTGGCGCGGTATTGATCTCCAAAGGCGTGTCGGCCGATGCAAATCGGTTGCGACCAATGGGGCACGAGACGCGGGATGTTTTTGATGATGATCGGCTCGCGGAACACAGTGCCGTCCAGAATGTTGCGAATGGTCCCATTGGGGGATTTCCACATCTGTTTGAGATTAAATTCTTTCACTCGAGCTTCATCGGGGGTGATCGTGGCACATTTAATACCTACATTGTATTTTTTAATCGCCTCTGCCGCCTCAACCGTGACGCGATCTTCAGTCTTATCGCGATGTTCAACGCCCAAATCGTAATATTTAATGTCGATATCCAGATAAGGAAGAATGAGTTTTTCACGAATAAAGTGCCATATGATGCGAGTCATCTCGTCACCATCGAGCTCAACAACGGGGTTCGCCACTTTAATTTTTTTCATACGCGTCCTCTTTAATATATATAGTTAAAAATGAACGCTCACTATATTCACTCGTCAAGTAATTGTCGACTGCTTGTCGACGACTGGTCATTTGGACAGAGCGTTATTCCCCCTTTCTGAAAATACACTCTCCACGAAATTAAACTCGTTTTACCAGTGAAAATGTGAGAAAAGTAAACACAAATTCATTCTGTAAAATCAGTTTTCAATAAAGGAGTCTCCATGAAACACTCTCGCAAAAAAATATCTGTGATCGGTGCAGGTTTTGTCGGTTCCACATGTGCCCATTGGGCCGCCAGCAAAGAGTTGGGCGATGTTGTCCTTCTCGATATTAACGATGGTGCCGCCAAAGGAAAAGCGCTCGATCTTTACGAAGCTTCTCCCGTGGAAGGTTTTGATTCCATTGTCAAAGGTACCAGTGACTATAAAGATATCGCCGATTCCGATGTTGTCATCGTCACCGCGGGATTGCCACGCAAACCCGGCATGAGTCGCGACGATCTTTTGGCCACCAACGCAAAAATTATGAAAACCGCTTGCGAAGGTATCAAAAAATATGCTCCACAATCGATTGTTATCGTCGTGAGTAACCCTCTCGATGCCATGGCTCTTGTTGCCAAAGAAGTGACCGGTTTCCCGCGCGAGCGCATTCTCGGCATGGCCGGCGTTCTCGATGGCGCACGTTTTCGCACATTTATTTCTGAAGCCACTGGCGTCAGCGTTAAAGACATCAATGCTTTTGTTCTTGGTGGCCACGGCGACTCCATGGTTCCCATGACGCGTCATTGCTCAGTCGGTGGCGTTCCTTTAATGGAAATGCTTCCTAAAGAAAAAGTCGATGCTTTGGTTGAGCGCACTCGCAAAGGTGGCGCCGAAATCGTCGAACTTTTAAAAACAGGCTCCGCTTATTATGCTCCTGCCGCCAGTGCTGTGCAAATGGCCGAAGCCATCCTTAAAAACCAAAACCGTGTTCTCCCTTGCGCCGTTTATCTTGATGGTGAGTATGACATCCGCGGTTTATTTATCGGTGTTCTCTGCAAAATCGGTGGCAATGGTCTCGAAAAAGTCATCGAGCTTAAACTCAATGACGAAGAAAAAGCCGGCCTCGCAAACTCCAAAAAACATGTTTTAGAACTCGTCGAAGCTCTTAAAAAGTTGGACTACTAAGTAAGAAAGGGTCACAAATGAATATTCATGAGTATCAAGCGAAAGATATTTTTCGCGAATACAAGCTCCCCGTTTTAAAGGGAAAATTGGCTTACACAAGTGATGAGGCCGTGGCCAATGCCAAAGCCCTCGGTGGATCGGTTTGGGTTGTGAAAGCTCAAATTCATGCCGGCGGTCGCGGTAAAGGTGGCGGGGTCAAAGTCGCCAAGTCCCTCGACGAAGTGAAAAAATTAGCGGATTCCATTATCGGCATGCAACTGGTAACTCCGCAAACGGGTCCCGAAGGAAAAAAAGTCCACAAAGTTTACATCGAAGAAGGTTGTCAGATCGCTAAAGAATATTATGCGGCCATTTTCCTCGATCGCAACCAAGGCCGCGTCGGCCTCATGGTCAGCGCAGAGGGTGGAATGGATATTGAAGAAGTTGCGGAAAAACACCCCGAAAAGATTCACAACATGACTGTCGACCCTTCTTGTGGACTGCTTGATTTTGAAGCTCGGGCTTTAGCCTTCAAATTAGGCCTCACTGGAAAAACGGCACTCAAGGCTGCGGAGTTTTTTAAAGGCCTCTATAGGGTTTATATGGATTACGATTGCGCGATGATTGAGATCAACCCATTGGTTGTCACTCAATCTGGGGATGTGGTCGCCCTCGACGCCAAAGTAGGTTTTGATGACAATGCTCTTTACCGTCATCCCAAAGTGGCAGAACTCAAAGATGAAACCGAAGAAGATCCTGCGGAACTCGAAGCTCAAAAGTACGAACTTGCCTTTATTAAACTCGACGGCAACATCGGCTGTTTAGTGAATGGCGCAGGTTTAGCTATGGCGACCATGGATATCATTAAATTGCATGGTGGTGCTCCGGCGAACTTCCTCGATGTGGGCGGCGGCGCCAACAAAGAGAAAGTGACTGCGGCTTTTAAGATTATTCTTAAAGATCCCAACGTGAAGGGAATCCTTATTAACATTTTCGGTGGCATCATGAAGTGTGACATCATCGCTGAGGGTGTGATTGCGGCCTCCAAAGAAGTGGGCCTCAAAGTTCCTCTTGTGGTTCGTCTCGAAGGCACAAATGTGGATCTCGGTAAAAAAATTCTCGCAGATAGTGGCTTAAATATCACTCCCGCGAATGATCTCACAGATGCTGCACAAAAAATCATTCAAGCTGTTAAAGGAGCTCGCTAATGGCTATTCTTATTAACTCTCAAACCAAAGTGCTCTGCCAAGGTATCACTGGTGCGCAAGGTACGTTTCATACCGAACAAGCGATGAAATACGGCACAAAAATGGTCGGTGGCGTAACTCCCGGAAAAGGTGGCACTCAGCACCTGGGTCTCCCCGTTTTTGACACTGTCGGAGATGCTGTGGAAAGAACAGGAGCAACAGCAACTGTGATTTATGTTCCGCCGCCGTTTGCTGCCGATTCTATTATGGAAGCCGTGGACGCCGAAATTCCACTCATCATCTGCATTACGGAAGGTATTCCGATCAATGATATGGTGAAGGTGAAGAGTTACATGAAGGGCAAAAAGTCTCGCCTTGTAGGACCTAACTGTCCAGGTGTGATCACTCCCGATCAATGTAAAATTGGAATTATGCCAGGGCAAATTCACCGTGCTGGACGCATTGGCGTTCTTTCGCGCTCGGGAACTCTGACTTATGAAGCTGTTCATCAGCTGACTCAAGTTGGGTTGGGACAAAGTTCGTGTGTTGGTATTGGTGGTGACCCCGTCAATGGCACAAACTTTGTGGACATCCTTGAGCTGTTCAATAAAGACAAAGACACCGACGCCGTCATTATGATTGGTGAAATCGGTGGTGGTGCAGAACTCGATGCCGCTGATTACATTCGCAAGGAATTTAAAAAGCCAGTCACAGCGTTTATTGCCGGAGCCACAGCTCCTAAAGGAAAGCGCATGGGACACGCGGGTGCCATCGTCACCGGCGGCGCGGATACCGCTGAAGGAAAATTTGCTGCATTGGAAGCAGCCGGTTGCAGTATTGCTCGCAGTCCTGCCGACTTAGGTTCCACATTAAAGAAAAGTTTAAAGTAAGTAATTGATTTATTAAAATACGCCTCGGCAGAAGGTCGAGGCTCAAGAGGAGAATTTATGAAAACAGAAACAACTTTTAGTATTATTAAGCCAAATGCAGTTAAAAAGAACGCCATCGGCGACATCATCGCTATTTTTGAAAAAAATGGCCTCAAAATCGCAGCGGCCAAGTTAGTTACGATCAGCAAAACTCAATGTGAAGAGTTTTATGCTGAACACAAAGCCCGTCCGTTTTTTGGTGAGCTCGTTTCTTTTATGACCTCCGGTCCCGTGATGTTGATGGCTCTTACTGGTGAAGGTGCCGTGATGAAAAATCGCGAAATCATGGGCGCCACTGATCCCGCAAAAGCAGCTCCAGGCACGCTTCGTAAACTTTTTGGTGACAGTGTTGGCGAAAACGCCGTTCACGGATCTGACAGTGCTGAAAGCGCCGCTCGTGAGCTGGCGATTTTCTTTAAAGACGCTGAGTTCGTAAATAAATAAGCGAGGTTTTTTTGTGTTTAAAGGGCTTGGTCTCTGTCTTTTTATTTTGATCGCCACTGGTTGCACGAGCTTTCATGGATCGCGCGACTCTGCTGTGCCCTATGTGGAATTAGCAGAAAAACAGTTGGCGGCGGGACAAGCTCCGCAAGCCCTGAGCACTTTGCTCAAAGGCGAAAAAGTCGAGCCTGACCATCCTTTAATCCACAACCAACTCGGTTTAACTTATTTTGTCTTTGGCAAATACGACAAATCTGCTGAGCACTTCCAACGCGCGATTCGCCTCGATGATAAATTGACGGAAGCGCACAATAATTATGCGCGCACTCTCATCGAGCTCAAAGAATACAATGACGCTCGCGCACAATTAGACATTGTGGTGAATGACCTGACATACCTCAAACAAGCGCTCGCTTATTCCAATTACGGTTTGTCCTATTTCCGCGAAGGAAAATACCAAAATGCGATTCCTTGGCTGCAAAAATCCATTGCTATGAACAAAACGAATTGTCTCGCCTACACCACGTATGGCCGATCCCTCTATGAACTCAAGGATTATCGCGGAGCCATTCCCGTCTTTGATGTGGCCATCCATCTTTGTAAAAAAAGTAATTTTGATGAAGCTCACTACTATGCGGCTTTGACCTATTTCAAAAGTGGCGATAAAACTAAGGGTGTAGCGCTTATGAACGAAACGCTTCTGCTCTATCCTGATGGACCGTACCAAAAAAAGGCCCAATCCATGGTAGAACTGATGCGCCTCAACAAGTCAGGTTTATGAAAGAAATTGGCCTTATACTCAAACAAGCACGGGAAGCTCAAGGGAAGTCGCTCGAAGATATTTCGGCGCAAACCAAGATCCAATTACCGCTTCTCCAATCTTTGGAGAGTGGTGAATTTGGCCGTGTCACTAATAAAGCTTTTCTAAAGGGTTTTTTGCGCCAGTACGCTCGTGCACTAAATCTCAATGCCGACGAGCTCCTGACCACCTACGATCGTTCACTAGCGGGGACGCCTGATCCAAAGCCAGCTCCCGTTTCAAAACTCGATTCCAACGAGCTTACCGATAAAACCAATCTTTTGTGGTTTAGAGCGCCATCACAATTTATCACCTTGGGCGCGGTTGTTATTATTTTGGTCTTAATTACGTCTATTTATTTTATCAGTATGAAAATTGTCTCGTATTCGCAAGAAACCATGACGACAAACTCTGCGACCTCTCTTCCAGAGACCTCTGAGACTCCTGTAGAACCTCTTCTTGAGACACAATCCTTACCCACACCTCAGCAACCATCGAGTGAGACCGAAAATGTTTCAACAAATACACCGGCGCCTGCTGCTCCCATCAATGCCGCTGATGTAATCGATGAGGATGAGGAAAGTGAAAAACCGTCAACTCCTCCCACCAAAGGGGTTTCCACAACCGTTGAAAATAGACAAAAAATGGTAACTGTAGAAGCTCGCAAGGACGTGTCCATTGAAGCCGCGTGGAGCACCGGCAAAAAAGAAACCATCAAACTGACTGGAAATAGTAAACACGTTTTTTACTATCTAGAAAAAATTAAAATCGTCATAGATGATGGTGGCGCTATAAAAATACAAACCCACGAGAAAAATTTGGGAATTCCTGGCGAAGCCGGAAAACCCATTACAGTTAATTTTCAATAACCCCCCGAAGAGGAGGTTTATGAAGCTCTCTAGACTCCTTTTATATCTTTTTACCTGCGCTGTTTTCGCTTTACTTGTTTTTGGTGTCTTCATCAGTCGTTATGATTTGCAGCTGCGCAAAGACCTCGAGGCCACGTCCCATCCTAAATTTTTTGACTACCGTGGCATTTCCCACGCCCTGACTTCTTACTCATTAGGCGGCTCACCACCGGCAGAAATGATCGATGCCGCCGCAAAAGCCCACATCGATTTTCTCTATATCACCGATCTTAATGACTTTGATTCTTCTCATGATATTTTTGGTTACAATAACGACGTCCTGGTTTTTACAGGAAAAAAAATCAGTTTGCTCGATGCGCATTTTCTTCTCTACAGCCGCAATCCTCTGAGCAAAATTGATTCGTTAGGTACCGCACAAGCCCTCGTTAATGATTTTATCCATCGCATGCCCTCAGAAACCGAAGCCGAAACTGTCTTTTTAGCCCATCCTTTTAAGGTCGGCCATGAATGGAGTTTGGATTACCCCAAAGGTCTCAACGGTATTGAAGTCATGAATCTCCGTCATATGTGGCAACAGACGTGGATCAACAAAAAAGCTTCTTTTTTGTGGAGTCTTTTTATCTATATATTCAATCCCAAGGTTTCTTTGCTTCGTTTGATCAATGAGCCGCAGAAAGAAATTCAACTTTGGGATCAGCTCAACAAAACTTCAAAAACCATCGGCGCGCTCGGCAACCATTCGACCGGCAAGATTTTTAGCGCCGGCCCTATTTCTTTTTCATTTCCAACTCATGAGGACTCTTTTCGTTTTGCGAGCAATCATATCCTTTTACCGGCAGAACTCACCGGTGTCGCCAGTCGCGACATGGACCGTGTGCATCGCGCTTTTACCAACGGAAATTTCTATTTCGCAATCGATGCTCTAGCAAATCCAAAAGGTTTTGCTGCCTATATACGTTCTGGAAAAAAAGACTATTTGATGGGCGATCGTATGCAACTACAAAAACATGCCATTCTTTTTGTTGATCTCCCCGCGCTCAATACCAAAAACTTCGAAGTCAAAGTTTATAAAGATGGTCTCGAGTGGCAAAGCTCCAATAAACAAAACTCGCGTTTTCCCATCACCAAACCCGGTAATTACCGAGTCTATGCACGAATCCGTTTACAACTTCCCATTCCCGGAGAATGGCGCTGGATCCCTTGGATTTATACAAACAACTTTTACGTACGCTAAAAACGCAAATAGGTACGCCGATACTTTTTGCACAATTTGCATTTTCTTTAGAAGAAGTTGAGTTGGGGTTGTTTTTCGATTTGCGGAAAGCGCCACTCTGGTTTTCCTGTCAGGGCGACCAGGTTTTCTATAGGCACTCCCTCATGAGGTTGCGCAATTTTTTTGACGATTTCAAGAAACAATTTCCCACAGTAGGAAGCATCTTCTTCCGCTCTGTGAAATGTGCCAGCTTCAATCTTTAAATGCTGCACCAGAGTGCCGAGTTTATAATTCGCCAAACCTGGGAAGACTTTTCTTGCCATAGGCAACGTATCAAGAATCACGCCCTTAGGACTTGAAGTTTCATACTTCTTGATCACCGATATCAAAAACTGGGCATCAAACGGAGCATTGTGCGCCACCATTGGTAAGTCACCGCAGAATTCTGCAAAAGGATCTAATAATGTTTCAATAAAAGGTTTGTCGATAACCATATCGTCATAAATTTTGTTAACCGCCGAGGCTCCTGGCGGAATCGATTGGCGAGGATTTACCAAAGTGGAAAATGTTGCATCCGCAACACCATTTACAAAACGGACCGCGCCGATCTCTACAATCTGATCCACCGCAGGTACTGTTCCCGTCGTCTCTAAGTCAAAAGCAATAAAGTTCATGTAAATCCCCTGTTTATTAAGCGGTAGCAAATTTCATCGTAAGTCGCAAGCCTGCGTCTTTGTCTTGTTGCAGAAGCCTTTAAAAAGAGAACTTCATTTTTCAGACGCGTCCCATCCATGGGACTCAGTGCTTTCTCTTCCTGAACGCAAGGTCTGAAAAATAAAGTTCTCTTTTTAAAGGCTTCTGCAACAAGATCTGCATCCTTGTAAGTACCTTGGGGGCCTTATTTTTTATAGAATTGGTTGGTGATTGGGAAGCGGCGTCCACGGCCAAATGCATGCTCAGTAACGCGTAAAATGGGTGGGGCTTGCCAGCGTTTGAATTCGTTTTGTGCTATCTTTTTAAGCAACCATTTTTCTGTTTCGCTTGTTGCTGGACCGCTGTTGGTCACGATCTTTTCTACAGCTTTGTCTAACACGTCGTAGGACGGTAAAGAGTCTTGGTCCTTTTGATTTGGACGAAGCTCTGCACTCGGTGCACGGTCAATAATTCTTTGTGGGATTAATTCGTGCTCACGATTGTAGTACTCTGCAAGTTCATAAACTTGGCGTTTTAAAAGATCACCCAGTGGTGCTAAACCTCCGCACATATCGCCATACAGTGTAGAATATCCTGTTGCGATTTCACTCTTGTTACTCGTCGATAGCAATAAGCTGCTATGTGTGTTGGCGTACATCATGAGAATTATACCACGCAAGCGCGCCTGAGTATTTTCGTGCATAACTCCAAATTCTTGTGGACCGATATTTTTAGCGAAGCCCTGGGTTAGACTCTCGTAACTTTCATTAATGTCGTAATTTAAAAAGCCGCAACCAAGACGCTTTGCCAAGTCCTTGGCCAGCTCGAGACTTTGAGCATGCGAAAAAGGGCCTGGCATACCAATCGTCATGACTCCACGTGGCCCAATGGCATCACAAGCAAGCGCTGCAACTACCGCGGAATCAATACCGCCACTCGACCCCAGATGCAGAGATTGAAAACCGTTCTTTTTTGCAAAGTCACGTAAACCCATAACTAGATTCGCATGAAGTTTTTCTACACTGCTCGTGGCGTTTTTTCGTTTTCCGCCAATAAGGGACTTTAAATCGATGATGTTGAGATCTTCGGTGGCCGTAGCAGAATTGGAAAGGACTTTTCCTTTTTTATCGATGACAAAACTTCCGCCATCAAAAATCAGTTCATCTTGTCCTCCGACCATATTTACATACACGACAGGACAAGAAAAATGTTTGGCTGTCTTTGTCGCCACCTTTAAACGTTGTTTGTCTTTATCTACAGAAAAGGGCGATCCATTTATACTAATCACCACGTCTATTTTTTGTGATTTTAGTTTTTTGAGAGGATTATCATAAAAAGATTTTTCCCAAGCCCACATGTCTTCGCAGATAAGGATTAAAACTTTTTTTCCTTGGATTTTAACCACATGTTCTTGAATTTCGCCGGATTCAAAAAAGCGTCCCTCATCAAATACGTCGTATTGAGGTAACAAAACTTTATGAATACTTTTTTTGATCTGCGTGGAAACATAGGCCGCATTAAAGAGAGGCTTGCCTGTTGTCTTCTTGTTGCGGGCGATCCCACCTACGATCCACTCCAAACCTCTTGGTTTAGCCTTGTGCAATTGACTCAGCGCTTTTTCTTGGCGCGCGAAAATTTCAGGGCGCTCCAACCAATCGTTGGGGCTGTAACCGATGAGACTCATCTCTGGGAACACCACAAGGTCGCATTTTTTAGCGGCCGCTTGGTCTATAAATTGTTGGTGTCTTTCGACATTTCCTTCGATGTCCCCAAGGACCGAATTCATCTGTGCCAGCGCAATTCTCATGGCGAGGATACTATAAACATTTGTCAGTTCTGTAAAGTTTTCCAGTAGTTGCAAATGTCGATTTTTACCTCATTTTTGGTTATTTTTTCAAAATAATGTCTGAAAGCCTCTAGATTCCAGAAGAGGACGTTTTTTATCTCATCTGCTGTATTGGCATTAGACACATCTCTAGGAACAATTTTCGGCACAGCAATTGTAAAGAAGTAGAGAAAAACTGAGAGACACATGCACAATTTAATTACAAAAATACAAGACATCATACGGGCACACTATGGATACGCAAGCGAATGGGAATGGCACCCAAGCCTTTCTCAGGGATCTCTATTAAAGGAGACCTATTCGCCCATCGATGGCACGCTCTCGATACCCATTTACGAACCGCGCTCGCGCAAACCTCTCGCCTATTTTAAAGTTCTTAAGGTAGAGAATGAGCAGGATTTAGCTCGTGAGAAAATTCGCGATTTGATTCATATCTCTTTGCAAAGTTATGTCGATCTGATGGACCAACTCGAAGTCAGCGATAATTTGATTGAATACCTACAGGTGGAACTAAGTTCTGAAAAAGTCGTGCGTTTAGTAAATAAAAAAAATAAACGAACAGACCTTAAAAGTGAGACTGAGTTCAACGCCGAGGCCTCGCTGGATTTAACGAGTCATGAAATGCCGGTGAGCTCCAAAGAGGCCCTGCTTCTTAAGTCTAACTCGCCACTCAAACTGGAGCGCCTGGCTCTTTCTATCCATTCCGCGCAAAAAAATCACTTTTTCCTTCGAACAGATCATATGGCTGATAATTTTTTGACCTCGATCAATGATCTCTCCGGACTTGAAAAGACCACGATCTACATTCCGCAAATAGAAGCACTCTCCTTACGTCAGCAAAAAACATTAGAGACTTATTTGCTGATGAAAAAACCATCTGCTGAATCAGAACTGTTGATTGTTGCTGGCACGCTTCTGCCCTTAGGTGATCTTGTTCATGCCGAAGGTGTGTCGACCACCTTGCTTCGCCATTTTGATTTCTTCTATGTGCTGTCAGAAACTTCTGGAGAATCAGAAATTCAATTTGAATCTTTAAATCAGTGTGCACAGGCTGTTCTGCAAGCCACACCCTCGCTGCATTTAAAGCACCATAAGTTTTCGTCGTACACAAAAAGTTGTCATCTGATTCCATCCTGCCAGACGCTGTTTCCGACGATCCACTAACCAGCACCATTAACCAGATCCATTAACCCGCTTCATTAGCCGAATTCCTCAACAATATCGAGAGGAATTCCTTTGCCTTTCTCTGGGGGATCAGAGACCATCAATAAATGGTTGCACAACTGACGACAGATTATCCGGTCTATTTTAACGACTTTATCAAAAAATCTCTGCACGTTGATGATTTTTCCATCATAGCTTTGGCTGGCGACGCCTCGTCGCGCCGTTACTATCGTGTCGTCAAAGGGTCCCAATCTTGGGTGTTGCTGGAGTGGGAAGCCTTTTCCAATCCTGACGAATATCCCTTTATCTCCATTCAAAAACACTGGGCTGCTAGCAAGATTCATGTCCCCGAAATTATCGCCATGGACAAAACCAAGGGGCTTTTTTTACTCGAAGACCTCGGGGACCTCACCTTGGAGCGTCGCTTTTGGGAATTTCAAAATCAAGACAACGTGATGCCTTTTTATCAAGTGACCTTGGATATTCTTATTCAACTTCATCGTCTTTATTTAGATCCTAAAAACCGTCCGTTGTGTACGGCTTATAACGTACGTTTCGATGTGGAGAAATTCACCTGGGAACTCAACTATACTTTTAAAAATCTTTTCACTCTCTTGTGCCCTCATACTTTGTCGGAGACACAAGTGGCCGGATTGCATGAGGAGTTTTCGAAATTGGCGACCACTCTGGCTAACGCCCCTCAAGTTCTTTGCCATCGTGATTTTCACTCGCGCAATATTATGATTAAGGGCGATCAAATTTATTTTATCGACTTCCAAGATGCTCGCCTCGGGCCACCTCAGTACGATTTGGTCAGTCTGGTCCACGACTCTTATGTGCAATTGTCAGATGAGAATATTCAAAAACTTATTGCTTACTACCTGGAGCATTTCCCTGAAGTGCTTCCCTTATTCAAAAACAAAGTGGACTTTGAACATCTTTTCTACCTTCAAATGTTACAACGCTGTTTTAAGGCCTGTGGAACTTTTGCCGCCATCGCCAATCAGCGCGGAGATCGTCGTTACCTCAAATATCTTCCGCACACGCTCGGTAAAGTGAAACACGCCTTGGCCCATTTACCACAATTTAAAAATATGAGTTTGCTAGTTGGGCAACTGCAACTTCCGCAAGTGGAAAAATGGCCTTAAATAAATTGGGCGCTTTCTTACTCTGCGCTGGCCTAGGCACTCGCCTCCGTCCGGTCACCGAGATTCGCGCCAAACCCGCCATTCCCTTTTGGGGATTGCCCATGGCACTTTACAGCCTTTATTATCTCCGTCAGATGAAAATTTTTGATGTCACCGTCAATTTGCATCATCTTCCCGAATCCATTCTCGAGCTTTGCAACGCTCCAGAACTTGTCGCTTTTCAGTTTTCCTTCTCTCTTGAAAAAGAAAAACCCATGGGAAGTGGCGGCGCTCTTTACTATGCCAAAGAGCATTTGCAAAAGCACCCTGCCTTCTTTGTCATGAATTCCGATGAAGTTCTTATCCCGTCCTCTCCGAACCTCCTCGAAAAACTCTCTTCTCACTTTCAAAAAACCCAAGCGCTGGCGACACTTTTAGTTACGGATCATCCCGATTTGCAAAAAACGCTCAAGCCTGTGTGGATCAACACAGAAGGTGTGGTACGTGGGTTTGGCGAGAAACCTTCGACCACCGAAACTCTTCGCCCCGTTCATTATGTGGGTTATAAAATTTTTTCCTCACAAGTGCTCGATCTGATTCCGCCTGGAGAAACTCACATTTTCCATGATGTCCTTGTTCCCGCTATGCAAAAAGGCGCTCTCGTCAATACAGTGTTTGAGACGTGTCGTTGGTGGGAAACGGGTTCCCTTGATGGACTTTTAAAAGCCACCGCTGATGTGACTCGACTGGTGCATGCCTCTCCAGAAGAAAATCATATTCTTTCTGTTTATGAAGCTTTTCGACAAAATTTTTCGTTTAAAACTTTTCAATCACCGCGAGGCACGTGGGCTCACCACACAACCGCTTCCGTCAATCCCAGCACTTGGCAAGGCACGGTTTTTGTCGATGCCCACACGCAAGTGGCGGCCAAGGCTGTGCTGAAAAATTGTTTGCTCGATAAAGATTTACATGTGGATAAATCTGTTGAACTGCAATTTTTATTAAACTCTCGAGGTTCTCTATGATCGTCTTAGGAATAATGAATGGTACCAGCGGCGATGGCGTCGACTATGTTCTCTCGCAAATCGATATAAAAAAGAAAACCACGTTGCGTTTTTTGCAACACGTGCATAAACCCTTCGATGCCGATTTTCACGAGCGCACTAAAAAAATTCTTCTCAACCAAACTACGACCTACGGAGTTGGTGAGTACCATTATGAATTGGGTCGCATGTACGCAGAGCATTTTGCCAAAATTAAATTTGTAAAAAAACCGCAATTGATCGGTATGCATGGCCAGACCGTTTATCACCGTGGTCAGCACGCCACTCTTCAGCTGGGGGAGCCGTCGTTTCTCGCCCAACAGGCTCGCGTGCCAGTGATTTTTAATTTTCGTGCACGCGACATCGCCGCCGGAGGTCATGGGGCGCCTTTGGCACCCGTTTTTCATCGTGTTCTTCTCTCGGAATTTAAAAAGCCCGTGGCTTTTCATAATCTCGGCGGCATTAGTAATTTAACTTACTACGATAAAAAAAAGTGGTTGGCTTTTGACACAGGCCCCGCCAGCACGCTGATCGACACTTGGATTCAGCATAAAACCAACGGGCAAAAACTTTTTGATGACCGTGGGGCTGAGGCCGCACGTGGATTGCCGCACATTGATTCACTCAAAAAAATGTTAGCGTTTGAATATTTTGAGAAAAAAGCGCCTAAGAGTTGTGGTCGTGAAGAATTCAACTTGGATTTTATTCATGCCCATATTGAGAGAAAATTCCACAAACTTCCGCTCGCTGACCAGCTCGCCACTCTCACCGAGCTTTCTGCACAAACGATTTTTGCGGCTTACCAGAAATTCTGTCCTTCTATGCCCGCGGCTATTTATTTTTCTGGTGGCGGTCTGCACAACGATTTCCTGATGCAGCGTTTGAAGATTCATTTGGGTGCCGAGCGTGTTCTCTCCTCGGAGGATTTGGGTTGGCCTACGCAAGCCATTGAAGGCGGCGCTTTTGCTTTGCTCGCATTTTTACGTTGGCAGAAAAAATCCATAGATTTATCGACGATTACCGGAGGGAACACAAAGTCCCTCCTCGGTCAAATTTGCGAAGTTTAAATCAGAGCTCACTGAGCTGTGTGCGCTCGGTCTCGATGCGCTTCTCAACTTTTTGAAAGTTGTCCAGAGAATGCGCTGAAGAAATTCCACCAGCGGGTCCCTCCGAAGCCAATCCACGCACTTGCAATGCTTTGTCTGCCGTGGCTGTGGTTAAACTTTTATCGCCATCGATTCCTGTGCGTGAGGCCGCAGGATTTCCTCCGGCTTTTCCCATAGCCATGCCTGCTGTAGCACCACCGCCACCGCCGCGTCCACCCCCCGCTGATCCGCCAGGCATATTGATTTTAGGAGCACCATCTGGCTCTTCGGCCACACTGCGTGCTTTGGCGCCACCACCTCCAGAAGATGAAGGGATCATCGGCAATCCTCCACCGCCACCAAGACCTGGTGAACCCGAAGCATATTGTGGATCTGCCGCTTTACCTGTTGCGGGAACATCGCTGACATTGAGTGCGGAAGAATCATAGCCTCCACTTGTACTCTCTCGTCCCGTTCCATCTACGAGTGTTCCACCACCACCTGGGTCCGCAGCAACATCCACGTTACATCCAGTTCCGTAAGGGTTGCTTACACAATCCAATGTCGACGGAGTACTGTCACTCCCTTTTCCAAGTCCTAAACTGGCAAGGATTCCCGCGAGACCTAAAAGAGTTTGTCCGAGGTTGCTACTGATTTGCTGACCTTCTTTAAGATTGTCTGCCGTTTTCCCGTTTTTACATTCATTCAGATTTTCTGCTGCTTGTTCGGCCATCGTTGGATTTAACCCCGCTAAATCCATCTGTTCTTGTTGACAGACTGTTTCGCAAGACTCTTTCGCACTTTGACAAGCGGCAATGATTTCATTTTCTGAAGCGAGTGATTGTGCTGTGGCAGTATGTGCATTTTCCGTAATTACCCCCGCACCCTGACTTGCACCAGCCCTCTGTGCCGCTGCAAGTGCGGCGTTTGCCGCGTCCACCTGTTGCAAGCCTTTGCGTATCAGTGTTTCACTACATGCTTTATCATTGCTCTGTTTTGCAGACGTACAATCGGCATAACTTTTTTGAACAAACATAATACACAATAACACCGTTATTATTTTTTTCATTTAGTGCCCCATGGTTAGTCGTTCGCGTTCTACACGTTTTTCGACCATTAAAAATATATCTGAGTGCGCAACTCCAATCACAGAGTCGCCAAATTGTTTGTAAAAACCTTGCCACGCCGAAGGATCGCGATCGATGCCTTGTCGTTCAGCTTCGACATTTGTCGACGCCCCCGTGTTGCTTTTATCGAGACTGGAAATGCTCACACGGTTGTAACCTGTGGACCCTTGGCCAGCAGCCAACAAATCTCCACCGTTACCGTCGCCACCCATCTTTTTGCTTTTTTCGTCCAATTCTTTTTTCATGCGATCGATACCTGATTGCACGCTGCTAATGTCGCCCGCACTCATTCCTGCGGCAGCCATGCTTTGTGGATTCATGTCACCATTCACACTCGAGCCATTCGGTAGCGTGATATTCCCTTGCGAATCGAGCATGTAACCATTTTTTGCTAAACTTGAAAGTCCTTCACTCAACTGCGTTTGTAATGTGGTATCAGAAACACGCACGCCATCCTGTTCACTGGCGGCGATCATGCTATCATCGGCACCGAGATCACGCATCACTTGTGTCGAAGCACTTCTCCCTTGACCCGCAAGACCGGCAGCCGCAAACGCCGCACCCGCCAGCATACAGGCTGTGCCATTATGAGGTCCGCATTGAGATGCAAAGGTAGCACCCATGCCCAAAGCACCCACCATCATCATTGTCGATTGATTTCTTCCATTCGATGCTTGAGTGTATGCGCCACTGTTCTCTGTACCAAGATTCTGTGTTGTTGCTGTCTCTGCCGTACCTTGAGTCGTAGTGCCGGTGTAGCTGGAATCATTTGCGGTATGGACGGTGCAATTGATGGAGGTTTCGCAGTTGCTTTGCGCGAAGCTGATGTTGACGAATATCGTAAGTAAAAACAAACAAAAAATCTGTTTTTTCATCTCTCCCCCGACAGTCTCTTTATCGGACGGAAGTCGAGAAAGCTTAACGAAAAGAGCCACTTTTTTTGAAGCACCCCTTATTTTTTAGGCGAGATCCTTAGCTGCGTTCAGGATGACGAGAATTGCGCCCTAAACGAAAATAATTCATCCTGAGCCCAATTCTCGTCGTCCTGAGCGCAGCGAAGGATCTCGTGTTTCATTTTGAGACAGTGGTTAAATAAGATGTCTTCGGAGAAGACACCTTATAGCTGACTACTTGGCTTTTTCGTTAGAGAGCTTTTGCAGCTCTTCGTAACCAGGGAGTGAGGATAGATCGGGGACTATCACAATCTCAATGCGACGATTGAGTGCTTTGCCCTCGGCAGTGTCATTGGTCGAAATCGGCTGTGCATCCGCAAAACTCGCCGCACTTAAACGTGTGGCCGGCATTGTATTTTGCATCATCGTTTTCACAACCGTGAGCGCACGCGCCGAAGCCAGCTCCCAGTTCGATGCAAACGCCGCCGTAGAAATTGGTACATTGTCAGTATGCCCTTCGACTTGATATTTCTTATCAGGAATGGATACCAACTGCGCGGTCACATCTTTAATCGTTTGTTGGCCTTTGTCGGATAGTTTAGCCGAACCCGACGGGAAGAGAACATCCGATCCTAAACTCACCACCATCTTACCTTCAACCATGCGCACGGACAATGTTCCCGCATTAATTAGCTTTTTAAACTTTTTGGTCAGGTCGGTAAATTCTTGTAGTCTTTTCTTCTGCTCTTCCTCACGCGCCTGCATCTCAGTAAGAGCTTTTTGCGTCTCGGCCAAAGAAGCCTTAAGTTCCCCACGTTCTTTATCAATCATGTCTTTCTCGCTCAAAAGCTCTTTATGAGTTTTGCTGGAAACACAACCCGTTACCGCCAATAATAAAAATACGATCATCGCTTTTTTCATACAAACCTCAGATGTTAAATTTTAATTCATCGTAAGCGCCTCTCAAGAAACTAGTCAATAGAATAGCTTCTCCCCTCTTTTTGCATGAGCGTTGTGAGCGGAGTGAATAGTTTTTTTTCTTCTGATTTTTGTAAATCCCTTTTTTGTGACACGCACATGGACCCGCAGAGAGCTGGCTCGTTTGCGAGCGCAGCTCGCCTGTGCGGGAGATGTGCGTGTCACAAAAAAGGGATTTACAAAAATCAGAAGAAAAAAACCTATTCCGTAGGGGGATTGAGAATGGCGCCGTTAACTCCAGGCCCGCCGAGATCCGCCGATACATTTTGCAGATAGTTCTTAGAAACGATTTTGACCGAATATCCCGTGCGCCCCCCTTGCGGGCAGCCCCCTGGACTTGGCGACTCACTCACATCCGAGTCATTTCGCGCAAAACAAATACCAAACTTATCCGTCGGAAAATCATAATTCACAGCTCTATTTTGCGTCCAGCCAGTCAAAAGATGGTTGGGGTTGTCGATTTGATAAAAAGGAACTTGCACGCCCAAAACAGAATTCGATTTATTGATCTGATTAAAAACACTGTATGGCGCACGATTGTCTGATCCGAGGTCGATAAAATAAGAACTGCCAAACTGTCCCGCAGTATTAAAGTTCTCCTGCTCGTTATTAAAATAATTGGCAGAATATTGCGCCTCAATGGAGTAGTAACTAATGTCGAAAAGATCTGGAGCCAGAGCTGTTTCTTCCATGTCACGAATCAGAGCACCAGAAACTTGCGCTTTGTTTTGTCGCGCTAACGAGTCCGCACGGGAATCAAAATCGTTTGGACTTCCGATATGATTATAATGGGCTAGTGCGAACACCGGAGGAAGTTTGTCAAATGGCGCTCCTCTGATCACACGAGTATTCCAATAGGATGACAACACGGAGAGGGCGTATGTGGAATTGAGTCCATACTTGTCTCCAGGATATTTTGAATAATTCACCAGATCGTCTGCGGGGTCACCGCCTTGTCGTGCTCCCGAAATAGAACGAGCTGGGAGAAGCGGGTCGACACGATCCGCTCCCTGGGATGTTCCTGAGCCCGATGGCCATTGCTTGCTATACCAGGGGCCCACACGGCCACCGAAAGGTTTGGCGTACGCTTCGGCCTTCATGGAAATCGGCGTACCGAACGGCGAAAATATTTTGCGTGGCTGTGTCTGCGCCGTGATCTTCATGTAAGGCATGCACCATGGATTTTTTTCCACACCGTAAACCACGGGAGCGCCACTGACCCACACATCGGCAAATAAATTGTTGTTCCTTCCCCCCACGGCAGCCACGTTTTCCGCGGGCGGAAGATTCCCGGCGGAACGATTGGGAACAATACTTGTCATACAGCGCCCCACATCTGTATCGCCGGTCCAAAGCATCCGCACATAAGTCGCTACAGGATAAATTTCGATCTTCGGCAAATTATAATTAGGATCACTGCACGGGCTCGATATATCGGAAGACATTGAATTACTCAGCGTCATTTGCAAAGTGGCACGCTGCTGTTCCGTGAGGTTTTTTTCGAGCGTCTTGCGAGCACCTTCGTTCACAGACTGTCCATGATCATCCATCATTTCTTGCCCTGGTTGACTCAATCGTCGGGAGAGGTTATCCAACATGTCTGCACGACGCTTTGACTCCAAAATGTAGGCAGTTAAGAAACTCGATGCCAGCTGCCAATTGAGAACACCCACCATATTGCACATTTCTCTTTGTTGTGTAGCAATGGCAGTTAGAAAATTGTTCAATCCACCAACTAAACCTAAGACATCGGAGCCACCATTTAATTGTGGCACCGCAGAGAACCCCAAAAGGTTTTGGCAGAGAGAAACTGTATCCGTTCCTTCGGTACGTGCATACTCTTCCCACAAAGTACTCCCAATACAAACGCCGGCCGAGTGTCGCCCCGAACCCAGTCTTTCAAAAAAGGCTGTTGATTCCTGCGCCTGCACCGGTCCTCCGAGAGTAAAAAGAGGATGCTTACGTAAATCGGAAACCGGCCCCACACCAATCGAAGCACTGCCGATGACACGAATACGGAAGGCCAAAAGTTTGTAGGCTTGCCGCAGTTGATAGTTAATATGCGCGATCTGATTGAGCATCTCGCCTTGCTTTTGCGCAGCATAGTAGGCGGCGATGTCGGTGGAGTTTTGTAAATTGATTTTATCATAAACCACCAAACCGACGTTGATGGACATCGCAAAAAAAACAAAGAGGATTTGAAAAACGAGCACCAAAAAAAGAGCCATTTGCCCTTTTTGGTTGCGCAAGATATTTCGTCGCTTATTCCTTTTTATCATAACCCTTTTATTTTGACAGGGCCTCTGCTTGTAAGCCAACCTAGAGATATGAAACTCCTCTTCTGCTTGACCAAAGTCTTATTTTTAATCACTCTTTCCCTCCCCGCGAACGGCGAAATTCTCTTTGAAGGGTATTACAAACTCACCCTGGAGAACTCGCCCATCGGTTACATCATCCAACGCTACGACTTAGATAGCGCCACTAAAACATTTTCCGCCACTCATTATGTACTCACCAAAACCAGCGATGGAACGACCACCGAAAGTCTCTCCGCCAAATCCAACACCAAGCTTGAGCCGTTGAGCTATCAGTATACTCGTGTTGAAGGCGCGAAAACAAAAGCCATCGACGCCATCGTGAAAAAAAATAAACTTGTATTAAAAATTGTGGAAAACAACAAAGCCTCAGTCAAAGAAATACCCATGACAGAGAAAGTGTTTTTAAGTGCTTTTCTGGCTCACTTAATGCTGAAAAATCCTAAGGGTATCGCTGTCGGCAACAAGTTTTCCTACGATGCAGTGGCCGAAGAAGATGGCACCGTTGAGAAAGGCGAAGCTTTTGTAAAAGAACAAGTCAAAGAAAGAGGCCTTGAGACGTTTCGTGTGCTCAACACTTTTAAAAAAGAACAATTCGTCAATTGGTTAAATATAAAAGGCGAATCTATCAAAACTCATGTTCCTCAGTATAATCTCACCGCCGAGTTGGTCGCCGACCCCAAAAGTGCTACGACAGGTTTTCCTCTCAACGAAAGCACATTAAAAATTCTTTTTGGCAATATTCCAGAAGGAAAAACCAACATGTTGCATACCAAATGACCTATTTTGTTCGTCGTCTCGGCAGTTTGATTCCTGTCATGCTGGGTGTTCTTACGATTACATTTTTTCTCATTCACCTGATCCCTGGTGATCCAGTGGATATTATGTTGGGTGATTACACAAGTCAGACAGATCGCGAAAGTTTGCGCCGCGAATTAGGTCTACACCTCCCTGTCGCGGAACAATTTAAAAGTTACCTGTGGAAGTGTGCACATTTTGATTTTGGTCGTTCGCTACAATCACAAAAGCCTGTTTGGGAAGAAATCCGCTCTCGAGTTCCTGCTACTTTTGAACTGGGTCTCGCCGCGCTTTTGTTAGCGGCATTGGTGGGGATTCCCCTCGGGGTGGTGGCGGCCATTCACAAGAATACACTCATCGATCGCATTATTTTAGTTTTTGGTTCTCTGGGAATTTCCTTCCCCTCATTGTGGTCGGGGCCTCTGCTGATTTGGCTTTTTGCGGTTGAACTAGATTGGTTACCGGTGGGCGAACGAGAAAGTTGGGACAGTTTGATTCTCCCCGCAATTTCTCTGAGCATTGGCATGATCGCACTCCTGGCGCGCATGACTCGCAGTTCGATGCTCGATGTTCTACGCGAAGATTATATTTCGGTCGCACGTGCCAAAGGACTGTCCTACTTTCAGGTTTATTATGTGCACGGGCTCACCAACGCAATCATCCCCGTTCTCACAATTTTGGGATTGATGTTGGGCGCACTTCTCACCGGCACGGTGATTGTGGAAACTATTTTTGATTGGCCAGGAATTGGCCTGCTACTCTATCAAGCCATTCAAAATCGCGATTATCCTTTGGTACAAGGGTGTGTTCTTTTTGTTTCATTTATTTATTTAATCGCGAACTTTTTGACAGATTTAGCTTACGCATTTTTTAATCCCAAGATCCGACTCGAGGCGTGATGCAAAGACTTTCTTGGCAACTGAAAATTGGTTTTTTTCTTATACTGGGCATGGCCGTGCTCGCCATCTTTGCGCCATGGCTCAGCCCTTTTGATCCCACCCAGATTCAATTGGAAGACCGTTTTCTTCCCCCCAGCAGCCAACATCTTTTTGGTACCGATCAAAATGGTGCCGATGTGCTCAGTGAAATTTTGTTTGGTGCACGAGTGAGCCTCACCATCGCACTATCGGTAGTCTCCGTCACTTTGTTGGTGGGACTCGTTATCGGATCGTTCGCCGGCTTCTTCGGCGGTTGGTCTGATCTTTTGACCATGCGTTTTGTGGATATGATTTTCGGCTTTCCTGGATTTTTACTGATCCTCGCCATCGTCGCCATTTTGCAAGAAGCTTCGGTGGGCAATATGATCTTTGCTTTGTGTTTAACCGGGTGGGCTTCTTACGCGCGCTTGGTCCGCGGTGAAATTCTTCATCTCAAAGAAAAAGAACACGTCCTCAATGCGCGAGCCCTGGGTTTACCGTCTTGGCGCGTTTTGGTTTTTCATATTTGGCCGCAATTGATAGGCCCTCTCGTTATCCAGGCTTCGTTTAGTATGGCGGCGACCATCATCACCGAGTCGAGCCTGAGCTTTTTAGGCTTGGGCGTTTCGCCAAAGACCCCCACGTGGGGCGCTTTGCTTGGCGCTGGACGACAATATTTGATCGAAGCCCCCTATCTTAGTTTCTTTCCGGGACTTTTTATTGTTCTTTTAGTCCTTGGCTTTAACCTTGTCGGGGACGGCTTGCGCGAAGCCCTCGACCCAAAATCTTAAAAATCACCTTGTGAGCATTGCCTTGCTCCTAAGGGATTGTTAAGCTGAAATCCGGGTTAAACAAGGAGCCGTTCTTGGTCGAAAAAATTGGTCAGCACTTTATTATTGGTCTCCAAGGGCCCGAACTCCTCGAAGAAGAGCGCGAATTTATCACCAAGTACAACATCGGTGGGGTGATTCTTTTTGATCGCAACCTCAAATCACCCGAGCAAATTCATGCACTGACCTCTGATCTGCAGGGCCTTCGCCACAAAACCAAAGATAAAACCCCACTTTTTATTTCCATCGACATGGAGGGCGGGCGTGTTCATCGCCTCAAAGAACCTTTCACGCGCTGGCCTGCACTTTCTAAAATTGGCGCTTTGGGATCTTCTACTTTGGCATTTCGATTTGCCCTCCAAATGGGTGAGGAGATGCGTGCCTTCGGCATCAATCTCGATTTTGCCCCGTGTTTGGATATTTTAACGAATCCAAAAAACCAAGTGATCGGCGATCGCGCCATCAGCACCGATCCCGCCGTAGTCACCCAACTGGCGACCGCTTTGGTACGTGGTTACATCAAAGCCAATGTGATTCCGTGCAGTAAACATTTTCCTGGGCATGGATCTACTGAGGTCGACAGCCATTTTGATTTACCTATTTCCAACGAAACTTTAAAAAGTCTCGATGAGAGTCAAAGTCTTGAACCGTTCAGAAAAGTTTTTCGTTCGCGCTGTGAGCTCACCATGACTGCGCATATCCATTTTAAAAAGATTGATCCTGAGTGGCCAGTGACCCTCTCTCCCATTTTTCTTCAACAGGTCATTCGCGATGTCATGCGCTATCGCGGTCTGATTATGACCGATGATCTCGACATGAAGGCTCTGGCCAAATATTTTCCTAAGGATGTTATTCCCGTGCAGGCACTTTTAGCCGGCGCCAATATTCTCCTCTACTGCAATGATTTCAGCGCTCCCGCAAAAGCCATGAACTCCCTGGCTAAAGCCATTAAAGAGAAACGTTTACCCATCCCATTGATCGAAAAAAACTTTTCAGAAATCATGGCGTTCAAACGCAAACACCTCTCTGGACCGGTGGATCCCTTCCCTCTCGACAAAGCCATGGAAATTATCAATCGCACCGAACACAAAGAGTTTGCCGCCGCCGTGGCCTCCGGTGACGTAGAAAAGTTTCTCAAAGAATCCAAAGAAGATAACGACTAAGCAATGAGGTCCTTCGCTCCAAGATGACAAGTGGAAGTGGGCCTGCTAAAACCCACCTCGTATGTTGGCACTGTTTTTTTTCAGTTGGAATCTCCTGGCGTTAGAGCTTCCCCATCAAATTATAGAAGATTCACGTTGGCGGGACGAAGTGTCCGAACGTTCTTTGGCTACACCTTACCAAACACTTACCCCGTCGCCCCTGCAGCTTACCTCTCCGCAATTTGAAACGCTTTTTCTCAACTCCACGTCGCTACAATCACGCTCGCAAGGTTCGCCGAGCACTTCGATTCGTGGATCGGCACAAGCCGCTCGAGTTTTGTTTCTTCTCGATAATATTCCTCTCAACTTTGCTGATGGTTACGGTGCCGCCACACAATTTGTGCCTACGGAAATCCTCGATCGCCTGCATGTTTTTGAGGGCCCCGTCTCAGCACTTTATGGAGCCAACGCCGTGGGTGGCGCCATTCATTTTTTATCCCAACGTCGATCATCGTCTCTGCTTCGTTTGGGTCTAAGCCAAATGGATAATTCCCTGGAGGCTCCGCAAAATAATAATGTCGCGTTTATTACTCCCTTGGTTTCCGATGAAAAAAATTATGTGCAAATGAGTTACTTCCACGACACGGACCGCGGCGACTTTCCCTTCACCTTGAGTGATGGCGCCCATGATCGAAGGCAAAACAATGATCAACAGCTTTCTCGCATCACACTGCTCGGAAAACATCAGCTCGCACACTTAAAACTTTCACATTTTTGGTTGTACTCAGACTTACGAAAAACCTCGCCAGGCTCGCTGTGGACTCCGTGGCTTACAGATCAATCCTCCAAAGCTTTTCTCGGGGGCCTTTCAGCAGAAGTTCCTCTGCAAAACTCCACAGTCTGGCTCTCACGCACCAGTTATTCTGGTTTACATTCGCAGTTTCAAGATGCCACACTCTCCACATCGCAATCCGAAAAACTGTGGTTCAGTCAAATCCTCTCCCACGAATTTTCTGGAAAAATTCTTTCGCAAACTATTTTCGATTTTAATCAAAATTTTTATTCCGCAAGCTACACGCAAGATCAGCGGTACTCACGCGTCGAACCCGAACTGGCGCAATCTGTGTTTGTTCCTCTCACCGAAGAACTTTCTGTCGAGCCCACCCTGCGCTATCTTTTTCGATATCAAGAACCTCTCGTGCAAATTCAACTTCCCTGGCGACACAACAAAACTCAACTCTGGGCTTCTTACTCGCAAGGATTCCGCCCACCATCTCTCACCGATCTTTACGCGCAAACTTCGTACTTCGTCGGCAACCCACTTTTGAGACCAGAACGCTCGCAACAATACGAAATCGGACAAGCTTGGAAAGAGGCCACCTTCTCTCTCTCTTCGTCACTTTTTCATCTCGATTACACAGATCTCATTCAGTCCTCAGTACTTCCTTCTAGCCAATTCACTCGCCGCAATGTGGGAGCTGCAAAAACTACAGGTATGAATGTGAAGCTGGAAATTCTCCAACCCTTTTGGACGTGGACCCTCAGTCACTCGTATATGCTCGCGCGCGAAAAAGCTTCGGGCTCGCCCATTCCGCTTTCTCCCGAGCATCAATTTTTTACCAGTTTAAATGTGCAACTCTCTTCGCAATTCAGCACAACACTCCAGCAGAGTTTGTGGAGTCCAATTTACGATTTAAATTATTTAAATAATCAGCTCGTTAAGCTGGCGCCGTGGGCGTCGAGCAACGTGCTCTTTTCATGGACGATTCCAAACAGGTGGGCTGTGCACGCAGGTGTGTATAACGTCTTTGATCAAAGACGAGAATTATCTTTTGGCTACCCAGAGCCGCAAAGGCGCTGGGCAATGACTTTAGAGATGTTTTTTTAATTACTCGTCGCCGAATAATTTGGCGCGGGTCTTAGTAGTACCTTCATTGCGATTCTTCGCTTTTCTTTTGGTACCCTGAGTGGACCTTTTTTTCTTGCGAATTTTTTTTGTACGATGTGTAGCTGAAGCCATTGAGAACTCCTTTTGACAACCACTATGTGTTGCAGTGAGCTATCAAAAGTCCAACCACATGTCAACCGAATGAACTTCACCCATCTTTTGGCGATACTCTTTTTGGTAGGCATAGCCGACTTTAAGGCGTGGGCCTTCCCAACCGATTCCCGCAGTCCAACGATTTTGCTTTAAGCGCTCATCCTGACTAAAACCGGCACGCAAAACCAGATCCGTATCATAGCGCACCTCAGCACCAACCATTTGGCGAAGGCGATGATCACTGTTTTGTTCTAGAAAATAATTAAGGTCATAGCGAACTTTGAACATCTCCAGAAAACGATATTCTGTCCCCATCGCCACGTTCGGAATCACTTGCGACGGCAACCACAGCACCTCTTTGGAACCCAAAACTCCGCGATAAACCATACCGAACGACAGTGACGGTTTTGCCGCCCAATAAAGTCCCAAATCGGCATTGTACTGGTGATAATCTTCACCCGAAAAAACATCCGTTTTAATTTTATAGGCCGAAACGCCCATCGCCCAATTTGTGGCAATCCCCGCCGCCATGGAAAGTTGGATCTGTTCCTCACGCGTGCGTGTGTTGAGAAGATCGCTGGTGCGCCGGCGATAAATCAAACTTCCAGGAAACAGTGTCATTTCGCCTGCATCAGTCAAAATCACCGAATATTGTTTTTGATCTGGCTGATTATAAGTGTCGTTCCAATGGCTCTGGAGAGCAAAGTGTTTCGCTTTCACTTCCACCAAGGCCGCAGGGTTTAAAAAAGCCGCCTCATAGGGATGACCGCCCGCCACACCTGCGCCCCCCATGGAATCTGCTGTTACACCAATTTGCGCCGACGCTAAAGAGACTAAAAGGGAAAAAATAAACATGCTCTGATTCTAGGGTGATGCTCGGAGACTGGCAAGTTTTTAGACACTCGAGTAAGACTTTCAGTGACTGAGCCGTTTATGACGGGGAAGGGGGGTTACACTCATGATTGTCGGGCATGAGTTTTGCTCAAGGATATGCATGATGTTGCAACAGTTAATTAGTTCTTTCCCTACTGCCAATTCACGCGCAAAAATGTGGGCCTGCGCCTTTTTTGTCCTTTTATTTTCTCCCAATCTCGTCGCTGACCAATCCCAACTGCCTGTTCCTCTCGCTGGACAAGTTCCTGCTGTAAGAAACCAACTTCCCGCCGTGAGAATTCAGGTGCCAGCGGTGATTCCCCCGTATCGTTCCCCTGTGAATGGCGGAACTATTACTCCCGGTCCCACAGATATTTTAGCTCCGGGCGAACGCTTAAGTATTGCCAATCATCCCTACTTCCCCCGCATTTTTGTCGAAGTCGTTGTCCGCGATTGGATCACTCCGCCGCCCGCTTTGCGTCCTACGTTGCGCACAATATTTCAAGATGCAACGACCACTCTCCGTTCTAAACTCGGCACTTACTTTCCCAGCATCCGCGCAGGAACTCCTCCACCACTCGGCCCGGTGAAGAGCACCTATTCTTCTGCTGCTCCTGATTACATCTCTTCCGTGCCAGTGAATCCTCAGCGCTTACCACCCTGGTGGGACAATCCCCAAAACCCTTCCATGCGAGCAGAGCCACCCTCTAGTTTTATCAGAGCGACAGAATACACCGCCGTCGACCTCAATCGAAATTACATCTCGGTTCCCGATCTCGATGGGCGACTCCATTTAATTCCCTTTGAAGAAGGGACGCGCGCCGAACTTTTGGAACGACTGCGCGTAAACACCACTCTTGTCGACTCTATGAGAACATTCCCTCGCGTTGCAGGAACCTTTGTTGTGGCTTCCATGCTCGTCGATATGGCGGCGTGTTTTGGCGGCAACGGATTTAACGATTTGGCTTTTGATGCCTCGTCGGCGTCTCCCGTTTGCGTCGAACAACTCATTCGCCAACTGACAAGCGTCGAAGGTTATTTGGGCTTCTTCGCCTTTCATGTGATTAACGGTTATGCTCACAAAGGGATTTCCAATCTTCTCGCGAAGACCAGTTTGTATGTGAATAAACCTCTCACACCACAAATTATGACAGAGTTACGTAATTACGTGCGTTTTGCAGCCCTGGGATTATCGTTCTCCGCTGTCGAGTTCATGTCGCATATTATGCGAAACCCTGCTATGGGCGATTGTATTAAAGCCGTGAGTTCAGGAAATATGTCATCGTCCGCCTGCCGCGCTGTCGTTAGCGATTTCCTTTCGGTCGATCGTTTTTGGTATGACTTTTCGGCATCCTTCGCTAATATTATGAGCTCCGCCATTGCAACTGGCGCTACTATGAGCACACTCAAGACAGCTTGGAATCTCACGACCACCCAGCAACTTCGAAGCGGTGTTTGGCAACTCACGCGCGGCGCACGTTTTAGCGGATTAGTCAGAGATATTCGTCGCGTGCGGATCCTCAAAGATGTGGTGTCCATGGCGGGCGGTCCTCCCGGTTGGGTCGTGGTGGTTGTGACCACTGTTGGCGAGTTTGCAATATTCTTATCATGGCAACATCTTTTAGAATCCCCAGTCACAAGTGGTGTGTGGTCTGTGATTGACGGTCCACCCATCCGTTTGGAAACCGATCGTCTTATGGGCACCGTGGAAACTCTGCGCGAACATCGCGGTTTTTCAGACGACACTATCACGACTGAATGTCATACTTCCTATCGCGCCATCAACGGAACACGCAGCCGCGAGCGCGTAGAAAACTGTTCCTCCACAGAAAACTTAGCTAGCAGCTTGGGCTCTCTCCGTAAACACGCCCAGCGCTTTCGCCAAAAAGTCATTCTCCATGATCTGCTCAAATCTTTTCCGCAACATTTGTCAAAGTGGGATTCATTTATCACCAACTACTTTACTGGAAAATTCGTAATGCAAGAAATCTATCGCCAGCGCGAAGAGCTTCAAGTTAAGAAAGAATCGGTAAATCTCTACATTTTTCAATTAGCCTCAGTAGTGCAAAACGCCTGGGAAGAATACTTCCACTTTTTATCTCTCGGTGGAATGGACGGATCTGTTTCTGATTCTGACTGGCTTCAATTGCGCGACTCCGTGCCAAAATTAAAACGGGCCTACGTCGATTTGGATAGAGCCTACCGAGCAAATATCCAAGACAAAACTTTTGACTATCGGCCAGCAGAAACAGCTCTTATTAATCAACTGCTCAGTATGAAAACACTCACGACACAAGGAATGTTCTCTGACTTCGATCCCACGATGAGCTGTGATAGCTGGACACTGTCTTACTCTTATCTCTGTCGTGCATTGCAATTGATGCGCATGGTTCCTGGTCGCGCACAAGATTTTAATACGACAACTCTCAACTCCAATCTTCTCCTCAACCTGTATATACCCTATGATACAACTATGGGTCTTGATACCCTACCTTTGCAAAGAACATATATAGATTATCTTTGCTCTCCACAAAACCGCTTTTCTATCAGCAACCCAGGCAATGGTTTACTTACAAGATTGTTTGGCGAAGAAGGTTTATCGCAAACTCTCGTTCTCCCACGTCTGGTTGTCGGATATGATAACGATGCCATCTTGCAACAAAGTTGCGAGATGAACAAAACCATCTCTCAAGCTCCTGACGAAGAAGGTCGGCGCTCATTTTATACCGAAGCGATCGACATCTCCCCCAGTGT
The DNA here is from genome assembly GCA_041736155.1 of Bdellovibrionales bacterium. Classification (GTDB taxonomy): domain Bacteria; phylum Bdellovibrionota; class Bdellovibrionia; order Bdellovibrionales; family JAGQZY01; genus JANPLN01. Next base: position 98,066 of record JBGSUL010000035.1, read on the forward strand.
TCGCCTCGAAGAAGATCCCATCGACGAGGCCCAATTTGGTCTGAAGGCCGGTGCCATTTGGACTTCTGAAAAGGATACTTATATTGATCCCATGTCTTTTTTAACAGACAGCAAGGTATCGCTGATTTCGGGCGAAACCAGAGACGAGGCTAAACAGTGGTGGGATTTACAAGCGGTTCCACAAATCCTCACTTACTACACTGATTTTATTCTTAGTTTTAAAAACATGCTCGATAACAAATTTTTAAATCTGTTCCGTCCCGAAGAGACGCCACAAGAACTCCTCGCCATTGAACTCAGCGGCGGCGTGGGTGCACTTTTAGAAACCGATTCTCTTCTGGATGCAAAAATCACCAATCGTGGGCGCCTAGATTTGTCTCTTGTCGGGCATATGCAGACTTTGATTCTTTCTTTACAAAAATTATCAGCCGCTTTTAACGTCGGCCCTCATGGCGACGTCACTCACCAATTATTCCAAGAGAAGAGCCAAAAATTCTTGGTGGATTTTGCCGAACACCTTCGCCATTTCCAATACAGCACAGACCCGCAAACGTTGCGTTCGGAATGGACCTCGAGCATTCAAAATATTCTCGAACAACGCCAATATGCCGATCCGTCTTGCTTTTCCTATGGTGTTGCAAAAAAACTTTTTGGTGAATCCGTCAAGAATAAGAACACTCGCCACGAACAACTATACAACAGCATAGCCACACTGCGCACAACCTTTGCTGGCAATGCGCCATCAACTCTTGTTTATTCAAAGATTGATGAATTAACGACAGAAGATGTTAAAAAATTGTCACCTACCGATTACAAAAATTACATTGCTATGCAAATTCTACAAGAGGTCTATGAATTACTCTCAGAAACTGGCATATATTACGACACATACTTGCATCACTTAGGATTATATAACTTAGCTCCTACTGTTGTTGATTGTGTTGATAAGTTGTAAATGAGTATTAAATTGAGAAATGAAACGTATTAAGATATGAATTTAAAATCTAAAGAGAGGTTACAAATGTTGAAATCAAAATTCTTAGCTCTAGCGATCCTTGCTGTTTCGTCTGCATCGTTCGCAGGCCCAATCACAACAGAAGCCGCCAAGCCACGCACAGAGCCAAGTGGATTACGCACAGCTGTTGAAGTAAACCCTGCTGCTCGTACTGCTTTAGGTGGCGAAAACTTTAAAGCCGCCGGCGTTGACGCTGAACTCGCGACGAAAGTTGCTGAAGCTGGTGTTGAGTGGAAAGCACGCGAAGTCCAATCCATGGAGCGCATGACTCGTGAGCAAGCTGATCTTTTTAAAATCACAACGGCAAACGCCCTCACAACAATCAATTCAGCAAAGGCATCAGGAACGGCCCACACAGCTGAAGGCAAAAAAATTATTGATGCCGCTCTTCAAGTTCTTCAATTAGCTCCTACGACTTTCAGTGCAAAATTCAAAACAGTATCTGAGCAAATCAAAGTCGAAATCGACCAAGCTACAGTATTTACGAACGCCGGTATCGCCGACGGTCTTAATAAAGTAGCTGCCATTGAATCGGCTCTAGGAACCTCTATTACTGAGTTTGCGAACTGCCAATAGTGAATGTTTTTGTTACTGGAGCAACAGGCTTCATTGGGCAACATCTAGTTAATAAGCTCCTCGAGGATGGTCACAATGTAACCGTCCTCACTCGTAAACCTCTCTCCGAAACAACATTGCGCGCCTTACCCGTTAAGGCTGCGCTCGGAGATGTGACAGACTCTTACTCTCTACTGAAAGCCACAGAAAATCAGGACATTGTTTATCACCTGGCTGGGCATATTGCTTACAAACCCTCCGAATTCCCCACTATGGAAAAAGTGAATGTGGGGGGAACTCAAAAAATCGTGGATGCCTGCGTAACGCAACAAACCCCTAAGTTTGTTTACATGAGCTCGGTGGTGGCCATTGGCGCTAGTTTTACTCCCGCAGTTCTCAACGAAAACTCCCCTTACAATGTGAGCCATCTTCACCTTGGTTATTTTGAAACCAAACACCGCGCCGAAAATATCGTAAAAACAGCAGTCAGCCATAACGGCCTTGCCGCGTACATTCTCAACCCGTCCACCGTTTACGGTGCTGGTGATGCCACCAAAGGCAGCCGCAATGTTCAAAGAAAAGTGGCGCAGGGACGTTTTCCTTTTTATCCCTCAGGTGGAGTCAATATCGTGCACATCAACGATGTAATCCACTGTCTAAAAGTTTTGCCCGAGCACGGTTGTGTGGGCGAGCGCTATATCGTCGCCGGAGAAAATCTTCTGCTAAAAAATGTTTTCCAAATGATCGCCGAAGTGGCCGGTGTCTCAGCACCTCGCTTGGCTTTGCCAAAGTGGGCGTTGCACGCTTTGGGTGCGTTTGGCGACACTGTGCTAACCCCATGTGGTATTAAAGGGCCCCTCAGCCGTGAAACGGCCTGGACTTCGACACTGTATCATTGGTTTTCTAGTCAAAAAGCGCAAAAAGAACTTGGCCTCAAGGTGACTCCTGCTAAAATAGCCATTCAAGAAAGTGTTGAATGGATGATGAGTCATGGCTTCCTTAAGTAAAAAAAAATCGTTTCTTTTATCCTTTTTAGGGATTTTCCTCATTGTGATTTCCATTTTGAGTGTGATGGCTTTTATTGCCTTTCGCAGTATTCCTTCGGTGGCGAACATCAATTCTTGTTTTACCACCTCCATGTTTCAAGTGGAGCTCTGCCCTAAAAAATCGTCCTATGTTCGCTTTCAGCAACTGCCCAAGCATTTAGTATCCGCACTGATTGCGTCTGAAGACGCCAGTTTTTATTTCCACAAAGGTTTTGATTGGGACGAAATCCAAGACAGTGTAGAAAAGAGCATGGATGCGGGTCGCTGGGTGCGCGGTGGCTCCACATTGACCCAGCAGCTTGCCAAAAATCTTTATCTCACTCAAGAACGCAGTCTTCTTCGTAAGATGAAAGAGTTTTTTGTCGCGAAAGAGATTGAAAAAAAATTATCTAAATCGCAGATCATCGAAAAATATTTTAATGTGGTGGAGTTTGGCAAAAATATTTACGGCATTAAAAAAGCATCTTCGCACTACTTCCAAAAATCTCCCGGCGATTTAACTCCGGCGGAAGGTGCATACTTGGTGTCTTTGCTGCCAAGTCCAATTAAATACTCATCTGCGTTTCATGCCAGTAAAGAACTCAGTCGTTTTAATAAAAAACGAGTGGCGCGGTTATTGAGCCTCTTGCGCCTACAAGGAAAAATTTCGGAAGAAGAGTACAACTCCGAACTGGCGCGAGTGGATAATGGATTATGGTCATGGATCCCCACACAATCTACCTATGAAACATGGCCATCCTCACCTCAACCTTCCAACTCGTCGTTGGAAGATTCTCCGTCCTCAGAAACTCCTGCCACCGACGATGATGATGAAGCCCCTGCTATCGAAGGCGATTACCAATAATTCTTCCCCCTCGCTGAGAATAAAAGCCAGATCCTCCGCTCCGCTCAGGATCTCGTCTCATAATGAGACATTTTATGAATGGCAAATTCTCTTAATAAGAATGGTCTAGTTGCCGATAAGGTAGAAGTACAAAAGAGTGGGGTGTTTATGCTGTACGTTTTATGTTTATCATTATTCTTGCCAATGCTTTCGTCGGCTGAACTGACAGACTCATCACTTCGTGATCGGTTGCGTGTCCCCGCTACCACATCACAAGATTCACGCGGCTTAAGCTGGACACCCCGTGATGCGCGACTTCGCGACGTTTACATCAAGCTTGTTCGCAGCAATACAATCAATTCTACTGCCCTTCGCAATGCTTTTGAATATTATGAAAGTCATAACTGCTCCACCGCTCGTTCACAATCGTGCTGTCAAAACTTGGATCCCAATACCATTGCCATAGCTGACTATACAAAGCCCGCGACAGAAAATCGCCTCAGCTTGATTAATCTGCGCACAGGAACTTCGCTCAATATGAAAGTTTCGCACGGACAAAACAGTGGTAACGTCGGCGGGCCCGCTACACAATTTGGAAACATCCCGGAGTCTCATCAAACTCCAGCAGGATTTCTCCTCGCGCGCGGAACATATATGGGAAGCAACGGTCTCAGCATGGACTTGCACGGCCTGGAAGAGCGCAATTGCAACTCCTTCTCTCGACGTATTGTAGTGCATGGGGCTTCTTATGTAGCCAACGGTGGTCGCAGTTTTGGGTGTTTGGCCGTTGAACCTAGTAACATCCGCACAGTGACAAATCTTTTACAAAATAGTGCTTTAGTTTATAATTTTAATGGGGAAACACGAGTGGCGAACCAGCCCAATCCCCGCACTTGTTCACGGAATTCAGAATTTGCTGCGAATTGAAATGACCGCCGAGGTCCTTCGCTGATACTCAGGACGACGACCATTCGTCATCCTGAGGGCGGAGCCCGAAGGATCTGCCTTAAGATCCTTTTAAATCTTTTGTACGCAGACGAACATGATTCGGCGTGATTTCAATCAACTCATCGTCTTTAATCCACTCCATCGCTTGTTCGATGGTCATTGGTTTAACCGGAGTTAAACGAATCGCTTCATCAGAACCCGATGCACGAACGTTTGTGAGTTTTTTCTCACGAACTGCGTTGACGTACATGTTGTTCTCTTTGGCGTTTTCGCCAACGATCATGCCTTGGTAAACTTCGATACCGGCATTGATAAAGAAACGACCACGATCTTCCAAATGGAAAATCGCATACTGCGTGGTCTTACCTGTGCGATCCGAAATCAACGCTCCATTCATACGGTGAGCAATGTCACCTTTGAATGGCTCGAAACCGGCGAATTCACGGTTGAGTAAACCCATCCCTTTCGTATCGGTGAGGAACTCAGAGCGATAGCCAATGAGGCCGCGTGAAGGAATCGTAAATTCCAAACGCATACGTCCTCCGTGCATGGGTGTCATGTTCATCATCACACCTTTGCGAGGTCCTAGTTTTTCCGAAACAATCCCAGTGTATTGCTCAGGAACATCGACAAAGATTTTTTCCATCGGCTCGAGGACTGTGTCGCCATCTTTTTTCAAGATCACTTGCGGTTTACCTAAAATAAATTCGTAACCTTCGCGACGCATTTGTTCGGCAAGAACCGAAAGCTGCAATTCACCGCGGCCCAATAAGCGCCATACTTCGGGTCTGTCCGTAGGAATCATGCGAATCGCCACGTTGGTGAGAAGTTCTTTTTCTAAACGCTCTAAGATTTTACGAGACGTAATATTTTTACCATCTTTTCCCGCAAACGGGCTGTCGTTGACAGAGATGGTGATTTCCACCGTTGGCTCATCCACCTTTAAGCGAGGAAGAGGTTGTGGATTGGCTGAAGACGTGATGGTGTCACCGATAGAGAAATCTTCGAATCCGGCTACCACGGCGATATCTCCGGCAGAGATTTCGTTCACAGCAACTTGTTTAAGTCCGTCGTAAAGATACAACGCTGTCACTTTGAATTTTTTAAAGCCACCTTCTTGCGAAAGCGTCACTTCTTCGCCCATTTTGATGCTGCCTTGGCGAACACGGCCAATGGCTAAACGACCCACAAAGTTATTGTAACCAATGTTGGAAATCATGATTTGTAAAGAACCTTCGACTTTTGCCTCAGGCTGCGGAAGTTTTTGGATAATCCAATCGTACATCATCTCGAGACTTTTCTTCTCGGGAATCACTTCTGGATCCAAAGTCACCATACCTTCGCGAGCAATGGCGTAGATACAATCGTAATCCGCTTGTTCTTCGGGAGCTTCGAGATCGATGAAGAGATCGAAAATCTCGTTGCGTACTTCTTGAATACGCGCATCCTTACGATCGATTTTGTTAATACAAACAAACACCTTGATGTTTTTTGCTAAGGCTTTTGAAAGCACGAAACGTGTTTGTGGGAGTGGCCCTTCTGAGGCATCCACCAACAGAATCGCACCATCCACCATATCTAAAATACGCTCAACCTCACCGCCGAAGTCCGAGTGCCCGGGCGTATCGACGATGTTGATCTTGTAGTCTTTGTAAATGATGCTGGTATTCTTCGCGGCGATGGTGATCCCGCGCTCTTTTTCCAAGTCCATCGAGTCCATGACTCGCTCATCCATGCGCTCGTTATCGCGATACATACCGCTTTGACGAAGTAAATGATCGACCAATGTGGTTTTCCCGTGATCCACGTGGGCAATAATAGCAATATTTCTGATTTTATCGGGACTTCTCTGCAAGTCGCTCATTATCCGTGTCCTCCCATGAGGAAATCCTCATGACTTGTATCTTGTTTATGACCGAGATCAATTTGTGAATAATAGTCGCACACCCTATCATAGGTTTCCTGGACAGTGCGAGTAGAAAATATATCTTTACGAAACACTGACGACTCGGGAAATCCCGCCGAATACCACATCGCGAACTTGCGAAGTTGGATGACTACAGTGCGTTCGTCGTGAACCGCTTCCAGCAAGGTTTTGAGGCGCTCAAACAATGGGAGATAATTGTAATCAATGCCTTCATCAGAGCTTTTACCGTCTAAAATATTTTTCGTTTCTTGGAAAATCCACGGATTCTTCAAGCAGCCTCGGCCGATCATCACTCCATCGCAACCTGAAAGCCGCAAACGATTTTCTGCCTGTTCGGCACTGAGGATGTCGCCATTTCCGATCACCGGCACAGGGCTGACAGCTTTGACGGAGGCAATGTATTCCCAATCCGCTTGTCCCGAGTATCCTTGACTGCGCGTGCGACCGTGAATGGCCACCCAAGCAATGCCTTCATCATGGGCGATTTTGGTGACTTCCACCGCGTTGCGCTGACTTTGCTCCCAGCCTGTACGAATTTTGATGGTCACTGGAATTTTTACCGCTGCACGCACGGTGCGCAAAACTAACTTTAACTGGTTGAGGTCCTTCAGCAGAGCTGACCCCGCGCCTTTTTGCACAACTTTTTTGACCGGACAACCAAAGTTGAGATCGACAAAATCGGCGCCCATGGATTCTACTTTTTGTGCTGCCAAACGCAGAGCTTCGAGATCCTCACCAAAGAGTTGCAAGCCCACCGGGCGTTCTTTTTCGTGAAAGGCTAATAATTTGAGAGTTTTTTCTCCGGCAAATTTAATTCCGTTGGCAGAAACCAGCTCACTCACCACTAAACCAGCACCCAATCCCTTCATGTAAAGGCGAAAGGGCATGTCGGTAATGCCGGCCATAGGTGCAAGCACGAATGGGTTCGATTTAAGGTGTTGGATTAATTGGCTATCCGTCATAATTTGTAAAGAACGCCACTATAGCTTATTTGCTTACTTTCTCAAGCATAAGCCAAAGAATTCTGGTAAAAGGCTCCATGTTTCACACTTTAGCGTTATTTCTTCTCGTGCTTGCACCCTCTTTGGCTTATGCGCGCCCTACATGCCGCGATCTCACAACCGACCAGGTTATAAGAATGACCGTGTCTGTAAACGGCGACGACCGCGAATTATTGCTCGTGAAGCCTCTTCCCACCAAAAAACGTGTCCCTGTCGTGATTTATTTTCATGGTACCAATGTTCCCGTGGAAACAGTCCGCCCCGAAGGCGCCCCCTACGGCCTTTTCCACGAATCTTCCTTTATTCGTGAGCTCTCATCCGCTGGATTTCTCGTTGTGGCACCCACCGCCCGCGCCATAAACCCGTATGTGATTTATCCATCGGTACTCGCATGGCAGGCCAATGTTCCTCCCTACTCTACGTTCTTTGAACAATCGCGCGACTTTGCATTGGCGCAACAGCTCCTCGACACCGTAGAGACGCTGACGAATCAAAATGTCGATTTAAAAAATATTTTTCTCGCCGGGTTTTCCAGCGGCGGATATATGGCTAGTCGCTTAGTGCAGTTTGAGGAGTTGGCGCAAAAAGTTCGTGGGATTCTCGTCCACTCCGCCTCTTATGGTGAATGTTTGGCAAATCAGTGTCGTATCCCCCAGGATTTGCCCGACTGGCATCCATCCACTTTACTCGTCGCCAACGAAGACGATGGCACTGTGCCTTTTAGCACGGTGGAAAACTATCGTCGCGTGCTCGACAAAAACAAGGTTCCTGTACATGCGCTTTTTTCTGAATCAGGAGATCACGCCTGGCGCGAAGAACATCCCGAAGAAATTATTCGGTGGCTACGAAGTTCTTTGCATCGACCTTAATCCAAAGCGCTAATCGAGAGGCGCTTCGAAACTCATACTTTCTGGAAGTTCTTTGGTGCTTTTAGCACCCAGCTCTTCCATCTTTTTAGCCTGACCGATAAGACGTTGTTGTAAACGCTTGAGTCCTTCATCATATTTATCCGAAGCCAAACTTAAATATTTGCCAACGGCAATATAGGTCTCGACAAATTCTGTCGCACGCTTGTGAAGCTCTTTACCCACATCGCGAATGGCCTCGGCATTGGCCGCAAGACGCTGCTCGTTCCATCCATATCGAATGACCTTCAACAGACCAATAAATGTGGGGGGTGTGGCGATCAAAATCTTTTTCTCGATGGCAAATTCCACTAAATCGGGCTGTGTTTCCAAAGCCGCATAGAGGAATGATTCATTGGGGAGAAACATCACCGTGAAGTCGGCAGATTCTTTGACGTGCTCATTGTAACTTTTTAGAGACAACTTTTTAATATGCTCTTTGACTTGCAAACCATGGCGACGCATTTCCATATTTTTTTGCTCATCGGTGTTAGATTCGAGCGAGGCGATGAACGCATCAATCGGCGTCTTCGCATCTACGACCACCAGACGACCACCGGGCATTTTGACTGTCATGTCGGGGATGAGTTTGGAACCGTCCTCTATGGTATTGACGTCTTGAAATTGCACATCGGCAAATTCCGACATGCCCGCGAGCTCAACACAATTTTTCAGCTGTACTTCGCCCCAGCGACCACGCACATGTGGTTTTTTTAAAGCATCTTTGAGAGCGCGTGTTTCTGCCGAAAGCACTTGTCCACTCTCCACCACTCGTCGCAACTCACTCTCGACAGACGCCTGAGCATGGACTCGTACTTTTTCCATTTCGCTCGTCTGTTGTTGAAGAGCTTCCATGGTTTTCATCAATGGGGAGACCAAATGCTGAATGGAATCTTGGCGCTTATCCAAATCCACTTTGGCCACTTCTGATTGTTGCGACAATGTTTGCTGCGCTAATTCTAAAAACTGACGAGTTTGTGCATCCAGCGTTTGATGAGCCAAGGCTTGAAAACTTTCTCGCATCTGTTGCGTGTTGATTTGCAAACTCTCTTTTTGTTGTTGAAGTGAGCTCTCTAATTGTTGACGTAAATTTTTTTCTGTCTCTAATTCCATTTGCAGTTTTTGTTTTTCCATCTCCGTAAGCCAACTGCGACGGTAAAAATAAGCAGTCAAAAGAAGTGAGAGAAGAGACCAAATCAGCGCTCCGGCGCCCCAAATCCATGACATATAGCTCCCTTCAGATGCATTTTACGCATTAATTGCAGATGATAAAACGAAGTGCCAGTATAAAAAATACATACCCCGTGACAAGGCGGCACCACCTTCGTTATATTGCGTCAGTTTTTATTTATATTTAAGTTATTAAAATTACTAGGGTTATATGGGCTTTTTCTATGACGCATATACGTACTTTTCGTCATATGCAAATGCTCATTAAATATGACGAAAAGAATAGGACTTTATTTTTTCCCGGAACTGTAAAAAACTGAGATCAGCTTTTAGGAAAGCACCGGGGATTAGACATTAAGGGGGGGAGATGAGCATACGGAAGTCGGCTCGTCAGTTGCTTGATATTGGGGAAGAGAAGCAACTGACTACAACATCACTATTTATAAAGAATCATGCCAATGCAGATCAACTCTTCCGCCAAATCGAGGGCCTTTATCAATCAGGGCAATTGGCGGAAGCACGAAAAGTCATTGAGTGTGTGATAGACTCTTATCATCAGCTTATCCAATCAGCAGATTTTTTTATTCTCTACGCCCAAGTTCTTTTTGAGGATCTGGGAACACAAAAAGAAATCACGGCGGCTCTTCTCCAAGCTTTATTTATTGACCCAGAAAACAAAAAAGCGACAGACTTTTTACAGCTTCTTAAACACGCAGAAGATCTTCAAGACGGCCTGTATACCCAAGGGGAAGAGGGCTTGCGTGAACTTCTCAACAGAGAAGTTTGGAAGGCGTACACTTACTATTATTTAGGCCATCATTTACTGTGGAAAAATGGACCCGAAAACGAAGCCGTGTCCTTTTTGGAGCGCAGCCTTGAATTGAAGCCGCGTTTCTTAAAGGCGCAGTTAGATTTGGCATATGCCTACAAAAAAGGACAACTCGTACATAAGGCTCATGGAGCTTTTACAAAGTGCCTTGAGATTGACGCCAATGAGTCCAACCACAATCTTTACCGACGACACTTGCAAAGCTTGTAAATAGGCTCAAGTGCGTTAAGCTGTTGAAAATTGTTTACTTGCGATTTGGGGTCCTGCTATAAAAGTGGCCCTATCCATTGTTCAGGAGTAGCTCAGTGGTAGAGCAAGCGGCTGTTAACCGCTTGGTCGGGGGTTCGAGTCCCTCCTCCTGAGCCATTTTTGTGTCATCGCATAAACTTTCAGCCCCGTTAACAACAGGCTTTTTCTCTTTCGAACTGCAATCACCTGCGTCTCTCAAAATGAACCTCAAAGGACGCTTACCACCCTCGTCCAATTCACCAACCTCAATAGCTTCGAAAAGCTGGCTATACGCCCGCTTAAGGGCTACGGGGTCATGCTCATGAATCAAATCTAAGATCTCACCGGCACGATCTTTTACACTCCTCCAGTCAAACGAATCATCCTTCAAGTCTTTGTTTTGAGCCGCCATGAGATCCAGCGAAGCTTTCTTCTGATTGATTTGCTGACATAGCTCCATAGCTCGTTTTTTGTACTCCACCTTGAACTCTTTTGCCTCCTCGATGGTTCCATCGGTCAATAGGAAGTCCAGGCGAAAATCTAAAGCTGCTTTGTCTGTTTCCAAGTTAGCGATCTCAACTGCAACCTGTTCGGCCTGGCTTTTAATGAGGTCGGTCAAACTCTTTACATCTTTGAAATGCTGCCTGACAGCATCTTGTACTTGATCACTGTCTTTAACGATTGCAGCGACAACTTTTTTTGTTTCTGCCTCTAGGTCATCAGCACGAAAAGGATGTTTAACGTTTTGATTGTAGTAATAATTGTTGCGCGTACCGTTGGACCCGTGGGCACTTCTCCCATGGAAAGGCGTACCGTCAATAGATCTCAAAATCCCCGAAAGAGTGTAAATCCTGGTCAATCGCGTGTTCTTTGTTTTGTTCCCAGCCGTTTGAGCAAGGGTAGACTGAACGCTATTCCACAAACTCAAGTCAATTACACATCCATGGGGCAATTCAATTTCTTTATATTTTTCGTAGGGAAGAAGTTTTTGTTGATTCTTGTTTTTATTTTTAAGATTTGCTTCCCATTTTCCAATGTATTTTTTGTTAGTTAGCAATGTGGTCAAGGAATGCTTTTTGAATTCCTTTCCGTTTTTATTTTTAATGCTACGTTTAGAGCATTCTTCAATTGTCTTTTGCTGAGAACCATATTTTAGAAAAGTCCGCATGATCCATTCAACTGTTTCGAGTTCCTTTGGATTTGGGACATAAAACCCGAATCTGAATTTAGCCCTGCGTAAAAAAATATTTTCACACATTTTACGAAATTAATTGTTCCCACGGTCACCGGCGGTGACTGGGAGGCACAGCTACGCCCAAAATCTGGTGTTTCACCTCGCGGAGGAGT
>JBGSUL010000038.1:0-30010 GCA_041736155.1 Bdellovibrionales bacterium
ACTCCTCCGCGAGGTGAAACACCAGATTTTGGGCGTAGCTGTGCCTCCCAGTCACCGCCGGTGACCGTGGGAACAATTAATTTCGTAAAATGTGTGAAAATATTTTTTTACGCAGGGCTAAATTCAGATTCGGGTTTTATGAGCAATAGATACCGTAACTCATCAGGTAGATTCCTACTTTTCAAAAGTAGAAAAATAACCTAAAATCTAAAAAATTCCGACTCAGCACTGAGGTAACGAGCCTTCAAATTTGAAACTCAATTTCAAATGAAATACTGTCCAAAGTACAAAAGGTGGAAAATTTTTGTTTTTTGGTGTGTTTTTGTGTGATTTTTCGTGACGTACTGTCACAAGAGGAAAAGCTAAGTTATTGATAACTTTCGCTTTTATAATTCAGTACTTAGACAAGATTTTGTGATTAAGACAAGAAGTAAATGGGGTGATCGACGGGGCTTGAACCCGCGACAACCAGAATCACAATCTGGGGCTCTACCAACTGAGCTACGACCACCACAAAGTAGGTTTTATGTATATAAGAGTGCTTTGGGGATTTATCAATATTTTTCGCGAAAAGAACTCGGAAGCCCCTAAAAATAGAGGCTTAACCCTGTTTTTACAGGCCTTCTTCGCCATCTTCGTCGCCAGAAGTCTCATCTTCTTTGGGCGAAGTGTTTATAACATCGAGATCTGACTTTTCAGTGTCTGCGGAAACGCCTGTAGATTTAGATCCTGACTCGTTGCTTAAACTGGAGGTCGTCTTCTCAAATTGGAAGGGGTAAATGACCTCAAGAGCTTTACCTGTGGGAAATTGCCACGCATGAACTACTTTTTTTAAGCAGGCGTTGAGTAATTTACTGTAAAGCGTAGAGTTCTTTTTCATGTAGATGGTTTTATAGGCTTTGCCATCGTCATTGATCAAAAATTTGAGCTCAACCGTTCCGTTGCCAAGATCTGGTTGTTTTTTAGCCACTTTTTCGTAGCAGGATTCGATCTGTGTTTTGTTTTGGGTAAACGGCGCCTTCAGATCACCAGGAGAAACTTCCGACGATGTGGAGCAAGACACAGTCACAGCTAGCAAAGCAAAAACTAAAATTCCATTTTTCATTTCAAACCTCATTAATAATTTTTTTAACTGTAATTTTAATCGAGACCGTTGACAACATCATTCAGCGCTTTAAGGATTTCAGGATCGTATTTGCCTTTGATCTTTGTTGTCATAAAAAGAACGGCCTCCTTGGGGGACATCGGTTGATTGTAAGAACGTTGCGTGGTGAGAGCATCAAAAGTATCGGCGATGGCCACAATGCGCGCCATCGGATGGATAGCTGCCCCATCAAGACCCAGCGGGTACCCATTTCCTAAAAAACTCTCATGATGTTCAAAGCAGCAGGCCTTAATCGCCTCCGAGACATTGTACTCACTGAGCATTTTTAATCCATACTCAGGATGACGTTGCATTTGTGCCCACTCGGCCTCATCCAATGCGCCCTTTTTGCATATAATTTCAGCATCCACCCATTTTTTTCCGATATCGTGAAAAAGCGAGCCTCGGCCTAATTCAGAGAGCATTTCATCGGTGTAGCCCATCAGCTTGCCAATCCCCAAGGAGTAAACACTCACATCCAGTGAGTGATTGAAGGTGTAAAAATCGTGGGAAGAGAGCTGAATCAGATGATCAATGCTTTCGGGGGCGGTGTTCATCAATTGCACAAAATGGCCAACCACTTCCTTGGAGTCATTAAGAGCTTCGCCAATGTCTTTTTTCTCGTAGATTTCTTCCACCAGAGCAATGGAGGTTTCGCGTAGTATTTTAACTTTTACTTCCAACGGCAGGTTGGGGTTGTTCATGAAGGTGGCGATGAAATCTTTAAACGCCTGTCTTTGCGGCAGGGGTACGAAGAATTGATCCGAGCCCTTAAACTTCATGAGCTTTTCATGAGAAATTTGGCCGCCTTGAGGCAGATAATGAATGTGCTTTTTATTCACTAAAACATACAAATCAAAAGGGAGAGGGGTGTCTGGTAAGAGAGTCCCCACGCGAATCTGAAAGTACGTCGTGTTTTCTGTGCTCATTGATTATAGTTTGCCAGTTTCTGACTCTCTGTCTATAAAAACTAAATGGCGTTCAGTGTCGACACTCCAGTTCAATACATCAAAGGCGTGGGCCCCAAGCTCGGTCATCTTCTCAAAAAAAAAGGAATCGAAACGGTTCGTCATCTCCTGGAGTTTTACCCACGGGCCTACGAAGACCGTCGTGCCGCACGCAGTATCGATTCATTACAAGATGGTGATTATGTAGGCCTCAAGGCAGAGGTCGTGCGTGTCGCAGCCATTCCCATGGGGCGTACAGGGAGAAAGATCTACGATATTTCCATTCGTGATTCCTCTGGGGTGATTCATTGCAAATTTTTTCGCGTGCCGTATCGGGGATATTTTGACCGTTTTAAGCCGGGGATGGCCGTACGCGTGGTAGGCAAGGTGATTCTTTACCGACAAAACTTGGAATTTCATCATCCCGAATTGCATGAGTGGGTGGAGAGTGAAGAAAAAGACGAACTCTTGCCGATTTATTCAGAGACCGAAGGTTTGTCGTCCAAAAAACTGCAAGCCATGATTCGCACGGCTCTAGAGGAGCTGGGGTTACCCAAGAATTTAAGTCTTGATATCGAGAGAGATCCTGAGTGGTTATGCAAAAAATATAAGCTAGCGCCTTATGCAGAATCCCTTTACCGCATTCATGTGCCCGAAACTGGGCAAACGCAAAAGTACCTCGAGCGCGAAACACCTTATCATCGGCGTTTGATTTTTGATGAGTTTTTTATGCTCGAGCTGGTTTTAGCTTCACGCAAAAAAGGCGCGCAGAGTTTTGAGGCGCCACAGATTCCAGAATCTCCTCAGCTCAAGCAAAAATTTCTGCAAAGTTTGCCGTTTGAATTGACCGACGCGCAAAACAAAGTCATCGCCGAAGTTCATAAAGATCTTGCGCAATCGCGACCGATGAATCGAATGGTCCAAGGTGATGTGGGGAGTGGGAAAACCATGGTGGCGCTCGTCACCGCACTCGGCGCTGTGGCTGCGGGTTTCCAGGTGGCGATGATGGCTCCTACAGAAATACTTGCTCAACAGCACGCCAACAATGCCGAGAAAATTTTAAAACCGCTCGGAATCAATGTGGCGTTTCTCAGTGGGCAGCTCAAGGGCAAGGAAAAATCGCAAATTTTAGAAAAACTAAAATCGGGTGAGATCCAATTTATCGTGGGGACTCATGCGCTGATTCAAGACGGTGTGGATTTTCACAACCTCGGTTATGTGATTATCGACGAACAACATCGTTTTGGAGTCGAGCAGCGCAGTCTCTTGCGTCGTAAGGGAAAGTCGCCGCACTTTTTGCTCATGACAGCTACACCCATTCCACGTTCTCTCGCAATGACCATTTACGGCGACTTAGATATTTCCACCCTTCGCGAAATGCCCAAAGGGCGCCAAGCCATTGTCACGCGGGCTACTTACCAAAGCAAACGCGCCCAGGTTTTGCAGTTTATCCAAGAGCAGATCGCTCAAGGGCGGCAGGCGTATCTGGTTTTTCCTCTTGTGGAAGAAAGCGAAAAGATCGATTTAAAGTCGGCGATGAATGAATATGAAAAACTCAAAAACGAACTACCAAAATTGCGTTTAGGTTTGTTGCACGGAAAAATGAAAACCGAAGAAAAAGAACTGATCATGGAATCATTTCGCCAGCGCGAGATCGACATTCTGGTTTCGACCACAGTCATCGAGGTGGGGGTGGATGTGCCTAATGCCAACGTGATGTGGGTGGAGCACGCCGAGCGATTTGGTTTGTCGCAGCTGCATCAGTTGCGCGGACGGGTGGGCCGAGGCGCCCACAAAAGTTATTGTATCTTGATGATGGGCTACGCGGTTTCCGAAGAAGCGCAAGAGCGCGTGCGGTTTTTAGAAACCACCAACGATGGCTTTAAGGTTTCCGAGTACGATCTCGAAATCCGAGGGCCCGGAGAATTTTTGGGCGTGCGCCAGTCGGGAATGCCGGGATTCAAAATGGCCAATCTCGTTCGCGACCTGCCGATCTTGGAAGAGGCCCGCCAAGCGGCTTTTGAGCTTATGGAGCGCGACCCAAAATTAGCGCAAAAACAGCATGAACGACTGCGAGAATCCTTGCGTTTGGCCACACAAAGCTTGGGGTAAACCTTCTTCGGGTCCGCCCTAGGTCGAGAGAATCGCTGTAAGTAGGCTCATCTCTTTACGAATTCCATAGAAACTTGCCCTAGGGCCGGGGAGAGAACGTCGCTCTCCGCCGATACGTAAAGTATGAAATTTAAAAGCTCATTTGGAAAATTTCGATTCTGGTTGATCACAATGAGCCTTTTTCTTTTTGGTTGTGGTTCGGACACCGGAGAATTTTATCATGCAAGCTTGGGTTTAGGGACTCCCAAAATTATTGTCGCCAGCAACGTCGTCGGTCAGTATGGCCTTGCTATGTACGATATCAACGGAAATTTTATTCGCTCGTTAGCAGATTATACACCTGCCAACACAGCTCCGCGAGGTCTCGAAGTCTTAAATGAATTTGAATTTTTGGTGGCTTACGATGGCGCCAACATCGATGGCATTCATCGTTTTGATATTTTTTCTGGTGAAACAAATTTTGTCGTCGATACCAATTTATCTGGCAATA
This sequence comes from Bdellovibrionales bacterium, assembly GCA_041736155.1. Taxonomy (GTDB): domain Bacteria; phylum Bdellovibrionota; class Bdellovibrionia; order Bdellovibrionales; family JAGQZY01; genus JANPLN01. Next base: position 4,694 of record JBGSUL010000038.1, read on the forward strand.
TTTTCCAAGTTCGCCGTCACGAAGACCATGGGGTTTTTGTGATCGAATCCAATACCATCGAATCATTTGATGATCTCGGCGCACGCATCAATGCACCACGCATTGCCACCACCATCGGAGCCTGTGTTCTTTCTACGCCACGCGCGATGGCGTTCACTTCTGCGGGCTACCTGGCAGTTGTCGGAATAGGCAATGATGATCTTTTGATTTACGATGTCACGGATCCTGCGAACACCGCGTGTGTCAGTGCCAATGGCACATTGGCCGGAGCTGTGGATCCTGTCGCTATCCTTGCGCACAGTGATGGGTACTTGTATGTGGCCACACAAGGGGATGATCGCATCTACCGCTTTAGTGGTGACGGTCTTGGCGCGGCCACGGTGGTCTTTAACAATCCTGCTTTTGTTCTGAATCCCACAGCTCTTACGGAAATGCCCGATGGCACATTGTTGATCGCCTCTGATGGCACCAACAGTTTGGTGAATATCACGACAGCGGGAATGCTCGTCGGTTCCAATTATTTAGTGAGTGATAGTTTTACGAACTCCATCAGTGATCTCATTATTTTGCAGGAGGCAGATTGATTTTTATTCTGTCTCTATTTATTCAGATGGCCTCGGCGGATTGGTTCAACACGTGGAGCTTAGAGGGCGCCTTTGGTGCCACTCAACAGACCATTGAGAATCCCAATTCCACCGACGCGAATTATTCTGGCTATGCCGGACAGGTGATGGTCGCTGCGACTTTTTTTAAAGGCGAGAACTTCAACTTCGGCCCCAATCTTAAATATTTCTATGCTGAGCTCGATAACAAAGCGAACACCGCAACGATGTCCGAAGCTCTTCGCACCTACGGTGTGGCGCCGGGACTGGAGTTGCGGGTTTCCAACTTTTTTGTCGGCTATGGGTATCGGATCCAAAGATTAGCGGTGGAGCTTTCGGGAAACTTTCAAAATAAAATTTCCACACGCTTTGAGACCGGTGAGTTTAATATCGGAATCGAAATTCCCTTTGATGCTTGGGCCTTGCGTTTTTATTATTCCCAAAGCCAAGAAAGCATTCCCCATGCGGATACCGGACTCTCAGCAGATTCGCCTCGGCGCGAACAAAGTGTATTCTTAGCAATTCGCTACACTTTTGGTGCTTCGCGCCCGCTCTCACCTTGGGAAGTGCAACGCGAACAACGCGTGAAAGACGATATTTCGAGTACACCCGAGGACTCAATGCCTCGGCCTTATCGCCGTTCGTTTCGGCAGTCCTACAGCGATCGCACAAACATCATGAACGATTAATTCATCTGAGCCCCGATCTTGCAGATATCTACTCGCGTTGATTAAAACGTCTATTGAGAGGCTGAAGATTGTCCAACTGTATGATATTTCTGCATTTTTGAAAATTTTACACTGACCGTGTTATGCGGTCATAGTGTTTGATTTAATGTGTCAAAAGTGTTATTCAGTTGGACCTCGAAATCAGAAGATTCTCATGCAACCTTCAAGGAGAAATGATGTCTCAAATTACTGCCAGTGAGTTTGTTGTCGGAAGTAATGTTGTATATCCAGGCCACGGCGTGGGAGAGGTCACAGCTATAGAAACCAAAGAAATTATGGGGAGTAAACATGTTTTTTACTCAATCCGTATTTTAGAGACAGGCATGAAGATCATGGTCCCTAAAAGCAATGTCACCAATGTGGGATTGCGTCCTATTATTTCCAAAAACGAAGCCGGCAAGGTGATGGAAATTCTCAAGCAAAAGAACGTCAAAATCGACAACCAAACTTGGAATCGTCGTTATCGTGAATACAAAGAAAAAATCGATACCGGCTCTGTTTATGAAATCGCTGAAGTTTTACGCGATCTTTTCCTGTTAAAAGTGGATAAAGAATTGAGCTTTGGAGAGCGTCAAATGCTCGATAAAGCCCGTAATTTTTTACTAAAAGAATTATCGCTCACCACACCTACAAATGAGCTCTCCGAACAGCACGATGTGAAAGACATCTTCGGCCTCTAAAAAGGTACGCCGTACCTTTTCGTAAGGCATGGCGTTACAGTTCAAAATATTAAAATAGTATTCTTGTTTTCTTGCTTGGCAGAACGATCTTCTGTAATTCATAAGTTCAGTAACGCTACGCCTTACGAAACGGTACGGCGTACCTTTTTATTTGGGCGAGGAGTCTTATGTCTGTGCGTTTGCGTTTTGCCCCCAGTCCTACGGGACATCTTCATGTCGGAGGAGCGAGAACCGCCCTCTATAATTATCTTTATGCAAAAAAAATGGGCGGAACATTTATCCTGCGCGTAGAAGACACTGATCTTGAGCGCAGCACGGAAGAAGCTTTGCGCATGCAAATCGATGATCTGACTTGGCTCGGACTCAAATGGGACGAGGGTGTGGATCCTGTCACATTGGATAGCGTTGGAAAAAATTCTGAACCCTACGGTCCGTATCGACAAAGTTTACGTAAAGACATTTACCAAAAACATGCTCGTCAACTTCTCGAGCAAGGAAAAGCCTATTACGATTTCCGTACCGATGAAGAACTCGAAGCACTCAAGCAGCAAGCTCCCGCCGGCGAAAATTTTCGCACCCCGCGCCCTGATAAAATTCTTTCTATCGCCGAAGCGGAGGCTCGCATTGCCAATGGTGAAAAAGCGGCTGTGCGTTTTCGAGTGGATGAAATCCGCGATTATAAAATTCAAGACATCGTTCGGGGTGAAGTCGTATTTCCTTCCGATATGGTGGGCGACTTTGTAATTTTGCGCTCGAACGGCATGCCGGTTTATAACTTTTGTTGTGTGGTCGACGACGCTTTAATGAAAATCACCCACGTGCTGCGCGCCGAAGAACATCTGAGCAATACCCTTCGTCAACAGATGCTCTACGAGGCCTTTGGTTACAAAACTCCAGAGTTCGGTCATTTGTCCTTGGTATTGGGAAAAGATCGCCAAAAGTTAAGCAAACGCCATGGAGCGACGAGCTGCCATGAGTATATGGAAAAAGGGTATTTGCCAGAAGCTCTTCTGAATTTTATCGCCCTCTTGGGGTGGAGCACGTCTGACAATCGTGAGATTTACACCATTCCCGAACTCATTGAAGCGTTTTCCCTTGATCGTTTTAATTCTTCAGGAGCTGTGTTTGATGAAGAAAAATTAAAATGGATGAATGCCATGCATCTTCGCGCTCTCGATCATCAAAAATTATGGTCATTCATCGAGCCACGTTTGCAGGCCGCTGGAATTCATTGTCCGCAAGAGCCAGAATGGGTAGACAGAGCGTTGAGCTTGTTTAAGACGTCCATGGAGACGCTGGAAGATGCCAAGGTGTTGTTTCAGCCGATTGACGATCAACTTTATAAAATTCAAGACGAAGCGGCTGAGGTTTTCACATGGGAGTCCACCAAGGCGGTGTTGATGGAGTGGAAGCAAGGTTTGGAAAAGGCACCGGACTATATGAGCAGCGAGGATTTTGAAAAATTGCAAAATTCCATCAAAGACAGCTGTGGCGTAAAGGGGAAACATTTGTTTATGCCGATTCGTGTGGCGGTGATTGGCAAGCCCCATGGTGCCGAGCTCAAAATTCTTGTGCCGCTTTTACATAAATCGTCGCTTCTTAAGCGTGTTGAAATGTGTTTAGCCAAATAAAAAAGGATCAATGGCAAAAGATAAAAAACTTTTTCATCTCGAAACACCGCACAAACCTTCGGGCGATCAGCCCAAAGCCATCGAACAATTGGTAAAAAATTTTAAAGACGGACAGAATCATCAAACGCTCCTCGGAGTCACCGGCAGTGGTAAAACTTTTACTATGGCCAATGTGATTGAGCAGATGAATGCGCCCGCACTGATTTTGGCCCATAATAAAACCCTGGCCGCGCAACTCTACGTGGAGTTTAAAGAGCTCTTTCCTAAAAATGCTGTGGAGTATTTTGTCAGTTACTACGATTATTATCAGCCAGAGGCTTATCTGCCAGCCTCAGATACATTTATCGAGAAAGACTCAGCCATCAACGAGCAGATCGATCGCATGCGCCACTCGGCCACGCGCTCGTTGTTTGATCGCCGCGACGTCATCATTGTCAGCAGTGTCTCGTGTATTTATGGCTTGGGAAGTCCCGAAGCATACGAAGGGATGATGATTCATTTGGTGGGAAATACCGAAATGAAGCGCGATCATCTTTTGCGGGAGCTGGTGCGTATTCAGTATCCACGCAATGACATTGATTTCCATCGCGGCACTTTTCGTGTCAGGGGAGATGTGGTCGATATTTTTCCACCTTACGAAGAAGATAAAATCATCCGCGTGGAATTTTTTGGCGACTACATCGACAAATTAATGTGGATGGATCCACTCACCGGCGAAGTTTTGCAAGAGTTGGATCAAATCGCGGTGTATCCGGGAAGCCATTATGTGAATTCCGACGACCGCAAAAAAATTGCCATCCAAACGATTCAAGAAGAGTTGCGAGAGCGCCTCAAAGACATGTCCGACAACATGAAGCTTCTTGAGGCCAAACGCCTTGAGCAACGCACTTATTATGATATTGAGATGATCGAAGAGATCGGGTTTTGTCAGGGTATTGAGAATTACTCCCGGCACTTTACCGGGCGTCAACCGGGAGAGGCACCACCAACTTTGTTGGAATACTTTCCCAAAGACTTTATCACTTTTATTGATGAGTCCCATGCCACGATTCCACAGATTGGTGGCATGTACCGCGGCGATCGTTCGCGTAAAACAACGTTGGTGGAACATGGGTTTCGCCTTCCGTCGGCGCTCGACAACCGCCCATTGAATTTCCAAGAATTTGAAAAATGCGTAGAGCGTGTCGTGTATGTGTCGGCAACTCCTGGAGCTTATGAGTTTGAAAAATCTGGCGGTCTCGTGGTGGAGCAGATCATTCGTCCCACGGGACTTATTGATCCCGAAGTGGAAATCCGTCCGGTAAAAAATCAGGTGCAAGATTTAATGAAAGAAATCAAAATCCGCGTCGATAAAAAAGAACGGGTGTTGGTCACCACGCTGACTAAAAAGAGTGCTGAGGATCTGACGAACTTTCTCGATGGTCATGGAATTCAGGTCAAGTACTTACATAGCGATATAAAAACAGTAGAACGCATGGAGATTATCAAAGACTTGCGTTTGGGAGTGTTTGATGTGCTCATCGGAATCAATCTTTTGCGTGAAGGTTTGGACATTCCGGAAGTGACTCTGGTGGCGATCACCGATGCTGACAAAGAGGGCTTTTTGCGTTCCGAGCGTTCGTTGATTCAAACTATTGGGCGCGCGGCTCGTAACGTCCATGGACGCGTCATTCTCTATGCAGACACCAAGACCGAGAGTATTAAAAAAGCCATGGCCGAAACTGAACGGCGTCGTACGATTCAGACAGAATACAACCGCGTCCATGGAATAACGCCTCAAACGATTAAAAAGTCCATTCCCAAGGGCCTTCTCGAAGTTTATGGAAAAGTGTCGGGTGCCAAGCTGGATACGTTGGATAAATTCATTAAGTATCCAGAGAAAATAGCCACAGAGATTGAAAAATTAAAACAGAAGATGAAGCAAGCCTCTTTGGATTTAGAGTTCGAAGACGCCGCTCAGTACCGCGATGAAATCCGTCGTTTGCAATTGGTGCAATTAGAAGTTCTTGACGGCGGCGGAACGTAGAGCACCACTGGCGCCTCAGTTTTCGTGTCTGGCGCCCTCTTTAAGAACCAAATCCATCTTGCTGGTGATTTTTGCTTTTTGTTCCACCTGAGTGAATTCTTTTTTTAACGCTTGATGCTTTTGGTAAAAACACGAAAACATATCGGCAATCAAAGCGTCTTCAATTTTTAAATCATAAACATGAATCACTAAGTTGGACAAAGCGAGTTTATCTTCGGCTGATGATTTTTTTACTTCAAAATCACAAACATATTTATAAACGTTGGCGGAAGAAACCTCGAGTGCTTTTTGTTCTTCCGAGGGACCGTCCTCCACTTTTTTAGCTTCTTCCGCGTGTTCCAAAAAGTTTTTATGAGTTTTGTCGAGATCCGCCGTGAGGGACTCTATTTTTTTGCACTCAGAGCAGTTTTTTGCCTGAGCGAAAGAAGTCAAAAGCAAGATTGAGAATAAAAGAGTTTTTATCATTACGCACCTCCCAGTACGTAGCAGGCTTTGAGAATACGACGATTTCCCGCTTTTTGTGGGTGATCAATTGGTTGTGAGGAGGCGACACCAGCGTGCCAGTAGCGATCTGTTCCTAAAAATTCGATGTGACCATAACGATCACCGCCGGAATAATGACTATTGCGATTTTTATAACCGTAATAGACGCGCACCACGCCTGGAGTGTTGCACATGCTCATGTCGCTATGAAAGCCCATGCTTTCTAAGCAACCTTCGCCGTAGTAGTTGTAGGCGGCTCCGCCGCAATGAACAGTGCGAGGGCGTCCTTGTCGTTGAAACATACAGCTCAGTGCACTTCTCACGCCCACAGCACAGTATCCGGCGCCCGAACGAGCGCCGCGCGAACGGCCGTAGCGCAGAGCGGCCGCTTCCCCTGTGCCTGCACAATTTGTTAAATCCGCAGCGTAGGCGAGTCGAGCAGGTGTTCTTGTTTGATGGGTGCTGGCGGGTGCTTCAGCGGGAGCATCGGGAACAGCTGCGCAACGAGCCCAAGACGTCTTTCTTGTATTGTTGGCATCGGGGCGACAGTATCCAGCAAGAAATTGCTCTCTTAAGTAATTGCAGTTGTAGCGGATATTGTGATAGCAGCACAAACTTTGATATCTGTCATGTGACGAACATGTGTTGTCGTTAAATAAAACCGAAGCTCCTTGCGCAAAACTCACAGTTTCGGCATTTTGAGTGGTTTCAGAAGCCAGAACATTATTCGTGAAAGTGGTTGTGAGAAAAAAACCAAGTGAGATCAAAAAAACTTTTACGTAGGTCATAATCCTTATTCCCCCGAGATCATTATAAAAGGCAATTCTAGACTCATCCAGTTCTAAACTGCAAAGGTCTAGGCGAAGCTCAGGGCTGACTAATCTTTTGACAGCGGGTTTGCGCCTTCGACAGCCATTTCTATGAGCTCAAACTCAGGCGTATCTGCTTTGGCACATGTGATGCAAATAAAGAGTTGGGGAGGACTTATGAATAAGCCCTTTAAGTGGACCATTACCTTAATCATGTTTGGGCTTGTGCTCGACTTTACATCTTTGCTGAAAGTCGCTAACGCCGAAGTCACAGACACCCCCATCCAGGTGGTAGAGCCAGAAGCTGATATTGAAGATCTTTACGAAGCGCAAACTCCACAGCTCCGCGAGATTATCAGCTCCGAAACCAATGGATCACGTCGACGAGATTTAGTGCAATTGCCGATGAAAACACCCAACAACGGTCCTTACGGTTCTTTTCACTACAGTCCTGATAACGGTGGCGTGCTGGATACTTATATTAATAATCAAACTTCGTGTGCATTTCAAAATCTTCTTAACCAATGGCGTAAAACAGGATGTCCTGATGTAACCAACTCAGATGGCTCGGTGACAGAGTACGAAGAGCGTGGGTGTCGTGTGGCTTTTGGTGATATTTCTCATCGTGATGTTTCACGTTGGAACGGGCATCGTTCACACACCAATGGTTATTGCATCGATATTCGCCCTATGCGTCGGGGTGGTTTTGAGAACTCGCCACTTTTTTACGGTGGATCAGGTTACGATGCACAAAAAACAGCGGAATTTCTTAGAATGGCCAAGCAATTTGGTGCCACAAATATTTTGTTTAACGATCCCAATATCCGCAGTCGCACGCGCAGCTCTAACTATGTGTCGGGTGTGGCCTATTCCGGTGGCCATAATAACCATATGCATATTTGTATTCGTCCAGAGAATATTCCCAGCGATAAAAAACAGTGTCCTGCTCGCGAAGATGCTTTAAGATAATAGTGAATAGAGGTCTGTTATGAAAACTTTTATAAAATCTCTTTTGGTAAGTATGATCAGTGTGGCGGCCCCTCTTTTTTCAGCCACGCAAAGTTTTGCTTTAAGCTGCAACGATCTTTACACAGGAACAACGGTCGAAGATCATTTTTCCAGTGGAAAAATTAAAAAACTGCAAAGTATCGATTTGATCCCTAGCGAGTACGGCGATAGCAGTCCCGTGCCGACAGTGTTGGTTAAAACGTCGGCGGTGAAGAGTGCTGACGTGGCCAAGTTGTCTTTGGATATTTATCTTTTTAAAGGAAAACAAAAACAACTTTTTAATAAATTCACTGCAGTGAGTGAGTGGACTGATAACAATCAGTATTACTCTTTTACTGATTACGATCATGAAAAACTCAATCAAGCTGTTTTTACTGTGGGTGAGGGAGCGGCTTCTGTGGCGAGTGTGTCCAAAATCGAGCTGCAATTAAAGATTGGCAGCAAAGTCGTTTGCCAAAAGCAAATGCATGTCGACAACCACTAAGTGGCTATCATGACTCGTTTTAAGACGTTTTTCTAAAGGCCTCCTTCGAGCCTAGTTTCTGGACTTGCTTTTTATCTCGACCTTAGCCATCCTAAAAGAGAAGGGATTGGCAATCCCTGTTCTAATGGAGGTGTCCAGGCAATAGCCTCTCATATCCAAGGGTTCTGCTTCTGAATGCGACCTACGAGCCGCTGAGAATCGTATGTTGGCAGAAAGCAATGATCTTGTGGTTCCAACAAAAAGCCGAAATCATCGTCACTCATGATTGTTTGATTCGCTCTGTGCGCGCGCAGTACAATGCTCCTGCCGTCCTCCGCATGAAGTCGTATATCAAGCCCCGCACGCATCGCAGTGTGCGTCTCTCCCGCGACAATATTTTTATTCGCGACAAACACATGTGTCAGTACTGTGCAAAAAAACTTCCCGTCAGAGAATTAACTTTGGACCACGTCATGCCGGTCTCGCGTGGTGGCGGTAAGAGCTGGGAAAACTTAGTGACCGCTTGTCATCCCTGCAATCGTGTGAAGGCCAGTCGCACTCCCTATGAGGCGGGTATGCCTTTATTGAACATACCAGAAAAACTAAAATGGTCGCCAACATTCGACGTACAAATGAAATTTGAAAACGCCGATGAGCTCTGGGAGCCATTCTTAGAAGCTTTAGCTGTCTCCGGATTTTAGCTGGTAAAAGAATTATCATCTTCTGGAACGAACCATCCCCGCGTAATTAGGTCAGTTCAATTCGCATGAAAAAAATAAGTTGAAGCTTTTTTTAAGGTGGTCGCGTGGTTGCGGGATAGCCGTTAATCCATGTGCCTGCTCGAAAATCATTGTCGATACCAGTGGTCCCTGGAAAGTCGATGCAACAACTAGTTCCTTCTACATAAAATATAGCGGGTTGTGACGCCGCTGGATTTCGCGTGGTGCGTAGGCCACAATTTCCCCAGGCGTTCATAGGTCCGCCGCTCGCTCTGCAGGAAAAATACCATCGATTGGCTGCTCGTCCGCCAAGACCAGCCCCATTCCAACACAATCTATCTCCCGGAAGAGGTTCGTAAATGTATTCACGAACTTCCGTGGCTCTCACGTTGTAAGCAGCATCTACCTCAGCCATTTGAATATGCACTTCGCAACCGGGAGGAAGTCCTGTGTACTGCAGCTGATAGGTTGTAGCATTCGTATAATCTGCAAATACAGGAGGATAGGTGGCGGTGGCGTTATTGGAGGGACTTGTTGCGCATTGAATGGAAGTTCGGGCACAGGGCTGCCAAACGCCGATGTTGGTATCATCTTGATGGTCTGACGGATAAAATTGACCTTCTTCGGGGGCAGCAGAGGGGATGGGTGGGGTGTTATTCAAATCACTTTGAAAAAATGGTAAGCTATAGCAACCATCCCCAATGTTACAATAATAACTACCTGTGGCTGTATTAGTGGTAGGATCTTCTCCAATCCCTCGCGCGGGATATTGCGCGCCAAGCACAAAATCATCCGGATCTGTGTTAGTTATTTCAGTGCTAAAAAAACTTTGTCGGCGAGCGCCACTAGGGCGTCCATATCCTAATCCGCCAGAGAACCGAATGGATTGCTCAGGGCTTGCTATTGTTTTCCCGGCAATCAAATTGGCATCAACTGCCACGCGTTGCCGAGAAAAATTACGACAAAGGAAAATACCGCCTCGTTTGGCATTATTGAGCTGAATGTTGATATTACCCAAAGGAGAGCCACCACAAGTACGTTGATGGGACCCGCCACCAGAGGTGACGGAGGTGTTAAGGCTTTCGGAATTGGCGACAGTTAAGTTGTTGGTGGGGGGTGAGATGGCGGGATATTGAAATCGCTCGGAGACTTCACAAAAAGCATTGGGGTTGTTGCTAGATTGATACTCAATACGAACCGTGACTTCCCAACCGCGATTCTCATAAAGATTTCCTATTTTATCGCCGGTAGAGAGAGCTGATGACGGGGCCGCAGGATAATTTTGTTCATAAAGGTTTCCGGAAGATCTAAGCCCGACGGGGACGAGTCCATTTAACGCATTTGTGCCGCCAGGAGGTGGTACAATCGAAGTAGGTGTTCCGCAACCAATCGTAGCGTTGGAGGCTGCATTGGTGTTAAAAGCTTGAATTTTAAGAAACGCGACAGCACCTGGTAGGCCCTTTTGTTGTGCTTCAGTAGCGCTTATGTTTTTGAACAAACCGTCAGCACTTAAAAGGCTAGGAATAGCACCACTCGAGCTTATGCCTTTACCAGTACAAAATGCAGAATTAAGTTTATACAATGCTTCGAGGGTCGTCATTGTGCCCATGTAAAGAGAGGCAGGATAAAGAAGAGGTGTTGTTCCAGCCCCCAAGAGTCGAACGGGAGTCATATTTGCATTCCAGCGATCTGGAAATGCCAGACCAAGTTCGGTAGTTTCAGCATTACTCGGCGGCAAAATATTTGCGGTTCCGAGACCTCCGGGGCCGATATCCAACGAAATTTGATTGCGTATCAAACCTTTGTTTTTAAAATTAGATAAAATCTGCATAGCTTCGTTAGTGCAAGAAGATTTCCCCTGCACTTTGTCGCTAAACGATCGATTGACGCTCACATAGTTAATGACTCCCATGGCAATAATGCCTAGGAGGACAGAGGCGACTAAGACCTCAACTAGTGAAAATCCATTTTGTGAACGTGAGAGCGACATATCTACTAAGTATCGGTTTTTTTTAAAAATAATTCCAGTAAAAAAACTAAAAGGCTGTATCAAAACGAAATAAACGAATCAGCAAGACAAACCGAAGTTCGAGTTAAAGCGACAGGAGTAAGCGAAGATCAAATAGTACCCAAGAGCGCTGTGTTCGTATGGATGGTTCTCTTTATTGCCTAAAGAGAAGTCAGCTGATGTCTTTGTCGTATTGGTGTCTTGATTTGAGATGTAATGTTAAAGAATTTGAATTCATACACTAAAGTCTTAACGGTTTCGTTAAAAAAACCGAAATAGTATTGTGCATACACCAAAAGAAAATAAGTTTATTCAATTTTTAAAACTCCATACGTATATAATCCCGGCAATTTTGCTATTTCAAAACTGCAGTGGTGGTTTTGAGTCTTCAACTCAAAGCACGGCGCTCGCTTCGTCCACCGATACGGCAGGAACCAGCGAAGTTGTGCCGGGTACGACCTTGTCGACGCGTCTGACACCGCAATCCACAAATGCAGTGGATATTCCCGATGATTCGAGTCTCGTGACGGGGCGAGATTATTATGTGGCACCCATCGGAATGACTCTGAGTTGCCCAGCAGACGGGAGTTTTACTTGTCCTTGGGCGTCGATTGATGCGGCGATGAAAAGTAAAAAACTTGTGGGTGGAGATCGACTCCTTTTGATGGATGGCGATCATGGGACTGTTGTGTTGACGAATGCCTTTGAATCACCGGTGACGATTCAATCTCTCAATAACAAAAATGCGCACACAAATAGTATTCATTTTAGCGATACGGCAAAAAACATTCGTATTCGAAATTTACAAGTCTGGCGACCGGAGAGTGATACAAGTAATGCTTTTATAATTCGCTCCTACGGAGGATCTTCTCACATTATCCTTGAAAATCTCGATATACGCAGTCGAGAAAATGCCATCGATTATTTATCTTGGCCCTTGGAGAGATGGCCTGTCGTTGCCGCACTCAATGGTATTGGTCTCAGCGGATCGTTTAATACCGTTCGTAACAATCGGGTGATGGGGGTGGTTGTTGGTATTAGTGCGGGACCCGATTCCCTTGTAGAGAACAATTTAGTCGATGGATTTTGTGGTGATGGAATGAAGGGAGTTGATCGCAGTGTATTCCGTGGAAATTTGATCAAAAACATCGTCGATGCTGATCCTGCTTATCACAGTGATGGCTTTCAGAGTTATGCTGCCGATGGGTTGATCGAAAAACTCACCCTCGAAAATAACATCATTTTGCAATGGACTCATGCCCAAGACAATCCTCTTAAAGGCTCTGTGCAGGGAATAGGTATGTTCGATGGGTTTTATGATGATTTAGTTATTCGTAATAACTTGGTGGTCACAGCACACGCCAATGGCATTTCGGTGTATGGTACTCATCGCGCCAAAATTGTTAACAACACAGTGATACAACCTGAGGGACTGTTAACTGGGTATCCGTGGCTCAAAGTGACCGCTCATAAAGATGGCCGTCCATCGGAAGATGTTGTGGTCGCCAATAATCTATCCATGACTTTTTCATTTTCTGTAAGCGATCAATATAACGTGATCGGGGCGAACAATGAAAAAGTCACGGATGTGGCAAACACCTTCATTGATTTTGTAAACTTTAATTATCATTTGGCAAAAACAAGTCCGTATGTCGATGCAGGAGTGATACTCCATGCTCCGGCAACGGACATTGATTATTCACCTCGCCCGCAAGGCGGGGGCGTGGACCTCGGGGCTTACGAGAATTAATTCATCAGTACCATCAAAAGACGGATCGCATCGGTAGTCGTAAAAACACCCCAAGGCTGATCTTTTGTTCCTCGCACAAGAACACTGCTGTAACGTTTGTTAAGCATGATTTGCAGCACCTCTTTGATAGGGGTGGTGCGCTCAACAAATAAAGGATCTTCGTTCATGACGTCAGCAACGGCAGTGGAATCATCGGTTTTTAAAGTCTCGGCCACACGTAAATCTCGTTCTGTAATAATGCCGACCACCGTGCCGCCATTTAAAACTGGTAAGTGATGATATGAGAACTCCCTCATCATTTCGCGAGCTTTTCGTAAAGAAGCATCTTTGCCAATCGTGTGGGGAATTTCCGTCATGTGGTGAGCAATTTGCTGATTCACAAAACCTCCATGGCTGATAAATCTTTTTGGTATTTTTCGTAGACAAAGAGTTTTGTGTCGACGCCTTCAAAGTGTTTGAGAATAAGCGGTTTTACAGTTTCCCAAGAAAGACCACCCACGCCCGTAGCAAGTTTGGGCAGAGCTAAGCTTTTCGTATTGGATTTTTTAATTTCCTTGGCGAGATTTTTTAAACAGGTATTGACATAAGATTCGGAGGAGCGTCCGGGATGGCCCTCTTGTTGAGTCGCAGCTTCTTGGGTAAAAAGATTAAAAATGGTGGGACCACCAGCGCCTTTCCAGGTCCATACATCGCCTTCTTCGACTTTCTGCGTATGGCAAAAATGACGAAAGTCTTTGTACAGACTCGGCCACTGTTCGCGAAGAGACAGTGCCAGTCCCTGGTTAAAATGATCAAAGGGGGCGACCCCGTGTGCAATGGCTTCGGCTTTCGATTTAAGTATGTCACCTGTAACGAATTCAATCATAAGACCTCCTGTTTATATTTATCACACTTTAAGCGAGAAAAAGTTTCTTTTCTATGATGGGGGTCATGGTTTGGTGAATAAATACCCGTTAACTATAGTTCAGTCTTAGGCTCAAAACGGCGGACGCCCTTTTAGGGATTTAATTTGAAATTTTTGGGACTGTAAAAAGATGAATTGCAATTTTTTACAGGGGACACTTTAGTTTGACGTGGATGTTGCGAGCGATATACTGATCTTTTGATGCCTAAGAAGAGGGAATTTTATGAAAAAAGTCTTGTTAATTTTTGGTCTCTTAATAGTAAGTGCTTGTCAGAATGCGACAAAATCTGAGGATTCTTTATCTTGGCCTGTAGAAATGCAAAATTTGGCAAAGTCCTTTGAAGATTTGATCCCTTTAGTTTACAGCGAAAATAAATTTCAAAATCCCATTAACAAACAAGAGATTGAAAAAAAGATTGAGAAATTCCGCGCCAATCTTCATCAAATTTCTCCAGAAAAAGCCCAGCAAATGTATGGGACGGACCCCTTGATGCTTAAGGGTTTAGAAAATCTCAAAGAGATCTCATCGCGGTCGTTGACCTATTTTCAACTGGGTAAAACAAATTACGCCCAAAATCTCCTTAAACAGTCAGCGAAGTACTGTTTTCAGTGTCACACACGAATTCCTGAGGGGCCTCAGCATGTTTTCTGGAATAAGTTTAATATCGAAAGCTACGATCTCGAGCCGCATGAAAAAGCTCAAATTTACGTGGCTATGCGCCAGTTTGATAAAGCGAAAAGTGTACTTACAAATTTTGTTCAGGAGTCTGGCCCGAAAGACAGCCTGACGTTGTTGCGCGAGCAAGATATTAAGTATTACTTGCTCATAGCCATTCGTGGCCAGTCGCAATTTGAGGAAGCGAATGTATTTATTTCTCAACAGGTTAAAAATGAAAAACTTTCGCAATATTTTCGCGAGAACTTAAGAACATGGCAAAAAGATCTCACTTATTGGTCTAAAAATTTCTCCAAGGTTCCACACAATCTTCAAAGCGCAAAAAAAGCATTGGATGCAAAAAAGGATAATTTTGAAATTAACGAGTCACAATTTATCAAAGCCATCGTTGCAGCTCTGATGATCCACGAAGGTCTTTCTAACGAGAAAAACCCTGCAGTGATTGCGGAAAGCTACTATTATCTCGGTCGAATCTACGAGTATTTTACAGTGGGTGGCTTTTGGGATTTATCAGACTTTTACTTTGAACTCTGTGTTGACACCTTACCTCATTCGGCAATGGCGACTCGTTGCGTGAAGCGTTTAGATGAGAGTCTGGTGATCAAAAATACCGGAACACGCGGATTTATTCTGCCCGAGGTAGAGTTGAATCGTTTAAAAGAACTTGGTGAGCGGGCTCTGCCAGCTAAAAAATAGTAGTGGTTCCAAAGTATTCCGGTTTGGCTAATTAATTCCATTTTTCTGGAATGAAAATGAGCCGTGTGCTATGAATTCGAGAGGTATGTATTTACTTATGCACAAAAAAAATAAACATTTTTATCTACTCCTAGCTCTGTTCTTGCTTATTGCGAATCCGGCTCACGCCGTTCGTTGCCAATCCTTATTTTCAAATTTTGACACTCAAAACTTCGATCCGGAAGAAGCCCTCAAAAGCGCCGGGTTGAATCCACAAAAGATTTTCTTGCAGTTTACCAAAATTGCCGGTGGAGATGATGCCCCATCTTGGGAACTTGTAATTAAGGAAAAAACTGAAAACCCTCATATAAATAATGAAATTGGCTTAATGAGTGCTTGGGCCATAGATGATTCTTTTAAAATCTGGAGAACAGACACTTCTAGTGTTGCCCAGACAGGAAAAGGTCTTGGGCAATTAATGTACTTATTAATGGCTGCTAAATTTTTTATTGCTTTCCCAAGTAAACGGTTTATTTCTCCTGATCATAGCGACTCTGCGAATCAAATGTGGGAAGCTTTAGTGAGAAAAGGTTTTGCTAAAAAGTTTTCCATTGATGAAAGTGGAAGAGAGGTCCTTCCCTCTGAAGAGTTAGGTTTTATCTACGAAATAGATGCAAAATCATTGGGAAAAAAAATTAAAGACTACGTCAGGCGCTTTAAAGCAAAATCCGTAAGCGGAAATTAAAGCAACATTTGCAACCTTTGCGCTCTTTTATGCCGTTTATCCGCAGACTCAATTAAAAGAATGCTTAGAAGTTTCCCCTCTGAGAGAGCTGTCTCATTCTGATACGCGACTAAAGTTTATCTACTTAAAAACCGACAAGTTAGCTGGTATCACAGGGGGCTTATTGTGCGAAAAATAAAAACATCTTTTATGTTCTTATGCTTAGCAGCCCTTTCTCTTCTCCTTACTTTTCAAAACTGTGGATCATCCTCTCCCACCGGTTCCCTCTATGGAGGTAGCTCCTACGATTCCTATGGCGATGATGATTCAGAGCCTAAAGTGACCATCATCGACAAGCCCAGCGATTTCTCAAAGCTGACGACGACCATGTTTCAAGTGACCGTGCAAGTTTCCAGCTTGGGTTTAGATTATCAAGAGTACAGCTTAGACAATCTGGAATGGACACGCGCGGGGAATGTCATTAATTTAACTGGTTTGAGTGCAGGACCACATCAGATTTTATTCCGCGCTAAAGATCGCAATGGAAAAATGAGCGAAGAAGTTAAGTACTCGTGGATTGTGGATACGAGAAGTCCGATGGTCAGTTTTGGGGCCGATGACGGTATTTTTGTTCTGAATGCAAAAGGGGAAGTGGACGTTAGTATTCCGGTGATCCTGACGGACGATCTTACGCAACCCACAATGCAGGAATGTAAAGTGCTGGGAGTGACCGATGCCAGCTTTGCACCTATCGACTGTAAAAGTAGCGATGAGTTTTCTGCAAAATTTAAAAAAGCAGGTTCCTATCGTCTTTTTGTTCAGGCAAAAGATGACGCAAACAATACAGTGCAAAAAAACTTTCTCTTTAGTGTGACTGCGGATTCGAGTGCACTGCCGGCGCCGTATCTTTCAAAAAAACCGCGGCCTTCAACCAATACACAAGACGTTATTTTACAAGTAGATGCCGTTTATGTTGTTGGTGCAACATTGAGTTGCATTCTGACAGATTTAAATGGTGTGGATAAAAGCATTCCCTGTCAATCGGGAGTGGCGCTACGATTCGATGACCTTCCTGTTTCCACATACGATACTGCGGCACAGGTCTTTCGCAATTATAAATTTAAATCACGCCTTTCAAAGTCAGGAGTATATTCTGCATGGGCCAGTACGTCGTGGACGATTGATATAGCAAAACCAACCATTGAATTTTCAAGTCCCACGGATGGAGCTGTGTTGCTGACGAACTCGTTGAATGTGATCTTTTCCGCAAAAGATAATTCGCATGGTGAACTTTCTATGGAATGTGTGTTAGATGGGGTAGTTAGCACTTGCTTGAGCGGTACACCTCTCTTTCTAGAAAATCTTGCTGGAGGCTCGCATCAATTTTCTGTAACAGTCACAGACCTTGCAGGCAATGCCACTAACCAAATGATTTCATGGTCCAATAAAAGTTGTAATCCCTCGGAATTAAATTTTCAGTGGCCGCTCTCGGGGCAAGAGGGTGCCGATTGGGCTTTGCTCAGTTACATGGATCTCAACAGCACAGAGAGTAATATACGTGATTGGTCTGGTATGACCAATGATAGAGCCAAGGCTTATGACAAAAGCATCGGAATTCAACTCACTACTGGGAATTATTCGACCATTGTTTCCACTAATGATTTTGCCCGTGTCTTTGCAGCGGAGAGTGGAGTCGTGACCGAAGTTGTAAATAACCAGCCAGATAGAATTTTTACTGGCGCTGCATTGCAAAGCTGTCGTGACGACGACACACGCAATAAATTTAATTATATTAAAATTCGTCATAGCAATGGCATGTACACACGTTATGATTATCTACAGACCAATAGCATTCCTTTTGCTGTCGATTCCACAGTCAGTAAGGGCGCTGTCATCGGTCGCCTTGGTGCTTCAGGATGTCATGATTTTCCACGTTTGCGTTTTGTCACAAAACATTGTGACGACAAAACGATAGTTGATCCCATCTATTTAGGTAGATTGTCCAAAACTTACAATGTGCCAGTGAAAATGGTAAATACCACTTTCTACCCGTATTCGAGTGATAACTTTGCCTCTACATGGGCCGCGATGATAAAGACGCCTCCGGTTAATCCCATTATTACTAAGACAAAAGGTATTTCGATTGTGGGCTTTCTTACTGGAGCGATCAGTGGTGATCAGATGCAATATGAACTTGCATTCGCCTCAAAGTGTACTGTTGGAAGAGACGACAAGAGTCTTATTAAGTTGCGTGATGCGACCCGAACTGTGTCTGTGGGTGGCATTGTTACCAACGTGGGTATAGCTTCTATACCTTGCAGTGGCCAGTGGAAGTTTCGCGCGTTTGTCACCAGACAAGGCAGTAAGACTGTAGTTGAAGAAAAATCCTTCAACGTGCAATAAATCTTACCACCAGTGAGCGCGCTTTGGTGGATTCCCTCGAAGCAGATAAAGTTCATGAAAATGTTTATACTGCTTATCGGAAGTTTTGAGCGGTAAACATTTTTGCCTATTGAGATACTTTTCTACGGACCAGAGGTGATGCGGTGAAGTGCGCCAATTTTCCTGGGTCTCGTCGAGATGAAACACTTGATAAGATTGAATGCGGCCGGTTTTATCAACATACGGTTCGACATAGGAGCGCACCAGCGCCTCGATGGTCGAAAACGCCGGGGCGCGGCCATGCAATCCCGGATCACGTGAGCGTCCAATGGAGCCCCATTTCTTGTCCTTCTGGAACAGATAAACCACGTGATCGAGGTGGTCGACGCTCTCTAGAGTCAAAATCAGAGGATCGTAGCCATGATTTTCTAAAATAGCTGCGGCAATAAAAACGGCTTCTAAGCAGTGGCAGGTATTCTTGCGTAAGGCTGTTTCAGCTGAATAAATAGTTTCGCCATGAGCCTCTTGATTGTAAGGCATTTGACGAAGAAAACTTTGCACAGCAAAAGGTGTCTCATAAAACTGCGACACTTTTTGAATACGACTCACTTATTGCACAAACTCAGTTAAGAGTTTTAAAATTTTCGCCGCCCCTTCACGAGCTTTGGGTGTTCCTGAGTTTACAGTCACTAGCAGAACCACTTCGCGGGAGGGAGCAAGAACGGCCAAGGACGTAAAGTAAGTATCCATCGATGAAGATGTCAAGGTTTGTCCGCCAGCCCAAACGCGATCATGAACTTGGAAGTGGGCGAAGGTCAGTTTGGTATCCTGAGTGGGGCCAAACAGCTTAGTGAAGGTTTCTTCCTGTAAAAGAGTCGATTCGCGAAAGAGACCAGAATTGATTTCCTTGAGCAGTTTTATAAACTCCGAGGATGGACAGCTGAGGCCTTCCGCAGGAGCAATAGCAGCAGGGGTGTCCGAAAGTGAGTGTTCCACAGAGACCGTTTTAAAGTTGCGCAGAGTGTGGCCACGAGGCTGATCTACCATTTTCGAATTTTTATTTCCTGGAAAACCAAAAACACAGGAGGTCATTCCCAGATCTAAAAATATTTTATTTTTTACAAGTTCTTCCCAAGCAAAATTAGTATATTTCTCTAAAATCCATCCCAGCACCACATAGGCGCTGGAGTTTACATCGGAGCGTGTGTCGGGAGCAAAGAGGGGATCGTAGGAAAGAATAGATTGCACAACCAAGTCGCGTCCGCGACGAGGCGAATGCGAACCCAGGGTGGCCATCACTTTGAGTTTATCAAGAGGAACGAGACCACTGCGTTGGGCCAATAACATTTCGATGGTTACGTTTTTGAGTTTGGAGTTGATGGAAAAATCTTTTCCGATCAGTTGTTCCAATGTCGAGTTCCAACTCAAAACTTTCTGATCTATAAGTTGAGCCGTGAGAAGGGCCGTCACAATTTTTGAGTTTTTACCAAGATAGTAGATATCGTTCGCTGTGACGGCAGTGGTGGCTTCACTGACAGCACGTTCGCCTTCGAATTTTTGATAAACCATTTGATTGCGATCAATAATCACCGCTTGATAAGACGGTAGATTATAAATCTCTTTTATTTTTTTTAATTTTTCGTCTAAAGCTGCCATTTTTTGCTGTTTTGTTTGTTGGGCAGCGGCCTCATTCGCTTTGGCATCAGCCTCCACTTTGGTGGGGCTAGAGCATGCGGTGGTGAGGGACGAGAGGGCCAAAAATAAGAATGGAATAAGGAATATGTGTTTCATATTCCTTATTATAACAATTCTCAATGGGAGTACAAGATGTTCGATTAAGCGGCGACAGGTGGTTTTTTGGTCGTGGTCGACAAAATGCCTCTTTGCAAAAACCACGTTTCACAGTCTTTCCAGAATTTTTCTCTTATTTTTTCTTCGGCATTGCCAAAACGCATCTTGGGGTAGTCAGACTTTTCGATATGTTGAATGAATTGTGCTTCGTTGCAAAGTTTAACGATTTTCATCATGAGACCAAAGTGAACCTCGGTAAATGACTTTTGGTCCACCAGCATCTGACGAAGACCTCTTTCTGGTGTTTGATGTAAAAATTGAAACAATCCTGCGTAATCATACTGATTCATAGCTGACTCCTTTTATTAGCTTCTCAGAGAGCGAACTCCCTGGACTAAGATCTTATCGGTGGTCTGCTATGAATCTTGATAAAGTTTCTCATATTGAGACACTAAAACGGCTCAGTGGCCGTTTTATGAAAGTTAAAGTGTCAGTGACTACTATTTTAACTTTTTATTCGTAGGAACTTTGGTGCTCGCTAACGTTCGTGTCGCTTTCACAGGAGTTCGTTTTGTTGGCTTCGTCTCTGTAAAATCGAGGCGTACCATTTTACGAGGTGGCTTCATGAGAACATTATTTTGTTCGCGATTTTTCTTTGTCATTTTTTTTGCATCTTTTCTATCTACTTTAGCGAGCAATGGCTTGGGTGCTTTGGATTTAACCATCTTCTTTTTAGCCGCGGCAATTTTAGCATCCTTAATATATTGCCTATCGATGGTTGGTGTTTTTTTATCTTGCGTGATGAGCTGAGATTTCGCTTCACTTTGTAGTGAAAAGAAAAAGCATGCGACAAAAAGTAAAACTAAATAAGACTTAATCATTCAAAACCTCCGTGTTTCTTACTTAGGTATTGTTAGTACAAACGGAGTGCCAAAATGAAGGGGGGTTTAATGCTAGAAGAGTTAGAAATAATGTCGAAGCATCATTTTTGTCTGAAACTTCGACACAAAAGAATACTTTTAAATCTTAGTACGAGATCACTTTACGCAATGGGCGGGGATATAAGCAGTCCCCTTCTTTTTGTAAGCTTTTAGCCATGTGCCATTATGAGCGTCTAACCATAGTTTTTTACCCTTGGAGACATTACCCACAGAAGCACTTTTGTCGGAAGGTGACGCTTTCATGTCGCAAGTTTCAGATGTTGTGTAATAACCATTTTTAAGCACTGATGCAGGAGCACGCTCTTTCTGTTTGGTTTCTGCTTTTTGGGCCACCTTTTGAACGACCTTCTTCGTTTCGGGTTTGGCCGTTTCTACTTTCATCTTTTCTACTTTGGCAAGGGGAGCGACCGTTTCCTCGCGTTCGGCCACCTGTACAGCAGGTGCTTCTTCAGAAACGTCAGAGTCCTCGAGGAATCCATCCGCAGAGTCGGGAAGCTCTAAATCGTTCGCACTAGAGTTTGTCTCGTCTACCGCAAGATCTTGGCTTTGTGGTGCCTCATAAGGTTTGATCTCAGGATGCGAAGAACAAGCTGTGGTTGTAAGATAAAGACTGGCTAAAGTAATAAGAATATATTTTTGTGTTTTCATGGGAGAAATATCGGAGTCATTTAAGAAAACTCATGAAGTCATCTCGTTTTAAAACAGAGGCAGGGCTGGCTGGGTGAAAAACCAGACCTTAGGAGGGGTCACTGTTTAATGTGTGATCAAATTAGGAAAGACAAAAAGGCGCTGATCCCCAACAGCAGATCAGCGCAAGGCACTTAAATAATACCATTGAAAGGCTTTATGAGTTCAACTAGCTTGATTTTGATTTCTTCTAGTTGATTTTGTTGTTCTTCAAGATCTTGGATATACTCTGGGCTAAATAATTGGCTGTCACTCATACGAATGCTGTCTTTGAGAAAGATCTCAACAGCTTTCATTTCTTCGATAATGAGAAGGCTTTGTTTTTCTGTCTCAGTGCCTTTAAAAAGCGGAAATAGCTTGAAACTAGGGTCGAGAAGATCTTGTAGCGAAGCGAGCTCACCAGAGGCTCTTCCTAATAGAAAGCGCGCTTGCGAAACTAAGTTGATATTCTTTTCTTCAGGGAAAATGGACGAAATGGTATTGCCTTGAAGACTCCAAGTCGCTTCTTTAATTTTCATTTGTGTATCGAAAAAGACAGACAGAATGTGATTAGGAATAGACTCGGCCGTGCTCTTGCGTACATAGGAGTTGTACATATCCACGGACTTTTCTTGAACAACTATGGCGGTGTCTTCATTGTAACCAAAAATATGAGTAAGTTCATGGGCAATAAGGCCCGCAATATTTTTTTGCAAGTCTTGGGGTGGAAGTTGCATAAGATTTTTAATGCTAAAGCAGACTTTGGCGCCGACATCAAACTTATCAACGCTCGCATCAGCATGATCATTATTGGGAGATACACAGAAATTATCAGTTACGAATACAATTTGGTCCATTCGCATGTAATCAGCAAGGTTGGTAGAGCTGTATTTTGCTCTGAGAGCCTCGACATCCATCAGCCACTGATCGAGCCATTCGAGGGAGTCGTCTTCAGGCATCACCGGGTAGTGTAGTGTGATGCTCATATTTGGCGACTGCAGATTAACTATTGCTTGAGTCACAGTTTTTTTTTGTTCTTCGGTCAGAGATCTTTCTAATTCCGAATCACCTAAATGAGCCACTACAAAAAATTGGTCACCTGTGGTTACCACTTTATAGGCCTCAGCAAAAGCATCACGCACCTGTTGTTCTGTGCTCGTAGGAATTTCGCCGCCGCCGCCATCCGAAGCGCCATCCAAACGTGAATCTGGATTGATGTTGGGCTGTGTATCGTTACAGCCTACGGTGAGGCTGAGTAGGCTTGTTAAAAAAATGATAGAAAGTTTCTTCATATATTCTCCTTTATCACACCACGCGGAGTGAAATTTAAGTTTGTTAAAAACAAGGGGACTTAAGAAATATTTACACATTTCTTAAGCCCAAACCTCACAGGAAAAGGAATATAAAATGGGCGTCAGAAAAAATAGGTTTATTAATTTAAAATTAAACTTAATAGTTGGCAAATTTGTATATATTTATGTGTAAATACATGATATTTAATGTATATGTCTATTTTTAACTATACAAATTACAAGACGTTTATTCGCGAAAAAGTGCAAAATTCTCCTAAAAAGGGTCGCGGGCAGTATCGCCAGCTGGCACTCCATCTGCACTTGAACTCTACAGTGGTCAGCCAAATTTTTAAAGGTTCACGACACTTGAATCCCGAGCAAGCTCTGCAACTGTGCGAGCATTATGGGTTCAGCGAATTAGAGACCAAATATTTTGTAAACATGGTTAACAAAGAACGTGCCGGTACGGAAAAGCTCAAAGCCTTTTATCAGCGCGAAGAAAAAAAAATGGCGCAGGAATCTAAAAATATAAAATCACGAATCATTGAGCACAAAGAAATTTCCGACGAGCACAAGGCCATTTTTTATTCCAACTGGTATTATAGCGGTTTGCGATTGCTCACCTCGATTCCGCAGTACCAATCTGTGGAGGAGATGTCTCAGCATCTTCAGTTGCCTCTGGCTTTGGTGCAAAAAGTGGTGAATTTTTTATTGGAGACCGGTCTTTGTGTAGAGATAAATGGGAAGCTTAGTATCGGCCCTCAGCATACGCATTTGGATGCGCAATCTCCATTGATTAATAATCATCGTCGCAATTGGCGTTTAAAAGCAGTGGAGCAGATGACTAAGTCTTCCGACACCAACCTTTTTTACTCGGCGCCCGTTACTTTGTCGCAAAAGGATTTTGTGCATATTCAGGAAGAAATGGTGGCTCTTATTGCCAAAGTGATTAAACGCATCGAAAAGTCCCCAGAAGAGCAAATGGCTTGTTTGAACATTGATTGGTTTACTCTGTAGAGTGAACCCTATTTAAAAACCTCGGCGGCAAGAGCTAAAGTATGGCGAGTGATGTCTTTAGGCCAATCTGCCATGAGACTTTCAAACTTCTTTTTATCTTTGCGATATAAATAACGTGTCACTTCTTCAAAATGTGGAAGATCTCCAGCGATGGCCGAAAGAAATTTGTAAGTCACTTCTTGCGCTTGTTTGATTTTATCTTTAGCGAGCGGTAAAGGCTTCGTTTTTTCATCAATGAGTCGACGGATCGCAGAGGAGGAGCCGCCGTCTTGATTGAGCAGCCATTCCCAATGGTGGGGGAGGAGAGAAATCTCGCGAGGAATGACGCCCAATTTAGGTCGACCGGCCCTGACATGGGGGGTTGTGGGCTTGGTCTCGTACATTTTTAATCTCTCTATCACGTCTTTTTCTGAGCCACTGAGGTCAAGATCCATTTGTCGTCCTGTGGAGTCGCTAAAAATCAAAATTTTAGCTTCAGGCTGCGCGCGCCATTTTTTAAATGTAACGACAGCCACGTCACAGAGGGCGCCTTGGCTTATTATTTGGAAGCCATTAAAGGCTGTATACGTAAACATAGGTATCCTTTCGAGAGAGTCACAAAATAATATTACCCGGCTTTAATTCAAAAAGCAATATCACCCGGATAATATTATTTTGAAGGTTTAATAGCTATAATCTTTTCACTCACTTACCAAGTGCAGGCATGATATAAATCCCCGCTAAGGGACGGGATAACAGCTGGGGTAGAGAGAGGAAAAATATGAAAGTATTTTTGTTCGGCATACTTACCGCACTATCAACCACTACTTTTGCCGACATGGCTACGCAAAGCGAGCGAGATTTGCTGTGTTCCAAGGTGGGGGAAGAGTTGATGAATACAGAAATCCGCTTTGATCAAATCAGATGTCTGAATAATTTAAATATTGAATCCAATCCGTCGAATGGCACAACGGTTGTTTATGGACGGTTGGATTTTGATTCCACTAACAGCCCAGAGTTTCAGAAGGAGTGTGAGATTTCTTATGTGGGAAGAAATATTGTCGCTGGAAGCTTTTCTTGTAAATAATAAGAATCTTCTACAGTCCCATGTGGTTATGCAAACTTCGGATCTCTGCGCATTTAATAAATTATTTTTTGTAGATGTTATCGGGCGAACAACACCAGTCTGCCGGTAAATATGGGTTGAGTCATCCAAAGCAACAGTTGAGCCTTCCCCCATTTTTAGTACCGGATTACAGGCCGAGTCATTGATAAGATTCGACCAGAACGGGTACAAAGATGGGCTATATGCCACACAAACCAATGTCAAAAGACGAGATTGAGAAAATCCTCCAAGATTACT
>JBGSUL010000040.1:0-23700 GCA_041736155.1 Bdellovibrionales bacterium
AGGCCAAGTTCGGACAACACTTAATGCGTTAACCAGCACGCGAATATGAGGATGATGTTCAAGAATGCTCATCAAACAGACACTCCGACCCGAGGCCACTTTTACACTTGACCGGGGTGGCGTCCATATGAGGAAGGTTAAGTTCAAGCTCAGGAAACCTGAGCTGCTGTGCTTTGACTAGTGCTGAGTGAGGCCCAATTTCTTCATAAGGTCTTGTGAATCCATATTTGGATAAGTCATTGTCAAACAATGAACTGAACCATTCATCTTGTCAGAGAGATAATTAGACTCAATGCCAATTACTTTGTATCCAAAACTTTCATAAACGCGAGTCGCGTCGTCATCGTTGGCATCATTGTAAATTGGCATAAAAACAGTGTCGTTCAGAATGACTGAATTCGCATAAGTTCGGTAGTCGCCAGTCGTGGGTTTTGGTAACATAGTTACTTTGTAACCAAGCTTTTCAAGGTCCGCGACATAAGAGTCCTGGTTTGTGAGGACCACATTGTTTGGTAAAACTTTGATCACTTCATCCACATCGCCGATGCCCGCAACCCACGGAAAGCGCATCACGGATTTGCAACGGAATGCACTTTTGTACATCTTGTCCTCAAGTCCAAAGGTGCGTGTGCTATCAACAATAAAACATTCACCCTTAGCTGTTCCCATCAGGTTGCCACCTACAGAGATAAAGCCAGGTTTTGTGACATTGTTAGCGTTCACTGCATTGGCAATGATATCGTGGGCAGCAAAATATCTAAAATACTCGTGAGCAACTAGCTCTACAGTTTTAGACTCATCTTGATAAACTGGGTAAGGGTAGGAATCTCGTCCCCAAACGGTATCTCCCAAATTTTTGCCGCTCGCTACAATCAAACGATCTTGAGAGATCCATTGCAGATACTTTTCTTTTATGCTTTTTGCATTTGAGGATTCAGTCACAACAACTAAAATCATATCTTGCGGTAAATTGAGAGCAAAAGTTTTCTGTAATTGCGCAAGATTATCGACACCGATATCTGTTCCGTTCAGAAGAAGGTAGCGGAAGTGATCTGTTTCCAAAACAGGCTGTCCTGTGGTGGCCGGCGCAACTCTCGATCTGTCCTGTAAAGTTTTATTAACTTCTAAGGATCTTAAAAACTCAGCGTGTGTGTTTGATTTGCTCGGAATTTCTGCAAATGCAGTCGTTGATAAAAGAATCGTTATAAAAAAAAGACGAATAGTGCCCATGTTCTCCCCCTTGGAAGCAACATATATTTAGGAATGTGGTTTTGTTGTCAATCCAAAAACCCCTGTATCAAATGGAGATTCAAAAAACGACGCAGGGGCTTAAGGTCTGGAAAAAACCTCCGATAAGCTTCAGGTCTATAGTTGAGTCGTCAGTTGAGTCGGCAATGCTACAACGGAGGTTTGGTGAAGCTTTATTTACAAGCACTTTTTCTAGCGAGCTTCTTCTCTGTAGGTTGTAGCAGTTTTGAGGGCACCCAGTCGGTGACTACTCATTTTGCCTTTGAAATCGTATCACCGGTGAACAGTGCGCATTCTGGGCGCCAGCTAGCGTCGACTCCCAAGTCTATCTTTCTCAAAAAATGCTCACACCAGGTCACGACCTCTTCCTGTGCATCACCTTTCAAGCCCGTGGACTACGCTCTCTTTATAAAGCATTTGCAGAAACGTCTTGAGACGCGCGCTTTTGTCTCACAACAAATTGCCTTGCTGGAGTACCAACTCGCGTCTTTGCAAATGGATCGTGAAATCATCCAAACAGAAATCGAACAGTTTGATCGCAGTTTAAATCGCACCCTCTCGCCCGATGCCATCGCCAATATTCGCTATTTACGCGTCACCATAGTGTTGGATGCCGAGGAGTTGGATCGTAAAATCCAACTGACTCAGGCGGACCTCGGAGCGTTGAAACAACCGGTGAAGAGTCCGGGCCCTGTTTCCCTCGAAACCGCCAAGCTCTTGGAACTCCTGGAGTCTCCTCAGGCCTTTGGCAATTCGCTTGTTTATCGTGATAATCTTTTTGCCCAAGCCATGGACGCCATCGCGCGCGAGATGTTATAGGCACCCTGCATTCAATTTAAGCAGTCCTAGACCTTTGTCGAGCGATATCCCTTTTTCCACAATTGTATTCCACGAATAAATTCCCTGCAGCGCCCTTCCAGGGCGGGTTTAAAGGCGCACATTCTTAGTACGTATCCTCATTGAGCTCTATGTCAAAATGAGGACGCGCCCTAGCCAACGAAATCCGTTTTGGACTTTAGTTTTTGCAACTTATTGGGTTAACATAATTGAGCGGAACTCATCTCGTTCCGCGGGTTGCGTGGGGGTTCTTTGATTTTGCTTTCGTGTTTTATCTCCTTATTGTTTGCAGCAGAGCCGCAAGTGCCTGTGTCATGGGAAACCCTCATGCAAGAGGGACGTTTTGCGCAAGCCTATCCTGTGGCTCAGCAGCAGCTATCTGGGTCGTACACGGATTTTTATTTGGGGTGGATTTCTTATCGCAGCAAAAACTTCACGCAAAGTCAGGAGCATTTTAACAAAGCCGTAGAAAAAAGTCCCGACATCGCCGAATACGTTTATCTCGCGCGCGGTCTCAGTCAGTATCAATTGGGCAATTATCAAAAAGCTTTGGAAGATTTTAAAAAGACCGAATCTGTGGCGCGTTTAAAATACACCGTCGATGTGGCACTCTTTTATCAAGCAGAATCGTTGAGTGCTTTGAAACAATGGAAAAAAGCCGAGCCGCTCTATCAGAAGTCTCTCAAAAAATTAAATAGAACCAGTTATTACCCATCAATTGTTTGGGGTTTTTTAGAGACACAAGTTAAAAACAAAAAAAATCAAAAAATATGTCGGTACTCCAAAGAGCTGTATCTTAAATTTCCATCTTACGAAAAGGTGAGTGACTGGGGAATTTACCATCACGAAAACACGGTCCTCGGACAAAAGCTCAACTGCCTCGTCACGTTTTCCGAGCAACGCATGCGCATTCAACGTTTGTTATGGGCGGGCTTAGAGGACAAGGCGCGGAGTGAGATTGAGGCCTTGCAAAAAAAAGCCGGTCCCGAAAGCAAATATGATGTCGATGAACTTTATATCAGTTATCTCTTGCATGAAGGCCACGTGGACGATGCCCTCAAAGTTTTGTTGCAGTACCATGAGAGTAAAGACAACGACTACGATTATCTCATGACTCTTGGCCGAGTGTATTCGCGCGCGAACCAGCCACAAAAAGGGATTGAAGCCTATTACCGAGCGTATCAAGTGGCCACAAAATCGTCGTTGGCCGCCTCGGCGTTATTTCAAGCCGGCTTTTCGAGCTATGTGGTTAAAGATTACGCGTCGGCCTCGACAAAGTTTAAAGAGTTTTCAGAAAAATTTTCGTCGCATAAAATGAACACCGACAGTTTGTGGTTCCAGGCCTGGTTGCAGTACTTGCAAAAAAATTATGAGACAGCAGAAAAATCCTTCCAAGCTCTTTTACAATTGAAAAAAGACAAGCCTCGCGCATGGGTCGATCATAAAGAGGATAAGATATATTATTGGATGGCGATGAGTTTAATGCGCCAGAATAAAAAAATAGAGGCGCAGGAAATTTTTTCGCGCCTCACCCATGATGAGTCAGTGGGGTATTATTCGGTTGCAGCTTACCAGCGGTTACAGCAAATGGGTGATTGGGTACGCCAACGCCAATTGGCAAGTGCTGCAGGAGTTTTACTTCCCCATGTGCATGAAAATTGGTGGCTGCCCGAAGCTGTAGCGCAACCCTATGGTGGCGATGACGACGAAAAAGAGTCATTGGTCCCAGAGCCAGATCCCTTCGAAGCCAAGGTGGACGCGCTCCTCACGGCGGAAGAAGGCGTGGCGGATGACTATCCCGAAGAAGCAACGCCTACGGGAGCGCAACTTTTAGCCAAAGATGTAAAGGCGCTTTATTTTAATCATATCGAAAAATCGCTACAACGTTCACGAGTTCTTTCGCGTATCGGTCAGTGGGATTTTGCTTATCGCGAAGTTTTAGATGCGGAAGGAAAAAAACTCACTCAATTCCAAAAGCAATGGCTGTTGCAAGCCCATCAATCGGTTTATTCGTATCACCGAGCTGTGGTTCTCGCGTCGCAGTTCTTCGAAGATCAGGCGCAAAAATTAGGATTGCATCACGGTTCGGATTATTGGACCTATTCGTATCCTAAAGCGTACGATAAGTGGGTGACTGAGCAGGGTAAAAAATTGCAAATTCCTGCCGAGTTTGTCTGGAGCATTATGCGTGCAGAAACGATTTTTCGCGCCGATGCGATTTCGCCCGTGGGCGCTCGTGGTCTGATGCAGGTGATGCCGCGCACAGGTCGAAAGATCGCTTCGTTGATGGGCGAAGAGTTGCATGGTGCCGAAGAACTCCTCGATCCTGAGGTGTCCATTCGTTTTGGAAGTTTTTATTTACAGCGTTTGTTGAAAAAATTTAAAGGCAATATCAGTTTGGCCGCGGCGGCTTACAACGGTGGCCCTCATCGTGTGCACGCGTGGATGCATTATTTTGGTGACAGTGATCTCGATGAATTTATCGAGCACATTCCCTATTTGGAAACGCGTAACTACGTCAAAAAAGTCACAAAGTACTACGCTGTTTACAATTTGCTCTATAAAAAGAAAACCAACGCTGCCGACTTTTTGGTAAAACCTATCGGTTTTAAGATGGACGGCACGATCCCAACGGCGGAGACGTGGGAACGGTTGTAAAGATGGCCCTAGATGCTTATTTTCAAAAATTAATGGATCGGGTAGAGAAAGAGATCTCCAATCAAGGCAAAGACGAGAATGGCTTCTTTAAGCCCACCAAAACCGTTCTCCTGCGCCATCTCGGCGTGCTGAAGGATCTGCATAGCAAACCCTTAGCCAAAGATATGGTCAAGTCCTCATGGACCTACGTGAGCGAGAATCTGCCTCCCGAATGGCTCGTCTTAACACACGAAGAAAAAACGGCCCTCAAGAAGATCCTCTGATGAGGCCCGTTAAAGTGCTTTTTTATCGGCGGGTTTCAGCAACACGACGTTGGTAATATTGTCGTCGGAGTCGCGGTCAATCAAAACGTTTAAGGGATCAACGCCGGCCTTCACCGGAGCTCCTTTGACCACAACTTCAATTTTTGTTTCGCCTGACTTAATCAGATGTTTTTTCAGATAGAGATATTTTTTATCTTTATCGAGAACACCAATGTCCATCTCTTGGGCAAAATCTTTGGTCTCTTCTTTACCGTCTTTGCTTGAGTAAAGTTTGTTGGAAGAAATAGTCATCGCTACTTTATACGTGTCATTGTCGAGAGGGGTCGCTTCCACCAAAATGGGGCGATTCTCAAAAATCACAATATTTTCAAACATGTCAGCCACAAGCTGCTTCTTTTCTTCTGAGATATTACTTTTAATAACATCCAGCATATCAATCGCTGTCATATAAGGCGGTGCCATACGCGAAAACTTATGAAGACTTTCGCGGAGAGCCGCATTGAGCGTCTCCTCGCCGAGGTAATCTTTGAGGGAATAGAAAATCACACTGCCTTTGCGATAGTGCAGATACTGTTGATCTTCGGCGAGGTACAGCGGATTTTCGTACTCGGTTTCTTGACCGCGGCCAAAAAGATAACGGTCCAACTCGTACTGCAGAAACTTCTTCATTTTCTCGCGGCCGTACTCTTTTTCCATCACCATGAGGGCTGAATATTGCGATAGGGATTCCGAAAGCATATCGGAGCCTTGCACATTGGCGCCAATCATTTGGTGCGGCCACCATTGGTGGGCCAGCTCATGAGCGGTGATGTAAAAGGGGTAGTCGATATCTTCTTCGTTCGAGTCATCGATATCGGCAATAAAGCCAATGCCCTCAGAATAGGGAATGGTATTGGGAAAAGATTGAGCGAATAAAGCATAACGTGGAAATTCGATAATGCGATACTGTTTGTGTTGGTAGGGGCCAAAATTTTTGGTGAAATAATCGAGAGATTTTTTGGTGGCTTTCACCATGCGCTCCAGATTGTATTCATGACCCTTGTGGTAATAGATCTCAATGTTCACGTCGTTCCACTTGTCACGAAAGACCTCGTATCGGGCTGAGAGAAAGGCATAAAAATTGAGAATTTTATGATCCATTTTGTAGTGAAAATAACGTCGTCCATTTTCCATCCACTCTTTTTGCAAATAACCGGGAGCAATGGCGATCTGATCCGCAGATGTGCTGACCGTTGCCTCAAAATCAATCCAATGGCCATTGGGCCCAAACAAATTAAATTGCAATTGCTCTTTGTCATGAATAGACGGTTTGCGTAATTTGGGTGCTAAGGCCAATTTTTCGCGCATCTTGCGATCACTGATTTCTTTTTCCGTACTATAACCAAACTCTGGAAAGTAATCAAAGTTGTTAAAAAAGGTTCCGTTATAGAAGATTTTCCCAAGAGCTCCGCCGTTTTTAATGGTCGATTCATTCACATTCGCAGTGTATTCGCCGGTAAACTCCTGGCCCACTTGCAGTGCTGGCGTAAACTTATAAATCACCACATGGAGCCGCTCGTCGCGCGTGATTGTAGAGGGTACAGAAAAAGTCAGAACCCATTGATTGTCGACCACATTGACTAAAAGCTCTTCGATCTCCGCTGATGAATTATTTTTAAACGTAAGATCTAATTTGGCCGAGACTTTGAGGTCTTCAGGATAAATATCAACGGCCGCCTTGACCGAGAGCAGATCAGGAATGCTCTTTTTTTGGAAGTGTTTGTAGGTTTTTTCATAATCTAAAGCCCGCGCTTCCAGTTCCTTTTTTGGCAAATATTCATTGACCACATTGGACTGATAAAAAATATAAGAGCCAAAAGAAACAAAACCTATGGCGGCAAAGACCGTCGCAAATTTCAATCGCCCATTCATGGAGCGAGGGATCTGTGGAATTGTGGTTTTTAAACTCTTATTATCAGTGCCTCGCTGCCAAAGCAGATAGGAAACAATAACCATGATGACCGAGAGAAATAGCCAATAGGTGTTGTAGATATGAAAAAGATTAAAAACATGCCCATAACGATTCATGTCCGAAAAGATCGGATCTGGTTTTTTATTAAAAAGGTAAAGGAAGTGTTCAAATCCCAAGGCTTTTGAAAACGTATTAAATAAATAATAGAGAACGATCGCACCATGGGCCGCATATTTATTTCTCAATACGACTTGTAAGAAGAAATTCAGCGAGATGACATTGATATAACTCGGCAGCGCGATCAAATACAAACGTGTGAAATACTGAAGAAACTCAAAGTGAGTGTAACCATAAGCCAATTGAATAATCACGCCCGAGAAAAGCACAGTGGTTAAGAGGACCGCTGTAACGATCACCAAATTGATATATTTCGCAGCAAAAAGAACGGCATTGGGCACTGGTAGAGCGTCGATGATTTGGTTGATTTTTAAGTCGCGATCGCGCCAGATGGTTTCGCCAGTATAGAGGGTGATAATGATCAAAATAAAAAGCGAGAATGTCCCGCCAATGACATCGAGAACATTATAGGTGACAGGAAACGTCTTTGTGCCAAACATTTTACCCATCTGCGATCCAGCAATAAACATATAGCCGATGCCAGCAAGGATAATTACCAAAAAGTAGATGCTTTTTACTGTCTGAGAAAATTCAAATCTCAATTGTTTTAACAATACAGGAAACCATTGGACATGGGAGAGATTGAGGGGGCGGAGAGTGGAGATGGTCGTGGGCGGCTGTAGAATGACCGTGGTTTTCTTTTTTGCTGTTTTTTTGTGAGATTGTTTGGAAAAAGAAAAAAGAGTGGTGACAAGTGCCACGATGGCGATCAATGACCACAAGAGTCTGTTCCACAAAAAATAACTTTCAAATCTTAGGAACTCATAACTCTGTTGATGGACGGTCCAGTAGCGCGTGGTTTCTCCAAGAGAACTGATACCTAAAGGGTCAATGAGCGTGCGAATTACTTTATTGTCGACGTCTTCCACCAGCTGGCCCGATGCAGACCAAAGCAGAAAAAGCAGGGTGGCAGCAATATAAATGGGCGCCATCTTTTTTGTTTTTGAGCCGATCCAATAGAAGAGCGATCCAAAGATAAAAATATTTAACGGTGCAATGGTGAGGAAGGGAACAATGTAACCCTTCCATGTATTGGGTCCCTGCATCGAGGGGAGAAGCAGGGAAAGTTGTGTGGCGACAAAAACTCCCAAGGGAATGCTGGATAAAACAAAGAGCATAAAAAGGGCGGCGCCTAAAAAACGTCCGATTAAAAAACTACGAATTTTCAATGGCGAAGAAAAGACGATTTGATCCATGTTATGGATAAAGACTTTGCAGATAGCCTGGCCAAAGACAGGGGCAATAATAAATAAATTAAAAGCCGTCAAAAAGGCGATATAAAAAGTAATCGTCATTGGAGCATTCACAAAAACTTTGGCGCCGGTGCCAAAATTCACCGAGGCGCCACTGATGGCTCCCCCCGCGGCCAGGGCCATCAATAACCCCAGAGAGAAAAACATCAAAAAATAGATGTAGCTCGAAAGGGAGCGAATACGGATTTTCAGCTCAAAAGCGATGTTGGCTAAAATTTCGGCTAGCATGTGATAAAACCTTTGATATGTGCAAAGTAATAGTCTTCGAGAGAAGGCTCCACTTTGCTAAAGTCAGCCACGGCCCCTTCGCTAAAAATTTTAACAATGATGCTGCCGGCAGAAAAACGAGTGTTGATCACGTCAAATTGTTTTTCTAGTTCAGCCACCTTCGTTTTTTCAACCGTGCGCGCCCAAATTTTCCCGACGATTTCTTTTAAGGCTTTTTCTGGCGTGGTTTGCACAAGAACTTTACCGCCATTAATAATGGCAAAGTTTTGGCACAAGTCTGCGACGTCGCTCACGATGTGAGTCGAAAGAATCACGGTTACATCGGAACCAATTTCGCTCAAGATGTTGTAAAAGCGCAAACGTTCTTCTGGGTCGAGACCTGCGGTGGGTTCGTCGACAATCAGCAGTTGTGGTTGGCCGATAAGAGCCTGAGCGATGCCAAAGCGTTGTTTCATCCCGCCCGAATAGGTATTCACGGCTTTTTCTTTATGTTGATCCAAATTCGTTAAATTCAAAAAATGCAAAACGCGTTTTTTGCGCTCATGCGTATCGGTAACGCCCTTGAGCGTGGCGAGGTAATCCAACAGATCCACCGCGGATATTTTAGGGTAAACACCAAACTCTTGCGGGAGATAGCCCAAGGTTTTGCGCAAGCTCTCTTCGTCTTTTAAGACATCAATACTTTGAAACTGGATCGTTCCAGAGTCAGGAGATTGGAGGGTGGCGATGGTTCTCATGAGTGAGGACTTGCCAGCTCCATTGGGACCTAAAAGCCCAAACATTCCTTTGGGAATATGGAGATTCACGTTCTGTAAGGCACGAACGCCGTTTTCGTAGGTTTTACTGACATTTTCTATGGATAAATTCATGAACCAGCCCCCCGGTGTATGTAGATGCTGTTCTTGTGCCATTGCCCAGGATGAGTTTCAAATAAAATCAAAGATGATGCACGGAGGGGTGCGGTTTAATTCATTTGTTGTGGGATACGGCCAGCAAGGATCTCGGCAAAAGGTTGTGTGGCTTCGATACGTTGGAAAACAATTTTCAGAACTGCAGTGATCGGCACGGCGAGGAACATTCCGGAGACGCCCCAAATCAATGCCCAAAAAACTAAACCAATGAGCACGGTGATGGGATGCAAATCCATAATCTCGCCGAGAACACGCGGCTCGATGATATTGCCAATAATAAATTGCATGGAGCCTAAGACAGAAAAAATCACAAAAAACTGCCAACCAAAACCATAGGCATAAAAAACCACAGGAAAGGGTAGCGCCACGGCAATGATTGGACCGATGGTGGGAATAAAGTTGAGGAGAATCGCGGAGAGAGTAAAAATGAGCGCTAAATCCACCTGGAAGGAGCCCAACATCACAAGAAAAACCACGCCCGCGGCAAGTGCGAGGAACAGTTTTTTAATCGTGTACTCAAAAGTCTTAATCAGAATGGTGCGGATCAATGGCGATTTGATCTGCGCATTTTGATCACCGAGAATCATAAACGACGTGTAGATGAGAATGAGAGAAAGGTTGCCAATGAGATAAAAAGTCTGTTGTGTAAACTCACGCACATAAGAAGCAGGGTCAAACGCTTTGGCTTGTTCCAATATAAAGGTTTTATCAATGCGGATGCCCTCAGGAAGCTGTTGTTCAATGGCATTGAGAATATTAGTGAGATAATACTCATAGCCCGAGATGCCGGTGATGAGTTGTTTGAGAGCGGGGAATAAAATAATAATCAGACCGACACAAATTCCAATGGCACCGGTGAGGGCGACACTGATAGCGAGTGTGCGCGGAAGCCGAAGATGCACCTGAATCCAATAAACAATGGGTGCAAAAATAGCGTAGGTAAAAATTGAGAACACAAACGGTACAAGCACAGGTTTTGTGTAAGTGAGCACGGAGGCTACGGCGATGATGGTTAAAATGACTAAACAGATTTGAATCGTTTTAGTGGCTGTAGTAATTGAAGTTGCGGATTTGAGCAAAAATGCACCCCAGGCTCACGAGAATATCTATTAGGAGTAGATCATCAGAAAGGCTGGTGAAAATCAACGATTTTCATAGAGAGAGATATTTTCATAAAAAGAGACGGCGCTTATTTGACCCAAAGGCCATTAACGATCTCGGATTGAACGTAAGGATTGATTGTTTTGAACCCTTGGGGTTGTTGTGGTTCAGGCACGGATGGAGTGATTTGCGGTTGAAAGCCTTGTTGTTGATTGAGAAACTCTTGAAAATCTTGATCTTCATCAAACACACGCACGCGGCCCCCCAAGTTGCTTAGCACTTGTTGCAAATCACTCTCGGAGGCGACCAACATATAGTTTTTCATAATGGCATAACATTGGAGAAGGTCTTCAATATCTCCCGGTTGAGCCACCCAATAGGGATAGTTGTCTTTGTTAAGAATCACCATGCCTTGAACCCGTGTGCAGGGATCAAATTCTGGATCGATGTATTCAATGTTTTGGGCTGAGGCGACGGTGGTCAGTAGGGATAGGATCGTTATAAAAAACACTTTCATAAAACCTCCTCGAGAGATACGAGTCTGGTTTACGCCTATTTTAAGAAATGAGAAATCATTCCTCGGAATGAGGGTGGATTAAGAAAAATAATGACTTTTATTCGTAATCATTAATAAATCAGTTAAGTTGTGATGAAATCTTCACATCCCCATCATAGGAAGCCACCTGCGGGCGTGGACCGCATATTTCCAGGATGTGCTTGAGAGTCTTTTGTTCTCTGATCATCCCAAAAAGAATTTTCGTGAGAACTGGCAGCGGGTGGGGGTTGGCGACGGGGTATTGGCTCAGCATGGAGACTTTTTTCTCTCACCGGGTCTAACGTTTTAGGATTCGCTTTGGTTTTTTCTTCTAGAAAAATTGGCTCTGGAGGACAGGTGGCAACGTCGGTGCAAGAGGGATCGACTTTTGTCATTGGTAGGATAAAAATAAGTACAAGTATTTTTGATATCATGTTGGGCAGTATGTAAGAAAAAATACTGGGCATCAAGACAGGGAGAGGGAGCTTATAAATTTTATAAGCCTTTTGAGGGTATGAGAGTGTTTAACTTTTTGACAACTCTGTAAAGATTTCTTTAACTGTGGGAACGTAGAGTTCTCGCAGACTCGTTTATGGTAAACTCTGCCTTTCATTTTTATTTAAAGGAGAAAGAATGTCGTCATTCAAATATTGTATGGTGTTTGTGAGTCTTCTATTTTTAACGGCGTGCGCTTCAGAAGAAGAGAAAAAAGAGCGTCGTGAAAACTCGTTTGATATCTCGGGAGAATACAAAGCCACCGTGGATGCCGGTTCGCAAGTGGATTTGCAATTTGAGATAAAAAAATGAAAGCGGACGACATGATATCGTCATCACCGCCATTCGTTCCAATCCGATGACTGTTCAAGAGACCCAACTTTTAACAGCGCAAAATATAAATCCTGAAGTCGTAAAAAATTTCTTTAAGAATCCTCTGATTTTGGGACAAGGTTTTAGCAGTATCCAACTTGATGGCGGCGAAAATATCTCCAACGATTTGGGTGAGACCAGCGAGTTTTTCGTTTGTTCGCCACGACTTCAATACAATGCTGAATACACAGTCGAATACTGCATGACTGGAAAAATCTCCAAAAAAGATAAAAAGATGGACGGAAAACTGTCGCTGTCTTGGACTCGATCACGACAAGTGGTGAAGGATGGTAAATCGGAAGTCGTAATCACGTCTGCGCAAGTCGATTTGATTTATAAGTCAGATGCGAATCAAGTTTTTTATAAACAGTATTTTGGTTCGTGGTCTGGGGATTCTTTTTCATTGATCAATGGTTTTACTACGAATCAATTACAAAAATTAGAAATTCAAGAGCGTGAGAGCGGGAAATATCTTGTGAAGTTCAACAATAACAGCCTCACTTATAATGGTGAAGTGTTTACGTTTCAGGAAAGTGAAAACCTTGTCGACGTTAGCGAATTGTTGGTGTCTGAATTTCCAGCCATCGGTAGCATTTATTTGGCTCCTTCAGGACGCAAATTGGTTCTTGTGGCGCAGATCTGGAGTTTGGGCGATTTGACAGGAACCGTGGTTCTTATTCAAGGTGACGATCTTTTAGATGTTGCAACGGTTCGTCTTAAAAAAGATTAAGTCTCGTTAGTAACCACGTTTTTAAAAAGCCTGCACAATGGCTGCAGGCTTTAAAACAAACTCTAAGCAATCAAATTATTCTACATGCCAATCTTGCAAAACTGTTTGTACAAAACAGGTAGCTTGCGGGCCCGCTGTGGTGACCACGATCCACTCTGAACGCGAAGGAAGACCCACTTGGTCCGCTGGAGCTGCCGACGTCACTTTGTAGATGGAAACAAGCTCATAGGCTTTTTCGAGTGTCACAGACTCCACAACTTCATTGGTCTTAGGATCAGCGTGGAGCTGCTGTGCAACAGTGATCGATACGGTGTCTTCACAGCCAATCATGGATGCAAATGCATGGGTCATGGTGGCAAGTGTTAAAAGAAAAACGGCTACTTTCATAAATTCCCCTTTGTTTTGTTTTTATCCCCGCGAGATATATAGCGAGAAGAGAGAACAGCGGGCAATGGATATTCACAAATTGGATCTGCGTGTAAGGCTTATGGACTGTATAAGGAAGGAGTACAGAGCCTTCACTTCGCTCACGCAGTTTACTCTGAATACAGAATCCGTATCCTGTACGGTATTCTGAATACCGAATGAGTTGAGGTTCTTCGGGCTTGCGCCCTCAGGAAGCCTTGAGGGTTTTAAACATTAAAGCGGAAAAAGAGAACGTCACCGTCTTTGACGATATACTCTTTGCCTTCCAGGCGGTACTTGCCGGCATCTTTGACGGCTTGTTCGCTCTTGAGGGTAAAGAGATCGGCGCAGTTGTATGTCTCTGCACGGATAAAGCCTTTTTCAAAATCGGTGTGGATCACGCCAGCCGCTTGCGGAGCCTTGGTGCCTTTTTTGATGGTCCAGGCACGCACTTCTTTTACACCGGCGGTAAAATAGGTTTGTAGACCTAATAAAGTGTAAGCTTCGCGAATCAGGCGGTTGAGGCCGGGCTCGGTGACGCCCAAACTTTCCAAAAATTCTTTGCGTTCTTCGACAGGCAACTGAGCGATTTCCGCTTCCATGGAACTACAGATAAGAATGGCTTGGTTGTTTTCTTTTTTGGCGTACTCGGCCACCGACTTCGACCACTCATTGCCACCTTTGGTAAAATCACTTTCACTCACGTTACAAACATACAGCGTCGGCTTCGAGGTAAGAAGGTGCATTCCTTTGACGATGTCGACTGTCTGATCGTCGGTTTCCACGGTGCGCGCTGGTTTGCCAGCTTCGAGCGCTTGTTGAATTTTGATCACCACATCGAGCTCGGCAATCTGTTTGGGATCCTTGCTCGCTTTGGCGGTTTTTTCGATGCGTTGGCGTCGTTTTTCCACGGAGTCCAGATCGGCGAGCATCAGTTCAGTATTGATGACTTCGATGTCGCGCAGTGGGTCTACGGAGCCCGAGACGTGAATGACATCTGGGTCATCAAAACAACGCACCACTTGAATGATGGCATCGGTTTGGCGAATGTTTGCCAAAAATTGGTTTCCTAAGCCTTCGCCTTTGCTCGCCCCTTTAACAATCCCGGCGATATCGACAAATTCAATCGTCGTCGGAATAATGCTTTGGGGTTTAATGTATTTACAAATTTCATCCAAGCGCGGGTCGGCCACTGTGACCACACCAACGTTGGGATCGATCGTGCAAAAAGGATAGTTGGCGGCTTCGGCTTTGGCAGAAGTGAGGGCATTAAAGAGCGTACTTTTTCCCACGTTGGGTAGACCGACGATACCACATTGCAAACTCATGGAGTGTCCTTTGCTTTGAGAGCGTTAAAATGATTAGCAGCCTTTTCGTACCCCTGAAAGATCAGAGATTCAACTGCATCGAGAGCGGTATTAAGAAAATCAGGAAGTTGAGCTGCTTCTTCTTTTGTAAAGTTGCTCAATACGTGATCGGCCACTTCTATTTTATCGTTGGTAGGGCGACCCACGCCGAGCTTAATACGATAGTATTTGTTATGGCCAAATTTTTCGTGGATATCGCGGATGCCATTGTGCCCACCATGCCCACGCTCTTTTTGCAGCTTGAGCTGACCAAAGGGAAAATCGATCTCATCATGCATCACCACTACGTGGCTGTGATCGATCTTATAAAAGTCACAGAGAGCTCGCACCACTTCACCTGATAAATTCATGTAGGCTTGCGGTTTGCAAAAGAGAACTTTCTCGGATTGTTTGTTGTCGTCTGAGTGCAGGGTCATTTGACTGGTGAGAGCCTTATGCTCGGATTTTTCTACCGGAGCGCCCACCGAACGGAGAAAAGTGTCCACGGCCATAAAACCGATGTTGTGGCGATGGAGGGCATACTTAGTGCCAGGATTTCCTAAACCAACAATCAACCACATACAATCCCCTTAAAATAGAACAAGCCCGTGGTTGCGGGCTTGTCAAAAAAATCAGAATGATATCCAACCACGAAAGAAAAATTATTTCTTCTTGGCGGCGGCTGGTGCGGCAGCAGCGGCGGCAGGAGCAGCAGCTCCGGCAGCAGGTGCACCCGCAGCTGGGGCCGCGGCAGCAGCTGCAGTAGGTTCTGCGGCTTTCTCTTCTACGTAAGCCGTCACAGTGGCGAGCGTACGCTCACCGGGAGTCACGGCGCGAACGCCATCGGGAAGCTTAAGATCCGACACGTGGAGAGAGTTGTTCAAACGAATTTCTGTTACATCCACTTTCACTGTGGCTGGAATATCTGCAGGTAAGCACTCAATTTCCATATCATGCATAATCACTTGGAAAATCCCGCCTTCTTCTTTTACGCCGGCGGCTGTTCCTGTGTACTCCAACACAACTTTTACACGCACTTTGCGAGTCATATCGAGAGCGTAGAGATCAAGATGAACAGGACGATCGGTGAGCGGATGAGTTTGAATGTTTTTAATGAGTACTTTTAAATTATTCAAAGTGGCTTCTGGGCTTTTCAGAGAGAAAATAGAGGATTCAAAACGAGCACCCAAATATTTTTTGATCACGTTTTCTTCGACAAAGATATTTTGATTTTTAAATTTAGGACCGTAAATCACAGAAGGAACTTTGCTCGCGTTACGAGCGGAGCGTGAGTTGTGCTTTCCAGCGTTGCGAGGTTCTGCGTTTAAAACTAATTCTGTACTCATAATTCCACCTTTTTACTTTTATCCATTCAAAATCTATCAATCACATTCTATAAATCAAAAAGAGAGCTGACGGACTCATTGCCGTAAATTCTCTGGATCGCTGCTGCCACAACTGGGGCCATGGACGTCACAACCACTTTTTCGCACCCCATGGACACTTCATTCAACGGGATCGTGTCGGAAACAATCACCTTTTCTAAACCCGAATCATTGATTCTTTGAATCGCCGGACCAGAAAAAAGCGCGTGTGTTGCAACAGCAAACACCCTTTTTGCACCATTGTTAAGCAGGCTGTCAACCCCTTGTGTGAGGGTACCTGCGGTATCGATCATATCATCCACAATGATCGCCACTTTGTCGCGCACATCACCAATTAAATGGAGTGCTTTCGCAACGTTAGGCCCAGAGCGGCGTTTATCGATAATGGCCATGGAACAGTCGATTCTTTTCGCAAAGGCACGGGCGCGTTCCACCCCGCCAGCGTCGGGGCTGACCACCACATAATCTTTGCCCATACCGTAGTTGTTTTTCCAGTATTGGGCGAGGGTGGGGATAGCAAAAAGATGGTCCACCGGGCAGTTAAAAAAGCCTTGGATTTGGGCGGCATGAAGATCCACACATAAAACACGAGAGGCGCCAGCTGTGGTTAGTAAATCAGCCATACACTTGGCGGTGATGGGAGCACGTGGAGCTACTTTGCGGTCCTGGCGAGCATAGCCGTAATAGGGGATCACCGCGATCACGTTTTTTGCCGAGGCGCGCTTGAGGGCATCCAAGGTGACAAAAAGCTCCATGTAGTTTTCGTTTACGGGAGGGCAAGTGCTTTGAATGATAAAGAC
Organism: Bdellovibrionales bacterium; assembly: GCA_041736155.1. GTDB lineage: Bacteria > Bdellovibrionota > Bdellovibrionia > Bdellovibrionales > JAGQZY01 > JANPLN01. The sequence continues at coordinate 16,696 of JBGSUL010000040.1, forward strand.
ACTGGATCCGCGGACGCTCTCTTGGATTTCGACTTGGATTTCCCCATCGGCAAAGCGGGAAATGGCAGAGAGACCTAACTTAACACCAGCGTGTTCGGCCACTTTTGCGGCGAACGCTTTGTTCGAATTGCAGGAGAAGATGCGCAGGTCTTTCATGAGTGGAATGGAGTTACCATTGGCCGAGGGGGTTTGTCTAGAAACAGTTAGAAATTGGCGGGCTTTTTTATGCGAAGTTGAGGTTACGGGCGTGGAAAATTTGCAGAGAGAAACAAAACTCTGTCCATGGCGCTTTGGGCGGCCTAAATACCAGGCAAAAGTAAGCCATTCAAAACAGCTTGGCCATCGGTTAGATCACTGACGATGAATTGATTCTTCCGTATAGCGATGCCACTTGCGATATTTACACCGATGAAAATGGCAAATGGGTGGTTTCTTATATGTTTGCTTTGTAATTATTCGACGCTGACCGCGGCAATTCTTTGTTGCAGATCTAGATAAATGTTACGCAGGCCTGCCTGATCGGCGGGTTGCAAGCATCCATAAAACGACTCTGAATTCTCAAGATTGATGAGAGTTTGCAAAGCTTTTTGTAAACTCTCCTTGTCACTTTGCGCTTGATAACACTTCACTAATTTTTCAATGGCCGAGAGCACGGGCTTGGTATCGGGGCAGCGGAGCGTCTGGGTTTTGCGAACTGATTTTCGGCCAAGAGGTGGGGAAAAAATGGCCGCTCTTTGACCATCACTCAGCGGAATGCAAGTCAGCCCGTCGTGGGAGGTTGGGTTAGTAAAACCCGTAGAGCCCGAGAAATTCGACGTACGGTTATGTGAGTTTGTGACTGCGGCCAACGCCATGACTGGCGCACAGAGTGCGACAAAAAGAACCACGCCCGCAGAAGCATCCCAGAGGACTTCGGTGGTGTAGTTTCCGGCGATGTAACTGTACGCCAAAATATTTTTGCCAACCTGTTTTGAAGAATTTTTGATGGTTTCGGCCGTGTCGTCAGGTTTGGTCAAAGCTTTTTCGCAGCGTAAATCAATCAGAGCTTGTTCCACTTCTTTTTGTTCTGCCTGATGAGAGCAAGAGAGGAGAGAAACACACATAAACACCATCATTATTTTTTTCATATGTTTATTCTAGGAAAGAAATGAAGTAGAGCAACTCTTTTGAGTGGAGAAAGGCTGCTGCTCAGTGGCAAGCGACAAGTGTTTTACGCTGCGTTGGGAAGTTCGCTAAAGGCTCAATAGTCTTCCGATTTGCGGAAAAATAAGGCTCTCGTGCGCAGAATCAAGATTTTTTGAGGTCCCAATGCTTGCAGAGTTTGGTAGGTTTTAACCATGGAGCGAGAATTGGCGAATCCCCCAGTCAAATCCAAAGACGTCCCTGTGTTGCAACAGCAACTGGAATCCGTACGGCAAGAACTCAAGAGTGATATCACTTCTGTCAGAATTGAGATGAAAGCCGGCTTTCAGGCGATGGATGCACGTTTTCAAGCCGTCGACGCGCGCTTTGATAAAATGGAGGCACGGTTTAGTACCATCGACGCTCGTTTCGATGCGATCGATGCGAGGTTCAGTACCATGGAAGCGCGTTTTGATACTATCGATGCGCGCTTTAAAGAAGTGGACGCTCGATTTACATCTGTCGACGCTCATTTTTTATCTATCGATGCTCGGTTTCAAAGAATGGAAACCATTCTTTTAGAGATGAAAGCGATGATGGAAGAACAAAATACAAAAATTCTTTATGCTTTAGATGGATATAACTTTCTCTCTGAGAAAATGGATCGATCTGAAAAACGTCTAGCCAAAGTCGAGCAAAAAGTTTTCGGTGCTGAGCAAAATTAAAGGTTGAGCAAAAACTCAGTGAGTTTTTTGCAGGCTTCGGCGCGATGAGAGAGCGTGTTTTTCACCGCATGGGAGAGTTCGGCAAAGGTTTGTGTCTGCCCTTGGGCGATGAAAACCGGGTCGTATCCAAAACCTGTTGTGCCTTGAGATTTGGTGGCAATTTGTCCGTGCACTTGGCCAGTGAAAATATGTTCTTCCCGGGTCGGACTGATCAGAACCAAGGAACATTCAAAGTACGCGTTGCGATTGGCGATGGGGCGAATTTGCATCATCTTTAAAAGTTTAGCCACGTTTTCGCCATCGCTGGCTTTTTCACCGGCGTAACGAGCAGAGTGAACTCCGGGTAAACCATTTAAGCCTTCTACACAAAGACCCGAATCATCGGCGAGGACCCAGTCCGCGTCATCCACCACGCTTTTTAAAGATTTGGCTTTAATGCGAGCGTTGTCCAAAAACGATTGGCCAGTTTCAGGCGGTGAGGAATAAACGGGAAGTTCGTTTTGCGAGTGGAGTTCGCAAGGTGTGCGATTGAGCAAAAGTTTAAACTCGGAGAGTTTACCCTTGTTGCCCGTGGCTACCCACAACTTCATGGTGTTCCTATCAGAGCGGCATAATTTAATTTGCTGAGAGCGCGTTTTTGCTCTTCAACTAATTTTTGACAACCACTCGACGCGAGTTCAATCATCATTTGCAATTGCTGTTGTGTGAACGGTTTCTCTTCCGCAGTGCCTTGGATCTCGATAAAATCGCCAACGGAGCTCATCACAAAGTTGGCATCGGTTTCAGCAGTGGAATCTTCTTGATAACAAAGATCCAAAAGGGCATCGCCTTTAATGATGCCGACGCTTGTGGCACTGACAAAGTGTTTGAGGGGTGCCGGCATTTGCGGCTCTTTGCCTTTAAGATAAGAGAGGGCTTGTACCAGAGCCACAAAACCGCCAGTGATTGCGGCTGTGCGTGTGCCGCCATCAGCTTGGATGACATCGCAATCGATATTGATTTGGCGCTCGCCCAGTTTGTACATATCCACAGCACTGCGCAGACTGCGTGCTACGAGGCGTGAGATTTCTTGTGTGCGACCGCTGCTGGCTGCTTTTTCACGGTTCATCCGTTCGTGAGTCGAGCGGGGGAGCATGCCGTACTCGGCGGTGACCCAACCTTTATTTTGCCCTTGCAACCATTTGGGAACATTCATTTCCAAGCTGGCTGTGCATAAAACGTGGGTGTTGCCGAGACGAATGAGGGCGCTGCCTTCCGCATAGCGGTTGACACCAATTTCAATGGAGAGGGGGCGGAGATCTGAGTTTTTTCTTTGGTCGATACGCATGGAGGTCACTTTAGTGCTTTGGAGTGGCCCTTGTCGAGAGTTTCTTTATAGTCTTTGAGCCCTTGATAGATCGCCTGAGCGATTTCTTTTTGATAAGAGGGGGTGTTGAGGCGTTTGGCTTCTTTGTCATTGGTAATAAAACCGATTTCCACCAGGATGGATGGAATATTTTCCTGGTGAATTACATAAAAAGGGCCTTGCTTAATCGTATCGCGGCGACGTTTGGAAAAAGGCACATTCCATTGGTCAACGATGTGCCAGCTCAACTCGTAACTTTTAAGGGTGGTCATGGATTTTTGTAAATCTTGGATAATCGCAGGCACATCGCCTTTGACGCGACGGCGTTTGATGGAATGAACTTGGTTTTCATTATGGGCGAGGAGAGCGATATCTTCGTTGGGTGGTAAATCATTTTGAAAATATATTTCCATCCCTTGACTGTGAGAATCGGGGGAGGAATTGGCGTGGATGCTGACAAAGAGTTCGGCATTTTGCGTTTGTGCATTCTTCACACGTTGTTGAAGTTCGACAAGAGAATTGCCTTCGCGTGTGAGAAACGCTTTGTACATGGGATCTTTGTTGAGAATTTTTTCCAACTCTTGAGAAATGCCGAGCACAATGACAGCTTCGCGAACGGCACCGCGAGTGGCACCGTTGTCAGTTCCACCGTGACCGGCATCAATGGCGACATTAAGAGCGGAGACGGGAAATGAGCAGAGCAGGGAAAAAACTAGAATCGCCAACAACCTGCTCTGAAAAGCCACTAGAACATCACTCCGACTTTAAAGGAGATCACATTGGTAGAGACATCGTCTCCTGATGGGAAATAGTAATAAGACAATTCGAGGGGAATTGAATATCCACCCATACCAAATTCAAATCCGGCACCGAACTCTCCAATGGTGAGGCTGTCGATGGAGTCTTCGTAAATGGTGTCTGATGATTTAGAAAGAGGATAGAGAATTGCCAGTCCCCCTACAAAATAGAAGCGTGAAGAACGCCCCTTATACATGCTCCAATGGAGAAGACCATCTAATGCGAGATACGTGATGCTGGTTTTAACCGTGGATGGGATGCTGCTGCTCGTGATGGGGTAGCCTTGGCCACTGACCGAAAAGAGTTCGGCGCCGCCCATTCCACGAAAATAAACTCTATCTAAGAGGGGGTAATCATAAACCCCGCGAACCGCAAAGCTTGTTCCATCCTGCGCGGAAGTTCCATTGGGATATTGATTCACATCTTGTTGAGCCATGCCGTAACCAACGAGAACTCCCAGGCGCGTACGGTCGGGGCCTGAAGGCTCTTCGGGCTCGGAGTTTTCGTCTTCAGCCACTTCTTGTTGTTTCTTTTTGCTCGCCGATTTAAAGGAGGCGGAAAGACCTTTTTCGGCTTTTCCTTTTTTCAAAAGAGCTATGGCTTTTAGCCCTTTGATTTTTTTAATTTGCACTAAGCCGATTTTTTTTCCTTCAGCATTACTAATTAAAAAGTAATCGCCAGTCGTGAACGGCTCATCGGGTTCAAACATCATGTAGACTTTTTTGTCTTTTACTTTCATGACCTTGGCCGCGTAGGCCGGTAATGAAAAAACAAAAATTAAAAATGAAAATACAAAGATGAGTTTCTTCATAAGCGTCCTTTGCTAAGTCCCTGTGCTCTAAGGATAGAACACACGCTTTATTTTAAAAGACGCTGTGAAAAAGAACTATGAGAATAGTGCTGGGCCTCAACTTAGGCCCAGTGAATTTTGACAAAGATTAAAAAGGAATTTCTTCGTGAGATTCGAAGCTTGGTTCCGGTGAGAAATCCGCTGCGGGGCCCGAAGAGTGAGCGCCGGTGTTCATGCCGCGTTCATTGGGAGCGCCAAGGAATTGCACGGTGCTGGCAGTCACTTCTGTGGTGTAGCGTTTTTGACCTTGTTGATCTTCCCACGAGCGAGTTTGCAATTTGCCTTCGACATACACTTGGCGACCTTTACCGAGATGCTGACGGCAGACTTCGGCCAATTTGCCCCAGACGACAATGCGATGCCATTCCGTGCGTTCTTGTTTTGCTCCATCGCGGTCCACCCAGTTTTCACTGGTCGCGATGTTAAAATTAGCAACACTCTGTCCAGATGAAAGAGTTTTGAGTTCGGGATCAGCGCCGAGGCGGCCGACCAGGATCACTTTATTAACAGACATAGTTCCCCCAGAGGTTAAGAGTCGTATAGACCATACAAAGGGCCTGGCCGGGAAGGCAAATAGTGTTTGTTAAAAAATTGGCAAATGCCACGTTGTTTAATGGGCGATTGCCACAAATAAGGGCACCTGTTGTCCGAGATCCGGAGATCTACTGATTAATTCGATTTCAGCATAACCGCCACGCTCGCTTCAGGCTGAACACGGACACCTGCGGCCTGAATGAAAGCTGGGACAATTTCGGCTTAGGGTCTTGGAGGCCGTTGCCTTTGATGCGGAAAGCATTACCGTTGGCTACCTATCGCTGCGAACGTTCGCGCTGAATTTTCCGAGGAAGGAATCAAACACTGTAATTTAAGATTTTTAGGTAATAGTTTGAGCGTTAAATGACAGTGATTTTTTGATGAATCAAGATTAGTGACTGGCGCGGAGGTGCTATAGGCTGAAAAAAACCTTTTAAATTTCCCTGCTTCTCATGGAGCTCAATCAGGGGTTTCTCCTACGTGCCAACCAAATAAATCACAAACAAATGCAGATGTTCCATCTCCCCAATATTATCCAATGGCTCTTTGGCAAAGCCAGGCTCCCACCATTTTCTTTGTAAAATAAAAATGAAGAGAATCTGTCTTGTTACGACTCATACTCGCGTAAAGTACAAGAGATTGATCATGAGGTTTCTGATGCGATTGTTTTGCTTATTTCTAATACTTTTCGTTGGTTTTACTTCTTACCTCATCGAAAGCATTGAACTTTCTCCGTCATCAATTTCTCCAGAAAATCTCCTATGAGCCTAGGTTATTACAAAAACTTCATAAACAATGACTGTTTAGATGCAAATAAACTGAATGTTTTACTCTGCAGAAAAAAGAAACTTTGAGGAAAATTTGTTTGTGATATGGTCCGCTGAGTTATGAGGCAAACGGAATTTTTAGTCTAGGAGATCTTAAATGCGCTTACTACATTTCTATCTTGTCGTTGTGATCGGGTTTTCTTCAATATCAGTCTTTGCTGTGGATTTGTCTGTCTTTCAACTGACAGAGCTGCAAAAAAAACTGATTCTCTCTTGGGAAGAGGAAGATCGTTTTGACGAGCCCACTCTTTTGAAATTTGCCAAAAATTTTCACGACTATAACACTCGACCCCCAGTCTATATTCCCCCCCATAATCCGGAAGAGCTACAGCAAGTTATTGAATGGGCCGACGGACGAGCCTTTGCATTTTTTGCCAAGTTCACTATCTATAAATTTGATTCTGAACGTTATGAAAACGATTGTCCTAATCTCGCCCTCTTTAATTTTGGCCTCGCGACAGCAACTACATATCTCAAGCGAGATGTGTTTGAAACCTCTTTCCATACTCTAAATTTACTGGCCTATCTTCGCAACCAATCACCAGAAAAATTTTCTCAAGTTTATTTTGAGTTGGCAAAGCAAAAAGGTTTTGACTCTTATTTGAGTACCACTGCGCCTGTCGCAAGTATCGCATCCAGTGATGCGTATTAGGATTTAGAGGATGGACTGCGGGCGTTTAGTGGGAGTCGAACCGGCTTAGAGTTGGAACGATGGCCGACTGACGTTTAATTCTGTTGCTATCTTATTTTCAAATTCCTCTGGTGGCAAGTAGCCAATGGCCGGTGTAGCCGCTTCTTGTTATA
>JBGSUL010000075.1:0-64449 GCA_041736155.1 Bdellovibrionales bacterium
CGTTCTTAAACTTCTACCGGAATGGTTTGCAGATTATAATCATGTTGCCCCGCACTCTGCTCTTGGAATGCGAAGTCCGATCGAGTACAAGAAAGCCGTGAACCTTTAACCGTGTCCAATAAATCGGGGGTCACTCCAAAAACGAGATAACCATAAATTGTGTGTTCTCGTAAGCTAGCTATTTTTTCATAGAGCTTATGCATTTTAGGTCCTAATAAAGGCTGGACGGCATCATAATCTAGGAGTAAGCCTCGAATTAATGGCAAAGAAACCTCTAGCGCATCAGCTAATTCAAATTCTGTGGCACCTTGTTTTTCAAACTGAGTGATCTCCATCAGGAGCAGCTGCGCTACCACTTCGAAAGTTGATGCGTTCAAAAGGAAATTATTGATTTGAAATTCAGAGACAATACTAAAAAAGGATCTGATCATTACGCTTAATCTTGATAAGTACTGAAGTGTTTCACCGGGTGTTGTTTCGATGAAATTACGCCGAAGATGGTTCTCTTCAATTAATTTCTCCATGGGGCGTTTCCCGCCCTGCATAGCTATTAATAACTTAATTGGCAATGAAGAGCGCATTCTTACTAGTTCCTCTTGCGAGTCTTTTGCTAAATCAAAATCCTGGTGTTGTTTTAATTTTTTAGCCACGTTCTTTAAAAATTGAAACTCGCTCAAAATGCCACCACCAAATACTGTATCGGATCGCAGTGAAAAATAACGGGGTGAAATTTCGACATCTGGATGAATTTGAACCTTTTCATTCCACCATTGATCGAAATCCGCAATTAAACCTAAAAAATCTGGTTGATCAAAAACCAAAGACTCGTTGCTCACGAGGGCATTCAATGCTTTTTTTGCTATCTGATCTAATAACATATTGCCTTTATTCAAACTGGCACTTGCAAGCAAGTTCTCACGGGCTCTTAAGTCTAAATTCCCAATTTCTATTTCATTAAGTTCGTGAAAATTTACACCAGTGTCTTCAAAAAGGACCTTGGCTTGCTGATATTGAGAGAGCGTGAGTCTTATAGTAACAGCTCGAGGTCCACAGTAGTTTAAATACATGCCACCATCAAATTTTTGCATGGGAATCGATTTTTCGAACCAGTACTGAAGCGCCAATAATAGGTTTTGCACAGCTGACTCTTCACCTGCAGATAGGGACTTCGATTGGCCAGTGATATTATTGGCGATTTGAATCTGGGAGGGAGGCAAATAGATAATATTTGCAGGTGAAACGCAATATTCTTTAACTTGTGATTTCTCGTCGAAAATGGCTGCTAATAAAACATTGGGTGAAAATATAAAAACCCCCACCAGGGTTGCGATGAGCATAATTCTATAATTTTCGTATCTACGTAGCCAAATATTGAGTGGCTTTGAATAGTTAAGTGTCATGCAAGCCTCAATGGGGTTTAATGTCATTTAAACGAGTATGCTATTTAGACTAAGTAATTTCAAAATGTAGTGGTTGGACCACAGCCATAACAGTCTTGTGATACGTGATGTTTTTTCTATTTAACACAATGCCTTCTTTATAAGCAAGTCATTTCATTAATTTTTTAATCTCTTCATATCCACATAGCTTCCTCCGCATTTGTGAATTTAAGCTTTTAGGTAATAGTTTGATTGTTAAATAGTGGTGATTTTTTGATGAGTCAGGACTGAGGATGAGCGGGGGGGGAGAGATAACCCTGCAAAAACAACGTTAAAAATTCCTTACCACATTTATTTTTAAGCCACGTGTACAGTTCTTCAGCGAGAGACTGAGCGCGTGGCGTTTGATCACGGTAGATAATAGCGACGTTCTGTATCCTCATCTTTTGTAGACTGGGGCGTCGCTCAGGATTAGTAAAGCTTTGGCAAACAAAAAGCGCGGTGCCCCTATTTTATTGGCACGCTTAAATCCACGATAATTTCGTCTTGCTTCACTTGGTTTTTGAGATCGTCAACGATGAAAAACTCAAAAAGATATTCATGACCATTGAGAAGCGATACACTCGTTTGCGTGGGGCGCGTGGTTGCATAAATATAGGCTCCGTCGGTGCGAGGGACTTCGGCCCACACGACTTCGCCACTTGGATCTATGGTTTTTCGCGAAAGTTTATAAACACCCGGTTTACCAGATTGATAATGATCCACATTGAGGGTGGAGATGGTGGCGCTTCCTACTTTTTTTGGCTCGGCTCTAAGGGGAGTGGCCGTCTCATTCACAATGACTTCAAATTTGAAGTAAGGGATGCTTGCATAGTTGAGGGGAAATACCTTGAGTTTGGTGACGGGTGTGTGCGGGTTGATATTATAAAAGCTTTCAACACCTGAGTTAGAATTATTCTCATAACCAGGGCCATATCCATAACTGCTCAAGCTCCAAGGTGCGATGGAACGGCCAGGTTGGGGACTTTTTATGCGATAGGCGACAGTGATGTAGTTGCTTGCGAGAGGGAACGTCGCGGGAGCATCTAAAATCTCAATCTGTAGCTCTGTACGGTGATCGGGCGGAGTAACGTCAACAGTGAGACTTTGGCCAGTTTGCACATCAAACTGTTTTTCTTCGTTGAGGAGCGTAGACGGGTGGCTCACTTTGGATGTATGTTTTCCCGCGTTGGTAATAAAAAGGTTTTTTTGTTTTTCATCCGCTGTACCCAGGGCATTGAGGCTTCCCAGAGCGCCCGTTGAATGAGAGAGAGTAATGAACGCCTGTGGGCCCAAGTCGACTTTAAAGGGCTCGTCCGCCCAAGTTAAATGAACTGCCGAAAGAAAGACCTCCGTCAGGCGAGATGGTTCCACCTTGATCGTGCAATCATTATTTCCAAACTGCACCGGAGAGGCAACGCTGACTTGTAAACAGCCCGTGCCTGTGTTCACAGAGTAGGTTTTGTCAGGCTTGAGATCGACGTATTTATTCTGTGAGGTAAATCTCAAAACCTTATTGCTTTGATTAAATTCGTCTTGGACAGGTTGTGGAAATGAACTGATATCGGGCCAATGAACAACGATGGTTCCGAGGTCCTCGACAGGTGTAATGGTTTTCGCAAAACTGGCGCTGGTTATAAATAGGCAACAAAGAATGAAAATCGTTTTCATAAATTCTCCCTCCCAGGATGTTTTCGATAAGCCTAGCGAAAGAATTCACAAGAAAATACTTATTTTATTATAATGCCTAATGTTGCCATTTGATGGGAAGCATTTACAAAGAAGGGCGGCGGTCCTTCAGATGCTGGATCGTCGGCGCGTACCAATCGGCATAACCGAGGCGACGACCAACAAGAGCAATGCTGTCGATCAGTTTTCGCACGAACCAGGTGCGCGAGGTCACCACATTGGAAAAGTCCGAAAAGAAAACGCAGATCTTAAAAGGATTTTTGGTTTTCATCACATGCGGAAGCGCGGTAAAAAAAGGTTCAATGTCGAGTGGTGGGTTATAGCCTTCGATCACTTCCACTTCGCTCAAGCTCTCGTTCCATTGGCTGTGGGCCGCACCACGCTCTGTTTCTAAACGCTCACCGCTACGCAGTTTCATTTTTCTAAATCCCGATTTTACATTGAGGTATCCAGAGAGCACTTGAAAGTTTTGCGAGGTTCCAGGATGCACATGGGCGGGAACATAACCACCGGGAGCTAAGCGATAACGCAATTCACGAACTTTTCCATCTTCGGTATTCCATTCATCATCAAACAGAAACGTTTGTTCGTTGCCAGGAAGCCGCACAATTCGAGTCGTTGAGACTTCCATGATTACCTCGGACTTGTCGGTGAAGGCGTTGGTAAAAGTCCAGATCTTCTTAACAGGGCTTTAGGATCCGGGTCGCGGCCCCGAAAGCGACGATACAATTCTGCCGGCTCTTCGCTCCCGCCACGACTCAGGACACAATCGCGAAATTTTTGCGCCACTTCGCGGTTGTAAATGCCTTTTTCTAAAAAAGCTTCAAACGCATCGGCATCAAGAACTTCGGCCCACTTGTAGCTGTAATAGCCAGCGGAATATCCGCCAGCAAAAATATGCGAAAAGGTGACCGAGAAACTAGTGTTGGGTATCCGTGGAAGGACGGCGAGGGGACCCAGAACCTTTTCTTCGAGTTCGAGAGTTTTGAGCGGCGTTCCGGGAGCCACATCGTGCCACGCGAGATCCATGTAACAAAAACTGAGCTGGCGCATGCTTCCATAGCCGGCATTAAAGTTTTTGCTTTTTTTCAATTTCAGATAAAGATCTTCGGGAAGATCTTGGCCAGTTTGGTAATGTTTCGCAAAAAGACTGAGAGTTTCTTTTTCCAACGCCCAGTTTTCCATAATTTGCGAAGGGAGTTCGACAAAATCCCATAAAACGTTGGTGCCTGCGATGGACGGATATTGGCCGTCGGAAAGCAAACTGTGGAGAGCGTGGCCAAACTCATGAAATAGGGTTTGCACTTCGGAAAAGGTGAGGAGCGACGGCGTTTCTTTTGTAGGTTTTGAAAAGTTACAAACTAAACTCACATGGGGGCGATAGCGAGTGTGACCATCGGACCCCTGCTCTAAAAACGAAGTCATCCAAGCGCCGCCTCTTTTGTTTTGGCGCGGGAACATATCAAAATAAAGCAGTCCGACAAAACCTTTATCATCATGAACTTCAAAAGCTTTGACGTCATCGTGGTAGGTGGGAACTTTATCCGTGGGTTGGAACTTCAAACCAAATAATTTTTGCGCGTGCTGGAAAATACCATCAATACTTTTTTCCAGAGAGAAAAAGGGACGTAAGTCTTCTTCATGAAAATGAAAAAGCTGTTCTTTGAGTTTTTCAGAATAGTAAGCAAAGTCCCAAGGCATAATTTCCGTAGAGCCTTCAAGCTGGTTGCGTAAGGCCCGGACATCTTCGATTTCTTTTTTTGTCGCCTCGACGGAGGGTTTTAAAAGTTGGTCGAGAAAGGAGCGCACGGTTTGCGTCGACTTTGCCATTCTGCGGGTGAGAACAAAATCCGCATGGGTTTTGTAACCGAGAAGGAGAGCACGTTGTGCGCGTAATTCAGCCAGTCGCTCACACAGTTCCACATTGCTCCACTCGCCAGTGACCGCACGTTGATTGGAGGCCATCCACATTTGTTGGCGGAGTTCACGACGAGAGGAATAAGTTAAAAAAGGAATGTAGCTGGGCGCTTGTAAAGAAAAATGCCATTCCTCAGGTTTACCAGCTTCGCGTGCAGTCTCTTGCGCGGCCTGTATGGCCGAAGCAGGAAGTCCGGCGAGGTCTTCTTTTTTGGTAATGGCTAAATGAAAAGCATTGGTGGCTTTGAGCAAATTTTGTCCAAACCGCGGCGCGATCTGCGCCAGTTCTTTATCCAGCTCGCGCAAACGATTTTTATCTTCTGCGGAAAGAAGAGCCCCATTGCGGGCAAAGTCTTCGTAGTATTTTTTGAGAAGATTTTTTTGCTCCGTAGTCAGAGGCCACTGTTTTTGATTGTCATAGACCGTTTTGATTTTTTGAAACAGGGTTCGGTCCAACTGGATATTGTTACCATGCTCAGCAAGCAGCGTGGAAATGGTATCCGCCTGGGCATCGATATCGGGAGACGTACAACAATGGAGTAAGTTAAAATAAACACCGGAGACACGCTCTAGCGGCAAGCTCGAAAACTCAAGAGCTTCAATGGTATTTTTAAAGTCGGGCGCTTGTGTCTGAGATTTGATTTTTTCGATGGTCTCTTTAGCCTCGGCAATGCCGTCTTGGATCAGCTTGGTAAAACCTTTGTGATCCAATTGAGGGAAGGGAATGGCGCCGTAGGGGAGACCGTTATTGAGAGAAAAAATTTGCAAGTTCATGGTGAGTCTCCTCATTAGACACTTCTAATTTAGAGGGACTTGCTGGGGAAGTAAAGAGAGGTGTGGATCAACGCGGAGAGAGAATAAGTTCTTTTGTCTCGTTGACCTGGACGCGGACAGGAACCTCTTTCACGACTCCGGAAATCGGATTTACCGTCTTAATCATCGTGTCAACATCGGCATCGATAACGATCTTTTCGCCATTGCGTAGTTTACGCGATCCATAAAATGCTTCCACGCCCACAGTGCGCACAATAATAGCGCCCGAGGGAATGCTGGCCAGCTTAAAGGAAACAAAGTTGCCAGGTGGCAAGCCGTTAAAACGTCGCGTCTCTGATTGATAACCATTGAGAGCCAAGGACACCATAAACGGTTTACTGCTGTGCAGTTCCACTTCGGCCGGCGTCACGAGCTTGGTATTTTGTGAATTGAGAAAAATTTGTGCCCCAAGCGGTTCACTCGTAATGCGCAAGCGCGGGGAGGATTTGGAGGCGAGAAGGGTTTTGCCTACGATCTTAGCCTCTTGGTAACATTGTACGGGGATGCCGTAAGACTGAATTTGTGTACAGGCGCTCACAACCATTTTAGGTTGAAATTGATTAAAGAGAGCAAAAGATCCCACTGCTAAAGCGATAATAACAAAAAAGGCACCTAAAAACGAAGCGACGGGGCTTGCGTCGACTTGGGCGGTGTGTGAACCTTTTCCGGTAGTTGATGGGGGCGGATTTGTATAGTTAACCGTTTGTGTTGTTGTAGGAGAACCTAGCCCGGTGAAGTTGGGGGATTTATTGACGGAGAGATGCGACTGACTGATTTCGCCCAGTTGGGATAAGGTGACACCTTGAGTGTGTGGTCCTAAGCCCCCACGTTTGACTTCGAGATCATCAAAGTTCATTTTATCCGTGGCATTTTTAGAGTAGGTCATCGATTGAGTGATGGCATCCATCTTGTGGGGGCGTTCCACTTCCTGCACTTGTGGCACGTCCACTTTGGAATAAGCCACTTGGCGCTTGCGCGCATCGATGATTTCTTCGGCATAAATTTCTTTGATAAACTCACTAAAATCTTGGCTGGAGAAATCGGGATTGTAACGATTGAGAAAGCTTTGTAGATCTTTTTGCAACTCGGCCGCTGTTTGATAGCGCTGCGTTTTATTACGCATCAGTGACTTGTTAACAATTTTTTCCAACTCGACAGGAATATTGGGATCCATCTGGCGCAGGCTTGGAATTTTACAATCGCGAATTTTTCGCAAGGTCGTCATCTCATTATTGCTCAGGAACAAACGTTGTTCACTGAGCATTTCCCAGAGCATAATACCCATGGCAAAAATATCAGTACGACCGTCGACTTCGAGTCCATCCACCTGCTCGGGGCTCATGTAACCAAATTTCCCTTTGAGAGTACCGACACGCGTGTTTTCTTGTTGGGTGGTGGATTTGGCAATACCAAAATCAATGATCTTCACTTCACCCTCAAAACTGACCATGACGTTTTGCGGACTCATATCACGATGGATAATGTTGAGCGGTTCGCCGGTAGAAGCATCAATCAAGCGATGCGCATGATCCAGGCCCGCCGCGATCATTTTTGTGGCGTAGACAATATGGCTGACGGAAAAACGTTTATTGAGTTGTTTAAGACGATTGAGAATCTGGCGGAGATTTTTACCTTCGACATATTCCATAACGAGATAGAGTTGTTTGTTCTCGACACCAAAATCGTGAATGCCGACAACGTTACTGTGCGAGATATTGACAGCAATTTTCGCTTCGTCTTTGAACATGCGGATAAAATCTTCAGAGGCGGAATGCTGAGAGAGAATGCGTTTAACGGCGACGAACTTTTGCAAACCTTCAGCAGCAAGTTTTTTCGAAAGATAAATTTCGGCCATGCCGCCCGCAGCCAGCTTTTCGAGAAGGATGTAATTTCCGAATCTCTCAAATTTCTCTTGTGCCAAAAGTTGTCCTCTTTTACTCTCTTCTTATCGGCTATCATGTGGAGAAAATGAGGTTTTTCTCATTAACTAGACATGTTACCTAGACAAAGGTGTAAGCATGAAATGGATCGGTTTGACGGGTGGAATTGCGACAGGAAAATCCACCGTCGCAAACATGTTGAGACAAGCGGGACACACAGTCATCGATGCGGATGCCGTAGCCCACGAGGCTTTGGTCGCGTCGAGTCCAGTGCTCCCGCAAATCATTTCAGCCTTTGGCCAAGACCTCCTCGATAAACAGGGCAACGTTCAGCGCCCTCTTTTGGGACAAAAAATCTTTAAAAACAAATCGCAAAGATTACTTTTAGAAGCCATCACCCACCCCTTCGTCCGTGAACGAGTTGCTAAACTTCGTGCAGAAGCCGAAGCCCGAGGCGACAAAGTCGCCTTTTACGATGTCCCTTTGTTGTACGAAAAAAACATGCAAGAAGATTTTGATAGAGTCGTTGTCGTTACCTGTAATGCAGATCTACAATTGTCGCGCTTGATGACTCGCAATTCTCTCTCTCAAACTGAAGCCCAAGAAAGACTTGCAGCCCAATGGCCCATGGTCGAAAAAGAAAAACGCGCTGACATTTTAATCCACAACAACGGCTCTTTTGTCGATTTGCAAAAGCAAGTGGACCAGCTCACTGCCAAGATCTAAATTTTTCTACTTTTCCAAATTATCGAAAGGTCTTTTTTAGGACGCGTCCCATCCATGGGACTCAAGCGCTTTCTCGATCCATGAACGCGAGGTCCTAAAAAAGACCTTTCGATAATTTGGAAAAGTAGAAAAATTTAACCCAACAGAAAACGCCTAAATTAAGCAATTTTGAAATCTTCTTTTTTTAAAAATTTTGAAACCTTCTTTTTAGGACCTCGCGTTCAGGAAGAGAAAGCGCTTGAGTCCCATGGATGGGACGCGTCCTAAAAAGAAGGTTTCAAAATTTTTAAAAAAAGAAGATTTCAAAATTGATGCGTCAATCCCAAGAGAGCCTTAGCATATGTCGTTTCAAGTCCGGGATGTACACTGAGTTCAAAGCGTATGTTTTGTCGATCGAGGATTTGAAATTCCCAACCGCCAGCGACGAAAAGATGATAGGCATCGAGATCGACAAGAGGGCGAAGTTCTTTGTCAGAGTCTAAAATTAAGCTGACACCACCGCCCCAATACAGACGATAGAGATTGCGCGTTGGCAAGCTGTGCGCCGCTAATTGCAGCCAGCCATTGCCACCGTGAATATCCAATCCAATTTGAAAACGTGTGGTCGCCGTCATCCATGGAGCGATATGTAGACCAATCCAACCACTGTGAATTTCATTATCGCTTTCGTAACCTCGACTCAAGGCGAGAGTGGCGCTGGGGCGGGGTTCTAAGTGATAAGTGGGAGCTTGAGGAAGGGGACTGAGAGGCTGATGTGGGTCTAACCCCGACTGTTCGAGATCCACATCGACTTTGGTGGGAGGAGGTGTTTCCTGTTTGGGAGAAGGGGCCACATACGTTTGTTCGGTGCGAGAGCTCGCCCATGCATGCTCGCTCGCAAGCCAACACCAACAAATGCCTAGAAAGCCAAGAAATAATTGTCTCATCATGGAATTATTATACTCTTAAAGAGGTTGTTGAAAAGTTCATACCGAGCGGAGCAGGACCTTATCGCCCAAAGGATGTAAAGAGATGCGTTTCATTTTTATTTTTCTAGCAGTGAGTTACTTTGGTGTTCGTCCATCGTGGGCAGGTCAAGCGATGTACTATGGAATTCATCAGCAGTTTATGTCGACACGTGCGATGGGAATGGGGAATGCCCATGTGGCTGTGGCCGACGACGAAAATGCCATCTTCTATAATCCAGCGGGAACTTTGCGTTCTACAAAACGCACAATGAATTTTTTCATTAAGGGTGGGGGCAATCCTGACATTCCTGATTTTATGGATGAGATTAAAACGGCGCAGGATGATACCAACTCTTCGCAAGCCATCGGTAATCTTTTAGCTTCTAAATACGGTGAGCACTATTCTTTGCGTGCGCCGTCGTTGGGATTTATTTGGGCGACACCAAAATGGTCGCTGGCGTTTATTCCTGCCGATGCCACGGTAGAAATGGGATTGCATCAAGCAGTGGGACCTGCGATCAACTTGGTGGCGTATCAAGATACCACGCTGGCTTATTCGCGCGCGTGGAATATTAAAAAAATGAACTACGGGCGTTTAGATATGGGTGCCACAGCGAAACTCATTTACCGCGGACATCTGGATAAGATTGTGGATATCGCTTCTATTCAAAATGATAAAATCATCGAAGCCGCTGAGAGCAATGAAGGAATGACCTTAGATTTTGATTGGGGGATGCTGTGGCAAGCGCCCGAGTACAGCTCGGGATTCTGGAGCGTGTTCCAGCCGACGCTAGGGTTGAATGTGCGTAACGTGTTAGATTACGGCTACTTTAGCAATCTTGGCCTCTACTCGGACGACAAAAATGGCGACCCCGATAAACTCCATCGGGTGGTCGATCTCGGCACCGCGTTCAAACTCCCTAAATGGTGGCTGTGGTCTACGCAGATAGCCATCGATGTGCGTGATATTCTTCACCCCAATTGGACGGTGGAGAAGGGAATCCACGCCGGCCTGGAATTTAATTGGGAAATGTTTTCATGGTGGAAGGGCGGATGGCGCGTGGGGATGAACCAAACCTACCTCACCGCGGGCTTTTCCGGCCAACTATGGATATTTAAACTAGATTTAGCCACCTTTGGCCGCGAAATCGGTACCAAATCTACCAAAAAAGAAGACCGCGTCTACATGCTGACCGCCAGTTTGGACTTTTAAGGCATTTTCCGTATTCGGAAGACGGTTCACCGTCTACAGAATACCGGGGATTTACGTTGTGTTTTATTTGACGTTAAGCCCCGATTTGTGGGATACAGACCCTTCGGAAAAATCTGCGTAAGCAGTTAAAACGAAAGGTAAAAATGGCATCAGAAAAAAGACGTGCTCGTTTCAGAATTCAAAGACGCCTTGGGGTAGAACTTCCCGGACTTGGAAAAGCCGGTGCCCTAGAACGACGTCCTTATCCTCCTGGACAGCATGGAAACAAGCGTAAAAAGTTTTCGAACTACGCCCTTCAGCTCGAAGAGAAACAAAAAGTCATGTTTCACTACGGGCTTCGCGAAAAACAGTTGCGTCGATTTATTCGTGACGCACAAAAAGGAAGCGCCGACAAAAACTGGATCAGTCAATTAGCAGGTCGTCTCGAACTGCGTATTGATAATTTTGTTTTTAGAGCCGGCTTCGCTCCCAGCATCATGTCTGCCCGTCAAATGGTAAGTCATGGTCATGTTTTCGTGAACGGAAAAAAGGTGAGCGTAGGTTCGGTGGTATTAAAAGTCGGCGACACTGTAACGTTGAGAGAAGATTCTTATCAACATCAGTGTTACCTCAAAGCGAAACAAAGTCCTCGCCTTGAACTTCCGGATTACATTGAAAAAACCGAAGTCTCAGGAAAAGACGTGGTAAAGGTGAAAGCAGTTCCAGGAACTGAATATTTCCCGTTCCCATTCTCTGCGAACTTATTTGCGGAATACTACTCACTACGTAGCGTTTAATTTCGTCGTCCTGAGCGAAGCGAAGGACCTCGTAGTTATTATCAAAGAAAAAAAGGCTCCTCTCGGAGCCTTTTTTTTTGCATCAAAATCTTACAAGGATGACGCAAATCTCAACGAAAAGGTACGGCGTACCTTTTTAGTCGTTTGAACTTTCAAGCTGATTGATAAAAGCTTCGCCGATTGTCAGGGCATTTCCTCCACCAGCAGAAATAGCGTTGTTGATGTTATCGCAAATTTCTGTTCCTTCGAAAGTGCCGCCTTCGACACACGCTGTGCTTTGCATGGCGATAATGTTATTTCCTACAGATGTGATTTCTGCATCCGAAAGAGTCGTGGGATCCACATCAGGACCAGAGCCATCGAGCCAAGAAACAAGATCACCGCCCGGAGCAAGACTGCGAAGTAACGTGGCATTTTGTGCAGAGAGGGCGAGAATTCGTAAATTACTTGAACCACTGGCTGTGCAATTTGTCACTGCTGTAGCGGCATTGGTGATATCCGTGGGTGTGACAGTCGCGGCGTCGGCACTAAAACTGAATTCTTGATAAAACTGAAGTGTCGGATCAGCGGTATTGGTACTGTCATTGTTGTCGATATTTTCGATGGCAGAGATGATCGTCGGGGTGGTGATGCCTCCGCGAATAAAATCACCAGCACAGCGCAAGACGTAAGCCCGTGGTGTGTTGATCCCGGCGATGGGAGCTAGACAAGCGTCCGCTTCGGGTCCGGTGTCAGCGTGGTCCATGCACGTTTGTGCTGTGTAGATCTTGTCATCTTCATCTTGTTCGCAAGCGACGAGAAAGAGAGAGGAAAAAAGAATCAAAAAAGCCGCTTTGTTCATAGAAGAAACTCCTTGAGGTTGAGTCTGAATAGTATCGCCTAAGACGAGCAGAGAAGTTACTGTTCCAACGTCTAAATTTGTCTCCTATTTTTCTCGTCGAAACGCTTTTTTTCACAACATAAGAGATACTGAAATGAGCTATGAAGAGTGTTATTTTTCTTCTTTATTTTATGATATTTACCGCTGAATCTCACGCCGATTTTTATCAGGGAATTCGACAAATGGGAATGGGTGGCGCCGCGATTGCGGTGGTCAACGATGAAACCTCGTTGTTGTTAAATCCCATTGGCCTCGGACGTTTGCGCGAACCGTACATTACGATCGTGGATCCCGAAGTCACGGTCGGTAGCAAAAGTGTGGCTACCGCATCGAACTTAATTATGAGTGCGACAGATATTGAAGAAGTTTATCCCGAGTTGAGTGGCAATACGGATCGCTATTTTGCACGCACACAAATTTTCCCTTCGTATGTGGATCGCCATTATGGTGGAGGCTTTCTGATGAAGAGTGAACTCACGGCCACACGATCCAGCGTGGATCAAACCGTCGACATGAATTATGTCAGCGACATGGCTGCGGTTCTTGGTTTTAACAAAAGTTTTTATGGTGGCGTGGTGAAAGTCGGTATGACAGGACGCTGGGTGGATCGCGTGCAATACAGAGGGACTTTAGATCCGACGGTGAGTGGTTTGGATACAAATCAATTTGCCGTGCAAGGGGCCGGGCTTGGTGCTGATTTAGGATTAAGCCTTTCATCGCCAACGGCTTGGTTGCCCACGTTCAGCCTTATGGCCAAAGACATCGGCGATACTTCGTTTACGATGAGCAGCGGTTCGCGCAGTGCTCTGACAACATCGGATCCAGAAAAAGTACCGATGACCCTCGATGTCGCTGTGGCGCTTTTTCCGATTTGGGCGCGCTCGACGCGAGGTACATTCACCGTGGAATACGATGACGTTTTGGAGACCGGTGATGCAGTAAGAAAACTCCACGCCGGTATGGAAATCAACCTTGCCGACCGTTTGTTTTTCCGCGGTGGTTACAACCGTGGATATATCACCGGCGGCTTTGAATGGAACATGCCATTTATACAACTTCAACTCGCTTACTATGGAGAAGAAGTGGGAACCGACGACAACCCTATCAAGGAAGAACGCTATGCCCTCAAAGCTGTTTTACGTTTTTAGTCGGACTCTCGGGGGCCTTTTACTTTTCACGCTCACGGCCTGTAGTGAAAATATTCTCAAAGAGACGGCAAAGACAAACACCACAGAAGCGGTTTATTACCAGGCCAAATTAGAAATGAACGATGGGAATTACACAACCGCGATTCAACTTTTGCAATCTTTAGATCCCACATTTTTAGCACGTCGAGATGTGTCTCTGGTTTACGCTTCGGCCTTTTCGGGTCGCTGTGGTTTAAACTTTGTAAATCTCCTCACACAATTGGATAGCGTCGGTTCGGCGAGCACACTGTTTGTTTTTTTGATGAATTTGTTTCCCAATGGCACAGATTCCAAAATTGGTGATTGCGTGACCTCCGAAAGCACTTTGAACACCATTGGCGACTACACGGTGAGAACCACAGATGAAAATATTTTGATGGGTTTATCAAGTATTACCAAAGTGGGAACGGTGCTCAATCGATATGCGGACACCGACTCCGATGGATCGACGGACGGGACATTTGACCACTGTGATTTAACGGATTTTCCTGATGACGCTGTTCGCGAGATAGGAACAGGAATTGCCAACGCTATTTTAAGTATTAACCAAGTGGGTTCAGCGGTCTCTTCAGATACGCTTTCAGAAATCACCGCAATATGTGCGATGAATGCCAACCTCAATGTTTTTTGTACAACGACAGATAAGTCGGCCTACACCGCCATGGAAGTCACATTTTTGCGTTCGATTTTGGCTTCCACGAGTGAAGGTATTGGCGCGGTCTCTTGCCCAGGGAGTTTCATCACTTGTATTTGTCCTTAAGGGTGATTTTCATTCTGATATTACTGCCCTGTGCACTGCGTGCAGAGGAAGTGCATGAGTACGGACTGTCGGTCAAAGCTTTGGGAATGGGCAATGCCTACACTGGAGTGGCCAAGGGACATGATGCGATTTTTTATAATCCTGCGGCTTTTGCATCGTTGGAAGGTTTTCAGATTCGTTTTATGGGGCTCGATATGGGACTCAATGGTTTGGATGTCTACGACGAATACAAAGCGATTTATGATAACTCGGATGATCTGCCGGCCACGCTCAATGCGCTCTATGGTCAGCCCATTTGGGCGCGGGTGGATTATCAGTTATCCGTCAGCATGGGACCCTTTATTGCGGGCGCGTATTCGCGCACCAACGTGGGATTTACGCTACTCAATCCGGCGTTGCCAAATCTCGCAGCAAATTACTATTCGGACTATGTTTTTTTTGCAGGCATGGGAATGGAGTTTGTGCCCAAAACTTTCGCGGCGGGTTTTAATATTAAACGTATCACACGCATAGCGGGGGGCGGAGATATTAGCGCGGGCACCTTGGCCTTTCTCGATTCCTCAGTGATTGAGGATACGGCGCAACAGACCGGTGTGGCGTATGGAATTGATTTTGGGGCCAAGCTCACAATACCAGGAGATTGGAAACCCTCGGCTGCTTTTGCGTGGCAAGATATCGGCAATACAAGTTTTTCATTCAGTGAGACAACTCCCGCGCCGGAGACGATCAAGGATCGTATGAATGTGGCGTTGAGTTTGGAGCGTGAGTTTTTTGGAGGTATAGCCTTTCGTCCTTCGGTGGAGTTTAAGGGTGTGAATATTTCTAACAGCGATGTTCAGTTGGGAAAAAAACTGCATATGGGAGTAGAGGTTGCATTGCCGTTACTGACGCTGCGTGGAGGTTTTAACCAAGGTTATTACACTTATGGGGCATCGTTTGATTTCTGGTTGTTCCAGGTGGATCTGGCGACTTACGGAGTGGAACTGGGTGAATACGTTGGTCAGCATGAAGATCGCCGCTATATGTTGCAGCTCACGATGGATTTCGGCATCGACAGCGTCTCCGGCGACTTCTTCAACTTCGCCAATGCCCGTCGTAAATCCCGCGGCATAAAACAACGCCGCTAGTCGCAAAAAGGATCGGCGTACCTTTTTGCGTATTAGGTATACTAACCAGCTGCGATGCAAAAAGGGAACTGTTACCTGCGAGCCTGTGGTAGTCTTAGCGAATGCTGAAAATTCTGTCGGTGAATTCGCCGGATGAAAAAAAAACTCACTTCTTAGCGAATCAATCTCTCGAGGATTTGTGGATCGTCTCGCATATTGAAGCCAAAAAATGGATTCACGAGCAGTTTCTTCTCAGCAGCGAAAGTATTCCTACACAATCCGTTCTGCGTGCCAGCGAGTTCTGGCAGTGGTTGTTTTCCATCAATTGTCCTGAGCAACGGGTGATCAGCGAAAGTTTGATTTATGCGTTTATCGAAGAATGGTTTGCGCAAGAGAACGTCGAAACTCAGCTCAATGATATTGAGATGTTTTTTAACTTCTTCACTCAATCTGCCCCTTTACTTTATTTGGATCCACAGCAACTTTTTGAAGACTGGCTTAAGATGGAGCCCCAGCGCCGCGAGCGTTTATGGCCGTGGTGGGAAAAAGCCAAAAAGTTTCGCGATGTGCTCGACGACAAAAAGTGGGTGGGCCGCCCTTGGTTATTAAATAAACTTTTGCAAAAAAACGAATTGTACTTAGGCGATCATCAAACCATTTATTTTGATCTCGGTTGGGACTTGCAACACGAAGAAGTGGATCTGATTTTACGCCTGAGCAAAACCAAAGATGTTGTCGTGTTTCAACCGCAGTTAGTAGGCGAGAAAGAATCATCGGCTGTTTATCAGCGTCTCACCCAGGCGGGAAAATGCGAAGAGGCCAGCGTCACCGAGAAAAAACCCGCCGCGCTCTCCTTTCTTCACGAGCCGAGTGTTCTGTTGGAAGTGAAATCCTGTGTAGTCAAAATCCGTGAACTCCTTATGAAGGGTGTGCGCCTGCATGACATCGCGGTCGTCAGTCCAGCCCTTGAAGACTATTGGCCTTTGCTGCGCACGCATTTTTTTGTGGAAGGTATTCCTCTGAATAAACGTGTGGTCTTGCGTGTGATCTCTCTGCCATCGGTGCAATTGGGTCTCGCGCGATTGCATCTGTTGCAAGAAGATTTTCAGCAAAGCCATCTTTCCGCAGTGGTTTATATGCAAGAGGCCGAGCAGCGCAAAGTCTCTTACGCCGACTTTAAAAAGAATTATTCCTACGTTTACGACACGGCTCCTCTGCGCCGTGCTTTTGATCTGCCACCGGCCATCTCAGCGCAACATGTTTTTACACTGGCAGAATTTGTTGAGTTGATTGCGGTGCAATGGCCGCCCGAAGAGCACGAGATTTTGGAAGAGATCACCGACCGTTTGGTCAAAGATTTAAATCTGCATGATGAAATGACTTTTGTGGTGTGGCTCAAATATTTGGAGCTGGTTATCAGTCAATTCGAATTGAGTGTGCAAGCCGAAGTGGCACAGGGCGTGCAATTTTTGAGTCTTAATGCGGCTGATTGGAATCAATTCACCCATATGTTTGTTTTGGGTTGTGAACAAAACCTTTTAGTGAAAACTCAACGTACTCCTCTGAAGATGGAAGATCTTTTTGCCATTGAGAGAGATCTAGGTTTTTCTCTCAGCCAAACGGAAAGTCACAAAGCTGAGTTGGATCTCTCATGGATATTGCAGAGAGATCTTAAAAACATTTACCTTTCCCATGCGGAAACTAATTTTCAAGGAGATCCGCAGCTGGCGGCACATTTGTGGCTGCAAAAACGCAATACCAATAGCGATGAACAAACAGGGGAGTATAACGATCCCTCAACCACTCGTTGGGATCAACTGATGAATCAACCTTTGGCTTCTTTGGTGGCCGATCGTGGTGCCAGCGCAGAAGAACAAAATCTTATTGAACAAAAAATGGCGCGGGAAGCGGAAACAATTCCTTTTGCTCCGGTGCTTATAGAAAAAAAACCACGTCTCTCTGCGAGCCAACTGCAAAAATTTGATCACTGCGCTTTTCAGTTCTTTGCGGAAAAAATTCTTCGCCTGCAAGTGACGCCGGAATATGATCTCGACATCGATCCTATGTACAGCGGCCAGATTCTCCATGGGGTCTTAGAAAAGTTGCTGTTGGACTATCCCGGTTTGACCGCGAGTCCTCAAGACGTAGAAGCCATTTACGATCGCATTGTTGCAGAAATGGCGCAAAAAAATCCTTTGCAAGAGTTTTGGGGCCATGAAAAAAGGCGCCATCTGCAAATGATTATGAATTTTATAGAACTGGAAAAGGACTACCGACGAACCCATCCCGGCGTCAAAGTGGCGGGCACCGAAGTGGTGGTGAAAGGCTTTATTTCCACCGATGAAAATATCCTATCCCGCACCAATGAGAACGGATTTCCTTTTCTTGGAAAAATTGATCGTCTCGATGTGGATGAGCGCGGCCATTATGCCATTCTCGATTATAAAACGTCGCAAGGCTCGTTAAAAACCTTCGGCTCGTGGTTAGACAACAGTCAATTTCAGATGTCGTTGTATGCGTGGGCCATCGAAGCGGGCTTGGGTGAGGGAATTCCAGCCGAGGAGGTCTCTTCGGCGGAGTATATTTTTCTGAAAGAGAAAAAACGGGGAGCAGGTTTTATCGTCGATGAGGAAAACTCGGGATTTATTGGCTTGGAGAAACCAGGCAAACTTCTTTCTGTGGACAAAAAGCAGGAGCACTTAGAGCAACTGCAAATAAAAATCCACGCCATGCTTAACAAAATAGAAAAAGGGGAATTTGCCCCAGTTCCTAAAGAACTTAAAATTTGCGAAACCTGTGATTGGAGTCAGTTATGTCGAGCCCCACATCTCCGCTAAGCACCAAGGCCATCCGCGCTGGTGCGGGGGCTGGAAAAACCTATACTCTCACTCGTGACGTGATTGCCTTTGCCTTGCAATTTAGAGAGCACAAAGGGCGTTGGCCGCGTTTTATTGTGACCACGTTTACAAGAAAGGCCACACAAGAGCTCCAAGAGCGTCTGCTCACGTTAGCACTGAGTGAATTCCCTCAAGCGCTCGATTTTGTTTCGTCCTCTTCGCATCTCAAAATCAGCACCATCCACGGCGTGCTCGATGAACTGCTCAAGGAGCACGGTCATTGGATCGGCCTTAAAAGTGATTTTGGTTATTTGCGTGAGACGGAAGCTCTATTTTTGTCCAAAAAATCTCTCAAAGAAGTTTATGAGCATGATTCGAGCGAATTCGCCGACCTGATGCAAGTTTTTTCCTTTGCACAAATCCATCAACTGCTGCGCGCGTCTTCTGAAAAAGATATGAGCGAGCTCAAGCCTATTTCACTGCATGACAATTTACAGCTGTTGCAATCCCATCTCGACCAGCTGGCCGAGCGTTGTCAAAGCGTGGCCCAGCAAGCACGGCGCTTAGATCTTCCCGGCAAATGGCCAGCGATGATCACAGTGCTGGAGTCGCTCAACAAAAGCCTGAACATCGAAGTGTGGAGAAATCCTGAAAATGCTTTGCAGACAATAAGCGATTTTAATCTGCGTGGAGGACTCAAATCCAAAGACCGACCTGAGGGCGACGCACTTTACGAAGATTTCAAAGAGTTGGTAGAGGATTTGCGCAAGTTGAAAGAGCCAGCGTACCAAGTGAAGACCATCGAAAATTTGCATGTTTACAACCAGCAGTTTGCGGTTTTGCAAAAACACTATCTGCAAAATTTAAATGACAAAAAACGACAAACAAGTCGTATAGAAATCAAAGATTTGGAATTATATTCGGCTCAATTGGTGCGCGAGCATACTGAACAATTACGTTCTTGGGTGGAAAAACGCGATTACTGGTTTATCGATGAGTTTCAGGACACCAGTCCGCAACAGATGACGCTGTTGCAAGAGCTGATTGGTGCCAATCCTTATTACTTAGTGGGAGATCCTCAGCAGAGCATTTATCTGTTTCGCGGCGCCCGTTCCGAAGTTTTCACCGAGCAGTTTGATAAAGTGCTTAAAAAAGGTGGCTCGACCCACTTTCTCGAGCACAATTATCGTTCCACGCCCAGCTTGTTAGCGTTTATAAATACCAGTGCGGGATACTTGGGCGAAAATTTTTCTGAGATGAAGGCGGCGCGCCTGGATCTTGCCTCTGAAGAAATAGACGTGAGTTATTTTGTCGCCACGGGTGAAGAAAAAGATCAGATTGAGCAACAAGAATCCCATTTTATTTACCACACGATTTGTGCACTTCAGGGCCAAGGCGTCTCGCTGGATACCATTGCTATTTTGGTGAGAAAGAATAAACAGCTGGAAAGTGTGGGCCAGTTTTTATCGCAGCTGGGTGTTCCCGTTCATTTGCATTCCTCAGGACAATTTTGGCGGCGACGAGAGGTTCTAGGCTGCATACAATTGCTTAAATTTCTTTTGCTCCCAGAAGATGACGAAAATTTACTACACCTCTTGCGCATTCCAACCATGTCGGTGAGTGATCAGCAGTTGGTGGATTTGCAAAATAAAAAGGAAAAAAGTCTTTGGGCAGAAATGAGAGAGGGGTGTGCCAGCGGCCACTATGGACTCAGCGGGAAAAGCCTTGTCGACTTACAGAAAAACAAAAAGCTCTTTGGTGTGGTTCTCGCTTTTGAGAAGGCTCTGTTGGACCTCGGTTTTTTCACTTTTCATAAACACCAAGATCCTACAGGTCGGTCTGAGGGAAATCTTTGGAAGTTTGTCTCTTTGTTAAAAATGTTTGAGCGTGAGCGCGGCGCCAACATGGTGCAGTTTTTGTTGGATTGTGAAAAAGCTCGATGGACAGAATCTTCGGTGGATTCCCCAGGATCTGTGGAAAAAAACAAAGTAAACATCATGACCGTGCATGCCTCTAAAGGTTTGCAGTTTGGCCACGTGATTCTGCCATTTCTTTCACAAAAACCAAATGTCGATAGGCATATCCCGTTGGCTATTGATGAAACTCATAAAAACTGGGCGTTGCGTTCTCCAGCCAATGAAACAGAGATGGGAACGACGTCCTCATTATTTGAAAAAAAGGTTTTGGCCGAGCGTAAAGAACGACAGCAACAAGAAGATTTACGGGTTTTGTATGTGGCGCTCACCCGCGCCGAAAAAAGTTTGCATTTGTCTTGGGCGCAGGAAATTCCCAAAGAATCGTGGGCGGCGCAGTTGCTATTCCTGCCCGAGCTCACACAAACATCCACCTCCTTTCGCGTAAAAGAAATTCACCAAGCAGAACTTTTGCCGCTCACTCACTTTAAAACAGAACGACCGGGCAAGACGACAGTGGTGCCGGCGTGGTCGCAGGTCGATGACACATGGTCTATGGCCACTTCGCAAGCGGTGACAAAAATTATTCAGCGCGGTCAAAAAAGTTATCGCGATTCCCATATTAAAAAACAACAGGGAATTTTGTTCCACAAACTGGTAGAGATTTTAAAATACCCAGTACCTAAAGATTTGCCGTCGCTTTTGCAGACATGGTTTGGCGAAGAGTCCCAAGAGGACGTATTAACCGCGCTGAACTACATATTGGCGCTGAATGAGCCACCGCTCGCGGAACTGATGAAAATCGGCCACGTGGAGTGGGCGTTTCGTTGGAAAAATGCCGAACAGACCATCGATGGTCAGGTGGATCTGTGGGGCATCTCAGAAGGTGTGCTGTGGGTGGTGGATTATAAATCGGGCGAGAGAATTCTCCTCGATAAAGCTTTTTCCCAACTTGAAATTTATTGTCAGGCGATCCAACGCCATTTGAAATGGACAGGGCCTGTACGTCGCGCGGTGATTTATCCATTTTTGCAAACGACTGTGGTTCGCGATTGGAACGGTGTTTAGAAATAAGCGCGTACGCCGAACATCACGTTGCGCCCACCCATCTGAGTTAAATCTTTGAGAATGGAAACATGATTGCGTGCTTCCACGTTAAAGAGGTTATTGGCACGAAGAAATAGTGAGTATTGCTGGTCTTGCAGATTTTTTTTATAAACAATTCCAGCATTGACTTGCAAAAAGCCATCGGTGGCGAGTTCGTTCGGGGCCGTTTCGTTTTGTGAGAATACTTGTTGAAGTTCGAGATCTCCGGAAAAGGAACCTATTTTCTGAGTCGCGCCAACAGAAACACGAGGTGGTGTCATGCGCGGTAGATTGTTGCCAGTGACGGTGTTTTTTCCACGCAAGTAATCACCGCGAAAATAAAAGTCTGTGGAACCCGGGAGAAAAGAATTTAAATTGTTCCATCGTGAATCGAATTCCGCCCCATAAATCGCCGCGTCCTGGCTGAGATAATTATAAATGGGCAAATCGTCAAGACTGTCACCAGCGGTACCACTCTGATCGGTGTCGTCAAAAAGTCCAGTGGGGTTGAGAGCGATATAGTCGCGGAATTTCTGGCCAAACACAGTCAAAGTGAGAGTGTGTTTGTCTTTTTTATGGCGAAGGGAAAGCTCAATAGAGGAAACTTTTTCTTTGGTAAGTTGAGCATCACCGACTTGATAGGTGAAGGTGGCCACATGGGCCCCATTGGCGAACAGTTCTTGGTAATTGGGTGCGCGTTCGCTGTAAGCCGTTTGCGTGCTGAGGCTCCACTCTTGGGAAAAGGTATACAAATAGCCGACGGCGAGGCTGCCGAGTAAAAATGATTTCTGTTCCGTGGATGAAAAATGCGCGTCGGCCAACGGTTGGATACGATTGGATTCGGCGCGCGCACCGAAGTCTATTTTTGAATCGCCGAAGTTGTATTCTTCAAAGAGAAAGAGTGCTTGCGCACTGTTTTCGGTTTTTGGCAAAAAAGCTTCGTCGCCCAAAGCGCTGAAGTTGAAGACATTGGATTGCAATCCAAATAATCCTGACCAATTCCCCAGAGTATTTTGCACGGCTTCCACGCGAGTTTCATTGCCGGTGTTGCGAAAAGTTGTACCTGTTTGTCCACCTTCGATTTCACTGTGTTTGTAGATAGATTGTGCGCTTTTTAATTTGAGAGTTCTTAAAAATCCTGACATTTTTCTTTCGCCCACCAAATCAAAACGCGACTGTTCCATAGAAATCTGGACATCAGGTTCCACAAGAACGCCGTAGTCACTGGAGTAGGTGGATGCGGAAAATCCCAACAGTCCTTTTTCTCCTACATAAGTGGTTCCCACACCTCCAGAGCGCGTTTGGTTGGCGCTGTTGGGTTGTTTGTCGCGAGCTTCTTGAGTGAGTGGGAGAGGATTGATTTCGCGTAGTCGTTCGGAGCGTGCAAAACCATTGATTTTATAGTCCTGGGAATCGCGAAAGTTACCATCTGCGTGAAGCATCCAGCGAGAGACACCATAATCCGCTTTAAAACCGGCGGTTTTACCGTTGTCGACCGATGTTAGTTGTGTGTCGATGGCACTGTGGAAGCCTTCTTCAAATTGATTGTGTGTACGATTGGTGATGACATTCACCACGCCCCCCACAGCGCTGGAGCCATAGAGTAAACTTAAGGGACCACGCACGATCTCCACGCTATCCATGAGCAAGGGATCAATGGGCACGGCGTGATCCTGGCTGGCGCCGGAGGCATCAAGGACACCGAGGCCATTTTGCAGGATGCGAATGCGTTCGCCATCCAAACCGCGAATCACCGGGCGACTGGTGTTGGGACCATAACTGGTGCTGGTGATGCCAACTTCGTTTTTGAGTGTTTCCCCTAACGAATTTCCGCGCACTTTCAGCAGCTCATCGCCGGAAAGAGTTGTGACGTTTTGGACTTTATCAAAAAGCGAACTTTCGTCAGCGCTCGCAATAATTTCGATTTTTCCAAGGGTGTGTTTGTGGGTATGGTCCATGCTTTGCGCGAACGCCACAGAGAAACTAAGGTAATTGATAAGAAAAAAGAAAGGTGTGAGTGTCTTCATAAGAAAACAGTAAATAAAACGACCATTTTCTAAATGCAACAAAATTGCATTAACCATGATGCTATGCATTTCTCATGGAAAGAACTCACTCAGTGAATTCTTGCGGGTCTGACGAATTCCACGGTCACATCGGGAAACGCATCAGGTAAAACTCTGAAGAGAGAATAACGAAGAGAGTGCACGTCAGTAAAACCAAAACGCGCAGCCTGTTGTCCCGCATCGGTCTGGAGTGCGGCGTCGGCTTCGGAAAAACCGCTTTGGTAAGCTTTATAAAACTGTGCGTGGTTTGTATCGTTGTCCCAGACTTCCACAATCATAGATATATTTTTGCTGCCGAACCAAGACATCATAATGTCGTAGAGTTTCTCATAAGAGTGAGAGCTTTTATAACCCTCATTCGTCAGTTTTATTTCCATGCTTAGAACCCCACTTTCGACAGAGGCCTCAAATAGAAATCCATAGGTGATATCGCGATAGCGATAGAGGTGGGGGGAGGTCTCCACAATCTCTTGGCCATCATCGACCACGATGAGCTCGAGGGGGAAGATTTCGTGACACTTAGGACCCTGGCCGTGGGCGGTGGAAAAAATGGAAAATGCGATAAATACTATAGACCACCAACGCACAAGATCTCCTCAGTTGGACATAAAAAAACGACACGGTTCATGTCTCATTATTTAGTACAAATCTTGGGTCAATCCAAGGCCGTGGGCCGGTAAGGGAAATCTTTTCAAGATTTGTGTCTTAGAACTGTGTGACTAGGATTATTTCGCCGGAAACTCAATGGTTTTTGTGCCGAGGGGACCGGTGATGGTGAGCTTGGCCGCTTGGCCTTCGATGGTAGAGAGAGGCACGGGAAATTCTACCGAATAGGCGGTAGAAAAACGGTTGTGATATGGATAAATCGTCATGAGTTCCGTGGGGCTAATACGAATCCGTTTAACAACGCCCGTATAACGTCCTTGTGGAGTTTCTAAATAAAGGGCCCAAATGGTTTTGGGTGTCGCTAGATTGTCATCGCGTCGAGCTGGAGTGAAAAAACTCAAGAAGATTTTTGTGGTTGTCGCATTATCCGCTTGCATGATGGCGAGCTCTTGCTGTTTTTTGCCGTCATCCCAAAGATAGAGAGAGGCTTTACGATCGATCAATGCGTTTTGAATGGCCGTGTTTAAAAGCGTCGCGCGGTATTTAAAATTGTTGTAAGCGCCAACGTATTCCACTTCGCCAGCACTGTAAGCATCAATGGCTTTGACGTATTCCTCGGGTGTGCCGGAGGGAACTTCTAGGCTTGAGCAGCCAACGGTTAATACTAAAGATAAAAGAAAAAATTTATTCATATTTTGCACTCTCTTAAAAAATTCACAAAATCGTCGACCACGGTTTGTTTTTCCAGGTCGTTGAAAATCTCGTGAAAACTATCCACATAAATCTTAAGCGTTTTTTTCGGAGAACTCAATTTATTGAAGAGCTCTTGCGTTGCTACGGTGTCCACAATGCGATCTTGGCCGGAGGCTTGGATCAGAATCGGCTTTTGCAGCTCATGCGCCCGCTCGTGAACTTCCTTCATCGTGTCCAAAATTCCAAAATAAAGCGGCGCCGAAAATTTACTATGGCGAAGCGGATCTTTGTAATAGGTTTTGGTCAACTCACTGTCATGGCTGAGGTCTTCAAAGATAATCTGATGGGGAATAGTCAGCTTGGGGGCCACATGGAGAAGAAGTTTGGCCGCTTGGTCCTTTAAAAAAGGAACCTGAATTTTAACGCCAAAAGCCGGGGAACTTAAAACATAGGCACTCACGGGCGCCTCTTTATGGTCGAGGGCATACTTCATAGTCACGAGTCCACCGAGAGAATGGCCGAGAAGAACCAGCGGCTGCCCCGCAGGAAGTCGCTCATGAATGGCAGTGACCACTTGGTTGAGGCGCTCGATAAATTCGTTAAACGAAGAAACATATCCGCGCTGCCCATAGGATTTTCCATGCCCAGGCAAATCCCAACTCCAAACATCAAAACCCTGTTCGTTTAGGGCAAGGGCTGTCAGGTTATAACAATCCGAGTGCTCCGCCACCCCATGAGTGATCAAAACAGCCGCTTTAGCTTTCTGGGCCGGCTGCCAATGCTGAAGATAAAGCGTTTCAGCGGCAGGCCCACATTTAAGGTAAAGTTCAGAACGTTGAGATGACATATAGCGTACCCTACCTCAGGCCTTAGCAATTTTCACCTACAAAACGGCTGATATTATGTACAACGAGGGTTTCCTAGAAGGCTCAAAAAACGAGTTCCGCAGCGAAGCGAGGACTGTTTGAGCTTTTTTGAGCCTTCTAGGAAACCCTCGTTGCGCAAAATCCATCACCTAGACCTTCGTCCAAGCCCCTCTCCCATTCCTTTTGTTGATCACTAAAAAAGCATACGATGAAGTTGGGATTCAACTCTTTGGAGGGGTATGAAGTTGCGCTTTAAGTATCTTGGTTTTTTAGCACTCTTTCTCACTGGTTCTTTTTTAATTTTGACGTGGAAGGCTTACGATATTTTTTCCAAAAAATATGCGACTGCGTATCAAAATATGCAGATCCAAGATTTGGAAAAACAAGCTTCTCTTTTGAGCACGCAAATGGAAAATTTGCGTTCGGTGTTAAAAACAACGACCTCAGTTGAACCCCTGTTGCGTTTTAATGGTATTGCTTTGATGGCCAGAATTATGAAAGAAGATGGCAAGTGGAAAGCGCAATGGTTTGAGGGAAAAGAAGGTCTGCGTCTCGAGGCCAAAACCATCGCGCAACAAATTCCGTTTGATTCCCTCTCGGCGTCTAAAAATTCATGGCATTTTGTAAATATTAAAAATCAGGGAAAACATTTGGCCTATGTCGTGCCGGTGCAAGAGCAGGGACGTATTCATTATTATAGTTTCTTTTTCCCACCGAACCATTTGGCACGCATTTTTTCGTCTTCGCCGCATGCAGAAAATTTAACCCTGATCTCGCCACAAATTGGTGAGGTGTATTCACTGAGTGATAAAGCCGTTGAGGGTCTTGAGCAGCATAAACAAATTCTTGGACAAAAAGCGACGGGCCTGTGGCCGCTCAATAAAAAAACCGCCTTGGTTTCTTATTTTCATCCCGATTTGCAACTTCTGTTTGTTAAAAACATCCACTTGCAAAACCTGGTGGTGGAAAGCGCTGCCTATCTTTGGGCGTTGTTTGCGATGATGATTTTATTTGTTGTCGTGGCCATGTTGGCGATGGATCTCTTGTTCCGCAGCCTTTTTGAGCGCATGGGCAAAGTGGTTCAGCAGTTGCGCAAAAATCAATCGTCGACCAGCTTACAGCAAAATACGTATCAAGACGAAATGGACGAGATCGAGCAAAGATTGGGTTACCTTTTACAAAATCCAAAAATGGCGATGGCGGACGGGCTGACCTTTGAAGAAACCCCTGTCGATAGCAAAAAAACCACGGTGGAAAACAAAACCCCGGTAACACCTTCGGTGGATATCGCCGCTCTTCGTGCCAAATCTATTCAGTGTCTTGGTTATCTCCATCGCCTGAAAGAAAACAAAGGCGAGGGCAGCCAGTTGTCATTGTTAGAAGCCGAGCTGCGTGATTTACGCCGCATGCTGGAGCCTATGGATAGAGCTGCAGACAGAGCCACCACCACGACACTGAAGTCCTCACCATTCCATTCCGCCTCTGAGAGTTTGCGCACACAAGAGAATTTAATGAGTGATGAAAAAACGGCGGATATTGATATTGATTCTTTACTACAGTCCATCCGTAAACCAAAGAGGGGGTCGAATGAAGCTCAAGACATCTAAAATCGACTTTTCCATTTTTCTTTTTGATGAAAACCCTGTGCAAGCGCGTTTTCTCAAGGAAATGTTGGTTCGTCAGAAACTCGAAGCGCAGTTTTACACTTCGGAAGAACTGCTTGTGCAGGCCATTTATTTAACTCTGCCGCACATTGTGGTCTTGCCGTCGAATGATAAAACCACAGAGCTGATTGAGCGCATTCACCAAACCAGTAGCGAAATCCAAGTTTTTGTTTTTGGCAGCAGTTCCGAGAGCGAACGGATGCATCGTTTGCTCGAGCAAGGTAAAATCTTTGATTACATTCTCGATCCGGTGCAGTTTCCGGCACAATTCACTCATCGCATTCAGCGCGGGATGGAGTCGTGGACGGCCGTGGTGACACAAGAGAAGAATGAATTTTTGCAGCAAGAACTTCAACGCCAACAGCATGCTCCGCTCAACGCCTCTGGCAGCAAGCTGGATTTTATCGAAGACACAACAGCCGCCATCAACACCCAGAACTTCCGCGATGAACTGGGCGATCTTCTCCTCTGTGAGAGCGAAGACGTCGCCGTGCAGTTCACGCTCAAAAGACTGCAAGATAAACTGCGCAAGAACTTTGTTTACCTCAAGTACGACGAGACCAGCGGTCACCTTCTTCTCAAAGATGTGGCAACGGGTATGACTCAAGACCTCCACCATTTGGGAATTAAAATCGAGAACGTCGAAGATCGTTCGCATTTTTTCCAACAAACTTCGACCTACAAAGTGTGGAGCGATTTTTTTGCCACTGTTTTTAAGTGCTCACAGACACAAGCCTATCCAGTAAAAGGCAAAGACGTCTTCCATGGGCTGGTGGTGGCTTTAGGGACCGGCACGCAAGGTACAGGCACGCAAGAGACAACTCTGGTGGAAACGACGCTCATCAATGTTTGGACTCGCGCTTTGGGCTTGATTGTCGACAATCATTTTAAAACACGTCTGATTTACGACTACCTACCAGTGGAATTAAAGACATTCTGTTTAAACAACAAAAGTTTTTACGAGCGCCTCAACGGTGAGATCTCGCGAGCCCGTCGTTACACAACACCTCTGAGTACTTTGAGTTTTGTCATGCAAGGGGCCAACGATAATGAAATTCAGATGGGCCAGCAATTATTGGCCAAGATTTTGAAAAGATTTACTCGCGTCAGTGATTTTGTCGGGCGCTTTTCGGACTCAAAAATGGCTGTGGCTTTACCGCAAACACCTCTCGACAAAGCCGCTTTTGTGGCGAGTCGCCTTCAGACGATTGTGCAAAAAGCTTTGGCGGATAAAAACAGCTCAGCGGTTGTTCTCTGCGGTGCGAGTGAATTCCCTTCCTTGGCCAGCGATGCCATGAGTTTACTTGAAGGCAGCGAAGAGGCCTGTTCCCAGGCGGAAGCGTTTGGTGTGGTGTTTTATACGCTTGCATCGTCAGAGGAACTTGAATTACACATTTAGCTGTACGCAATAAGAGAGAAACACCTTGGCCCAACATCTTCGTCCATCTTACGTAGAAATCCATTTGCCTGCTTTGACAGCGAACTACGATCTTTTGTCCTCTTCCAGTTTGGGCCAACATTTTTTCTGTCCCATGGTTAAAGCCAATGCGTATGGACATGGCGATGTGCAGGTGGCTCAAGCTCTTGAGAAAAAAGGCTGTTCTCGATTTGGTGTGGGACTTGTAGAGGAAGGTGTTCGCCTTCGCGAAAAAGGACAAATTCGCTCAGAGATTTTGATTTTTGGTTTTTCGGGTCAGGAGTCTACCAAAGAACTTTTGCATCGTTGTATGACACCCGTGGTGAGTGATTTTTCACAACTCGAAGCCCTCGAGGCTTGTGCCACCGCGCCGGTGGCAATTCATGTGAAGTTGAATAGCGGAATGAATCGTTTAGGATTTCAAGAATCTGAGATCCCCAAGTTGATAGAAAAACTTCGTGCAACGACAAAAATAAAAGTGGTGGGACTTTGCACACACTTGATGACGTCAGAGGATCTCACTGACTCGCAAGGAGCTTCACAGGAACAAATTCGTCTTTTTGAAAAAATGTTGCCTCATTTTTCATCATTCACTATTCCTTATATTCACGTCTACAACAGCTCGGGTGCGGCAAAAGCCCTAGAAATGACAGACTACGCAAAGAAACATGCCTACGGATTGCGCACTGGTATTGGGCTGTATGGATTATTAGCTTGTCGCTCTGATTTACAAAAGAAACTACAGCCGGTGATGCGTCTCAAATCGCAAATAGTCGCTCTGCAAAAGGTGAACAAGGGCAAAGCTGTCTCTTATGGGGGAACTTGGGTGGCGTCTCGCGACACCGTGGTGGGCGTGGTGCCGATCGGTTATGCCGATGGAATTCCGACGCAGCTTTCAAATCAAGGCCTAGTGCACATAGAAAATAAATTTTTTCCAGTGATTGGACGCGTATGTATGGACTATACATTGATAGACGCGACCGATTTAATGCAACCCCTAGGTCAGAGTGTTGAATTTTTTGGAACGTCCTACACAGCACTCGATGTGGCGCAAAAGGCGGGGACCATTGGTTACGATGTGTTAACCAGGATCTCTGAACGTGTGCCGCGTTTATTTGTATAACTGTAGTTTTTTTAAGTTTTTTGTACATTTTTTTTCAATTTCATAAGGAGAGAAGGCGTGTCCTTACTCGCGAAGAGAGAAAAATTGAATCAGTTCCTCGATGAAATCGGCAAAGGCATTGTCGATATGATCGCTGATTTTATTTTTCAAATTGGCCTCCTCTTTCGTTTCTCTATGCAAGCTGTACGTCTTTTTTTTAAAAAACCCTATCGTTGGTCTGACTTGATTCAACACATGGAGTTTGTCGGCAATAAATCGGTGTTTATTATTGTACTGACAGGTGTTTTCACCGGAATGGCCGTGTCTTTTCAAATTTATTTGGGATTTAAATTAATCAACGCGACGACTCTTGTTGGACCTACAGTCGCTTTGGGGATCACCCGCGAATTGGGCCCCGTTCTTTCGGGATTGATTGTAGCCGCTCGTGCGGGAGGCGCCATGGCCGCGAATCTCGGCTCGATGCGGGTGACAGAGCAGATCGATGCCATCGAAGTGATGGGTGTGGATCCGATTCGTTATTTAGTTTCTCCGCGCATTATGGCGGCGACCATCACGATGCCTTTTCTTACCGGGATTTTTGATTTTGTTGCTATTTTAGGCTCGTATTTTCTGTGTGTGAAAGTGCTCAACATTGACGATGCTATTTTTTGGGAAAAAACAAATTTGTGGTTAGATCCCAATCACATCAATGAGGGTTTAATTAAAGCGGCGGTTTTTGGATTTATTTTCGCATCGATTTGTTGCTATCGTGGCTTTTTTACTAAAGGCGGCGCCAAAGACGTGGGTGACGCTACTAATCGTGGTGTTGTTTTAAGCATGGTGCTGATCATTATTGTGGATTTCTTTTTGATGAACCTTATCGACCTCTATTATAAGATCACTTCGCATGTCTGAAATTAAAAATGCTATTGAAGTCATCGATCTTAAAAAAACCTTCAATGGTGTAGATTACGTGCTCGATGGGTTGAATTTAAATGTTCCCAAGGGCAAGATAACGGTCATTATTGGTTTTAGCGGAACGGGTAAGAGCGTTTTGTTGCGCCATATTTTGGGTTTGATCAAACCGACATCGGGTAAAATCAAAATCATGGGGCAAGATATAACAACCTTATCAGAAGACGACGCGATTCTGATGCGTATGAAATTTGGAGTTTTATTTCAGTATGCAGCGCTGTTTGACGATATGTCTGTTTTAGGGAATGTACTCTTTCCACTCAAGGAACATCGCAAGGATTTATCGTTGGCGCAGATGAAAGAAATAGCTTATCAGAAATTGCAGATGGTGGGACTGGACGAAAAGCACTATAACAAACTTCCCTCCGAGGTGAGTGGTGGTATGCGCAAACGCTGTGGTTTGGCCCGCGCCCTAGCTCTAGATCCAGATATCCTTGTCTATGACGAACCAACGACTGGGTTGGATCCTATTCTCACAGAAATGGTAGATAATCTCATTGTCAGCACTCATAATCATAAAGAGGGATCATCTTCATTAGTGGTATCCCATGATTTGCACGCAGCGTTCCGCATCGGAGATTATGTGGCTATGTTAGACAGTGGAAAAGTCTTACTTCATGGACCACCGAAGGTTTTTTTCGAAACCGATATTCCTCTCGTCAAAAAGTTTGTGGATAAAGGGGTCAACAAAGTATGAACCCTCTTTTTAAAACTCCCGAATTTAAAGTCGGGATTTTGGTTATCGTTGTCTCTGGAATTATCGCCGCCATGTCTTTACAGGTCAGCGAGAGTGCTGGTTTTATGGGTGGAAAAAAGTTGTGGTTCACCTTGGATAACGCTTCCGGCCTCATCAAAAACGGACCTGTGCATGTCGCAGGGATTCGTGTGGGTGTGGTAAAACAAATCGGCCTCGATGAAAGCGGTCAAGCGCGCATCGATGTGGTGGTGCAACCCAACGTGCAACTCTCCAAGTCGTCGCGAGTATCAATTCGCCCCAATGGTATTTTAGGTGATAAACATATCGAAATTATACCGGGAAATCCCAACGATCCGCCGCTACAATCAGGGGATCGAATAGATAGCGTGGAAGACTCGGCCAGCCTCGACAAATTGATCACACAAGTGAACAAGGTGGCGACGTCGCTGACAGTGGTGGTGGACAATTTGCGTGATGCCTCTGAGGGCGATGACAGCAAACCCATTGGAAAAATTGTGCGTAATATCGAAAATCTCACCGGCGATTTAGCGCAGCTCGTGCGCGAGAAAAAAGGCGAAGTGGCAGATATTATTTCGACCATGAAGAGCGCCATGGCACGCATTGATCGTGCGATGGTGAATATCGAGCAAATTTCTACCAAAATCAACTCAGGCGAAGGACCTATCGGACGCTTGGTCCATGATGAAAGTATGGCTGACGCTCTGGAGTCTACTGTCGAAACTTTTGGTTTCTTCTCAGACCTCACCATGAAGACCGACGTGAGCTTGGAGGCCCACGCCAACTCCATTCCTCGCCAAGATGGAATTCGTTCGTATATCGGCGCGAATATCAGAACGGGCTTAGATCGTTTCTATGAGGTCGCCTTGGTGACAACGCCGGTAGGCCTCACGGAGGCTGTGACTACCACCACGACAGTTGGGGGCGGGGCGCCAACAATCACTAACGTACGTACACGATTTGAAAATGAGTACCGTTTTACGGTTCTCTTTGGTAAAAACTTTCATAATTTCGGAATCAAAGCGGGGCTTATCGAGAGCGCCGGTGGTTTCGGGGTAGAGTATACGACATTTGGTCGTCGCCTGAAGTTGGGCATTGATGCCTTTGACTTCGGGGGTAACGATGATCCAGATGATGACGCGAAAATCCGTCCGTATATTCGCTACAACATTATGAAAGGCGTATTTGTTCAGGGTGGTGGCGAAGACATCCTCAACGAGAAAAAACGTTCTGGCTTTTTTGGTGCCGGCGTCTTCTTGTCGAGCGATGATTTAAAAGCAGCACTCAGTCGAATTAGCTTTTAGTTAGGTTCAATTCCATGTTTCAAAGAATTCTTACCAGCGTTTCGGATAAAACCGGTCTGGCTTCCTTTTTACAACCCTTCGCTTCGCAAGGAGCAAAAATTATCTCCTCGGGGGGGACGGCTCAGATGCTTCGTCACGACGGTCTCGAGGTCTCCGATGTTTCGGATTACACCGGCTTTCCTGAGTGTATGGATGGACGAGTTAAAACATTACATCCCAAGGTTCATATGGGTTTGCTCTATCGCCCGCATTTAGAATCAGATCTGGATTTATTAAGCCGTCATGAGGCGTGGCCGTTTGATCTCGTGGTGGTGAACCTTTACCCTTTTGAGCAGGCCAAACAAGACGGTGTGCGCGGCCAAGAACTCATTGAGTTTATTGATGTCGGTGGCCCGTCAATGTTGCGTGCGGCTGCTAAAAATTACGAAAATATCTGTGTCGTTTGCGATCCGGGAGATTACGCATGGATTGCGCGCAAAGATGGCCAACTCACTCTCGAAGATCGTAAATATCTCGCTGCCAAAGTTTTTCAATTCACCGCCAAGTACGACCAAATGATAGCACAGAGTTTTTACGAAGAACTGCAAGAAACTCGCGAGACGAGTGTGCCCTTACTTCTCCATGGAGAAATTCAATCGTCACTTCGTTACGGAGAAAATCCGCAGCAGCAAGCCAAGTGGTATCGCACACAAAACGAAGGGCTGCATCGCGCGCAAATTCTGCAAGGCAAGGCGCTGTCCTACAATAATATTCTGGATTTGCAAGCGGCATGCAACACCTTGCGCCCCTTTGCACAGCCCACAACGGTGGCGATTAAGCACAACAATCCCTGTGCCGTCGCGAGCGATGCGCAAACCGATGTGTGCGTAGACAAAGCCCTGCGTGCTGATCCGGTCAGTGTTTTTGGCGGTATTGTGGCGTGCAATTTCCCGCTCACGGCGACCCACGCGCGCAGCTTGAATACCATTTTTCTTGAATGTGTGATTGCTACAGATATTTCACCAGAGGCTCTAGAAGTTTTTTCTGAGAAGAAAAACTTACGAGTTTTAAGCTGGCCAGAAATGACCAGTTTTCAACCGACCTCCGAAGTGCGCAGCATTGATGGTGGTTTGTTATGGCAAGAGGTGGACACGTTATCTTTGAATACGGAGGGTTGGAAGTTTCTTACAGAAAAACCCAGCGACGAAGTGGTGCAAGATTTATTGTTTGCATGGAAGGTCTGTGCCGCTCTCAAGAGTAACGCCATCAGTGTTTGTAAAGCTGGCCAAACCCTAGGTTTAGGAATGGGCCAAGTGAATCGTGTCGATGCGGTCAAACAGGCCCTCGGGCGAGCTCAAGAGCATCATTCGGGCGTTAAAAACTTAATTTTGGCGAGCGATGCGTTCTTTCCCTTCCCAGATTCAGTGGAAATCGCTGCGCAGCATGGGGTGCAATGGATTGTGCAGCCGGGTGGCTCGATCAAAGACAATGAGGTCATTCAGGTTGCTCAAAAATTAGGAATCCATATGGTCTTGACTGGCCAAAGGCATTTCCGTCACTAAGCAAGCACTTTACTAATGCTCCGCTACAGCCTAGGATAATGAGAGTCTAGTGGGGTGTTATGACGGAGTATAGTCGGCGATTTAGCGACACGGATCCTTGTTGGCTTATCAAAGTCGATGCCCATATTTCGGGTCCGTTTTCTTTTAACGAAGTGATCGCCAAACTCAGCTCAGGCACCTTATCTCCGCACCAAGAAGCCATTTCTCCTTTGGATCGCTGGCGTCCCTTGCAATCCCAGCCCCATTTTATTGCCGCCATCGAAAAGTTGCGCCGTCTGCAAGAAGAAGTGCTCGAGCATACGGTCACAAAAACAGAACGTTCGCAAATTACCAAAACCGTCGACCTCACAGGGGAACGTTTAACACCCACACCGCAGCTCGAAACCACGCTGACACCGGCGCCCACTTTTAAATCGGCGCCAATGCCTCCTCGTTTTTATACGGATACGGTCTTAACCCCCGAACCTCCTCGCAGTTCATGGATTTGGGTGGTGGGAGGCTTGCTTTCTGCCATTTTGGTTTTAGCGTGGATGTTTTTGGGTCATCGTTCACCAGTGAAAACTGAATCCAAGAAGACAGACTTCGTTACTTATTTTGATCAAGGTCTACAACAGAAAAAAGTAGCGCACTGGTCAGAGGCACTCAAAAACTTTTCACTGGCGTATCAAATAAATTCTCGAGATATCGATCTCGTCATGGAAATGGCGCCGCTGTTTATTCAATTGGAAGGCCAATCGGCGCAAGCGCGGACCTTGATTGAAAAAGCTATGTTGGGCCAATATAAAAAAGAAACTCTGATGGTTGGCAAAAATCTTATGGGGCTTTCTTATTCTTACGAAACGCAACAACAAGCCAATGCTTATTCTCTCGCACTCAAATATTTTAACGAATCTTTGCAAACCGATCCCGAAGAAGAATATGTACCAGCGCTCATCAACAAAGGGTGGTTGCTGGTCACACAAGGTCGTTATGCCGAAGCTGAGACCATTCTTTTAAAAACCATGAATGACCCTCAGTACGCCAACACGGGTGTCATTTATTTAATCCAAAATTATCTTTTGCAGGGTGTGCGCGACAATCGCAAAAGTTCTTTTCAAAAAGCACAACAATTGACAGCGCAACTCCTTAAAAGAAAGTTTTATGACGGTCTCCAAGAGGTCAATCTGTTCCAAGCCTACGCTCTTGCCAAGATGGGCGGAGATCGTGTCGTCGTGCAAGGCTACATACAGAAGGCTTTAGACATCGACCCCGATCTTACCAGCGAGCATGTGCACCCGCCGGTGGTAGATTGGCGTGGGTATCAATGGAAATCTTTTTCTTACATTTGCCAAGATTTGGTCAAGTGGAGTTCTCCTGAGCAATTGCCACTGTTGCAGTTTGTATGTCAGTACAAGATTCAAGGAGTTCTAGCGGCACAACAGTCCATAGATGGTTGGATGGCCCGTCAGAAAAGAGACCCGTACGTTCACGTCGCGAGCGCCATCGTCTCGACAAACATCGGCGAACAAGAAAAGGCGCAGGAGTCATTGCTTCTGGCGCAAAGATCGGGTGCCAATAACAAATTGTACTATCAGGTTCTCAGCAACGTCTGTTTGCGACTCGGAAATAAAACATGTCTCAAAGATTTAGCACCCATGGCTCTTAAATTATCTCCGCTGCATGGCTACACAGCACTGGACGCCATACAAAATGATACCCAAAATATAATGAGAGGCATGAAAGAGTCGCCCAACTATGCTCCTTTATTGAGTTTACAAAAATGAAAATATTAATTTTTTGCTTCACATGCTTATTTTCTGTGGGTCTTTGGGCGAACGTTATGCAAAGTTTTTTATTTATTCCACAAGAAATCTATGAGGACGTGGAAAAAGACTTGGGCGCACATCACTTGGAGTTAAAGCCAGAGTTATTGGATCTGGACGCGACAGTGACGAGTGACAAGGGAACTGCACAAACAATTAAATTAGGGTACTCACAAGAGGTTTTAGATCTCTCCAATTATGTGGACAAGATGATGACGGGTTTTACCTTTTCACTGAAGGCACCTTTTGTTGTGGATGAGAGCGCAACCCTGTATTTTATAAGTCGCTACAAATCGATGGAGATTGGCAAACAAACACTCGGATTGGGGTGTGGCCAAGCTCTTAAGATCAAAAAACAAATTAAAAAACTTTTTTCTGAGCAAGGAATCCAGCTGACCACCAAGGCGGGACAATACTTAAATCTTCTCGGCGGAGACTATTTGCTTGTTAAAAAAGAAGGCGAAACTGCAAAGATGATTTTTTTTCGTGTTCGAGATGGTCGTTGGTCGCATCGTTTATGCGCAATGTAAGGGGCTCATTTGGATAAAATTTTTATTTCTCAACTTCAGGATAAACAAAATATCCAGACCCTTTTTATGGCAAAAAACAAAGCCGTACTGAAAGATAAAAAAGGCAAAAGCTACATGAGCTGTTTGCTCAGTGATTCCACGGGTGAGGTGGATGCCAAAGCCTGGGACAATGCCGAGCAAATGGGTGGCTCTTTTGAGTCAGGCGATATCATTTGCATTAAGGGCACTGTGCAGCTTTATCAAAATCGCAAACAAGTGGTCATACATAAGATAGAACGTTACGACGGTGATGTGGACTTGAAGGATTATATTCAGTCCTCCAAAGTTCAGCCCGAAAATCTTCTTTTGGAGCTCACAAAAATTGTCGACACCGTCGAGAGTGTGGCCTTGCGCACTTTGATTCTTGGGGTGCTTTCGGATCCAACGATCAAGCCGCTGCTG
The DNA here is from genome assembly GCA_041736155.1 of Bdellovibrionales bacterium. Lineage (GTDB taxonomy): Bacteria > Bdellovibrionota > Bdellovibrionia > Bdellovibrionales > JAGQZY01 > JANPLN01. The sequence continues at coordinate 36,871 of JBGSUL010000075.1, forward strand.
CTCATCGCGCCCGCAGCGAAGTCAGTGCATCACGCTAAATTTGGCGGTCTGCTGGAACACATTGTTTCCATTGTGCGTTTGTCCACATTGATTTGTCAAAATTACCCCCAAATCAACCGCGATCTTCTTATCTTTGGTGCTATTTTTCACGATATCGGAAAAGTTTGGGAACTCAAGATTGACGAAAATGGCATTCGTTACACCGACCGAGGCCGACTGATTGGGCATATGGTCATGGCGTGCGAGCTTGTAGAAAAAAAGACGCAGTCCATATTCAATTTTCCGCAAGAATTAAAAGATATTTGCAAACATATGATTTTAAGTCATCACGGCAAACATGAATATGGATCGCCAAAGTTACCGCAGACCCTCGAAGCCTACGTCCTCTGGATGTTGGATGAGATGGATAGTAAAATTGATTCGATTCAGACGGCCATGTCATTGACACAAGGGGATGACTCATGGTCTTTGTATTCCCAATTATTTGAGAGAAATTTTTATCTCAAAGGGAATCAGTGGTCGGAATAATTGAGTTTCTAAAATTCTATCGCAAAAATGATCCGGCAGCGCGCTCTTACTTAGAGGTGCTCTTGCTCTATCCGGGACCCAAGGCTATTTTTTGCCATCGCATCGCTCATGCACTTTACAATCTCCGTTTGTATTTTTTCGCTCGTTTAGTCAGTGAAATCTCACGAACCATCACGTTGATCGAAATCCATCCCGGAGCCAAGTTAGGAAAAAAACTTTTTATCGATCACGGCGCAGGTGTGGTGATTGGTGAAACTGCGGTAGTGGGCGATGAGTGTTTGATTTATCACGGAGTCACCCTCGGCGGAGTTTCACTGAGTCAGTGGAAACGGCACCCAAATCTCGGCGACCGAGTTCTCGTCGGAGCCGGCGCAAAAGTCTTAGGCTCCATCACCATAGGTTCAGGCGCCCGCATCGGCGCCAACTCCGTAGTCACGAAAGATGTGCCAGCAGGCGTTTCTGTGGCCGGTGTCCCCGCCAAAGTCCTCGAATCTTAAGGCGAGAAGGCTATTTTTATAGCCCACTTTTCCAAGTTAAATTTCAATCGTAAATTTATATCGATTGAGTGGCCCACAAAGAAACTAATCACATATTTTATCCTTTTGCTCACTACCGCTACGGTAGCAATTTTTTGAATAAAAAAGTTCTAACATGGCTTTTATTTTTCATTTTAAATTTTAAAAAGACCGGACGTGATTTAAAAACATTCTGTTAAGTGCATGGGAAAGACCTGTAAAAGCTCGGCACTTCCGGAGCTTTTACGATTCATCGTGAGGGATGCACACAAAATTAAAATCGCACAGAAGCAAATTTAAAGAGTCCAAATCTCGTCAATATTTTTTACGTCCGGCTAACCGGATTAAACGTATATGCTTAAGTAGACTCATCGTGTCTGGTGTGGGTTCCTTTTTGTTCGGTTGTGTCTTTACGTTCATTCGAAAATACGATTTGATATTCGATATGCTATTAGCCGTTGATCATACCCAAATAACGATACCTAAAGGAGCTGAAGATTCAGCAAAAGCGTTTTATTGTGAGTTTTTAGGTTTGAAAGAAATTGAGAAGCCTGAGAATCGAAAGAAAAATGGCGGCTTCTGGCTCGAGCTGGCGGGTTTCCAAGTCCATGTTGGAACTGAAGACGGCTTTGATCGAATGACAACAAAGGCTCACGTCGCTTATCGGGTGAGTGACTTAGAACTGTGGCGAAAACGATTCCAAGAAAAAGGGATCGAAATCTTCGATAGCCTCCCCTTTCCCAAAGCGCGCGCTTTTGAATTTCGCGACCCATTTGGGAATCGAGCAGAACTCATTCAACATCTGTAAATAAAACCCTACTTAAATATCCAAAGTTTGTCTCAAAAAGCGCATCCCCAAGCAACCCCATTTAAGCCCAAAAGTGCCCAAAAGCGTCACCCTCTATGTAGTTATAACAAATATATGCGATTAGAACTGGTCCCTTCTTTGCTTCACATAATGTGGAGTGTGAGGAGGATCTGTGCGCAACTTATTTATAGTATCAGTGACATTGTTCTTATTAACGGCCTGTGGGAGTGACAACAGCACCATCCCGTTCGTGGGGTCCAACGTTGTAAATCCTGCGCCTGAGGTGCTCACCGCCAAAGCCCTTGATTATGCAAGTGCTTGTTACTCGGGGACCATGCAAAAAGCCGGCAACAATCCCTGCGAAAGCGATGCGAGTAGCATCCTACGTGAAGAAACAATTGGTATGAGTCTCAACGCCACACGAACAACCACGCAAGATAGATACAATGTAAAAATCTCTCTTCATTACTCAGCACTTCATGATGTGAATTATTGTTCCACTGTCGAATATAATGTTTCTGAATCTATGCGACTCTCTGGTACAAACCAAATCGATAATTTAGGCGAAATCCGCTGCCTCGAATACGTTACAAAAACCAAACAATGTAAGTCGCTTTTTATCGAAATTAATAAAACCCCAAGTTCCGTGGCAGATCGCCAAGGGAAAGTGATTGAAGGCACTGTTTTTGCCATTTTAGAAAACCGTTCACAACCCACGGACAGCGTGCAAATCTTTTTGCCCATGGATGCTGGGCTAGAGTACTTCCTGTTTGCCAAGGGTCAGAACTTGACTTGTCAAAAGCCATCGCTCCCCGTGATCATTAATTCCAACGATATTATTTACTCCGTAGATACCACGCAGAGTTTTGGTGGAACTCCATCGCCTTATTACGATTTCAGCAATACCTATTTTTAAACTATTTATTTTCGGAGGCCTTTTCCATGAGTCAAAAAATCATCATTGCCTGTGCGACAGTCGCACTGGCACTCTCCGCGTGTGCTAAAAAAGACAGTTATATTTCTGCCAAGGGTGGGCAAGCCTCTTTTATTAAAGAGGATGTATCCACAAAAACGGTGGAGCAAAGAGCCACAGACGTTTTAGAGCAAGATACTCAATACACAGCCATTCGCCAAAATGAACAAAGCCAAGATTTACGTGAGTCCATTGTCTCAGTCCAAGTGGAATCCACAACGATCGAGAGTCCCACAGGACAGCTCGAGGCCTTTAAAATTACCTTTTTAGATCGTAACTGTCAGGAGCAAGAGAAGGTCATTTCGGTACAAGAAAAAGCACTCTTGATGAGTGAAGAGGGGCTTGGCATTAGTAATTTTCCAGGAGTGCAAGGAGTATTGCGCCTGAACTGCCTCGATGAAATCTGCGAAGGTCTTTTGGTCAGAATACAACAAACGTCGAACGTCGCAGGCCAAGGGATGCCCAGCAACGTTCCTCAAGCGGAAGCATCTCTCGTATTAGGTCGCAATGAAAACGGTCTTTTTCAACCTCTACTCACAAAAAATAATCAATTTATTCAAGCCCGCAATTTAGAAGACGCCCGTGTGTCGTGTTTAGCGGGAGATGAATCTTCAACATCGTCACTCGCCACAGAGAGCGCTTACGAATTACAAAATCCCAAAGTCCGTGCCGCTTTGGGCGTCGTCGCCGCAAGCCCGTCGGTCCCGACGACGCCAATAACAATTCCAGTCCACAAAACTCGTGCAGACGAAGATCAATTGAGTGCGATTCAACGACGCAATACGCAGTTGGCGCAGTTAGATCAACAGATCGCAGTTATTGAAAATTCACTCACTCCCAATTTTGTTAGCACAGCACAAGGCCAAGCGGATCTGCAACGTCTGACGGCTTTAAAAGCGCAACGAGCTTCCCTCCAAGGAACTGTACAAACACAAACGATGACAGCGGTGGGCGAGGCCTATAATGATTTAACATCGCCAAAGATGCGCGATGCGATCCGCGCCAACACAGTGACACCCGTCGAAGTCCCGTTTACAAATTAAACCTGCAGTTTGGTTAGGGTTTATTCCCTGGCGATGAAATAAAAGCTAGCCCCTAAGGCTGGCTTTTTTTATGTCCTCTTGCACCGTGCATTCATTGACTCAAAGCTCCTTTTTCTGTTAGCTAGGGCCTCAACAATTTGTGCGAGGTTTCATGAAAAACTATCTTTTCACCGGTGAATCAGTTTCTGAAGGACATCCCGATAAAATTGCGGACCAAGTGAGTGATGCGGTCCTCGATGAAATTCTTCGTCAAGATCCCAAGGGCCGCGTGGCTTGTGAAACGCTGGTCACAACGGGTTTGTGTGTGGTGGCGGGTGAGATTACGACTAAGGCGCAGTTCAATGTTCCAGAAATCGCTCGTAATGTGATTAAAGAAATTGGTTATGATAGCAGCGACAAAGGCTTTGATTATAAAACCTGTGCGGTGGTTGTTACCTTGGACAAACAAAGTGCGGATATTGCTATGGGCGTTGATCACGACGCGCAAAAAGAGCAAGGCGCTGGCGATCAAGGGATTATGTTTGGCTATGCGACGAACGAAACAGCCGAGGCGATGCCGCTCACGATCGCGCTTTCCCATAAGTTGATGCAAAATATGGCGATGATGAGAAAACAAAACAAAGTTCCTTTCTTGCGTCCTGACAGCAAAAGTCAAGTGACTGTAGAGTATGTGGATGGCAAAGCAAAACGTGTCGACGCCGTAGTTATTTCGACACAACACTCGGAAGATGTAACGCAAGCTCAGCTTAAAGAATTTATTATGGATCAAGTGATTCCCGAAACCATTCCTTCGCAATGGTTAGATAAAAACACCAAATATTTTATTAATCCCACCGGCCGTTTTGTGGTGGGTGGACCGCAAGGTGATTGTGGTCTTACGGGACGTAAAATTATCGTGGACACTTATGGTGGTCACGGAGCCCACGGTGGGGGAGCTTTCTCAGGAAAAGATCCATCCAAGGTGGATCGTTCAGCGGCCTATGCGGCTCGTCACATTGCTAAAAACATTGTAAGCGCCGGATTGGCAGAAAAATGTTTAGTTCAGTTGGCTTATGCAATTGGTGTGGCCGAACCGGTGAGCATTATGGTGAATGACTACGGAACAAGCAAAGTAGGTTCAGAAAAACTGTCTGCCGCCGTGAAAACGATTTGGGGTCTTAAGCCCGCTCAGATCACTGAGCAATTTGATCTATTAAAGCCGCGTTACCGCACGACTGCTGCTTATGGTCATTTTGGCCGCAACGAAGAGAGTTTTACTTGGGAAAAATTAAACAAAGTAGATGCTCTTAAGGATTACTTTTCTCGCTAATTTCATTGTCGACAGCACTGAGGATTGCGTGTAGTTTCGATGGTTCGCATGGAACCATCGAAAATCCGCAATTTCTCGATTATCGCACATATTGACCACGGCAAATCCACACTGGCCGATGGTTTAATACAAGCCACAGGCGCTCTTTCTGATCGTGAGATGAAAGAGCAAGTTCTCGATAGCATGGACATCGAACGCGAACGTGGCATCACCATCAAAGCGCAAACGGTACGACTCAATTACAAAGCCAATGACGGACAAATCTATCAAATGAACTTGATCGATACGCCCGGACATGTGGATTTTAGTTACGAAGTTTCCCGTTCTCTCGCCGCTTGTGAAGGCGCCATTCTTGTGGTGGATGCGGCTCAGGGCGTGGAGGCACAAACTCTCGCCAACGTTTATTTAGCTCTCGATAACAATCTTGAGATCATTCCTGTACTAAACAAAATCGACTTACCATCGGCTGATCCCGAAGGCGTTAAAGCGCAAATCGAAGATGGAATTGGGATTGATTGTTCGGAAATTATACACGCCAGCGCCAAAACCCGAGTGGGGATTACGGATATTCTCGAGGCCGTCGTTAAAAAAATCCCTCCACCGAAAGGGGACAGCACGAGCACTTTGCGCGCGTTGGTTTTTGACTCGTGGTTTGATATTTACCAAGGTGTGGTTGTGCTCTGTCGTATTATGGACGGCTCGATTCGCAAAGGCGAACGCATTCAATTTATGTCCAACCAAGCTCAATACGAAGTCTTAAAACTGGGTTATTTCACGCCAGCGGCGATTGAGCTCACCGAGCTTTCAGCGGGCGAAGTGGGCTATTTTGTTTGCGGTATTAAGAGCATTAAAGATGTATCGGTGGGTGACACAATCACCAGCGCTAAAAAGCCGGCCACGGAGCCTTTGTCAGGTTTTAAAAAAGTAAAACCTATGGTCTTTGCGGGGATATACCCAGTGGATTCCACCGATTTTAAAAACCTCGAAGTGGCTTTAGGAAAACTCACACTCAACGATTCCAGTTTAACCTACGAGACGGAATCTTCAGCGGCTTTGGGCTTCGGCTTTCGTTGTGGATTTTTGGGTCTTTTGCACATGGAGATTGTGCAAGAACGTTTGGAGAGAGAGTTTAATCTCAATCTCATTACCACGGCGCCGACAGTGGTTTACAAAGTCTTTTTAAATAATGGCCAGGAGTTGGAGCTGGAAAATCCCACGGATCTTCCAGATCCTACGCAGATTTTGCGCATGGAAGAACCCTGCGTGAAAATCACACTGCATACGCCTTCCGAATACATTGGCTCCATCATGAAATTGTGTGAAGCAAAACGCGGATCGCAAATCAGCCTTGATTATTTGACCGAAAAAAAGGTCATGCTCAATTACAAGCTTCCCATGAATGAGATGGTCATCGATTTTTACGATAAACTCAAAACCATCACCAAGGGTTATGCCTCCATGGAGTACGAAGTCATTGGTTACGAAGAGGCAGATCTGGTGAAGATGGATGTTTTAATTAATGGCGAGGCTATCGATGCCCTATCTTTGATTGCGCACCGGGCTCAGGCCCAGAACAAAGGTCGGTCTCTGTGTGCGAAAATGAAGGAATTAATACCGCGTCAGCAATTTCAAATTGCCATTCAGGCGTCCATTGGCGCAAAGATTATTGCTCGGGAAACGATCAGTGCTATAAGAAAAGATGTAACGGCTAAGTGTTATGGGGGAGATATTTCGCGAAAACGAAAACTTCTCGATAAACAAAAAGAAGGTAAAAAGCGCATGAAACAGATCGGAACAGTCGATGTTCCGCAGGAAGCGTTTTTGGCTATTCTTAAGGTGGAGGATTGATGTTTACAAAGAAGTTTTGGACAGAAGGTGCGGGATCTTACGCGTTGGCTATTTTGTTGGCCTTGACCATTCGTTGGGGATTTATGGAAGCTTACGTGATTCCTTCCGGGAGTATGCTGCCCAGTCTCCTGATTCGCGACCATATTTTTGTAAATAAATTTGTTTACGGCCTGCGCGTTCCTTTTAGCGAAAGCTGGCTGGCAAAATTTCGCTCTCCTCGCCGTGGGGAAGTCATCGTTTTTAAAAAACCAGAGGATAAATCCATTTTTTTTATTAAACGTGTGGTCGGTCTTCCTGGCGACTCTGTTGCCTTTAAAGAGGGCAAAATTTATATCAATGACGAAGTGGTGGGTTTGATTAAACCCGAAGACTCTGCGGATGTTAAAGATGCCATCAATAATTATGAATGGTTACGGGATCGCGACTTTCAAGAGGGGGGCTCGATTGATACCGTGAGTGATTACGAACACTGGCGGGAAAAACTCGGCGATGTGGAGCACGATGTGCTTTTACGCAAAGGACGGGCTTTGGAAGAAGCGCCTTTTGGCCCAGTGACAGTGCCCCCCAATTCACTTTTTGTTATGGGTGACAACCGTCACCGCTCGCACGATTCGCGTGGCTGGGGTTTTGTGCCCGAAGAAAATATTTTGGGACGTGCGATGTTTGTATGGCTGTCCTGTGAAGAAGTTTTTGCGTCATTGCCTATACCGCTATGTAAACCGACCACGATTCGTTGGGGTCGGTTTTTTCATTGGGTAGAATAGCTCTATGAGCTCGCAAGGACGTCAAGGACGTTGGTCGCAAGTCATTCGTGATTTTCTTCTTGTAGTCGTTTTGGTATGTGCCTTGCGCTGGGCCGTCGGTGAGCCTTTTTTGGTGCCGTCAGGGAGTATGATTCCCACACTGCTCATCAAAGATTACATTGTCGTCTCCAAGTTCTCCTATGGTTTGCGTATTCCGTTTACCAAAACATGGTTTTTGGGTCCGAAAATCCCTCAGCGCGGTGATGTGGTCGTTTTTCGCTCAAAGGGAGACAGCTCTTACTTTATGGTGAAAAGAGTTGTGGGTTTGCCGGGAGATAAAATTTCCATTGCGCGAGAAAAGCAAAACTTGTGGATCAATAACCAGCCGGTCGCGCAGGTTTTACTCGAAGAGCAACCCGATGAAGATACTCAGTATTTTAAAGAGACCTTGGGAGACGTGGTGCACACGGTGCAATACGCAAAAAATGACGATTGGGAAGGCGAGCCGATGGAGATTGCGGTTCCAGAAGGGCACTTGTTTTTGATGGGAGATAACCGCGATGCATCTTCCGACAGTCGAGTTTGGGGAACCCTTCCTGTGGAAAATCTTTTGGGAAAAGCCCAATTTATTTGGATGAGTTGCAAAGAAGAAGCGCCAGATGCGTCTGTATTGTGTTTGGGCGAAGATATGCGCCAGGAGCGACTTTTCAAACGGGTGAAATAGTCGCGAGTGGCGCTCCTCACTGTGAAATGACAACATAAATCCACGATCTCTTTGACAACAAAACGACTGCTCACTATGCTGTTTTTTTAATGACAACTTTTTCGTTTCTTGAGACAGACGATCTCTCCACAGCCGAGATCGAGGGCCTTTTCGCGCAAGCCTCGCAAATTAAAAAAGACTTTTTACAATATAGATATTTCCGCGAGAGCAGTTTCTCGGCCTCCGCCAATCAAAAATTACTTCTTAGCTTATTGTTCTTTGAGCCCAGCACTCGCACCCGCTCGAGTTTTGAAATGGCCGCGCTCCGTATGGGGTGGACCGCCAGTTTCTTCGACGGGGCCTCCAAAGAGGGGACGAGTTTGATCAAGGGCGAAACCTTTGAAGACACCTTCTGGACGTTGCATGCTATGGGCCCCAATATTCTCGTGGTTCGCTGTGGGGATGAGCTGAAGTTAGAGGTTCTTAAGAAGACGTCGCAGATTCCCATTCTCAATGCGGGGTACGGAACACACTCTCATCCGACGCAAGCACTCCTCGATGTTTTTACCATGCGTGAATCCTATTCCTCTCTTCAGGGACGACGTATTCTGTTTGTAGGCGATGTTCGTCATAGTCGTGTGGCTAAATCCCATTTTCGGTTACTGCCAAGATTTGGCGCCGAAGTCGGTGTCGTCGGTCCTGAGAACTTTATGCAAAACCTCCCTGCAAATGTTCAGCAGTTTCAAAATTTGCAAGAGGCTTTGCCGTGGGCCGATGTGGTTGTGGGTTTGCGTGTACAGCTTGAACGTCATGGCGAGGCGTTGGCGTTTTCCCGCGACCAATACATTCAAAATTTTCAAATTCAAAAAAGTCATGGAGATTTACTCAAACCAACGGCTCTGCTTTTTCATCCAGGGCCGGTCAATTGGGGTTTGGAGCTAAATCCGAATGTGAGAGAGTTGCCGCACTTTAAAATGTGGCAACAAAAACAAAACGGTGTTTTTGTACGTGCGGCCCTTTTGGACCTCGTTGCAAAAAAGAATGGGTATTAAATGAAAAAAGGATATTTGATTCTCGAAGATGGTAAATCCTACGAAGGTGAATGGCTCGGCGGACAAGCGCGCGCAGGCGAAGTCATCTTCAATACCTCTCACAATGGTTACGAAGAAATTGCCACCGATCCTTCTTATTACGGACAGATCATGGTGATGAGTGCTCCCATGCAGGGAAACTACGGTGTGGACAAAGCGTTTTGGGAATCCTCGCAAATGTGGATCGAAGGTTTTGTCGCGCTTGATATTTATCGCCATGACTCCACTTGGATCGAACAATTGGACAAGGCGGGCATTCCCGTGTTGTCGGGCATCGACACGCGTGATCTAGTTCTTCATCTGCGCGACAAAGGAACCATGTTGGGTTCTCTAGTTCCAGCCAACTCTCTGAGTGAGGCGCAAGCGCTGAGTCGTCAATTGATAGAAAAGCATCAAGCGCTCCCGAGAGATTGGGCACATCATGTTACTACAAAACAAGTGAAACATCTCAGTGGTGCTTCGTCTTCGGGCCCGCGGGTGGCTGTAGTAGATTACGGCTGTAAACAAAATATTATTCGTGAACTTTTAAAGCGTTGTCGAGAAGTGGCGATTTTTCCATCGCGCTCGACCTACGAGCAAATTCAAAGCTGGAAGCCCGATGGTATTCTGCTCTCCAATGGCCCTGGTGATCCTGCCGATGTGCAAGAGACTGTGGATGTCGTTCAAAAGTTTTTAGGCGAAAAAGTCATTTTTGGTATTTGCATGGGGCAACAAATTTTAGCGCGTGCTCTGGGAGCTCGCACCTATCGCTTAAAATTTGGCCACCATGGCGCCAATCACCCAGTGAAGGACATGCGCGAGGGTGAGATCTATGTGACCAGCCAAAACCACGGGTATGCCATCGATGCGGCAACGATGCCCGCAGATGTGACGGTCAGTCATATCAATCTCAACGATCAAACGATCTCGGGGATTTATTATAAAAATAAAAAATGTTTTAGTGTGCAGTTTCACCCTGAGTGTTACCCCGGTCCGCGCGATGCGGGTGTACTCTTTGATGAGTTTATCGATTGGATAAAATATGAGTTATGAACTGTGTTTAGAAAAACTGACGGAATATTTTTCCTCGTCCAAATACCAAAGAGAAGTGGTCAAGGCGAAGGAGCAGTTTTTTGGTGATATCGGTGTCAGCGAAACAGACACCACCGACTTCGAAAGACATCTCACGTTGTTTTTTGATTGGTACTTACTCACCCGCACCTTGGATGGCACGCTTTTAACTCCGGCTAAAATGGCACTCAACCTCGAAGGGTTTGATATGACCGAAGAGGTGCGTCCGATGTACGAGGCTTTAGCGCAAGCGCGCTTTGCCCTTTTTGAGTATCAAAAGTCTAAAGGTCAGGACCACTTTGCGCGTAATTTGTTTACTGGCGAAAAAGTGGTCGTGAAAAAGTCCATGGTCAACTTTCTCCTTCCTAAGGGCACCATTTTCAGCACGCATTATATTAATGATAAACAAAATAATTTTTTTACGAATGGTTTGGTCTGTCATCCTCTAGAGACACGCAAATTTATTATGGAGCAAGCCAAGAAAGCACAAAAACAGTCGTATGAAGAGCAAGTGGCATTGATCTACAGTTTGACAAGAATGTATTTTAAATTAGATCGCTATCCCCATGTGACACATCAGCAAATTTACAGCTTAACCAGCGCAGTGAGGTTTTAATGGGTTTAAACCCTAAGTACAAAAAAGTTTTAATTCTTGGTAGTGGCCCTATAGTGATCGGACAGGCTTGCGAGTTTGATTATTCGGGAACACAAGCGTGCAAAGCGTTGCGCAGCTTAGGCATTGAGGTGGTGTTGATTAATTCCAACCCCGCAACGATCATGACCGATCCCGATGTGGCTCATCGGGTGTACATCGAACCTTTGAAGGTTCCGTTTGTAGAAAAAATTCTCGAAAAAGAAAAGCCCGACGCCATTATTCCCACACTCGGTGGACAAACTGCTCTCAATTTAGGTTTAGAACTTTCCACCAAAGGCATTCTCAAGCGTCTCGGCATCGAAATGATTGGTGCCACCGCCGAAGTGATTCGTGCCGCTGAAGATCGCGAACAGTTTCGGCAAATTTTAAAAAATTTGGGAGCAAAATATCCCAAGAGCGAAATGGTGCGCGAATTTAAACAAGGAATTGCAGCGGCAAAGACCATTGGCTTTCCGATTATTTTGCGTCCGAACTACACATTGGGCGGTGGTGGTGGCGGGATTGCTTACTCTATGGAAGAGTATGAGCAAATGATTGCTAAGGCTTTGTCAGAGAGTCCGACATCCGAAGTTCTTGTGGAAGAAAGTATTTTGGGCTGGAAAGAATTCGAGCTCGAAGTCATGCGTGATAGCAAGGGTGTGTTTGTCACTATTTGCAGTATCGAAAATTTAGATCCTTGCGGTGTACACACCGGCGACAGTATCACTATTGCTCCTCAGCAAACGCTTTCAGAAAGAGCTTATCAAGACATGCGCGATGAAGCGCGCAAGATTCTCGATGCGGTGGGACTGGAGTGCGGTGGTGCGAATATCCAATTCGCTGTGCACCCTGAATCTGGAAAACGCGTGGTGATCGAAATGAATCCACGAGTGAGTCGTTCCTCCGCTCTGGCGAGCAAAGCGACAGGCTTCCCTATCGCAAAAATCGCCGCCATGCTCGCGGTGGGTTTTACCCTCGAAGAAATCAAAAACGATGTGACCAAATCGACACCGTCGTGTTACGAGCCGGCATTAGATTACGTGGTAACTAAAATTCCACGTTTTGCTTTTGAAAAATTCGGTGGTTCTAAAGATCTCCTCTCCACACAAATGAAGAGTGTGGGGGAAGTGATGAGCATCGGACGTACTTTTAAAGAATCCTTACAGAAAGCTATTGTCTCCATGGAGACTCATGCAGGTTTTGAGGAAGTGGCTTTTGTGCCTGAGAAAATATCGTATCCACATTCGCAAAGATTGTTTTATCTAGCGCAAGCTTTTCGCGAAGAGATGACCGTGGATGAAGTTTATGAGCTGACACAAATCAATCGTTGGTTCTTGCATCAAATTCGCGATCTCGTTGAAATGGAAAAAGATCTTGCTGCGAAAAAGGAACTCACTGAGGATTCTCTTTGGAACCTCAAGAAAAATGGTTTTTCTGATAAAAGAATCGCTCAGGTGTTAGAGAGCAATGAATTAGCGATTCGTCAAAAACGCACAGAGTGGAATATTCATCCAGGATTCTACCAGGTAGATACGTGTGCAGGAGAATTTGAATCGAATACGCCTTATTATTACTCAACGTATTGGACTAAAAATCGTCCGACCATCGCTGCGAAAATAGCACCAGTCATGATTTTAGGAAGCGGCCCCAATCGCATCGGCCAAGGAATCGAGTTTGATTATTGCTGTGTGCGAGGAGTGAAGGCTTTCCAGAAGAGCGGTTATCCGGTCGCAATGGTAAATTCCAATCCGGAAACTGTTTCTACCGATTACGATACGAGCGACTATCTGTTTTTTGAGCCATTAGTTCCAGAATACTTATTAGAAGTGGCATCGCTGATTCAACCGCAAGGTGTGGTGGTGCAACTGGGTGGTCAAACGCCCATCAATGTGGCCAAGGATCTTGAACAGGCAGGCTTAAAATTAATGGGCTCCTCGCTCAATACCATTGATCTTGCCGAAGATCGCTCGCGATTTAAAAAAGTGTGCGAAGATTTAGGCTTACAAGTCCCACAAGCGGGAACTGCGACAGAGCTGACTCAGGCACAAAAAGTGGCCAAAGAAATTGGTTACCCGCTGATTTGTCGTCCGAGCTACGTTCTTGGCGGACGGCGCATGGAAGTGATCGAGACCGACGAAGAGTTAGAAGAATACTTCACAAAACATGGACATGTGATTTCTTCGACGGCTCCGTGTTTTATGGATCAATTCCTTGAAGGAGCATTGGAAGTGGACGTGGATGTCATCCGCGGTGTGGACTGGTGTTTTGTCGGCGGAGTGATCGAACATATCGAAGCGGCAGGCGTCCATTCAGGTGACAGCATGGGTGTGATTCCTCCACAACGTCTCAAAGCACAGACCATCGATAGCATCGAAGACGTCTGCAAAAAGCTGGCGAACAAACTAGAAGTGCTCGGACATATGAATGCTCAATTAGCGCTTAAAGACAATGTTATCTATGTTCTTGAGGCCAATCCGCGCTGTTCGCGCACGGTTCCATTTGTCGCCAAAGCGGCACGCATTCCTCTGGTTGATCTCGGCGTGCAAGCTGTCTTGGGTGTAAAAAAAGCACAAATGAATTTAGAACAGTACAACTACCGCGATTTGGCACAAGTTTGTGTTAAAGGTGTGGTCTTCCCTTTCAATAAATTTGTGGATTCCGATTCTATTCTTGGGCCCGAGATGAAATCGACGGGAGAAAGTATGGGGCGAGGTGCGGATTACGGTGAAGCACTGTGGAAGGCATTTATTTCCAGTCACCATAAGTTGGCATCCAGTGGGGAAATTTTTCTCTCTCTTCGTGAGAAAGACAAAACTCCGCTCTTGCCAGTTATTAGCGGTTTACAAGCATTGGGCTACACCTTTTCAGCAACTTTAGGGACAGCTAATTTTTTATTTGAGCAGGGAATTGATTGTATTCCCGTCAAAAAAGTTCACGAAGGACGCCCGCATTGTGTAGATCGTATTCGATCTGGCAAAGTGGCCATGGTGATTAATACGACCTCGGGAAGACTGTCCATTGATGCCAGTTTCCAGATTCGTCGCAGTTGCACAGATTATGGCGTTCCTTGTATTACCGAAGATCACGCGGCAGAGGCTATGTTGTTGGCGCTCAAAAAATTGCATACCGGTCACTTTGATGTGGTGGCCATTTAGGTCTTGAGGAAGATATGCCATTTTAATATTTGATTGGGCTTGCCATAATTGGTCGGCGTTCTTAGAATATTTTCATGGCATTGGAAGTACATAATTTATGTAAGACATTTCGCGATAAGCTCACTATGCAAAAGAGACAAGTTCTTTTTGATGTGAGCTTTGAGGTTCAAACTGGATCGATTACAGGTTTCTTAGGTAGTAACGGTGCTGGTAAAACAACAACGATGAAAAGTTTGTTGGGTCTTTTGCAAAAAGATAGCGGAGACGTCACTTTTTTTAAAAATCAATATCCCGATTTTCGTCAACATATTGGTTACATGCCCGAGCGCCCTTACTTTTACGAATACCTCACGGGACTCGAGTTTTTGGTCTTCTACGGACAATTGTCTTTGCGGGAATCGCGAGCGCAGATACGCCTGAGAGCCGTACAACTTTTAGATAAAATCGGTTTAAGTCACGCTAAAGATAAACTTTTGCGAAGCTATTCCAAAGGAATGCTTCAGCGTATCGGCTTGGCGCAAGCGATTATTCACGATCCAAAGTTTATTATTCTCGATGAGCCCATGTCCGGTTTAGATCCCGATGGACGTGCACAGATTATTGAACTTATTAAAGAGCTGGGACAAAAGGGAATTACACTTTTTTTCAGTAGCCATTTGCTCGATGACGTAGAGAAGTTATGTGATCGTTTAGTGATCATTGATAAAGGGCGAATTCTTTTTGAAGGAACCAAACAAACTTTTATGAAGTCCGGAACTAGTGGTTATGAAGTCAGCTTTCTTGCAAAAAATCAATTGCAGCCACAAAAAGTCAGCGCTCCTGATTTAGCAGCTGTACAAAATGTATTACAGCGCTTGCAACAAGAGGCGGCCGTTCTGATTTCTGTTCATGAACCACGAGTAACGTTAGAAGAAGCTTTTGCTCAATTAAAGAGAGAGAAGAGTTTGTCGTGAAAAATATTTTTATTATTTCGCAAAATACCTTTCGTGAATTACTAAGAAACCGTGTTCTATACGCGCTTCTATTTTTTGCTGCCTTTTTAATCATTTTGATGATTGTGTTGGGTCAATTGAGCTTTACAGAGCAATTTCGTCTTTCCGTCAGCCTTGGGTTAGCAAGTATACATATGTGTATGGCTGCGCTGACGATTTTTATCGGTGGGTCTATAGTTTATCGCGAGATTGATAAGTTGACGATTTTGACAGTCTTAGTGAGACCCCTCTCGCGTGCGCAGTTTTTAATGGGTAAATATATAGGTTTCTTGCAACTCATGTTTGTTTTTGCATTGGGATTTTTTACTTTGTTTTCGTTGAGTCTCTCGTTCATGGGTTTTAATTATAATTTAATAGACTTTGCCATTGTTTTTTTTGGGATGTGTTTAGAAGTTATGGTCCTCCTAGCCGTCACCATTCTTTTTTCTACTTTTTCCGCTTCGTTTTTAACAATTATTTTCACGCTATGTTTCTTTTTCATTGGGCACTGGTCAGAGTCTCTCTATGAATTAATAAAGGGGAGTTACGACCCTGGCTATTCAGAGGTGATTAAATTGGCTCATATTCTTTTACCCAATCTTGAAGTTTTTAATTGGCGTCTTCAGCCGATGGAAAGTTTTGTAACTGCGGCTTCCTTTGGAAAAGCCGTTGTGCTTTCACTATTATGGACAGCCTGTTGTATGCAGGGCGCAACCCTTATTTTTAGAAAACGAGATTTTGCTTAGATGGACTTCGCTTAGATGGATGCACTATTTTCCCCTTATTTTCTTGAACTGACCCTCTTTTTTCTTGGTGCTATTTTTGGTAGTTTTGCCAACGTTCTTATTTTGCGTATTCCCGAAGGCAAAAGCATTATCCCATCGAGCGCCTGTCCCCATTGTCAAAAAAGAATTGCGTGGTATCAAAATATTCCAATCCTTGGATGGCTTTTTCTACGCGGTCGCTGTGCTCAGTGCAAAAAAAATATTTCCCCACAATATTTGATTGTCGAAACTCTCATGGCGACTCTATTTGTGGTGGCATATCTCCAATTGGGGTGGTCGTGGTTTTTATTGGAAATACTTATTTTTATTTTTATGTCAGTGACAGCCTCATTTATTGACCTCAAACATTACATCCTTCCAGATGTGTTCACGCTGGGGGGGCTTGCGCTGGGTCTCTTAGGCGCCCTCTTAAATCCTGAGAGATCGTTTTGGGATGGATTCTTAGGCTTTCTGATTGGCGGAGGTTTTTTGTATTTAACAGCGTACTTGCATTTTTTATTGCGAAAAGTGGAAGGATTGGGTGGGGGTGATATCAAATTGGTAGCGTGGATCGGCTCGCTTCTGGGATGGCAATCACTCGCTTTTGTTTTTACGATAGCCTCAGTGGGTGGGGTTTTGGCGGCTGTCAGTGTTCACCTCTTGGGTAAGAAATCTTTAAAAGACCCCATTCCCTTCGGTCCGTTTCTCACGATGGGCGCTTTGTTATATGTTTTATTTTTCCGCACTGCCTTTGTCTAGGGGCCCCCTAAGAAGAGTTAAAAGGGTAAAGACCAACGTCGATGTGGGTCGAGGAGAACGCGTCCTTGGGATAGGTTCTTCCGTCTAGTTTGACTTTAGGATAGGCCAACTATTTAATTTAATTTGAGGATTCTAGCAACATAGGGCGTTTCAACGATGTTTTTTAAAAAGCCAATTTTAGGACTGGATTTAGGTTCGAGCTCTGTAAAAATCGCTGACCTAAAAATTTCTGGCAAAAAGGCCATACTGAATGATCTTAGTATGGTGCCTCTTGCTCGCGGTGCAATTGAGGCGGGAGATATTATCAGTCCTGATGTCGTTGCGGGTGCGCTTAAATCCATCGCGGATCGCAAAAACTACAAAGGCTATCCTGCGGCCGTGGGCATGTTTGGTGGTGCCGTCCTTGTAAAAAAAATAACGATGCCAAGAATGGATCCTAAAATTGTCCACGAACAATTGCGTTGGGAAGCAGAACAATATATTCCGTTCAATATCGATGAATCCGTTTTTGATTTTCACATTGTGAATACTTCGAGTGCGGAGACCATGGACGTTCTTTTGGTGGCCGCCCGTCAGGATCATATTTTCCGTTACTTTGAATCCGTAGAAAGCGCGGGTTTAAAATGCACGATCGTCGACGTCAATGGTTTGGCTTTAGCCAATTGTTTTGAGTTCAACTACGGAATTTTGCCGGGAGCGCTCGCCTTAATTAATATTGGTGCGAGCGTGACCAATTTGGTGATCATTGATAACGGCAATGTGGTGTTTTCCAGAGATATTCCTTACGGCGGACATCTGTACGACACAGAAATTTCGCGCGACCTCGGGGTCGGCATGCAAGAGGCTGAGGGTTTAAAAATTGGCCTGTCTTTTCAGCAAGAGACACCGCAAGAGGTTTTAACCGCGGTAAACAATATCAACGACGCGCTGGGCATGGAGATCAACAACAGTTTTGACTTTTACCGCTCTAGTGGAGCGACCCAATCGGTATCGCAAATTTTTCTTTCCGGCGGTGTGGTTCGTACCCCCGGCTTGATGCAAAAAATTCAAGAGGTGACATCCATATCGTGTACGGTCATGGATCCTTTTCAGCGCGTTGAAGTGAACGCCAAAAAAATATCAGCTGAACTTAAAGAGCAGATTCGTCTTTTCTGTCCTGTCTCAATTGGACTAGGGTTACGAGGTGCAAAATGATTCGCATCAATCTCGCTAACGCCTTGATGAAAAGTATGGAGACGGGAGCGCCAGCGGCGGGAGTCGGGGCATCGGCACCCAACGTCGATCGTAAGGAAATCCAAGCGTCGGCCGTTAAAGTGGTACTGATTATTTTGCCGATTGTAGGGCTTCTGCTTTTCGAGAAATCTGGACTTTCAGCAAAAGAACAAGCGCTGACTCAGGCCACACAAGAAAAAGCGACTCTCGATGCAAAAATCGCCCAATACAGCAGTGTGGATGAAATCAACCAGCAATTAAAGCTGCAGAAGACAGAATTAGACAAAAAAGTGGAAGTAATGCGCAAAATATTTTCGATGCGCATGCAAAAGCTGAATGCCATTTTAGTTTTGCAAAAGCATATTCCGCGATCCGCCTGGTTGCGCGTCCTCGACTTTGATGGACAAGAACTGAAAATTTCAGGAACAGCCATGACGACGGAAGATGCCCAGATTTATGCATCCCTTCTGGCGCAAGAAAAAGAATTATTTTCGAACATCTCCAACAAAGAGGTCAAAAAAGTTGAAGGCGGCAAAACGGAGTCTTTTCAATTTGAATATGTTGGAAAGTTGAGGGAGTGATGGGACTTAAAGAAGACTTTAAGGAACTGACACCATCAAAATGTTTAGCTGGCGGACTTCTCCTGGCGGGAGTCTATTATGCCCTGATGTTTGATAATGGTGCGAGCTTGGATACCCAAGTGGACACTCTCAAGCAGTCGATTACTGAAACAAAGACACGTATTGAAGAGGTGGAAAATGCTCTTCAAGATAAGGCCAGCCACGAAGCGCGATCCTCGGCAATTACCAAAGAGTTAGAGGAACTTCTCAAATTTTTCCCAACGGATATTAATATCAATGATTTTCAAAAAGATGTTTCAGCATTGCTGAAGAAGAGCAACAATCGGCTGATCAAAATTCAAGAAGAAAAGGTGGAGGGTCGCTACCCTGGATACGTCGAGATTGGCGTACTCCTTGATGCAGAGGGGGGATTCCAAGAGATGATGGACTTCCTTTCGGTTTTAACAAAAATGCCGAGAATGGTGGATATCAAATCACTCAAATTTACTGCCACTGAGGCCTCAAACGATGAAATGTCACAAGTGCGCGCCCAGTTTTTGTTGACGATATTTTCTTACGATGCGGCTGCCGAAAAGGCTGCCGCGCAACAGAAGGCTGAGGGACAATGATGTTATTTTTTTTAAAACTCATCATTTCAATTTCTTGTTGGGTATTTGCGCAAGAACCGGCCCCTGCCGATTTGTCGGTGGAGGACGCAGCTCCGGACGCTACAGCCCAGAAGGCAGAAAAAAAAGCCGCAGGTCCACCCTCTATGTTTGAAGAAGAAGAGGGAATGCTTGTCAAAAAATTAACAACGCCTTTTGAATATGACCGTCAAGCGAAACGTGATCCCTTCCGTTTACCGGAGCTGACTAATATCGATGTGCAACTGGGTGGTTATTTTGGACCTTTTTTAGAACTCCAAGAGGTGCCGTTAGATACTATTAAAGTGAGAGCATTGATTTTAGATCCTGTCAGCCCAAAGGCCGTGGTGGCTTTTAAGGGAGACGAAGAGAAAATGGTAAGCCGCAAAGTTAAAATAGGCGATTTTATAGGTGAAAGCTTCGGCGTTGTGCAGGCCATTCGCGAAGGTCAGATCATCGTTGTCCAGACTTTTGTTGAGGGTGACCAAAAATTGACTACGACGAAAACACTAAATATTAGAAAATAGAATAAAGACCCAAGCAAGATGCACCGGGAGATATGTATGACAAGGAAGTTCGTTTACCTCATTTTTACCCTTTTCTTTTTGAGCACTGTTTCGTGCTCTCTTATGAGTTCCGATTCGGACAGCGCCACGGAGAACGATATCGAGGGTGAATTGGCGAGTATGGATGATGGACTTTCTGACGAGGCAACAGAAAATAGCGACGAAGATATAGAGGATTTTGATATCGAGAGTGCCGCTGCAGACGAGCAAGTTGCTAAGGCTGATAAAGCTGAAAGTGCTTATTCCGATATTGAAAATTTTAACGAAGGTCTTATTGAAGATGAACTAGAGAACGAAGAGATCAACACTACTGACTTAGAAGAAATTCCAAAAGAAAAAGCAGTACAACAAGGGACTGATGAGTTTGATGTAGAAACGGCAGATGTTGAAACAACACCGGCACCCGAAGTGCAAACGGTGACCCCTGTTGTCGACGTGGCTCCGGCGCCGACGTATGTAACAGCGAGTAATAATATTACCAATCTAGAATATAAATCACAAGACTCAGGTGGCTCCGTGGTTATTTCAGCGGAAAGAGCTTTTGAATACCAAGTGCGTGAAGAGCCGGAGTTCAATCAAACGATTATCGAAGCCACCGATGTGAATTTAGCGCCACGTTTTAAACAACCCTACATTGCCAAAGATTTTGGGCAGCCTGTAGCCACAATCAACGCCTATCAGGAAAAAGGGTCCAATGTGGCTACCTTTATTGTTCAGTACAAAGGAAAAGTGAAGCCCCATGTCCTGATGGCGGGGAACTCTTTACTGATACAAAGTAAACCGGCGCCCCAAAACGCAATCACAACGGCCACCTATGTGTCCAATGCCGCCGCGTCTAGCAGCGCTGCAGGTGCAGTTTTTGGGGACACAACTTTGTCGAGTTTGCCTGATCTGTCAGACGATAAACGTTTAAACATCGAGCTGGATGATATCGCAGTGACGGATTTAATTAAACTCATTGCGGATGAAATTGGGTTTAACGTGATCGTTGATGAAGAAGTCAAAGGTCGTATTAATAATGTAAAGCTAGTAGATGTGCCATGGAAAGGAGCGCTTTCTTCCATTTTAGGCGCGCAAGGGTTGGCCTATGAGCGCAAGGGGCAGATTGTGCGCGTTGCGACCGTAGAAAAGCTCACAAAAGAACTCAACGATACTAGAGCTAAACTCGAAGCGGAAGCCGGAGCTCGAAACGCGGCATCTGTACAAACCATTAAAGTGATTCCAGTGAGTTATGCCGACCTGAATTCATTGGTCACACAAATCACTCCCGTTCTTACACCATCAAAAGGAAAAGTGACGCCTGATATGCGCTCGAGTTCGGTGGTCATTTACGATTTGGAAGAAAATGTAAAACGTGCGGAGCAAATTATTCGCTCTTTGGATGTAAAGCCCATTCAAGTTCTTATTGAGGGGCGTATCATCGAAGCTAAAAGTGATTTCTTAAGACAATTTGGGATTAATTGGTCGACGTCGACGTCGCCAGGGCAAACCATCGGCACGGGCAATATTTCCGGGGTTGATAGAGGTGTTCCGGGGAATGGATTTCTTGGGAATGTGAATTTTGGGACAGTGGGGATTCTGGATTCACTTCAGTCAACCTTTGCTATTTATGAGCAAGAAGAAAAAATTAAAATTCTATCATCACCGAAAATTGTCACTTTGAATAAAGAAAAGGCTCTCATTAAACAGTCGAATCAGGTGCCGATAACAACCATTACTGTAACCCAAGGGGTTACACAATCGACAGTTTCTTTTCGCGATGTATTTTTATCCATAGAAGTGACACCACAAGTGACTTTTAATTCGGATATTATCGCCGATATCATTGTAAAAAGAGATGTGGCTGGCACGGACTATAATGGTTCCATTGCGATCAACACGCGCGAGGCGCAGGCAAAAGTGTTAGTCAAGGATGGCCAGGCAGTTGTTATGGGTGGAATTTTGAGCTCAGATGAAGCTATCACAGAGGGCGGGGTCCCTTGGCTCAAGGATATTCCTGTACTCGGCTATTTATTTAAAACTAAAAGACGCAATGTAATTAAAAATGAGTTAGTGATCTTTCTACAGCCAAAGATTTTGAATACGGATGGGTTAAGTAAGGGACTAGAGCTGAGTGAGTTGGGGAGCGCCGGGAAGTCTGCCCCTACTACTGAGGTTGAGGATTCCGAAGCAGAGGACCTTGAGAATGAGTTGGAGACATTGTGATGAAAAAAATTAGTAAAGTCTTTTTCATGGTGAGCGTTCTTCTAGTTTTGGGCTCTTGCTCAGATAATAATGTCGACGACATTGATCTCAATTTCACGCCCTCACGGCCAAAAGTAAAGACCTCCAACGCTAAGCTTTATCTCTATACAGGTTCAGGTGGGGATGTCTTTGAGGACATCACGGCTCCGTGGGTAAAAGTTGGACTGAGTTTAAGTAACGGGACGACAAAAAGTATTGTTGTAGATAAAATAACTATAAAAGCTTCGGGGGCTAGCGCGATCGGAGGTTTTATGTCTTCAGATTACATAATTGATTCGGAATCGCTGCTTGTAAATAAAAACGCTGGAGACGAAGATGATGTAGAAGTGCTGTTTGCCTTCTCTCCAGGAGAAAGTAGCCTAGAGCCTGTATATATTTATCTTGGGGGCTTACCGGCTGTGACGGGTGTTTATTCCGTAGAAATTACTATGCACGGCTGGTTTGGTACCGTGGATAATCCAGGAAAAGCCTTTATACAAAAATATTATTTTGTAACGGACTGATAGGCTCTTCATATTTTCTGTTGCCTCCAGATCCCTGGAGGTCTAGTTTTCAGGCATGGATCTGTTTGCGGCCTCTTCAGTTCAGGACCCTTCAAATGCGCCCCTCGCAGCGCAGTTGCGACCGCAAAATCTGTCGGCTTTTCTTGGACAAAAGAAGTTTTTCCACAAGTACGGGCCACTTCTAAAAAAATTCAAAGAAGGGCATTTATTAAGTCTCATTTTGTGGGGGCCGCCAGGGTGTGGCAAAACCTCTTTTGTCAAAGCCCTGACACAAGAGCTGACACAGATTGAAGTTCTTGAGGAAAATGCCACCGACCTCGGCGCAAAAAAAATGCGTGAACTCGGCGAATCGGCAAAATATCTCAAGCAAACACAAAGGCGGCAAACGCTCTTGTTTATCGACGAGATCCATCGACTGACACGCTCCCAGCAAGATGTGTTATTACCCTTCGTCGAAAATGGCGATTTAATACTTATTGGCGCCACCACAGAAAACCCCAGTTATGAAGTCAATGCGGCACTGTTAAGCCGTTGTCGGTTGGTGGTCTTTGAGTCCTTAGACGAAGCTGCGCTCAACGCCCTCATCCAAAAAGCCTGTGAACATTACAAAACCAGTGCTGAGCAAGTGATGAGTGCGGAATTTCGCAAAAAACTATTATTATCAGTGGCGGGAGATGGGCGTCGGCTGCTGAATGCTCTCGAAGAAATTTTTCTTTTGCACAGCGCGGATGCAGAACAGTTCCCTTTGCAAGAAGCTGACTTTGAAAAATTTAATTTCACGCAAGGTATTCGCTACGATAAAGACCGCGACGAGCATTACGATACGATCTCGGCTTTTATCAAAAGCATTCGCGGTAGCGATCCCGATGCGGCCGTTTATTACTTAGCAAGAATGATCGAGGGAGGGGAAGATCCACTCTTTATTGCTCGTCGGTTAGTGATTTTAGCCTCCGAGGACATCGGCAACGCCGATCCACAAGCGTTGACGCTTGCGATCGCAGGATTTAAGGCCGTGGAAGTCATCGGCATGCCCGAGGCGAGAATTAATCTCGCTCAGGTGGTTACTTATTTAGCCTCCTCTCCCAAATCCAATCGTTCTTACAAAGCCATCAACGACGCTATGGATGTTGTTCGCAAACAGGGAAATTTACCTATTCCGCTGGCATTACGTTCTTCGCAAACTTCGACCAGCAAAAGTTTGGGTTATGGCAAAGACTATGAATATTCCCACGAGGGCCCCAAGGGGTGGATCGACCAACCTTTTCTGCCAGAAGTCCTCCAAGGCAAACGTTTCTACGAGCCTTCGGAACGTGGCTTTGAAAAACGCATTCGCGAATATCTGGCTTGGCTCAAATCTTAGGCGTTGAAATCTTCCATGAGGGTTTTTTTCAAAGATCTCCATTAGCAACACGGGCCTCCTGCCCTCGCTCGTTTCGCCTTTGGCGATCGCGTCCGCTAACGAGAGGTTGCTAATGGAGATCTTTGAAAAAAACCCTCATGGAAGATTTCAACGCCTACGTCTGTTTAGAATGGTCGATTAGCCTCTAAACAGTGGCATGCACCTTGGCTTAATACCTATTGAGAAATTAAATACGTTTTGACAGCGCAGATGTCTTCGCGGAGCATTTTATTTCAGCTTATGTTGAGATGGACTGAAGGGGAGTGAGGGAAGCTTGGAAAATAATATTGGATATAAAGATCTCGTTTTTGTGCTTATAGGGGTATTGCTTATCGCGGTCGCCATCGGTCAGAGTTGGTTGTGGTGGGCTCGAGTGTCGGGTGCTAGTGTTGGGTCGGTCTTGCTTCTCTTTTGTGTGATTCAATGGTTCACACGCGGGAGCGATGGTTTTGGGTTGACCGTTATGTTTGGACTCTGTGCCGTCATTGTGTCGTTGGTGGTGATTGGCATTACGGCCTATCAGCTCTCTGGCGAAAAATCTTTCTCGCGACTCATCTTTGAGATTTTGGGTGCTATTTTGTTGACCCTTTTACTGACAGGGATCAGTTCTGATTTTGTACTGGGTCGATGGCTTCGTTTTCTGGGCTCCAGACTGGTTCCCTAGGGGCCTTTTAAAAGGGCCGATTGGCGACGAGGCAGAGGCAAGCGCCCTGGCTCAAAACCTTTTGCGAATGTTTCGTATTGGCTGGAATCATAATTTTATCTCCAGGACGTAATAAAAGTTGGTTACCCGAGATATTCATCGAGATTTCTCCATCGAGAATCATCCGTATTTCATCAAAAGGGTGGCGGTGTTCTGGATAGACTTCTTCTTGCGAGAGGATTTCTTCACGAGGAGCGAGATCTTCCGAAAGAAAAATCATTCGCGCTTGTTCTTTCGTAGGTTTCAGTGGTGCGAGCCAGCGGTATATGAGCATGTAGATCCTCTCAGCCCCACAAAGGGCTAGCTGTAAGTATTAAGTTTTATTCATGAAAATGGCAAGCTTTGTGAGAACATTTTAGTCATCCCCAACTTTGAGGAAGTCCAACTTGTTTTGTCGTGAGACACTTGATGCATCTCTTTGAGATCAGTGATTTTTTTTAATTCTTTCTGTTAAGTAGAATAGCTTTCGGGTCGATATGTTTTGTGAGCAGATTGATGAAGTTATGGCTGTTATAGAGGGGGCCCTTTGAAGAGGACGAATATGAAGAACGAATTTCAAAACGTTGTGACACAAATCAAAAGTTTTGTGCAAGGTTCACAGGGGCTTTCCATCGTTGAGTCACCTTTAACAGACTATATGGTGATTGAACAAAAGATGGATCACAAAAGAATTACCTTAAATTGTTTCGACCTCAATGAAGTGATGGTTCGCCAGGATGAAGCTGGTAAGTCCTTTTTACAGGTGAATTTTACATCAGGAAAGAAGATTCTCATTACAGAAACATTAGTTGGATTTCGCCCGCTAGGCCTGTTTGGCTTGGACATGGAGAAGATCCCTAAGGTAGTGACGACCCCGGACATTCAAAGCGTTTTTGAGGCCATTCAAGAGGTTCTACAGAGCAATGACGAGCAAGAAGAGCTCGATGTTCTCCGCAAAGTGTATGATTCCGTATTGTGCGGTGGCGAATCCGTAGGTTTTGATCTCAAAGATGAGCGCAAAGTCCTCGCTAGTTTGCCGTCCCGCATGTGGTCAGCTTCCGCTTAAAGCACACAGAAAACAAACCGCCGTTGCCCTCAGCGAACCATACTTACGCTGAGTAATTCCTAGGCTCCAGAATAAGCAATATGAACCTTCCTGAGCAAAGAGAAGGGTCTCAGCAGCTTGACCAAATGAGTTATTTGCCTCTTTTTCGTTTTAAAAAAGCCTTCGTCTTGACTCCAACAGCAAGTTATATCAAAAGTAACGCTCCCAAATTATGTGGGGGTGTAGCTCAGCTGGGAGAGCATCTGATTTGCATTCAGAAGGTCGCAGGTTCGATCCCTGTCACCTCCACCAATTGTCAAAGTATTCGAACCAAAGTTGAAAAAATGATTCAGGGCTTCCAGGAAAAAACTGGGAGCCTTTTTTATTTTCTGCTCGATTTCCGTCTTACGAGCGCCATTGCTACTACCAGTAAAGTCGACCTCTGATTTGACGAATTTTGGATACAAAAAAAGGCGGGAGCCCTTCTTAGGCTCCCGTGGGACGACGCTTTCGTCCACTATCATGTGCATTGTGACCTCGTCTGGGTTCACTTCAATTTTTTGCACCAATCGTTTAATAATCTTTTCTCGTATCTGAGAATCCCCATACTCAAATACATATTTTAGTTGTTTTACAAATTGCCAATAATCTTCGATAACGGTGGGCGTTTTTTCATCCATCGCTTCTCGCGTTTTTAACAATAAAGTTTCTGTCTCTCTTTTCTTCTCTTCGATCTTTTCCATCTGTTTGTAAAAAGGTGCGGCAGACACCGTTTTTGGGAGTTCTGCGAGTCTCTCAGTCAGTCCCTCTAGTTGCGCATTAAACCCCGTGAGCTGCGCCTCAAGACGTTTAGCTTCTTTCTGGCTGCCGTTGCCAGCATGGACCTTCTTTGCGCGCTCAAAAAGCTTTTCTGAAAAACTTCGATCCGATAAAATTTCAAGCATTTTAGTACAAACAAGCTCTTCGAGCTTTCTACCAGAAAACCTTCTCGGGTTTCCACAATCAAACAAATGCTGACTGAGCACCATGCCGCGCCGAGTGGCCCAGCCGTGCTCATAGTACGGCACCTTGCCATTTCGCCCATGCGCGGACTTCCCAGTCAGAACTGATCCACATTTTTTACAAAAGATCATACCCGTTAATAAATAGGGATAGCGATTCTCTTTGTGCGGCTTTTTCCTACGGTGGTTTTTCTCTAAAATCTTACCCACTCGATCAAAAGTACTTGTATCAACAATCGCATCCCAAACAGCCTTTACCTCAAACTCCTCACCACGCTCGCTGTACACCCGAACCCCTTTGTAGGATTTATTTCTTAAAATGTGATGCAGGTTGCCCGTTGTAAAATAATCAAGTCGAGGTTTTCCGCCTCCACGTTTTAATCTTTCACAACGATAACCATCATTATTTAAGGCACGGGCGGCTTGTGTTAAGCCCTCGTGGTTTAAAAAATATTTAAAGCAGGCTCTAACAACCTCGGCGTGCTTTTTGTTCACTTTCAAATACCCAGTCTTACCTTCAATAAGCTCATACCCAAAGGGCACAGATCCACCGTTGTAGAGACCTCGTTTAGCGCGCGCTGCGAAGTTTAACGAAATCCTCTCCGCAGTCTGCCTACGCTCAAACTGCGATAAATTTGCCATAGAAAAAATCAGCATTTCACCGGCCGCCGTTGTGGAATCAAAAGATTCTCGTAAACTCATAAACCCGCAGCCAATGTTTTTCATCATGGACCAGATTTCTGCAAAATCTTTGATCGAGCGCGAAATACGCGATAGCTCAGTCACCATAATTAAATTGATCTCGCCATTTTCAATTAACCGCAGCATC
>JBGSUL010000107.1:0-1991 GCA_041736155.1 Bdellovibrionales bacterium
TAAAAAAATCACTCAAAATACAATGAGTATTTGGGCTGGAATTCCAGATCGCTTTCCAATCCCTGAAGAACAGGCGAGCGACATTGTTTGCGTAAGACTGAGTAAAAATCAAAATAAGCTAGACGCTGAATTTTAGAATTCAAAACACACATAGGCCCTCACTAAACCTGACGCACCATGACCTTACCCCTATTTTAGTACCAGTGAATTGAGAGTGCATGTGCGTCAGGAGGCGTGTTATGCAACAATTAATGAGGTCCAGGTCGCTAAGTGATGAAGATATTGTGAGGTTGCTTCGGGATGTCGAAGACGGAATGCGGACTTCGGCGATATGTCGAAAGTACAATATTTCCGAGACAACTTTTCACAGAATAAAATGCGAATACAAGAGCATGCGTAATATGAAGCTTGCGTATGCCAAGCAGCGAGACCGGCATCACAAGTTATTAGAAAAAAAGCTTGAGACCCAGGGCCTGGAGATTAAGGCCTTAAAGGCAGCGTTAAGAAAAAAGTTTTAGAGTCCGGAGCCCTGAGAGAAGTCGTTCAGTATTTAAAAGATTTTGGTGTATCCGAGCGACGGGCCACGGACCTAGTGGGAATTTCTAGATCAAGTTTTCGCTATAAAAAATGTAGGAATGAAGATACCGATGTCGTGAGTGCCATAAAAAGCATCGCGCAGAGAAACCCTCGTTTTGGCAGTCCACGAATCACGGCGTGTTTACGGCGGCAGGGCGTGGTGGTTAATCATAAAAAAGTTGAAAGGATTTACAAAAGTTTAGGGTTTTCCATTCGAGTAAAGCGTAAAAGAAAGAAGTTAACTCCCCAGGTGTTTTCAATTTTACGTCCCACGAAGCCCAATAAGGTTTGGGGCATGGATTTTGTGAGTGATAAGACCAGAAATTACCAAAAATTGCGGTGTTTAACGATAGTAGATCATGCCACACGCTTTTCGCCCGGCATATTAACGCTATCGCGTATGACGGGTTTTGCGGTGGTGGAATTTTTAAAGGAAATTGAGATGAGGCATGGGTTACCTGAGGCTTTAAGCGTCGACAACGGATCCGAGTTTACATCGAAAGTTTTCACGCGCTGGTGCGCAGAGAAGCGAATTGAGATTCGTTACATCAGCCCAGGCAAGCCAGTGATGAACGCTTTTATAGAGAGTTTCAATGGGCGGCTACGTGATGAGTGCTTAAACCAAAGTGTCTTCGTAGATGTAGATAATGCCAGCCAAGTCATCAGTGAATGGTGGCAGAACTACAATCATAATCGGCCCCACAGTTCACTAAAAAACAAAACCCCCTTTGAAGTTGTAGAAAATTATAAACAAATGTTAGGAACATAAATGTAGTGCTCTTTCAAAACTACTGGACCTAAAAACGGGGGTAACCTCAAAAGCACCGACACCGGCGGCTAAACGCTGCGTCAATGTGATGAATTCCTCGTTCACGATTCGAAAGTGTAAGGCCGAAGCTCGCTAGGTTCTAACGGTCTTTGCAACTGAAGTTGCCACCAGCCTACGTCCCACCATTGATTTAACTTAAAGCCAACATCTCGAAAAACTGCGACTGGTGTAAATCCCAGAGATTCGTGCAGCCTAATACTCGCTGCATTCGGCAAAGTGATTCCAGCGAAGACGTTTACTGTACCTTGATCTTTTAACAAGGATAAAAGTTTACGGTATAAGATGCGCCCGATTCCATTTTTCTGGTGAGACTCTTTGACGTAGACGGTCGATTCAACAGACCAATTGTAGGCACGACGCGCTCGGTGCGGAGTCACATAGACATAAGCAACGACCTCCCCTGCGCTTTCGAACACAATCCAAGGAAATTTATTGAGTGTGTCTTCTATTCTTGATTCAAATTCGCTGAGTGTAGGCAGCTCAATCTCAAAAGAAGTAGGAGCCGAAGTAACTGAAGGTGCATAAATCGCCAGCATTGCTAGGGCATCAGCTTTTGTCGCAAGTCTGATGTTATCTAGAGGGGCCA